>JBDVOJ010000118.1:0-60957 GCA_039969155.1 Kangiellaceae bacterium
GTTTATTACGCTTAAATGCGCCATCAGCAATAGCGGTATATGATGGAAGTTTTGAAGTTAGTTCAGGTTTGAGAGTATTAAAACAACAGTTAGACACTAGCACTGCTGAAAAAGACCCTGAATTTGTCCAACTAATTATAAGCTTGCTTAGCTTACATAAACAACTTATTGCAGACCAAGCTATCTATCAAAAGTTAACCAAGCTAATCACAGAGCTGGCCGAAAAATACGCTGAAGTCGATATTTACAACGATGAAGACCAGTTCAAGCTTTTGGTAACGGAATGCTCGACAATTTATAAACAGACTTTATCCAGACTGCCTAGCCGAATTCAAGTTAAGGGAGAACCCTCTAAGCTTCAAGATGAACACAATCAAGAACTAGTTCGCTGTGGTTTACTTTGCGCGATGAGAAGCGTTTTTCTTTGGCGACAATCCGGTGGCTCTCGGTGGCATTTTTTGTTTAAAAAGCAAACAATACTAAACGCGGCTAAACAGCTAATATCGTCTCCTTTAAGAGAGTAATTCACTAACCAAAAAAAAGCCCTAATCAATAGGGCTTTTTTGACTTGGTACACCAAGAAAGGAATCGATAATCAGTTTTTAGCGCTTATCAATTGAAACCCAAGACCTTGAATCTGGTCCAGTATAGTTTGCGCTAGGTCTAATTATTTTTCCATCGACACGCTGTTCCATAATGTGAGCTGCCCATCCAGTGATACGCGACATAACAAATATAGGAGTAAACATTGCTGTTGGAATTCCCATTTTGTTATAAGCTACCGCTGAGAACCAGTCTAAATTAGGGAACATTTTCTTTTCATCCCACATCACAGTTTCTAAACGCTCAGCGATATTGAAAAGATTCATATCGCCTTGTTCTTCTGACAATTGCTTAGCGACTTTTTTGATGACCTCATTTCTTGGGTCCGAAACGGTATATACAGGATGACCAAATCCAATAACAATTTCTTTACGTGCCATTCTTTCCTTAATATCAGCCTCCGCTTCATCAGGTGTGGCGTATCGTTTTTGAATCTCTAGCGCAACTTCGTTCGCTCCCCCGTGCTTAGGCCCTCTCAAAGCACCTATAGCTCCACTTACAGCCGAGTACATATCCGAACCAGTTCCAGCAATCACTCGGCTCGTGAAAGTAGAGGCATTAAACTCATGCTCTGCATATAGAATCAAAGATGTATGCATTGCTTTTTCCCACTGCTTAGATGGTTTTTCTCCATGCAACAGGTTTAGGAAATGAGCGCCGATTGAGTCGTCATCAGTTTCAACATTTATCGCTTTTCCATTGTGGCTATAGTGATACCAATATAAAAGCATTGAACCAAATGACGCCAGCAAACGATCGGCAATATCTTTTGCGTCTGCAGGTGCTTGTTCATCTTTCTCTGGTAATACCGTTCCTAAAACAGAACAACCCGTTCTTAACACATCCATTGGATGTGCGGCTGCTGGAATCGCTTCCAAAACTTCCTGTACTGCCAAAGGTAACCCTCGCAATGATCTTAATTTTCGCTTGTAGTTAACGAGTTCTGCTTTAGTTGGAAGTCTTCCGTGGATTAATAAATGTGCAATCTCTTCAAACTCAGCGTCCTCAGCAAATTCAAGTATGTCGTATCCGCGATACGCTAAATCATTGCCGGTTAAACCAACTGAACAAAGAGCAGTATTACCAGCTGCGACTCCTGAAAGAGCAACCGATTTTTTAGGCTTTCTTATGGTTGCATTATTATCTGTTGTTTCACTCATTACTTACTTCTCCTTATTATCTGCAAACAGCTCGTCGAGCTTTTGTTCGAATTGGTGATAGTTTAAATAATTGTATAGTTCTTCTCGAGATTGCATCTGAGGAACAATATCTTTTTGGTGTCCATCGTTAATTAGTGCTTTGTAGAAAGATTCAGCCCCTTTGTTCATAGCTCGATACGCCCCACAGCAATAGAGCACAATATCTACACCTACATCGGCTAGCTCAGGAGTGGTAAATAGAGGTGTTTTTCCGAATTCAGTAATGTTTGCGAGAAATGGCACATCAATTGAATCGCTTAACATCTTATACTGCTCTAATTCAGTAATAGCCTCTGGAAAAATCATATCGGCTCCAGCTTCAATACAAGCATGAATTCGGTCGATTGCTGATTGCATGCCTTCAACCGCAAGAGCGTCAGTGCGAGCCATAATTACAAAATTTTCATCGGTTCTAGCATCAACGGCCATCTTAATTCGATCGACCATTTCATTGAGAGAAACTATTTCTTTATTTGGCCTGTGCCCACACCTTTTAGCAGCAACTTGATCCTCAATATGACAACCTGCGGCTCCAAACTTGGTTAGAGATCGAACGGTTCGAGCTATATTAAATGCGCCGCCAAAACCGGTATCGGCATCGACTAACAAAGGAAGATCACAAACATCGGTAATTCTTCTAACATCCGTCAAAACGTCATCAATCGTACTTATCCCTAAATCGGGTAGTCCTAAAGAATTTGCTGCAACACCACTACCTGCGAGATAAATGGCTTGATGCCCAGCCTGTTTAGCCATGTGTGCCGTTAAAGCGTTGATAGTACCGACGACTTGCAATGGCTTGTTGTCTGCGACAACTTGTCGAAATCTTGCACCTGCACTAGAAATACTCATGATTCTCCTAAAATAGTGTTTTCAATAAAATTAAATTTGAATGACCTAAACTTTTGACGCTTCCTGAATTTTTACTTTCCAAATAGCCGGTCCGGTTTTGTGGACCGAGTCGCCAGATGTATCAACTGCTACAGTGACTGGCATATCTTCAACGGTAAACTCATAGATTGCTTCCATACCTAAATCTTCAAAAGCGACAACCTTGCTCTCTTTAATCGCCTTAGAAACTAAATAGGCGGCTCCACCGACCGCCATCAAATATACTGCTTTATGTTTAGCAATCGACTCTAATGCAATGTCGCCTCGTTCTGATTTACCTATCATTCCCATAAGGCCCATTCCGCCTTCTGATTTTTCGCTCAACATTAACTCGGAGTACTTATCCATACGAGTAGAAGTAGTTGGTCCTGCAGGCCCCACAACCTCATCGCGAACCGGGTCAACGGGTCCGACGTAATAGATAAAGCGACCTTCAAAATCAACACCGTCCGGTAATGGTTCGCCTCTACTGACCATATCCTGAATTCTTTTATGGGCTGCGTCACGACCAGTTAAAATTTTTCCACTTAACAATAGAGAATCACCGGGCTTCCAACTATCAATTTCTTGTTGAGTAATCTGATCGAGATTAACGCGCTTCAGTTTGCTCTTATCAGCTTGTTCAATAATTGGCCAGTCAGCCAGATTGGGGGCTTCGACGAAACTTGGTCCAGAACCATCTAAACTAAAATGAGCATGACGAGTTGCAGCACAGTTGGGGATCATCGCAACCGGTAAAGAAGCCGCGTGTGTGGGGCAGTCTTTAATTTTAATATCTAAAACAGTGGTTAATCCACCTAAACCTTGCGCGCCTATTCCCAATTGATTGACTTTTTCCATCAGTTCAAGACGCAGTTTTTCAACTGAGTTTTCGGCTCCCTTTTCTTGAAGTTCATGGATATCAACTGGATCCATCAGTGACTCTTTTGCCATTACCATTGCTTTTTCAGCGGTTCCACCGATCCCAAGTCCTAGCATACCGGGAGGACACCACCCAGCTCCCATCGTCGGAACAGTTTTAAGCACCCAATCGACTATTGAATCATTAGGATTTAACATCACAAATTTTGATTTGTTTTCTGAGCCCCCGCCCTTTGCAGCAACGGTGACTTCCACTTTATCTCCGGCTACCATTTCAACATGTACGACTGAAGGAGTATTATCTTTAGTGTTTTTTCTCGGACCAACCGGATTGGCTACGATTGATGCTCGAAGCGGATTATCACTATTTTGATATGCTCTTCGAACGCCTTCGTCTACCATTTGTTGAACCGTTAAATCAGCTTCCCACTGAACATCCATACCTATCTTAATAAAACTAGTGACTATACCTGTATCTTGGCAAACTGGACGTTTACCTTCTGCGCACATTTTTGAATTGGTTAATATTTGCCCAATGGCGTCTTTTGCAGCAGGGTTTTGCTCTTTAAGATAAGCTTGGTATAACGCATCAATAAAATCTTTAGGATGGTAATATGAAATGTATTGTAGAGCGGCCTCTACACTGTCGATAAAATCTTTCTGTTTTATCACGCTCACGAATTCTGTCTCCTCAGCTGCCAACGTCTTGCAAGTTATGGAAAACACGATTGGCAAAATAATTAGTTAAATGTATCGAACACTTAATGCTTAGTGTTTATATAATTATTTTTAATCACCAGCGGTAGCAACTAAAGCTAATATTTGTGATAGTTGTCAGTATGTTGAACTGGAAATTATTTGGAATCTGGTTTGTTTTAAAAAGCGAAGGGATTATATATTAAATAGGACAATAGTTCAGCCCACAGTGACATAAACTTTAGTCCAATAAAGCAAAAAACCGGCCCAAAAGCCGGTTTTTCAATTTGGCGTCCCCTAGGGGGTTCGAACCCCTGTTACCGCCGTGAAAGGGCGGTGTCCTAGGCCTCTAGACGAAGGGGACTAAAACTCATAAAGAGATTTGGTGGAGCTAAGCGGGATCGAACCGCTGACCTCTACACTGCCAGTGTAGCGCTCTCCCAGCTGAGCTATAGCCCCAAATCCGGCGCGAATTTTAAGTGCTAGGCAGATCACTGTCAAGACATTCATAAATTAATTTATCTAGACTACCCTATTTTGTAGTTTTGTTTTGCTATACCTAAGATTATAAAAGTGCTAACTTAAGCTATCGCTATTAGTTACGATTCATTTAACAAGAACAGAATAAAAGGAAACGACTATGTCACTAACACCTGATCTACTCGATGAGATAGAACTGCTCAACCTTTTTGACTTAAATACAACCCAAGGTGGACTAAAAGTACATCATGATGCTGGCGAACAAAAAATTGCAGCCGCTAAAAGACTTTTTGATAAAGGCATGACTACCCAAGATGACGGTGGATATTTAACCGACCGTGGTGTTGAAACTGCTGAACATGTGCAACTATTGGTAGGCATGTTGCAAGCAGATAGCTGATTTTTAGATTGCCGTAGCTGTAGTCGATAGAATAATTAACACGGAGCCAATCATGTTACGTACGATATTTCTAATTTCTCTAGGAATTACCCTTAGCAGTCATTTAGTTTCAGCTAATAGTGTCACTGCGAAAAGCACAAAACCTTTTACCGCTGAAGACTTAATCAATATGCAACGGATTTCATCGCCGGAATTATCACCAGATGAAAAACTTGTAGCCTATGTTATAAGAACTACTGACCTAGAAGCCGATAGAGGAAGAACCGATATTTGGCTTACGAATATAGAAACGAAACAAACTCGACAAGTCACCACGAATTCCGCATCGGACCACTCCCCCTATTGGTCCCCTGACAATAAAGTGCTATTTTTTATTTCGTCACGTAGCGGCTCATCACAAATTTGGGCTTTAGCAATTAATGAACAACAGAAGCCAAAGCAGCTCACAAACCTTCCAGTTGACATAACAAGTTTTAAAATTTCACCCGATGGTAAAAAGTTCGTTTTTTCAGCCAATGTTTATCGAGAGTGTCAATCTTTAGTTTGTACAAAAGAAAAATTAAAGAAATTAGAGTCGAAAAAAACCACCGGTTTGGTGTACGACAAATTATTTGTTAGGCATTGGGATCACTGGGTAGGAGAAACTCAATCGCAACTGTTTGTAGCGCCGTTACAATATAGTATTGCAGATAAAGATATCATTCATGTCTCATCATCTGTCGATGCCAATGTGCCTTCTATTCCGTTTGGTGGTAGTGAAGAATATAACTTCTCTAGTGACAGTCAGAAAATAATATTTAGCGCACGACTTCAGAACGCTGATGAGCCAACTTCTACTAACTTTGATTTATATAGCGTTAACCTAGACTCACCAAACATAGCTAAAAACTTAACTCAAAATAATAAAGCGTGGGACACTCAACCCGTGTTTAGCTCTGATGGTAAATACCTTGCTTATCTAGCAATGACTCGTCCCGGCTTTGAAGCAGATAAGTTAGACTTAATACTTATCGATCTTGAAAACTCAAGTACAGTAAACCTAACTAAAAAATGGGATCGCTCTTTTAGCTCGGTTGCTTTTACGGGAGACAATCAATCTATCTTGTTAACTGGAAACAATGTCGGCACAAAAGCGCTTTGGAAATTAAACGTAAAAACAAATGAAGTTATTCAGTTCAATAAAGAAGGATATATTGGAGCCGTTAGCTCAGGTCGCAAAAAACTTGTGTACACTAAAGATAGCTTAAAAAGCCCAGCCCAACTCTACTCTGCTAACTTAGATGGAACCGACCATCAACAAATCACTTTTGTTAACCAAGAGAAATTAAGCAAAATAAGTTTTGGAGAATACGAGCAATTTAGTTTTAACGGTTGGAATGGCGAAAAGGTTTTCGGCTATGTTGTTAAACCGGCTAACTTCGATAGCAACAAAAAATATCCTTTGGCGTTTCTAATACACGGTGGACCTCAAGGTAGCTTTGGGGACCATTTTCATTACCGATGGAATCCGCAAACTTATGCGGGTCAAGGCTTTGTATCAGTGATGATCGATTTTCATGGCTCTACCGGTTATGGACAAGAGTTTACCGATAGCATTAGTAAGAACTGGGGCAGCAAACCACTTATTGACCTACAAAAAGGACTTGGATATGCGCTAAAGAAATATCCTTTTATTGATGGTAACAAAGCATGTGCTCTCGGAGCTTCCTACGGGGGCTACATGGTCAACTGGATAGCAGGTAACTGGCAAAATCAATTCAAATGCCTAGTTAACCATGATGGCGTTTTTGATAATCGCATGATGTATTATTCTACTGAAGAGCTTTGGTTTGTAGAATGGGAGAATGGTGGAAGTTACTATGAACAGCCCAAAAACCATGAAAGATTTAACCCAGCAAACTACGTAAAAAACTGGAAAACACCTATGCTGGTAATTCAAGGGGGCAAAGACTATCGAATTCCTGAAACTCAATCCCTTGCAACATTTACAGCCTTGCAAAAACTAAAAATACCTAGCAAGCTATTATATTTTCCAGATGAGAACCACTGGGTTCTAAAGCCCAACAATAGTCTTCAATGGCACGCTGAAGTCAATAAGTGGCTGCATCAATTTTTAAAATAAAAAAATCCCCGGCTAGAAACCGGGGATAATATCTGACAACCTATGATTTCAAAAATAGAAAATGGCTGTCTCCACAGACTAAACTTAATCTCAATAAATCGAACTAACTAAAGCCTTGTGCTTTAAAGCTATGTGCTCGAATAGAGCTTGTAACCGGCTTTAAGCAATTGACTATCAAATACTTTATTACTAACACAAGGTTGTTCTGAATTGCTCGGCAAGTGCAAGTCGCCACAACTTGCACAGGCTTTTACTCTCATACGTCCTTTCCGAAATGTTACCCACTGATGTTTAGAAAAATTCACAGTCTGGTACCTCAACAACATCGTTTTGTAGAATTCCATTATGAATGATTGTCCCTAGAATTTTAACAATACAAATCGCAAAGAGTTTTAAGAATATCGAGACAGAGTGTGTGAGACATTTCCTACATCGATAACCTGAAAGAATTCAAAGATATTAATTCTGACAAGTAAGCCATTGAAACTAAAGCAAGATCGGCCTAGAGCAAAGACAAAGTGATAGTAAAATAAAGGAAAAAGAGTGAAAGTAGTGCAATTACCCTCAGAGTTAGTCATCCACTAATTAGACGCCTTATTGGCTTGCCAAGTATTTTAGTAATTCCTAAGTAGTGAGTTGCCCGAACTAATAGCAACCCACAACCATGCAGAAATCGCCACAATTTCTATCCAAATGTTTAGCTAGAAATTAAATCCAAATATTCTTTCTCGGAAAGTACGGTCACCCCTTTTTCTCGAGCTGCCGTTATTTTGTTGGCGCCGACCTTTTCTCCGGCAACTAGATAATCAGTTTTACCTGAAACTGATTTACCGACTTTTGCATTAAGAGATTTAGCATGTTTTTCCATTTCTGAACGAGAGCCTTGCTGCATAGTCCCAGTAAACACGAACAGCTTATTCGTTATCGGTGACTCTATACTATTATCACTATCGGATGTTTTGGTATTAGTTAAGTTGAACCCTAAATCATAAACTTTAAAAAACTCTGGCTTTATCGCAGCTAATCCCTGAAAAATTGCTTCGGCGCTCAACTGGGCAAAGCCGTCAATGGAAACCATTTGTTCTACTGAAACCTCAAAAAGCTCACTTAGACTGTGATGCTCTAAAAGTTTTTCACAATTTCCAAAACCTAATCGAGTTACTCCAAAGGCTGCAAGGAAACGCCAATCTTCAATTTCTAAAGTGCGGCTAGCTATCAACTGATTAATCAAATTTTCAGAAGTTTTCTCTCCAAAACCTAATTCTATTAGCTGAGCAACGGTTAACTGGTATATTCCGTGGATAGTTTTTATTCCACTTAGATGAATCTTTTCAATGACCTTTGGACCGAACCCATCGACATTACCCAAGGTTCTAAAAAAGTGAATTAAGGTATTCTCTGTTTGAGCCGGACAGTCTGTTTTATTAGGACATATTAGATGGTCGCTTTCCCAAATTAACTCTGTTTGACAGCTTGGACACTGACTAGGTAAATCCGGTTCTACCTGTTCTATGACTCGTTCAATTTTAGGGATCACCAAGCCACTTCTTACCAATTCGACAATTGCTCCAGCACCAACTCCATTTGTCTTTACCATATTATAATGATGCACCGTCGCTCGACTGATAGTAGCTCCGCTTAACTTAGTTGGACTAAGTTCTGCAACCGGTGATACTCGGCCAGTTCGAGAAGTTTGAGGAGTTACACTTAACACTTCGACTTCAGCCGATTCTTCATTGACCTTAAACGCGATCTGCCATCGATGGTGGTGCCGAGTCGAACCCATTTCTTTTTTAATAGATTCTGATGTTGTCTCTATAATAATTCCGTCGATATCATAGTCCACAGAGTTCCAAATTGACTCACAGATAGTTTCAAAGCTTTCTAAAAGCTCTACGGAATCACCTTTCCAGCTGTTTAACTCTGCGAACGGGAAGAACACACAAGCACCTTCATCGATTGCTTGCTGAATTAGCGGGTCGACTTTCTTCTCGGCAATAATGGCGGCCTGAATATTCCGAGAATTTTCGAAATGTTCACTTAGTTGGTTTTCAAAATAGCTTTTGCTGATTACGATTTCGCCGGGTCCACTTCCTCTTTGTCCAGAACCTGCTACTTTCAATCCTTTTCTAAAGGCTCTGGTAATATCTTGGCCTCTGTTTCCATCACCTCGTGTATATAACCGTTCACCATCATCAAAAGCAGCATAACCATCTAACTTTGGGGTAATTCGAAACTCAACATCTTCAGTTTCGATTGACTGACTATGAGCAACCTTGAGCACTCTCTGGACCCACTTCTCTATCGCTTCAAAAGTGTATGCTTTATCTGTTGACAGCATTTTTTGAGGAAGCGCTACGGTCTTTGAATCTATGACCAACTCTGGCTCCACCGATGATAAGTAAGGGTGACCAGGATCCCGAGCTTTTAGCTCATTTAAGAATAAATGATCATAAGTGTTATCGTCGATCAATGGGTAACCAGCTCTATAAGTGGCATTGGCTACGCTCAAAATTAACAGTATTTGCTCAATTGAGAGAGTAGACGCATCCTTGATATTAAGAAGCTCAACCAACTCATCAATATTTTGATTAATGGTCAGCGACTGAATAACTTTTGCTTGTTCAGTTGAAAGTTTAGATATCATTTTTTAACTAGTTAGAATGGATTTATGAAATAAGTTAAGAAAGTTCACGAGCCGAATTTAAAGCTATAATCTTTAATTTGATCGAGTCGATGGTTATGTGTTTGCTTGGAATAAATAGACTTAGTTTCATCAAGCAACTCTCCACCAAGCTCTTGCTGAAGTAACAAACATGTTTTATACATCGCATTGTAAGCTACTTGCGCATCATCTGGCCCGGGTAAGGTAACAAAACATGCTAGCGCCGGTGTTTCAAAGTTTTCCATATTGTTTATATCAAAAGTACCTGGTCCAATTCCATTGGCTAAGCTAAACAAAACTGGACCAGGATTTTTTCCAGCTCTAGCTCTACGATGAAAAATCCCCATCTCACCATGCCTTAACCCTTGAGACAAAAACAAAGGTAAAAAGTCTCTACCTTTAAAATGATTACCTTGAGGTGCTTGCAACAACAATGACAACACCATCGCCTTTTCCGGCGTTTCATAATTTTCGTTTTTACTATTGTTTATTACTGCGTCTGCACTTTGCTGTATATTACGAGGTTTATCCTTATCTACCGATTCTTTATTGCTGGAAGTGTTTGATTGAGTTTGAAAATTGCTTTCGGCATCATCTCTCTCTAATGATTTTTCTATAAACTTTTCGACGGTAGTCCCCTCCACTTCCTTGGCTAGGACTCCTGATTCGGGAGAAACTCTATTTGATTCAACTTTATTCTCGTCACCTGCTGCTGGTCTAGGGGTGCCTACCCCAACGTGATCGAACCCAGCACTATCTACAGTTTCAGAAATGCTACTGAATTGCTTTTTTAACTTTTCGTTTTCCTTTTGAATTCTTTTCTTTTTAGAATAGTCGTAATAAACGTAAGCAACTAATGCGCATCCTGCGATAATCAGTGCTATTCGTAATTGCCAATCCATAAATTATTAACCCTTCTATGAACCTTTCACTTTTTATATACCTGCCAAGTGCGCAGCTTCGTCTACGTCAACGGATACCAACCTCGATGCGCCCGGCTCTTGCATGGTGACTCCAGCTAGAGCGTTGGCCATTTCCATTGATACCTTATTATGGGTAATGTAGATAAATTGTAAATGTTCTGACATTTCTTTAACCAATTTACAAAAACGGCCGACATTTGCATCATCTAACGGTGCGTCAACCTCATCGAGCATACAAAACGGAGCAGGGTTGAGTCTAAATATTGAGAACACTAGCGATAAAGCTGTCAGTGCTTTTTCTCCACCCGATAGTAGATGAATCGTACTATTTCTTTTGCCTGGTGGACGAGCCATAACGGTAACGCCAGTATCTAACAAATCCTCACCCGTCATTTCTAGATAGGCATGACCACCACCAAAGACTTTTGGAAACAACTCTTTCATTCCATTATTAACTTTATCAAAAGTTTCTTTAAACCGGGTTCTAGTCTCTCTGTCTATTTTTTTAATGGCCGACTCTAGAGAATCTAAAGCCTCCTCTAAATCTTCGTTTTGAGCATCTAAGTAGACTTTTCTTTCTGATTGCTCTTTATGTTCTTCAATAGCAGCTAAATTGATAGCGCCCAGTCTCTGAATTCGATTAGCAACGACTTCTAACTGCTTATTCCAATCCTCTTCACTCGCGTCGAGTGGTAACTCTTTTAGTATTTCTTGAATGTCTTCATCATGATTAGTAATGTTTTCTTCTTGAGTGCTCTGTTTGGTGCTATTTTCAGACCATTGCATTCTTAGTCGCTCTAACCTACTTCGCACTGCTTGCGCCGCTTGTTCGGCTTCTGAACGTTGTTTCTCATGGACTCTTATGGATTTTTCAACTTCTTCCAGACGATCACGAGCTTTTGCTAGCTCCTCCTCTGCTAGTAAGCGTTTTTCAAGAGCTTCCTCAAGTTCTATTTGCAGATCATCATCGGGTGAGTTTGCGGTTCTTAAGGCCTCTTCGATGGTCGATTTTCTCGCTTGCATCTCACTGACTTGTGAATGCATGCGCTGATTAGTCGATTGATTAGAGTTAATTTCAGTTCGAATATTTGCTACCTGAAGTTCTAATTGATGGCTTTTGTCCTTAGCTTCTCTAGCTCTATTCTTAGCTTGCTCTAGTTCATTTCTTCTGGCATCTTTTTGATTACTAAGCTGCTCTCTTTTATCCAAATCTTCAGCCATTGCATCGACCAACTTTTCTAAACTTGAACGACTTTGAGATAAAGATTGTTCATCAATTTGCAGTTGGTGATTTAGATCAGCTCGTTCTTTCTCAAGCGCATCTTTTCGTTTAACCATTTGCTCCAATTTAGCTTGTTGAGAACCAACTTGAGCTCTTAAATCACTATAACGCTTACTGGTTGAACTCAGGGTTCTTTGCTTGTCTTCCCAATCATTCTCCAGGTCTTTTAGTTGTTCGCTTTCTTGCTCAGCTAATTGCTGGATTTGATCAAGTTTTTCTTCGAGTAAAGCTAACTCTTCTGCAAGTTTTTCCAATTCAGCTTCACGCTCAAGTACGCTCAACTGGTCAGCGGCTTTTTTACTAACTCTTAACCAATTTCTACCGACCCAATATCCATCTTTACTGATTACAGATTGCTGAGCGCTTAACTGTAACCTCATTGATAACGCTTGCTCGCGAGAATCTACGGCGATCACATTAGACAATACATCGGCTACTGAGCTGGCATTATCCACCTTATTTAATAGAGAGTTCTCGACCGGAGTTTCTTGGCTTACCTCAGAACCAAATAGACAAATAGAACCGGTGTTTAATTCAGCCAATTGACTTGAGATTTGATCTAAATCGGCGACTGTAATGGCTTCTAACGAGTCACCTAGTACTGTTTCGACCGCGGTTTCCCATCCAGAGTTAACTTTAATATCCTGAGCTATCCTTTTGTTATTTAACAGGTTATTGCTTTTCAACCAGTTATCAACGCCCTTATCGGAACTGCCTAACGCAGCCTCTTGCATAGCCTTTAATGAAATGTGCTTACTTTGGACTTTCTGTAATTCTCTTCGGCTCGTTTCTATTTCAGTTTGCCTTTGCCGTCTAAGCTGTCGCTTGTCCGAGATTTGCTCAAATAATGATTCGACGACTTCTGATAACTGGTTGGTTTGTTCTTCCACTTTACTGAGTTCAATGGAAGCTTCTAGAACATCCTGTTCAATGGGTTGTGACTCTAAGTTGCTCGATTCTTGCTCATTACTTTCAATTCGTTTGCCTAGACGCTCGATAACTCGATCAAAATGCTGAATACGAGTACGCTCTACTTCCATTCGCTGGCTGTTTTCAGCAGAAAGCTTATTGTATGTTTCCCACTCTTGCTCCCAATCAAGGACCTCGCTTTCCAAGTCACTCAGTAGGTCAGTTGCTTCCTGCATTGTTTGTTGTTGTATTTCTAATTCTGGTTCCAACTCGACCAATCGCTCTTTAAGTGACTCTAGGTTTTGCTCATCTTGAGTCATTTGTTCAAGCATGTGAGATAAC
This sequence comes from Kangiellaceae bacterium, assembly GCA_039969155.1. GTDB lineage: Bacteria > Pseudomonadota > Gammaproteobacteria > Enterobacterales > Kangiellaceae. The sequence continues at coordinate 13,374 of JBDVOJ010000118.1, forward strand.
GAACCTGAAACTTGCTGGAAGTCTTGATTTAATTGGTTTTGACGCTCTTTCTTGTGGGCAATACCTTGCTCCAATCGAGCGATATCGGCACCAATACCATAGTATTTACCTTGTGCGGTATTAAACTCATCAGAAAGCTCAATATGGAGCTCTCTGGTCTTTTCGATTTGCGCATCTGCATGCCTTTGCTCAGCGACTCTCGCCTCTAAGTCGGTATCTAACTTATTAATTTCACCTGACAAGAGTTCAACTTGCTGGTTAAACTTACGCCATTTTAGCGCAGACAATTCACCTTTAAGTTTGCGCTCCTCTTGCTTTAATTCTTTATATTTTGAGGCCGCGTTTGACTGACGTTGAAGATGTGCTAGTTGTTTGCCGAGTTCTTCTCTGATATCAGATAAACGCTCCATGTTTTCACGAGTATGACGGATTCTGTTCTCCGTCTCACGTCGACGCTCTTTATACTTAGATATTCCGGCAGCTTCCTCTAGAAAGACTCTTAATTCTTGAGGCTTTGATTCGATTAATCGGGAAATCATTCCCTGTTCAATGATCGCGTAACTTCTTGGGCCTAGGCCAGTCCCAAGAAATATGTCTGTAATATCTTTTCGACGGCACTTAGTACCATTTAAGAAATAGGTAGACTGTCCATCTCTTGTGACCATACGACGTAACGCTATTTCAGCATAACCAGCATATTCACCTGTTAGAGTTCCGTCACTGTTGTCAAATACCAGCTCAATACTCGCTTGACCGACAGGTTTTCGAGAGGTTGAGCCATTAAAAATGACATCCGTCATCGAGTCTCCGCGCAAGTGTTTTGCAGATGACTCTCCCATTACCCATCTAACCGCGTCAATCAGATTAGATTTTCCGCATCCATTTGGCCCAACAATTGCTGTTAGGTTCTCTGGGAAAGGTACAGTTGTCGGATCAACAAAGGATTTAAATCCAGCTAGTTTTATTTGTTTTAGTCGCATTCTTTGTTCTATTTGTTACATTCTAATTAGACCTTAAGGTCTTCAATTCCCAAATGACGGCGTTAGCTTAGTCTAGTTTGCAGAAAGATTTACAATTAAGGTCTGGTTTTGTCAAACGCATTAGTTTAAATTATTTCGATGCTAAAGCACACTTATAATGTTTAAAAGAGATAATTAATCGACAATGAAATCAGATTCGTTTCAAGGCGCTCAATATTTGAACAAAGGATTGCAATTAGTTTGGCAACCAGGCATCAAAAAGTTTGTATTCATCCCGCTTTTTATCAACTTTGTTCTATTATCTTTTGCAACTTTTTATGCTTTCGAGGTTATCTCTAACTGGTATGAATCACTACCGATTTGGCTTTCCGATAAAGTTAATGATACATCTTGGTACGTAAGCTGGCCTGCTGAAGCTTTGCAATGGATGGTCGATTCGTTGGATTGGTTGTTATGGCCGTTGATCATTGCGTCAGTTTTGATTACGGTGTTTTTTATATTTGGTTTTATAGCTAACTGGATAGCCGCCCCCTTCAACGGGTTACTATCTGAGGCCGTTGAAAGACACCTTTCCGGGGAAGACTACCAAGAAACAGATTTTAGTTGGACTGCTTTTATTGCCGATATTCCAAGGCTAATTGTTAGAGAATGGAAAAAGCTTGCCTATTACATTCCTAGAGCGTTGCTTTGTTTATTGCTATTCCTAACACCAATTTCTCCATTTGTTCCGATAATTTGGTTTGTATTTAACGGCTGGATGTCAGCTATCCAATACATTGATTACCCTGAAGACAACCATCGGCGCAGCTTCCAGCAGACTTTAGAGCATTTAAGAAGAAACCGAACAGGTCCCTTTGGGTTTGGAATGCTGGTGATGTTATTTACAATGGTTCCCGTGGTTAATATCCTTGTAATGCCGGTAGCTGTTGCTGGAGCTACCAACCTTTGGTACGACAATTATAGGCAATAGATAGTACAGCTCTAAAATGTCAGAAATTCGAGATAATGATTTGGCGACTTAAAACTATTCTTCCAGTTTAAGATGCTCGATAGATGGTTTTGGATGATCTTCTGGTGGCTTTGCTGGCAAAATCCGTTCGCCAACTGAAGCGAGAGATAATTGGCTGGTATCGACCTCTCGTTTTTCGTAAATCTTGTCAGGTAGTATTTGTGCACCAGGCTCTGCTACAGTCAACCCGTCTTGAGCTCCGGCCGATTCGTTGCCAGTTGAAAGCTGACTAACACCTCCTGCAGGCTGTTGATTAACCTCTTCTACGCTACTTTGCGCGACTGTATTTTTCAGTGGGTCTGCCGTTGACTGCTCTTTGTAACCTTGACTTTCAGGTTGGTCAGAGCGGTTTAAGTCATCTTCAACCGGTACACCAAATGTTGCTTTACCCTGTGATGGTTGTGCAGCAACTGTTTTCTGTTCTATTTCCTTGATTAATGCCAGAGCTCCCGCTTTCTTAAGCGCTGATTGGTATTTCATTGCGGTGGCATAATCTAATTCTTTTCTGACTACGACTTCGTTACCATTAAAAAGCTTATCGACCGCTTCAGGAGACGACTTAAAAAGGGTAACTAAGTTAGATTTAACAACTGATTCATCTAAACCACGAACAATTTGGCCTCTAAAAACTACATCAAACTTTCCATCAATCATTTGCTCTATCTCTGTTCCAAGAATCCTATTTGTATATTATAGTTAGTAGAGTCGCAGCTTGCATAGCTTTAGCTCGATGTTTTGACGTCTCTCCCATAAACAACCTTTTGCAGTAAAGAATATGAACGATCATAGTGATACGAATCAAAGCTTTTTAGCTGAAATGCAGGGAGTAAAGCCCATTGAACAAGACAAGATAGAAAAAATTCGTAAAAACGTCGTATCAAATTCTTCCTACAGACAAAAAGCGGCAGTAAAGAAAGAGTCTAAATATCAAAACTTCTTAACTGATGGCGATGTCGTCAGAGTTAAGCCTAATGACGTCCTAAGTTACAAGATAAGTGGAATCCAACCATTAGTCTTTAAGAACTTAAGAAACGCTAAATATCAATTTGATTATCACTTGGATTTGCATCGCTATACTATACAGCAAGCTCGTGAGGCAGTTTTTCGCTTGATAAGTAGTGGGGAAATAGAAGATCTTCGTTGTTTTTTAATCACTCATGGGAAAGGTGAGAGAAGCAGCGAACCAGCAAAGTTGAAAAGTTATGTAAACCACTGGTTACAACAAATCGATCAAGTGGTCGCGTTTCATTCAGCCCTGCCAAGGCATGGCGGTACTGGCTCGGTATACGTTTTACTTAAAAAACCTAAACAAAAGAAGCAAATTAACCAAGTGAAATATTTGTAATTGAGCAGATTAACTTAACTTAATACCTCATTGGTTCTTAAGCGCTTGCTCAATTTCCTCTTTATCTAAAGATTTTTGGGTTTCGACAGTGACATCGCCCATTTTGATGACTTCGTAATTATCTACATTGGGCTTTCTTTCGCTGTGTTGGACTATTCCATTTTCATCTGTCCACTTGTAGATCAATCTCTCTGCGAGCTTGGCTGTGGCGAGCCCACCCTCTGAAATTCTATCGCCTGAGAAAATTATACCTATGTCTTGGGTTAAACTTCCTATATCACCGCCGTGGCGATATTTATCCCAAGCAGTAGTAACTTGAGTAAAATCTCTACCACCAAATAGTTGCAACCCTAGAACAATGACAGAAAAGATAACTATCGCAATCAAAAACTTTTTAAACATGATAAATCTCAATGACGTTAGACAATAACTCGTAATTACAGACTATCACCTGACAGTTAAAAATTCAAAGCAGACGAGTTTATCGTCTGCGTATTCGTGAACCCGTAGTGATGGTTGGGATTGGTTTTTTCTGAGGGGCTTTAAAAACAAACTCCAAAGAAGTTAAGTGAGCGACCCTAACTCCGTCTTTTTCCGCTGGACGGTATTTCCAGTTTCTAAGCCTTCGGTATATTTCATCCGAAAACGCTTCATCGGCATCTTCCATAATATCAATATTACTGACATCACCTTCAGAGGTGATGCTAAAATTCACTCGAATCGTTTGGTTAATCATTTTATCCCAAGCTCTTCTCGGGTATTTCGGATACGGCGTAAATATCGCCTTAGGCTCTTTAAAACTAGTAATCGATTGTAAATCTAGTGCAGCAGTCTTTAACAAACGACTTTCATCAGATACAGCTGCAGCAGGCAGTAAGTATTGATCGGTGAGCGCCTTACTTGAGAGTTCTCGAAAAAGAGCATCATTGATTTTGGCTGAACTTCCTATTTTAGAAGATTTTTCTCTCGGTGATTTGTTACGTATTTGCAAGTCTGCTGGAGCACTTGCAGGTTTACTATTCAGGACTTTAGAACTGCCTGTCATGTTCGAAGCCTCAGACTGTTTTGAGCGTGTTTTTGCAGCCACAGAGGTCGAAATTTTTTCTATTTTAGCTGAGTTACTGGTCTCTATATTGGCATCTTGAGCAACTAACACGTTGGTAGCATTACTTTTTAGCTCCTTTTCAGCTTGAATGTGTGCCGCTAGGTCATCGCTACCCTCTGGAACTCTACGCACATTTTGAGTGGAAGGCCCCGTATTTGTTTTCTCAGAATTCTTGTTCGAAATATTAACTAACTCGTCCCTCAAAACTATCGCAGTATTCGGCGTATTCACTAGTTTCTCAGTTAGTTCTATCTTTGCAGAGCTCACCACATTCTTATCATTCAGTTCAAAAGTGGTTGATAAAGCTGCGAAGCTAAATAAAAACACCATAGTGCCAATAAATAAACTCTTTAATGAAGTAGCAGGCTTATATTGACTGTCCAAAATATGTGAAATTCGATGCTTCAACATGCCACCAGAAGCGGCTACAGCAACTAATGAAAGATTTCCTTCTCTTAGTTCTTCAGTTCCGAGTAGCGCTTTAGCGAGATTGATTTTAGCGCTTTCATCATTACCTAAAACCTCAAGGGCTAGCTGGTCACAAATATACTCTCTTTCATCACGAATAACTTTATTAATCCAATAAATAACTGGATGATAAAAAAGGCATATCTGAACAATACTTTGAAAGAGGTTTACTGCGAAATCCATCCGTTTAATATGCGCTAATTCGTGCGCAATTATCAATTCTAGGTGCTTAGTTTCGAGACCAATCGTAATAGCAATTGGCAATAAAACAACCGGCCGTAACCAGCCAATAACAACGGGTACGTTGACCTTTCGAGACTTGAGGATAGTTATTTTTCTTTTTAATCGATACTTTACTGAAAGGCTGTTTACGATGTTTTCGACTCGATTGGAGACCTTGGCAACACCTTCTCGTGTCAGTCTAAAAGTTCGATTGAGGTCTAATATGAATTTAAAAGACATGAAAACGCAACCTAAAAGCCAGGCTAATAGTACATATCCTAAATAATCAGTCGGGTCGGCGAAAGCTTGTATGCTTACTGGATTCGACGACTCAGAAATAGGCCCAGATAAACCAGAGTTGGAGTTATTTAACGAATCGGCAACATTGCTTTTAAGCTGGCTCACTTGAGTCAAATTAGCCTGGCTTACTGACGGGTTATGGCTAAGGAAGCTGAAAGTCGCTATCGGACTAACTATACATAAAATTAACGCAAAAACTGCAGAACGGTAGCGTAATTGAAAATTATTTCTAGGAGTGATAACAAGCGCGAACCAGAGCCCCGCAGCAATGATGGCGCCCTGCCATATAAAATGGATTAAAGTTAGAGCTAAATTGGTAACTTCTTGACTTGAAACAAACCCAACTAACACATCCATCGATTACTTCCCTTCGAGTCGATTGAGTACAGCCCTAATTTCTTCGATTTCTTGTTTACTTGATTTTTCTGACAGAGCTCTAACGACTAATTGGGAAGTTGAACCGGCAAAAACCTTCGAAACCATTTCATTAACAAACTGGCCTTGTGTATCTTCTTCACCAACAGATGCAGAATACACATGGGCTCTAGAAGACGCATCTCGTCTCAAGAGTTCTTTTTCATGCATTATTTGCATAATTTTTAAAACGGTTGTGTAACCTGTGGAATGAGTCGCTTTTAGGCTATTGTGCACTTCTCGAACTGTGGAAGGACCTTTTTTCCACAAGACTTGCAGGACTTCGAGTTCGGCGCCGGTAGGTTTTATAGTTGTTCTCATAAGGCAGTATGAATTTGTCAAATTATAAGCTATTTAACTGACAATATACGATTTTGGTCGTAGTTGTCAAATTTGGCAGGAGTTAAAAACCTTAAGAAGCTCGAAACTGATAAAAAAGAGCTGCGCTAGGGCCTCTCTATTGCTCACTCATCTCTAAGAACATATTCCGCCAAACAAGGTAATCAGAATGCTCTGCCTCGATTAATTCGAATCCAGCGATAGATTCGCCATCTGCGTTAACTCGATTCCATTTAACTTGGCCAGTTAACAAAAACTTGTATCCCCCGCTTTCGAACGAAATCAGCAATTCTAGAATGGCACCCACTATAAATGGGTATTCGGCTTTAATCTTAAGTCCGTCTTTGGATATGTCTTGAGTGGTGCACTCAAGCATTATATTGTCTTCTGCAAATTCTTTACTGGCTGCCAAGATCTCTATAAAGATCGTCTCCTCACGTGGGTGGCGTACCTGTTTTCGACTGTCTGTTTCCATATCTTTTTACAAAAGCTCGCTATTAAACGCTTATCGTTTGACTTTTAGACATTCATAATTAAAGTTTTTCAATGAATTTCTTCCACACTTGTAGATTGGATTTTTGGATATCAACAAGTTTCATACCTATGTAATACGTCGGCATATCATCAACTTCTAGGCACCATTTAACTTCTGCTTTTGCTTCAATAACGGCCCACATTGACCCGAGATCGATTTCGACTGGCACGCTTTGCCCTAGGGTCAATGGCGTTCTCGAAACCAGTTTTAAGCCACCAGCAGAAATGTCTTGGCTACTACACTTTAAAATTCGGACTACATTATTATGTGAAGTATCATTAAATCTAACGGTCACTGTTTGTTCAACAAACTTTCGCTTTTCTCTTCGTAAATCATCCAAATCGTCTGACATACATTATTCCCGCATTGGCTATTAGAAACGGTGGTTTAATCTAATTATAGAATAACACTCTATTTTTTGCCCAAATATGCAGGAGCTCTCTGACCTTTACCCTTTTTCTTGTATATATTTATCAATATAGAGCTCTAAAATATCTAGCGGAACAGCGCCATTTTTTAACACAACATCATGAAAATCTCGCAAATCAAATCTATCGCCTAATGCTTCTTTTGCTTTAGCGCGAAGCTCCAATATTTTCATCATTCCCACCTTGTAAGCGCAAGCTTGACCTGGCATCACTATATATCGCTCGATTTCCGAAACTACGTCCGATTCAGCCATTCCCGTATTAGCAATCATGTATTTTATTGCTTCTTCTCTAGTCCAACGCTTAGCGTGAATACCAGTGTCAACAACCAAGCGTACAGCCCTAAATAGCTCGGCTTGGAGTCTACCGATATTATCGTAGGGATTCTGTTGGAAGCCCAGTTCCCAGGCAACACGCTCTGCATACAAAGCCCACCCTTCTACATAGGCTGTAAAAGGTGCAAATTTCCTAAACAAAGGAACACCTTGGAGTTCTTGTGCGACGCTAATTTGGAAGTGATGCCCAGGTATAGCCTCATGATAAGCCAGAGTTCTCATACTGTATTTTGGAGTGGCTTTAATGTCGTATAGGTTGGCATAAAAAATACCTGGCCTAGAACCATCGATTGCCGGTCCATTATAATAGGCTCCAGGGCTAGTCTTTTCTTTAAACTGAGGAATTCGTTTAACCTCTACCCCGGCTTTTGCTTTAATCCTGAAGGCTTGCTCCATTCCTGCGTCTATTTCATCAATAATCGTTTGATAATCAGTTAGTATTTGCTGTCTTCCCTCTTCAGTGTCTGGGTAATAAAAGCGCTCTTGGTCCGCCAATTGCGCAATGCTTGCTTCGAAACCTTGCTGCGTTTCAAGTCCTTCCGATTCTAGTATTTCCAGTATTTCGGCTTGAATGCGCTCGACTTCTTTTAAACCAACTTTGTGAATATAGTCAGGGGTATAGTCTGTTGTTGTAAAAAACTTTAATGCTAATCGGTAGGCTTTGTCTCCACTTGGTAATTTCCAAAATCCATCATCACTATTAGCTTGATCGGCAAGGCCTTCAAAGTATCGAGTTAATTCTAGGTAGGCTGGATATACATCATTTTGAAGTGCCTCCTTAGCTATACTAAGAATCCGTTGTTTTTCTTCGGATTGGATTTCATTTAACTTAGCTAGCTTTTGATCTAAAGAGACGTAAAGGATGTTTTCTTCAAGCGGTGTGCTTGCAAAAGATCGCATTTCGTCGGTTACTCTATCAATAACGAACTTCGGTGGCACAATTCCACTATTGGTTCTTATTCTTAGCCCATCAAGAACCTGATCAAATTTGCGCGGTAACTCTTTCATTCTAGAAATATAGTGCTCCGCATCTTCTAGCTGGTTTATCTGATGTTGAGACTCCATAAATGTGGGAAAACCATTTTGCACTCCAAATAGCTGATTCACCGGATAATTATGGTATTTAAATGGCTCGGCTTGCTTGGCAAACTCAAGCAAATAAGTTGCAATCTGTTTTGATATTTGTTCCTCATCCGACAGCGAAGCATCATCATAAGACTCAAGTGTCGCAAGCTCTTGGGCCAAAAACTCAAAAAACTGATCGGTTGACTCTGGACTAGCATCATCTAAATGAGCATTATGACCTGTAATACCTAACTGCTCTAAAAAATGCAGAGATGTTAAGGTTTCAGGGCTTTCAAACGCCATCTTTAGCGCAAATCTATCGAAAAAATGATTGATAAAAATCGGCTTACCGTACCACACGTGAGTTGCAAAGCCCGCCAAACCGAAAATCACAACCAAAAACAAAACTAGCAACCATTTAATTGTCTTTTTAAACATCTGAAACCCGCCTCTTAATTATTATTATCTAAGTTTTTGACTATTTGCAGAAAACAGCCTATTCCAAACAACCAATATAGCATCTCGAGTCTTAGAATTAACGACTCGGATAACTTCTACCTGAGTCTGAGAGTGATACGTCATTTAGGCTCAAAGATCACCTTAGTAGCCATCGATTATATTACGGGCATTAACGACAAGCGACTCAGTTACCTAGATTAAACTGTAACATTTAGTTGAATTTTCTTAACAATCCACATTAAGTTTGTTCCATAACTCTTTGTTATTGATTTAACAAGACTGACCACTGGTCTCTTTTAAAGTAAAGTGTGATGTGAGTCGCATATAAAACTCAACCCTCTGCTATGATTTTTGCAGTCAAAAAGTTGAGCCTTTTACGCTTCTATGTAACAAGCTCTCTTGCAGTAAATGATGAGGTGTAAAATGAAGTGGTATACACGAGAAGACGGCTTAGTTTGCCTTGGAACGAATTCCGAACAGCCTACAAAATTTCAAGTCGTTACAGATGTCAAAGTCAATACTCAAATTAATACAGGACTAAGCGAGTCTCACATCGCACTTATCGGCTCTTTTCCTGAAGATTGGCGTAATGATCATAAGATCGCCCAAAAGATTAATAATGCCGCCAAGCACTTTTTTGGCTTGTCGCACAATATCACTACCGAAGCCGTAGCTTAGAAAGCTTTAATTACACAGTATTTTGCAGTTGTTGATGGAGGGGACCCATGAATAAAAATAAAGATTTAAATAATAAGCAGCCATTAAATAAAGAAAAAACCGTTAAACAAGCAGATGAAGTCAGTCTAAACAAAGTCTTAGATGCTCTTGGAGCTGAAGCTTCAACCTACAAACATGCCGGTATGACCCATATCTCTTCTTTGCTAGCCGAAGCTAGTTAAATAAATCTAGGTAAGTAACAACAAAAAAAGGGCCACTATTTATAGTGGCCCTTTTTTTAAGCTTGTTGCAGCTCTGAACGGGTTCAGAACAGTCGCTGATTCAACCTAAGCAGCTTCAATTAATGGAGCTAGCTCGTTATTCTGGTGCATTTCCATAACAATATCACATCCGCCAATTAACTCTCCGTTAACCCACAATTGCGGAAATGTAGGCCAATTAGCATACTTTGGAAGTTCACTTCTAATATCAGGATTTTGTAGTATATCCACGTATGCAAACTCTTTACCACAAGACATCAGCGCTTGCACTGTTTGTGCTGAAAAACCACACTGCGGCGCTTCAGGCGACCCTTTCATATAAAGAATGATTTTATTTTCGTCGATCTGAGATTTTATTCTATCTAAGGTTTCCATTTCGTTCTCGCTTAACATTTATCAATGATCAAATTTTTGACCGTTTTAGAATTCAAGTCTGGTGTAGCCGGATTGTATCGAGTTAACCTAACAAAAACCACTGAAGAAAAAAGATTCTAGTCTATTCAGAGGCTCGCATCACCATTTATCCCCCCATTGGTGTGGGTTGTTTCCCCAATTTTCAACCCCCTCATTGGTTAATCTTATGAACAAGATGGCTAAACTCGCACGTTACGTTAGTCCTTTACACATGGAAATAAATACTGAAGAAGGACATAATCTTAACTTAAGGATAAATGACAGCCAGCTTGTCTAGATAGAAGGATTTGAATATGAGAATAGTGAGTTTGGTAAAGCTCTTATTGGGCGTAACTCTATATTTGCCGTTGCCATCAGAAAGTGCAGAAACCTACCGATGGGTAGACTCTTCCGGAAAGGTCCACTTTAGTGATCGAGAACCACTTAATAAAAAGTCAACTTCCCTAGATATAGAACAAATAAAAACGTTAAAGTTTAGCCAAATCAAGAGCAGGCCGCACAAGCAAAAGAAAGCTAAAAAACGGGCACTGAACACAACAAGTAAATGTAGTACGCTAAAGCAACAAATAGCAAAGCTAGAATCGTCACTAACAATGCGCCAAACAGCTAGAGACTTCGACGAAAAAAACAAATACCTCGTTAAACTCCGTTGGCAAAAAATCAAATCTTGTTAATTAACTCAATCATACTTAAGCGTTGTTTTTCGGTATACTTGATTTAACTCTAAGCTTATTGAAGAAACCATGAATAGCGTCTCAAGCATCTCACGAAGTGTCGTACTAATGTTTAGTGAAACGACCTTTTATGACCGGCTAAATTCAAGCCCTCTAGACAGGAGGACCGTTCTAGTTACCGAGGAATCCCGCCCCCCAGAGCAACAATCATCAGACGATAACTCAGAGAGAGTTGAGACTTCAGCAGTCGCTCCGAAAATCACTCGCTCTACTTTTAAAGGGGTCAATCAATTTCTTGGCCTCGAAACTGATTTGGTTTTCTTCAATGCCACAAAACAATTTGATGTAAATGCCTTTACCGCTATCTGTGGAACAATAGTAGGCGGTGGTGAGTTAGTCATCTTATTAGAGGAGCGTCTTAGGTATGCGATTAAATCGCGTAACTTGAGTAGCATCGATTCAGATGTCAGTAAAACTTTACTGCGCTTCCTTAGGACTATATTGGACCAGCAGAACATCGAGGCAAAACCACTGGCGAATGATTCGATTCAATTTGTTTTTAAGGATGACAATGATGCCAGCTTAGAAAATAAGCTGTACAAATTTGAAGCTTCGCAGAAGCAATTAGTAGAAAGTATAAAGCGATGTGCTATCGGTCATGCGAAAAGGCCTCTCGTTGTATCGGCAAATAGGGGGCGGGGAAAATCAGCCGCGCTCGGAATTGCAACAGCGGAACTATTATTTGAAACGAAGCTTAGTGTGTTCGTAACTGCGCCAAGAAAACAACAGCTAAGTGTTTTTTATCGTCATTTGAGTCAGCGATTGAACGAATTAACTAACTCAGAAAACGCCCTTATGCTCACTGAAAAAAGACTTACATTTCTTCCACCAGATGAGGCGAGCGCGCTAGCTAAAATTTCGGGCTTACTCATCATTGAGGAAGCTGGAGCAATACCAACACAAGTATTAACTCGCTTTCTAGACAACAGTAATCGAACCGTTTTCTCTACTACAGTCGATGGTTATGAAGGAAATGGGCAAGGCTTTGAAATTCGATTTAGAGCGCTTTTAAAAAACTCGTTTCCTCAGTCTAAATCTTTATCAGTAACACAACCGGCGAGATGGCCCGAACACGACCTATTAGAGAAGGCAATTAATACAGCATTCCTATTGAATCAACCGAAATCTAAAACAAGTTGTCCCGAGGGGAAGTGCCTTTTACCAGTCAAACCAGAGTTCTACTTAATATCTAAACAACAGCTGAATTCTGACGAACCTTTGTTGAAATCTGTTTATCAATTATTAGTTAACGCTCATTATCAGACTCGTCCCAGCGACTTGGAAAAAATGTTATCTCAAGATTCTTTGTGTGTTTTTATAGCTAAACAAGGAGAACAATTGCTGGCCGCCTCTTTGGTCTGTCGCGAAGGAAACATGACTCAGGCTGAAATCGGACAAATCCAAGACAACAATGCACGCATTCCGGGCCAGCTACTTCCTCAATCGTTAATCGCACATCAGGGTATTAACGAAGCAGCTAATTTAGCGTTTTTGCGAATCATGAGAATTGCAGTGAATCCAGATTATAGACGTCAAGGAATTGCGAGCCGCTTGTTACAGTATATTGAAATCTATGCCGTTAAAAACGGGATAAACTTACTCGGCGCTAGTTTTTCTTTATTTACTGATGTTGTTAGATTTTGGTATACAAATGGTTTTGCAGCGGTGCGAATTGGTGTTCGGAAAGACTCAAGCACAGGCTCTCACACAGGTGAATTTATTAAGTTGCTCAACCGCGAGGATAAAGATTCAAAATACTTGTTCGATTTCGCTCTACGTAAGTTTAATATGAGTTTTTGTTATCTTGTCTCTAGTAGCCTGAAGGTCGTAAGCACTGAAATCTTACTCTGTTTAGGCTTGATGCAGCCTAACTTAAGCGCAATAAATAAAGAAACGAAAGAACAGGTAGAGAGTTCCGAAAAAGAAATAGAACAATACTTTGCCAAGAAACGAAGCTTAGAAATGGTTGAGTGGCAGCTCTTTATAATGGCTAAAAGTCTGCTATTTGGTGCTTGTGAAAACCAATCGATAAACACCCAAAATGCTCTTTTGCTTAAAGACTATGCTTTAGTATATGCCAAAATAATCCAGCGAAAGAATTGGCAAGAAATCACAACGCAATTTCAGTTTACCGGCATAAAACAAAGCCGAGAAGAAACCCGGCTTGCTTTACAACGACTTAGCAGTTCGTAATAAATTACCAAAGACGGCTACAGCGAGCAGTCTTGAATAAGATCTTTAGAAACTATAAACGATTGTAATCGCTGTTACAGTGTCTAACTCTTCTGCGCCTTCACGTACTTCAGACTGGTGGGTTGCAGTGAGTGAGAGCTTTAGAGCTAAGTTTTCGTCAATATTAGCACTAACCCCAGTATAAGACTTAGTAACAGTACTTTCATCACCAATATCTGCTGACAATTTTTGTTCAAACTTAGACGTCTTAGTAATTTTCCAAACGTATTTACCAGCAAGTCTTGCGATAGTTTCGCCGATGCTTTCTTCAGGTAGCAAGAGAGTTGCTCTTTTTTTAGTTTCTCTGTAACCGACACCAAGCTCTAAATCTAGATTTGATGTTTCTGAAGTTACAAACTTAAAGCCTCTACCGACAGCGACCGAAGCTTGATACTCATTATCGGAGAATCTATCATCTTCGTAGTTGGCCACTACAAAAGCATATCCTTTGTCTGAAAATTTGTAATCTGATTTTCCTTCAATCGAATATTTTTCGGCATTTGTCTCTACTTCTGAAGTAGTTGAGTCCTCTGCCGACCCAAAAATACTCTTAATATCAAGCGAGTGAGCCCATTGCTTTTCTTCATATGATGCTGAAAACCCACCGTTAATACTGGTAGTTTCAGTATTTCCAGATGTTGCAACATAACCAAATTGCACGCTCGCTTGCCATTCGGGCTCTTGCTCTTCAGCTGGTGCCTCCTCAGCGGCGCTAATTGGAGGTACGGCTGCCAGTAACAACAGTCCAATAATGTGTTTTTTTAGTTTCATTACGTTTTCCTTTCGATAAAATCGATATTTAGGCTAAATTTTGGCGCATCTTAACAGTGAAATCATTGCAATTAAAGCCTAAAACCAAACTTTATAACTGCCAAGCATAAGAAAATTTCACAAAAACGGTTCTATCGATCCGTTCTAACTGAATATTTTGTTGGTCAGCAATAGCGTTGTCAGAATAGCCAATATAGAACAGAGTAAATGGATTGAGTTTATAGGTATAAAGTAACTGGCTGGCGAGCGATTTATCGCTGGATTCCCTCTGAGATTGAAGCGTTAGACGTAGAGATTGCTGCACATCAAACTGATAGCCAGCTCTAAAGTTTGTCAGATGGACATCGAATGCAGTATTTCCGTTAACACGCATACTTTGATTAATATATTCCAAAGTAAAACGCCAATTGTCATTAAACTGATAATTCGCCGAAGATTGAACAGTTTCTAACTTTCCGATCTGAGCGGATGAAAATTCTACATCATCCCCCCACTCGTAGAACAATTCAATATCAACTCCAGCTACTGGACTGAAACCACCATAAAGCTCATATATCTTAACCTCATAATCTTGAAGCAATAAAATAGGGTTGAGTGTCGACAGAAGTTTTTGGGTAACAAAATTTTGAGTGTCATCGTAAAATCTACCCCCGAAATAGGACTGATAATCCGCCGAGAGCTCTACTCCACCTTGCCTAAAAAGATTAAGCCGCTCGCCCTCTATGTTAGTAACTTCACTGATGGTAAAGTCTGCATCCACCCTATTCCACCACGCATTGTCATTTGAAGGATACCAGCGGTACTGTAACCCAACGGATGAAGATACCCAGTCGCTTCGACTAACGAAGCCCGAATCAGCCCTAAATCCGTCTTCAAAATAATGATGAGTCAAAATGGCTGACCAATCCCTAGTTGAATGAGTGAGATTTAAGGATAGGGCGTCACCTGATAAGGAGCCATTGGAATATCCAGGTTCGAAAAAATTAACTTTGGTATATTCCGAATCAGTTGTTTCCGTGGTAATCGCTTGAAACTTGAAGTAAGTCGAAGGAGTAAACCAATACTTACCATCGAACGACATTAATTCATTACTATAGTCGCCCGCATCTCTTCGCGTATAGGTAAAACCTAGATTGCCTTTTTCACCGGTATCGTAGCGATACCGCAATAGTTGATTTTCGCTTTTTATCCCATCGAGCCTAATTAACCGCGAACTTTGATTGTCCGTAACTAAGAAGTTAGTGTCTTTATCTTCTAGTGCAATAACCCCGTAGCTATGCTCGCCGGACTTGCCTGTAAGCTTTAAACCATACTCTGGCTCAGTAAATAAGCGAGTATGCACAAGCTTACTCCAATTGGAGAAATAATCCGCTCCGTCCACAAAAAAGGCTCTCTTTTCATCGGTTCTTATTGCGAACCTCTTATTCGTTTGTAGCTGCAAGCTGTCAGCTTCCACCTGCGAGAAATCCGGGTTGAGAGTAGCGTTTAGGTAGAGATTTTGATTTATTCCCCAACGAAGATCGAGGCTTTGCCGGTCATCTAAATCGCCAGAACTCCAGTCGCTACTAGCGTTTGGACGTGAATCTGATTGCGAAAACGTTAATGCAGGAATAAGAGTGATATTTTGTGCGGGAGTTATATTTGCAAAGCCAGTAACCTCTTCATATTGACATAGGCTACATTCATTATTTCTATCATTGGTGATATTTGTGAAACTATAAACCACCTCTCTTGGCCACACACGCTCTATTTTAATCTTCCAGCGCTTAGACTCTGGTTGATCGATAAACCGTAATGATTTAAGGGGAATGGCTAACTCGATTTGATAACCAGTAGGAGTAAGCGAACCAAAACTTTGCCAAACGCTATCCCAGGCTAAATCTTCATTGCCGGTTATTTCATCAATAATAGCATCGGATTGAACTCCAATAGCATTGACCGCAAAATTAAATGCTTTACGAGAGTCATTAAAGGTATCAAGCGAAACACTAATATGATCGCTATGACTTATATCATCTCTTTCGGAAAGGTATGCCCTTATTTTCTCAGGTTGGGGATCTACTGCCTTTATTAAGATAAACAACGATTGGTCATTAGAGATTAAATGGGCTGAAGTTTTTACTCGTGCTGTGAGGTTTTCACCAGGAGAAACTTCGTAGGGTAAATCAATTTGTAAAGCTTCTTGCCAAGCTTTCTCAGACGGTAAGCCGTCTATTTTAATACTCTCAGATGTACGAGGTATTTCGTTGTTAGTAGAGGTCTTAATTGCAGCTAACGCCATGCTATCAAGTATAAAAAAAGCAACAATTAGGACTGATGCCAAACTTCGGCTACGCATCACTACAAATACCCTTAGAAATAAGAACCAAAACGATTTTACGTGCTTATCGATCTATAGACGTACTGATTAGTTTTATAATCCAGTTATATTGGATAGGTTTCTTAGAATTATTATCTTTAGCTAAAATACCAGTTAATTTGATTAAGTCAATTCAACTCGCGCTTTAACCGAAACAATATCTCAATTCGAAATATAGACCATTGTTAGCTCGAGCTTAAAAAGACAATATGTCCCCTTAACCATCTAAAATCACAAATTCTATAATTTTATTAATGTCTAATCCGAAATCGCTAGCGTCTACCACTCCGCGAATCTCTATGGTGTTTTCGTTTGAAAGGTTGATATTCACGGAATTGATAAAGTGTTTCTGCCTAATATTATAAAGCGCTCTAACCGTCGGCCTAAGTGGCTGCTCGAAGTTTCGGCTTTCCACAACAGCAAGTTGCTCATTACTCAACTTCACAATGCTACCCACAGGATAAACGCCTAAGCATTTAATGAATTGATTCACCAAACTTAAATCTAGTAAATTATCATTTGCCATTTCCATTAAATTAGCAAAAGCTTGAACCTGAGACTGTTTTGTTTTGTATACACGGGAGTTGGACAGAGCATCATAAATATCACAAATAGCAAGCATCTGGGCATAACTGGAAATCACCCGACTATCAAAACCTTTCGGATAACCGCTCCCATCTAATTTTTCATGATGTTGTGCTACAACTTGCTGGCTAAGCTTTGGAATACCGTAAGTAGACTTTACAATATTAATCGACTGGTTTACATGAGACTTGATAACTTCAAACTCTACCGCAGAAACGTTGCCCTCCTTGTTTAATATAGACTCATCAATAAGTACCTTGCCTATATCATGGATAAACGCACCGATAGCCAACTCCTTTGCAACGGTTTTCTTAATTTCCTTATACTGGCTAAAAACCAACATTAAGACAGTTACTGCGACGGCGTGCTCTATTTGATATCTCGCTCTAATGCGCAAATTAAGAATACATAATAAAGCGTTACCATTACCGTATACTTGCTCTAACATTTCATCAATTATGGGCTTAATGATACTTAGGTCCAGTGAGCCGCCATCCGCTACATTTTGCTGGATATTTGCTTGAACTGCGGCCGCTCTTTCAAACAGAGCCCTTGCGCTAGATAGTTGCTCAGCAAAAGAAAGCGGTATTTTTTGCACTACTTTGTTGTCTGTAGAAGATTGTTTTTTAATGTTTGCTTGTTGGCTAGGCAGTGTCTTTGTGGTATCCACTAAAACTTTTTCAATTCCCAAGTCAATCAAGTTTTCGATCGTCTTTAAATCTCGGATCCAGCCAGCACGAAATTCATCATTATTTCCACGTTGTTTGATAATCTTTACTACAAAACTTCCAATGTTGACTCTTGAGATGTCTTTTTCTAGCAGCATTACTCAAGCTTCCTTAGATGTATGATTAAACTTAAAGCAGCATATTAACTGAAAAACTATACTCATTGTTAATATAATTACACTTGTATCAAATGCAAGCGCTTAAGGACACTGGAAACGTTTAAGAAGGGAAAATGCGGTTTTTAAGTAGAGTGACTTGTTAAGCTAGGTTAACGGAATTTCCACTTTTTCTAAGTCGTACACTTCAATCCAATCACCCGCCATCTTCGTCCCAATGCTTTTAGTAAGCTGAGAACGAACAGGTTTAAAATTAAACAACGAGGTCTGTTGCTCCGCGTAATGTTTCACTTTTTCAGATACATAGATGTGACCAGAACCAGCCATTGATTCTAGTCTTGCAGCCATACTCACAGCGCTACCCTCTAGGTCAGATTGCTCGGTCACTTCGTTGTGAACGATGGTTACTTCGCCACGATCAATACCAATTCGTAACTCAAATTCCGCCGCCATCAAAACATGTCTAATCATCCATGCACACTCTACCGCAGATTTAGCACTTTTAAATGTAGCCCTGAGAGAATCACCTTCCATATTTGGATAACTAGCGTTCCATTTCGCTAAAATGGGCTTTAGCAACCCTCTAAACAAAGAAAGTTTTTCGGATATTTTAACGTCACTCCATTGAGTAAAGCCTTTTAGATCGATAAACAACACACAGAAGTTTCTAACTTGATCAATTTCATATTCAGCTGCTAGCTCTAGTAACCGAGGCCAAAACTTGTCTTTAATTCCAGCGACGGCTTCTCGAAGTTCCTTTTGCATCCCCTTATCAGCTCGCATCGCTAACTGAGCATTTTGAATTCTACTCGCCTCTTCTTTTAACGAGTTCTCTAATTCTTTGACAGAATAGTGCCCTACTTCATCAACAACTAATCTGACTAACGCTCCGCCCGCAACGTCCTTAACAGACTTCAAACGCAATGAAACTCCCCAATGACACGCCTGTAAGTGCTCAATTAAGATCGGCAGAGTCGCTATTTCATTGGCAGTAAGCCGATATTCATATTTTAGATCGATGCTTAATGACTCTGCATACATCCTTTCGAATTCATTCGGTGAATAGCTTGTTTTTGTGCTCGCTTTTTGGTCCCAATAAGCATATTCACAGTGGATACCAGAAATATCCCACCCAATTGAATTGATATTAAACAACACGCTATCGGTAATATTTGCTTTAGCCAAGTTTGCATCAGACAGATTTGTTCCGCTCATGTCACAACCAGTCAAATTGGCAGCATATAGATTAGCTCCTGACAAATTCAAGCTCGACAAATTTGTTCCACTTAAATTCGCCTGTTTAAACTGGCACTTATCCACTCTTGTTGCTGCAAGCAATGCCGATGAAAGGTCAGCATGGTTAAAAATGGCTCTTCTGAGGTCAGCGCCTCTTAGATCAGCTCTCTTTAGACTGGCTGAACTTAGATCTTTGCCTGCCAGATTTTGCTTGCGTAAGTCACAGCCATCCAAAACAATTCCACGCAAATCGATCGATTGCAAATCAATATGGCTCAAGTCAGTATTAACTATGGTGGTCTTTTTAAACTGTGCAGTGAGGAAGTTTACTTCGACTAAATCACATTTCCGAAAGGCAGTATTGTCTAGAATGGTGGCAATTAGTTTAGCATTGGTAAAATCACAATGAATAAACTCTGAATTGGATAAATTTGCTGAAATAAAATTGGTAGCATTAAATTTGCAGTGATTGAAGTGGCAATTGATAAAATTGACATTGGAGAAATCAAGTTCTGACAAGTCAACGTCTTGAAAGTCTTCATCTTCAAAGACGATATCACTTTGACAGTTTGACTCTTTCCACTGCGGCCATATGGCAGGGTCAAGCAAACTTCTTGCGTCAGTCAGAACCGTCGGTTCAATATAAGTTGAAGATTCAGTTTGATTTTCAGTCAAACTGCTTAAATTATTATAATTCATTGCCGTTTATTTATTATTATTGGTCCCTTACCGCTGAGTGATGTTTTATTGCTTTCTGATCATTATCGGCGACCTAAATTTACCAGTTATTAACTCAGCGAAACGAAACAACCAAGGAAACCAAAGTATACAAAAGTCCACAGAGCATAACTTAGCCATTGAAACATTTTTATAGTTGTATTTCAATCACTAAGATGTAGTAATTAATACCAATTCTAGATTAAAAGAATAGCCAAACATTCGATTAAGCTATAAGAGATACCACATACATCGTCAGTTACCCTATTAGGTTAGTTCTTTTTTAACCAGATAATTGAAAACACTTTGGTCATCCGACCACAATAAGCGGTTGCTATAATAAATCAGGATAATTGATTTACTTAGATTAATAGCCACGGGGAGAGCATTTGTAGGCTCCATCACCTAACTAGAATAGCGGCCCAGATTTGTATAGCACTGTACTAGCAATGCTATGAAGTTAATCTATTTTACTAAGATTTAAACAACTCCTCTCTCAGAAAAGCGATTTCATCTCTGATTTTTGCCGCCTTTTCAAACTCTAGGTTTTTAGCTGCCTCAAGCATATCATTCTCCAAATTAGCCATCGCTTTACTAGCTTGTGCTGGCGTCTTGATTTTATATTTGGCCGCTTGCTCAGCTACTTTTCTCTCTTTGGATAAATTAGATACGCTAAATTTTTCGCCGGTTTGCATAACATCACCAATCGACTTAACCACACCTTTTGGTGTAATTCCGTGTTGTTGATTAAATTGGTGTTGTATTTCTCTCCTTCGATTAGTTTCTCCTATCGCTCTTTCCATCGATCCCGTCATTTTGTCAGCATATAGAATAGCCTTTCCCTGCAAGTTCCTAGCGGCTCGTCCAATCGTTTGAATTAACGAACGCTCTGAGCGCAAAAAGCCTTCTTTATCAGCATCTAGAATTGCCACCAACGATACTTCGGGCATATCTAAACCTTCACGCAAAAGGTTTATTCCAACCAGCACATCAAACACTCCTTTGCGCAGATCTTGTATGATTTCCATTCGCTCTACAGTATCTATATCTGAATGCAGGTACCTTACTCTGGCGCCATGTTCAGATAGGTATTCCGTAAGATCTTCCGCCATTCGTTTGGTTAGGGTTGTCACCAAGACTCTTTGATTCACTGCCACGCGCTTATGAATTTCTGATAATAAATCATCCACTTGAGTGCTCACAGGACGAACTTCTACTTCTGGATCTAATAGTCCGGTAGGCCTAACTAATTGATCAATTATTTCACCAGAATGCTCTTTTTCATAGGCTGCTGGAGTTGCAGAAACAAAGATAGTCTGAGGAGCCAATCGCTCAAACTCATCAAATTTAAGCGGCCGATTATCCAGAGCAGATGGTAATCGAAACCCGTATTCCACCAAATTCTCTTTCCTCGAACGATCACCCTTGTACATCGCACCGATTTGAGAAACCATCACGTGTGATTCATCGATAACTAATAAAGCGTCATCAGGCAAATAGTCAAACAAAGTGGGAGGATGTTCGCCGGCCGCCCTACCAGAGATAAACCTTGAATAATTTTCGATTCCAGAACAGTATCCAAGCTCTTGCATCATTTCTATATCAAACTTAATACGTTGCTCTAACCTTTGATATTCAACTAATTTGTTTAACTCCTTCAATTGAGATAGTCGTTCTTTTAGTTCAATCTTGATTTGATCAATGGCGTCCAAAATGGTTTGCCGAGCGGTCACATAGTGAGATTTAGGGTAAATGGTGACTCGCGATAACTTCTTATAAACCTCTCCAGTTAATGGATCGAACTGTTGAAGATTATCGACTTCGTCATCAAATAGTTCAATTCTGATTGCATTTCGCTCTGATTCAGCCGGGAACAGATCGATTACGTCTCCTCTCACTCGATAAGTGCCCCGCTGCAGGTCAACATCATTTCTAGTAAATTGAAGCTCGGCGAGCTTTGACAATATCTCACGTTGCTTGGCTTGCTCTCCCAGTTTTAAGTGCATAACCATGCTATGAAATTGCTTGGGGTCACCTAAGCCATAAATTGCGGAAACCGATGCCACGATAATTGAATCTTTACGTTCTAAAAGCGACCTTGTGGCCGAAAGTCGCATTTGTTCTATGTGATCATTAATTGATGCATCTTTCTCAATAAAAGTATCACTACTGGCAACATATGCCTCAGGTTGGTAATAATCATAATAGGAAACAAAATATTCAACGGCATTGTGTGGAAAAAACTCCTTCATTTCACCGTAAAGCTGAGCCGCTAAAGTTTTGTTGGGGGCTAGCAGTATGGTTGGACGCCCTGTTCTAGCGATAACATTAGCAATCGTGAAAGTTTTCCCTGAGCCCGTCACCCCTAACAAGGTTTGATGACTTAAACCGTCTTCGAGCCCTTCAATCAGTTTATCTATCGCTTTGGGTTGATCACCGGCTGGTTTAAACGGCGATACCAGCTTGAAAGATTGTTCACTGCTCATTTGATCGTGTAGCTCCGGTAAATTTGATAGAGGAATCTGAGAGGTGCTTATAGAGATGAGTTCTATGATATTTTAACGGCTGTGTTGTACAATTGCCATTCTATATTAGCCCATTTTTAATAGGACAAAAGTGGTGAAAATTCTTCTCTCAGATCGAATACAAAAAGTAAAACCTTCTAGCACATTAGCAGTAGCTGCAAAAGCAGCAGAACTTAAAGCAGAAGGTAAAGACATAATCGGACTTGGCACTGGCGAACCAGATTTTGATACACCTGATTCAATCAAACAAGCAGCGATCAATGCAATTCACAATGGCGCCACTAAATACACCGCTGTCGATGGCACGGCTAGCCTTAAATCAGCAATCATTTCAAAATTTAAGCGGGATAACGCACTTGATTATAAAGCAGACCAAATTTTGGTTTCCTCTGGTGGCAAACAAAGCTTTTTCAATTTATGCCAAGCCTTATTAAACAACGGTGACGAAGTCATTATCCCTGCACCCTATTGGGTTTCATACCCAGATATGGTGCTATTAGCGGACGCTTCTCCTGTAATCATAGAAACTACCATTGAAAATCAACTAAAAATCACTCCCGAACAACTAGAACAAGCAATTACCGACAAGACTAAACTATTTGTTATAAATAGCCCAAGCAATCCAACGGGTGTTGCATACAATAAGGCAGAACTAAAAGCGCTAGCAAAAGTATTATTGAAGTATCCGCACGTACTAATTGCCACGGATGACATGTATGAGCACATTATTTGGGCAGACGGCGGTTTCGTAAATATTCTCAATGCCTGCCCTGAACTTTATAACCGTTTTATCGATTTCAATGGAGTTTCGAAAGCTTATGCCATGACGGGCTGGAGAATCGGTTATGCCGCAGGCCCGAGTGCTCTCATAAAGGCGATGAAGAAAGTCCAGTCACAAAGCACTTCAAATCCCGCAGCAGTATCTCAGTTTGCAGCAGAGGAAGCGTTGAATGGTGACCAATCTTGTATCACTGAAATGCTAAATGAATTTAAGAAGCGTCATGATTATGTGGTATCAGAGCTTAATACAATCGAAGGTGTTCGCTGTTTAGAAAGCGATGGCACATTTTACGCATTTCCAAATGTTTCCGAGTTAGCCCAAAAATTGGGTTGTAAGGACGATAACGAATTAGCAGAGTATTTAATAGAAAACGCCGGGCTAGCCTTAGTTCCAGGTAGCGCTTTCGGTGCTGTCGGACATTTAAGAATTTCGTATGCAGCATCTTTCGACACCTTGAAAAGCGCGATTACCCGATTACGCGAAGTCGCCTCGAAAGCTTACTAAACACACGATAATTGGACATTTTTCAACCAAAAATCGACCGCTATACTATTGATTTAACTAACAAGCTTAAAAAATTAAAAAAAACCTAAATTGACGGTTGACCGACTCATAATCATCCACTATTATAGCGCTCCCTCTTACAGAGGGTGCTGTTCCCCCTTAGCTCAGTTGGTTAGAGCGACGGACTGTTAATCCGCAGGTCCCCCGTTCGAGTCGGGGAGGGGGAGCCAAATTTAGGCTCTTAGATAGCCCAATAAAAAAAGCCTCTTTAATGAGGCTTTTTTGCATCTAACACTTAACTAAAAAGAACTGGTTGTCACAGTCTGTATAACTATCTTATTTAATTCCTATTTTTTGCCAAGATAGCACCCGTCTTGATATATGTCTTCATCTTCTTTGCCATAATTCGCGCCTTAAATTTCTTTTGCTTGTAGATAACTTGTCCCTGGGTATTAATCAAAATACCTGCATTTGGAAATTTTCCGAGTGCAGTCCAGTTTTGATTTTCCATGTCATCAATAAAAACTGGCAACTTAAGATTGAGTAACTGATTAAGTTCATTGGCTCTATCGGTTCTCTCCGATAAGTTTCTCGGTTGGGCGATCAAAATATTATCTCGAAAATTTTCTCTTGGAATCCACTCATCCCCACTGTATGGTGAAATATCGCCTTTAGGATGGGCTTCGATGACATATAACATTGCAATATGAAAATCGTCGGAGAATTTTTCTACTAGTTTATAACTCGGTTTCAAGCTCTTGCGAGTAAATGGACAACTGAGAGAGCCGGTAATTATTAACACCGGTTTCTCTTGCCATAACTTAGACAACTTTGTGGTTTTACCATTTAAGGTAAATACTTCGATATCTTTTAGATTAAAACCTACTGTAGGGTCTTGTTTAACTTTATTTGCTGATGATAGTGGCTGTGCATTAAATAAAAACACACTAATAGAGATGACTAGCCATAATTGTTTGAACAACCGCATTGTTTTAATCTACTCAATTTTTGTTAGATTTCGATTTTATCGATATAATTCTAAGAATTCACTGATAACCATGCCGGCAGTCACACTAAAAAATGAATAAACCATTAAAGTTTAATATCAAGTGGTCGCCGATTAGCTTACTCAAACAACTTAAGCCTTATCGATTTGCCTTGAGCGTTGTGCTGTTGAGTCTCTTGGTCATGCTATTCTCACCCTTTTCTTCTGACCTTCTTCGATACCAATCTAACTCGGTCTCAGAAGGACAGTTGTGGCGAATATTAACTGCAAATTTGTGCCATAGCAATTGGAATCACTGGTTATTAAACGCACTTGGTTTACTAATTATGGATTATTTTTTAAAACCTGTTGTCTCAGAATCGCTGCGCCTAAAAATACTACTATTCACTATGCTGGGTAGCGTGTTACTAATTCATTTGTTTTTAAGCTTGAATTGGTATGTCGGTTTGTCTGGAGCTCTTCACGGATATTTATTTGCTGGTGCAATTATTTCTTGGCAATCTTCAAAAAAAATAAACGCGTTAATTTTAATAATAATCAGCTCTAAAGTTGCAATCGAAAACTATTGGGAAGTCAATCAAAATACCGAGAAGTTAATCGCGGCTAATGTGGTCGAAGAATCTCATTTGTTCGGAGTAATTGCTGGAATTATATTTTGTGCAGGCTATTTTCTAATAAAAAAACCCCACTAACTCAAGTGAGTTAATGGGACCGAATTAAAGTTAGACTTACTTCGTTAGGCTTAATCTATTTTAAGACAATGCGCTTGTAGTTTTTCGCAATGGTTTTCACTCCAATCCCTTTTACACTTGCGACTTCCTCAACGGCTTTAAAACTACCATTCTTCTCTCGATAGGCAACAATAGACTGAGCCTTTTTCAAGCCTATTCCTTTGAGAATTTTAGCTATCTCTTTCGCATTCGCTTTATTCAAATTGACAGTAGATTGTTGATGTTGTTGCGTTGACTGTTTTGTTGATGAAACAGATTTTGCAAACGTGCTGGTGGAAAAAGAAAGCACTGTAAGAAGACTAACTAATATTAATAAAGATTTTTTCATTTTGATACTCCGTTATTTTATTTAAATTCCTTGCCCCTATCGGGCCTTTGTCGCTTTTTAACTTTTTGAATCTGTTTTAGAATTCAAGTAAGTAGACAACGATTAAGATAATAACGGGGAGTATTATAGATTGCTATACGGAGGCAATACTTTCAGAAATTTCGCACAAAGAAGTTAGCGGATCGTTTGATTGAGTAATTGGCCTTCCTATTACCAGATAACTAGAGCCGGCCTGAATAGCGTTAGGCGGAGTCATTATTCGAGTTTGATCGCCCTTATCTGAACCAAGTGGCCTGATCCCCGGAGTAACTAATGCGAAATCTCTTCCTAAATCTTGGCGTAACATCTCAGCTTCCTGAGCTGAACAAACGACTCCATCGATCCCACACTCCTTAGCTAACTTTGCTAAATGTTTAACTTGACTGATAATATCTGTTCGATAACCTAGACTGTTAAATTCATCTTGCCCCATACTGGTTAAGACAGTTACTGCAGTGAGTAAAGGTGGATTCTCAAAATTCTCAACAAGTGCGTTCTTAGCAGCTTTCATCATCGCTTCTCCACCGACAGCATGCACATTTAGCATCCATACTCCGAGTTTTGCAGCAGCTACACATGCCTTCGCTACGGTATTAGGAATATCGTGAAACTTAAGATCTAAAAAAACATCAAAGCCTTTATTGACTACTTCAGTTACCCAGTCCGGTCCAAAAAGAGTAAACATCTCCTTACCGATTTTTAGTCGGCAAAGTTTCGGATCGAGTTGCTCTACGAGCTTTCTTGCTTGGTCTATATCGTCAAAATCTAATGCAACAACGATTCTATTTAACTCATCTAATTTCTTGGTATCTTTCACAATATCAGTCTCATTATTATCAGGTGTTTTATTTGTAAGGTGAGTATTTCCTACTCTCCTTCAATACCTTTGATCGGTTTTACTTCACCCCAGCTTCTACAACTAGGGCATTGCCAAAAAAGCATCTTTGAATCAAATCCACAATGGTCGCAATGATAAATAGGCTTATTTTTTAGCAATTGATCTACAACTTGGTACAACATTAGTAAACTCGGTTTAGCGCTTTCACTGGCGTGCTCGATATGTAGTTGAATTAATTCTAGTAGCCCTTTAATAGAAGGGTGATTCGACATTTTAGCGGCAATAAACTCAGCAGCCGCCTTGTCTCCTTGTTCTGACTGCAAAATCTTCGCATAAGCTAGAATAGAAGATATACCGGCACCATTTTTTAACGCCTCATCTAAGAATTTCACTAGTCCATCTTTATCGTTCAACTCTTGGTAACACTTGATTACTTTTTCGATCGCCTCAGGTAAAAAAGCAACATTGTATTTCACTAAATCTTTATAACATTTAGTTGCCTGTTTAAAGCGAGCGTTATTAATATGAATTTCTGCGCTAATAAGAATAGCTCGAGCGCAACTTGGATCTGCAAGAAATGCTTTTTTTATAAAACTAAGAGCGTCTTTATATGACTCCGCTTTTAATGCGTCTTCGGCGAGCTCGCAATAAAAATGAGCTATTTCAACTTTGTGGTTGGTGAGTTTAGCCGAGTTTATCTTACTCGCTGTATCAATGGCTTTCTTCCAATCCTTTGTTTGTTGATAAATAATTAGTAGTTGAGACAGACTATTGTCTTTATGAATCGAATCGGTCGAAAGCTCTTTAAATATATTTTCCGCTCTGTCCAACAAGCCTGCAGACATATAGTCATAGCCTAACTCTAGTAAAGCTTTTTTCCTATCCTCTTGGCTTAAAGATGGCCTAGCAATCAAATTCTGATGTATTCTGATTGCTCTATCGCCTTCTCCTCTCTTTCGAAATAAGCTTCCTAGTGCAAGATGAGTCTCTACCGTTTCTGAGTCGACTTCCAACATGCTTACAAAGGTGTCGATAGCCTTATCAGACTCTTCATTTAAGAGGTAGTTAAGTCCTGTAAAATAGGTCTTCGACAAGCCGGAACTCTTACCGGTAGAACGCTTTACTTCTTTTTTACGTCCATGACGAAAACCAAAGTACCAAGCTATGGGTAAAAGAATAATAAAAATGAACAATAATTCGTTCATAAGAAGCAAACATCTTTTGAAAGAGAAAATGCCAATTTAGTAGTCATTCTTAATGGGTAAAGCTCTAAGATTTTGAATTTCTTTTTCTCTGTTGAGTAACTGTCGTTTAGTATTCGCTAGTTTTAACTTAGTTGTCACTAGACTAGTAATTAATAGTCCGATGCCGAGCAAGAAACCTAACACGAATACTGACACTAACACCCAGTTCATTTGCAGCTCCATTGCACCACTGAAATACTGTATTTCAACTAATGCATCGTTTTGAGCAAAAAATAACGCTGATAATACCAACACTACTATGAACAATATGATTAAAAGCAAGTTCTTCAAGGATCAATTCCTGTGTAAGATTAACTTATGATTAAAGGAGCCCGCTACCAGCTTAATTCTAACTCAGTCTATCAATAACCCCAAGTATAAAGGTGTTCTAGGAAAACAATTATAGCCACTAAAAGCCCACTAACAACCAACAAAAAAAAACGTGCCATACGACACGTTTTTTAGAATAAACATTGGAGTCTCTATTTAGTCATTTTGGATACTGGCATTTACTCGGTCACGAAGCTCTTTACCAGGCTTGAAATGAGGCACATACTTGCCTTCTAAGTTCACTGATTGCCCAGTTTTAGGATTTCGACCTACTCTTGGCGCACGATAATGCAGTGAAAAGCTTCCAAACCCTCGGATTTCAAACCGCTCCCCCTGAGCCAGCGATTGAGCCATGTGCTCTAATAAACTCTTTACTACCAGCTCTACGTCTTTTAAAGATAACTGAGTCTGCCTTGCAGCCAGTCTTTCTATCAATTCAGACTTTGTCATTAAGACTTTCCTTCAAAATGTTCAAAGCAAATAAACCATAGTTGATACAATAGTCAATTTGATTACAAAAAGCAAAAAAAAATGCCCAAAATCAATAGATTAAGGGCATTTTTTAGAACTAAACTAGGTAAATTTAGCTAAAAATTCACTCGAACAATTAATCTTGGTCAAGCTGCTCTTTTAACAAATCACCTAAAGTCGCTGGAGCGTTACTATCTTCGTCTTTACTAAACTCAGCAACAGCTTCAGCTTCTTCCTGCTTGTACTTAGCTTTGATAGACAAAGTAATACCACGATTTTTCTTGTCAACGGCTGTAAATTTAGCTTCTACAGTATCGCCTTCTTTAAAATGCTTAGTTGCGTCATCAACACGCTCTTCGCTAATTTCAGCGGCTCTCAAGTAACCTTCGATATTCTCACCTAGAGAAATCTTAGCACCTTTCGCGTCAACACTGGTGACAGTACCTGTAACGATACTACCCTTGGCGTTTTCAGCAATAAACTGAGCAAATGGGTCCGATTCTACTTGCTTGATACCAAGTGAAATACGCTCTCTTTCTGCATCAACAGATAGAACAACCGCTTCAACTTCGTCACCTTTGTTGAATTCTCTAACCGCTTCTTCACCGGTTAATGACCAAGAAATGTCTGATAAGTGAACAAGTCCGTCAATTCCACCTTCAAGACCGATAAAGATACCAAAGTCTGTAATCGACTTGATGTTACCTGTGACTTTATCGTTTTTGTTGAACTTGCCAGCGAATTCGCTCCAAGGATTAGCAATACATTGCTTAAGACCTAGAGAAATTCGACGGCGTTCTTCATCGATATCAAGAACCATAACTTCAACTTCATCACCTAAGTTAACAACTTTGCTTGGGTGGATGTTTTTGTTAGTCCAATCCATTTCAGAAACATGAACCAAACCTTCAACGCCTTCTTCTATTTCTACGAAACAACCGTAGTCAGTTAGATTAGTCACTCGACCGAATAAACGTGCACCTTCTGGGTAACGTCTATTTAAATCAGCCCATGGATCTTCGCCTAATTGCTTAATACCTAGTGAAACTCTTGAACGGTCACGATCGTACTTAAGTACTTTAACATCAATTTCGTCACCGACTTGTACGACTTCTGATGGGTGCTTAACACGCTTCCAAGCCATATCTGTGATATGAAGAAGACCATCAACACCACCTAAATCAACGAATGCACCGTAGTCAGTAAGGTTTTTAACGATACCTTTTGCCACTGCGCCTTCTTCTAATTTCTCTAATAATTCATCTCTTTCTGCTGAGTTTTCAGCTTCAATCACTTGACGACGAGAAACAACAACGTTGTTTCGCTTTTGGTCTAGTTTGATAACTTTAAATTCTAGGTCTTTGCCTTCTAGATGGGCTGTGTCACGTACTGGACGCACATCAACTAAAGAGCCAGGTAAGAATGCTCTTACATCTTTAACTTCAACGGTGAAACCACCTTTAACTTTACCAGTGATTACACCGATAACTGTTTCGTTCGCTTCACACGCTTTCTCTAACTCTACCCAAGTCGCAAAGCGCTTAGCTTTTTCTCGAGAAAGTTGAGTTGTTCCGTAGCCGTCTTCAATTGCGTCTAATGCAACATCGACTGAATCGCCGATTTCAACTTCTACTTCACCTTTTTCATTAAGGAACTGGCTAATTGAAATAACACCTTCCGATTTCAATCCAGCGTTAACAGTGACAGTTTCACTATCAATCGCTACTACAGTTCCAGAAACGATCGCACCTGGGCGCATTTCCGTTTCTTTAATGCTTTGTTCAAATAATTCTGCGAAATTCTCGCTCATCTTTATATACCTAAAAACACAACTTTAGAGATTTTAAAGCTATGTAAGTTACAAACTCCAAAATACGTCCGGTAATTTTGGGATTATGAATAAAAGCCGATTAATCCTTTAAAAGGCAAGTTATTAACAAAACGAACCTCGCTTTGCTTAAAAAACACGTTTTGATTGATTCGAAGTCACCCTAAGTCTATGCTCAGGATTCTTTGCTAAGAATTTAGCACCCTGATGATAGGCTTGGCATTTTTTCTTCAATAAAATCAACAACTTCTTGAAAAACATCGTTAATCGACATGGTAGAGCTATCAACGACAAAAGCGTCAGCTGCAGGTACCAAAGGTGCCACAGGACGCGTTCTATCGCGCTCATCGCGCGTTTGTATGCTCTTCAAAAGCGCGCGCATATTAGCACCAACGCCTTGTTTTATCAACTGTTGATACCTTCTTTCTGCTCGACATTCAGCACTAGCCGTCAAAAATATCTTTACTGGCGCGTCAGGAAATACCACAGTTCCCATATCACGGCCATCTGCTACTAAACCAGGGGCTTGTGCAAAGGATTTTTGCTTATCAAGCAACACATCTCGCACACTTGAGATAGCCGCAACCTTTGATGCTGCTTGACCAGCTTCATCGGTTCGTATCGTGTTGCCAAGGTTATTGCCATTTAGGTAGGCTTCTACTTGTTTATTCTGTTGGTTGACTTTGAAGTCAATTAGCATGTTTTTGGCGATTTCAGTAATTTGTTCCTGAGTTTTTGAGTCCAGAGATTGTTGAGTTAAGTCAATATTTGCTTGCTCGCAAGCAACTCCCAAAATCCGGTAGAGCGCCCCACTATCGAGGATATGCCATTCGAAGTGCTGCGCGAGCATTTGAGTCAAAGTCCCCTTTCCAGCGCCTGAAGGACCATCGACAGTAATTACATTGATAGGTTTATCCATTGGTATCATTTAATCAGCGCAAGTTACCCAAGAATCTTGTTAATAGAATCGATATATTTTTGATTCTCAATTTCTAAACCAATACTTACTCGCAAATGGTTAGGCATAGAATAATTAGCGACAGGTCTAACGATGACACCCATGTGAAGTAATTTTTCGTAAATTGGCATCGCATTTTGTCCCATATCGATGGTCAAAAAATTTCCCGCCGATGGAATATGTTCTAAGCTCAGTTGTTGACAGTTTTCAACTAACTGCTGCATGCCTGACTGATTAACCTGAACAGCTTTATCTAGATAAGCTTGATCATCAAGCACTGCTATTCCAGCTGCGAGCGCAAAGCTGTTAACATTAAACGGCTGTCTAACCCTGTTCAAAAGCCCGCAAATTTCTTCACTAGTCGCTGCATATCCTAAGCGCAACGAAGCCAGTCCATAGGCTTTTGAGAATGTTCTAGTAACCACTAAGTTAGGATAATCTGATAACCATTCGATAGTATTTGGTATCGAACCATCGGTCACGTATTCAGTGTATGCTTCATCAACCACCACAATGACATTTTTAGGGACTTTATCAATAAAAGTTTTCAGAGGTACGGCACCGAGCCAAGTGCCCGTTGGATTATTGGGATTAGCAATAAATATCATACGAGTTTTGTCGGTAATTGCTGCCAACATTTTATCTAAATCATTGCCCCAATTTTTCGCTGGAACTTCAACTAGAGTCGCTCCTAGTGATTGAGCAACAATAGGATAAACACAAAATGCATGTTGAGAAAATATGACTTCGTGGTGAGACTGGACGTATATTTTAGCAATCATTTCCAACACGTCATTAGAACCATTACCAAGCGTGATCTGCGAAGCAGAAACACCCACTTTTTCACTAATAGCAGCTTTCAAATAATGACCATTGGCATCCGGGTAACGGCAGCCATCGGTATATTCTTTTTCAATAGCCCGCTTTACCTTTTCACTTAAACCGATGGGGTTTTCGTTACTAGCCAACTTTACAATATTAGAAATTCCTAGTTCCCTTTCTAATTCACTTACCGGCTTTCCAGCGATGTAAGGGTGAAGCTTTTGGATACCTGGATTAGCAAGTTCAAAGTAATCGCAAGACATTTTCTTTCCTTTTTGTTTGACTAGGTAAGGGTTAAATATACGGTAAACTTATAATAAGCTTAGAACTAAAAACTAACCGTTAGAATTTTTAAAAGCTCTCATAAAATTCGTTAAGCTTTCAACACCTTCTACGGGTATAGCATTGTATAAACTAGCTCTCATTCCACCCACTGAACGATGACCTTTCAATCCAACCAAAGAAGCCAGCTTGGCCTGTTCTAGAAAGAGTTCATTAAGTGATTCATCTTTGAGTATGAAAGGCACATTCATTCGAGAGCGATCTTTAATAGCAATTGGATTACGATAAAAATCGTCTTCATCAATACATTGATACAGCAATTCTGACTTTTCAATGGCAGCCTGCTCCATTGCTGCCACACCCCCCTGCTCTATTAGCCACTCAAAAACAAGACTGGCTAAATACCAAGAGTAAGTGGCAGGCGTGTTTATCATTGAGCCATTGTTAGCTTGTTGCTGATAATTAAAAACAGCAGGAGATTCCGAAAAATTCATTTGTTCAAATAATGATTTCTTAACGATAACAATGGTTAACCCAGCCGGACCAATATTCTTTTGTGCTCCCGCATAAATAAAATCAAAATCATTAATATTGATTTGTTCCGACAAAATACACGAAGAAAGATCTGCTACGATTGCGCCCTTTGATTCAGGAACAGCATCATAGCGTAAACCTTCTATCGTTTCGTTAGGTGTATAATGAGTGTAAATCGGATTGTTTATTCTAGAAACATCGTCAAAGGACTTTAAAGACCGATTGCCATCACTATCAATTTCCATCATTTCAACACTACTAACTTGACCAAATCGAGCCGCTTCTTTAGCCGCTTTGTTAGACCAAATACCATTGCATAAGTATTCTGCTTGCTGTCCGTTTTGCAATAACGTCATAGGAATATTGGAAAACTGTTGAGTAGCCCCGCCATGCATAAACAAAACAGCATACTCATCACTTATATTTAGCAACTTTCGAAAGTTTTGTTCTGCCTTGGTTGCCATTGCTTGATACTCGGCCGAACGATGACTGATTTCCATCACAGAAACCCCAAGTCCTTGCCAATCAAGCAGTTCTTCTTGAGCTTTTAGCAAAACTGCTTTAGGCAGCGCTGCCGGACCAGCACAAAAATTATAGGTGTTTTTACTCACCGCTATCTCCATCTGGCTTGGCTTGATCTTCCTCACTTTCATTAGACTTAGAAGTGTCGGCATCTATTTTTTCAGATGAGTTTATTTCATCTTCAGAGACTTTACTATCAATTACTTCACCTTCGACCACTTCACCCTCGACGACATCACTCTCTTGATCTTCAAGTTCATCAATTCGTTGCAAGCCGACTAAAGTTTCACCTTCTTGTAATCTGATTAATCGAACACCTTGAGTGTTTCTACCCATTGTTCGAATTTCATCAACACGAGTCCGAACTAGCGTTCCACCTTTACTAATCAGCATGATCTCATCACCATCCTGAACTCTAACGGCGCTAATTGCTTTACCATTTCTTTCACTTAAAGTGATTGAAATAACGCCTTGACCACCGCGACCTCTAACAGGATGCTCGGTCATATTAGTTCGTTTACCGTAACCATTTTCGGTGACAGTCAAAATTTGGCTGTCATTATCAGCTCTAACCAAGGCGATTACCCGTTGGTCTTCGGTAATTCTAATGCCTCTCACACCTCGAGCCGTTCTTCCCATTTCTCTCACGTTAGATTCATGGAAACGAATAACTTTTCCTGCATCACTAAACAGCATTAACTCATCTTCACCATTAGTCACTAAGGTTCCGATCAGTTCATCGCCTTCATCAAGTCGTAAAGCAATAATACCGTTAGCTCTAGGACGAGAGAACTGTTCGAGAGATGTTTTCTTGACCGTTCCACCTGCAGTTGCCATAAACACATATTCGTCTTCTTTGTACTCTTTAACTTGCAGAATACTGGTGATACGTTCACCTTCTGCCAAAGGTAAAATATTCACGATCGGTTTACCGCGAGCACCTCGACTTGCTAATGGTAATTCGAAGGTTCTTAGCCAGTAAACTTTACCTGCACTTGAGAAACATAAAATGGTGGCGTGAGTTGAAACCACTAATAGTTTTTCTATGAAATCTTCTTCTTTCATTTTGGTTGCAGACTTACCTTTACCGCCGCGTCTTTGTGCTTCATATAAGGCTAGCGGTTGATACTTAACGTAACCTTCATGAGACAAAGTCACTACGACATCTTCTTCAGGGATTAAATCTTCAATTAATAAATCTGCAGAGCTATTGGTAATTTCAGTACGACGCTCATCACCAAAACTCTCACGAATTTCTTCTAGCTCTTCGCGTATCACTTCCATCAATCGCTCAACACTATTGAGTATCGCTAATAACTCAGCAATTAACGCAATTAAGCCTTTGTAATCGTTAATTATTTTCTCATGTTCAAGGCCCGTAAGTTTATGTAACTTAAGATCCAAAATAGCTTGCGCTTGTACTGGCGATAGGTGGTATTTTCCATCAATAAGCCCGTAGCACTCTTCTAAATCATCAGGTCGACATGCATCTGAACCCGCACTTTCAAGCATCGCTAAAATAGCACTAGCATCCCAGCCACGAGCAACCAATTGTTCCTTTGCAACAGCCGGGCTTTCTGCTTTTTTAATCAGCTCAATAATTTCATCGATATTTGCCAAAGCCAATGCCAAACCTTCTAAAACATGGGCTTTTTCTCTAGCTTTTCTTAAATCAAAAATAGTTCTGCGGATGACAACTTCTTTTCGATGCTTAACAAATGCTTCAAGCATTTCCTTGAGAGTAAAAAGCTTTGGTTGCCGATCTTGTAATGCAACCATGTTAATGCCAAATACCGTTTGCATTTGAGATTGAGAATAAAGATTGTTCATTAACACTTCAGCGTTTTCACCACGACGAAGTTCAATGACCATTCTCATACCATCTTTATCGGATTCATCTCTTAAGCCGGTAACACCTTCAATCTTTTTGTCTTTAACTAGTTCGGCTATTTTTTCGATCAATCGCGCTTTGTTAACTTGGTAAGGAAGTTCCGTAACAACAATGCTTTCTTTACCATTCTTATCATCTGTTTCAATATGATGACGAGCGCGAATATAAATACGCCCTTTGCCTGTTTGATAGGCTTGTAATATCCCTGCACGACCATTGATGATCCCCTCAGTTGGGAAATCTGGTCCTGGAATATGCTCCATAATTTCTTCAAGCGTAAGATCAGGGTTATCGATAATCGCCAAGCAAGCGCTTATGACTTCATTCATGTTGTGTGGAGGAATATTCGTTGCCATCCCCACAGCGATTCCAGAAGAACCGTTGACTAATAAATTTGGAACTCGCGTTGGCAAAACTTGAGGCTCACTTTCAGAACCATCGTAGTTTTCATCCCAATCGACAGTTTCTTTATCAAGGTCACTCAATAATTGATGGGCTAATTTGTCCATACGTACTTCGGTATAACGCATCGCCGCTGGAGAATCGCCATCAACCGAGCCAAAATTTCCTTGACCATCGACTAACATATATCGAAGTGAAAACGGCTGAGCCATACGAACAATTGTGTCATAGACAGCAGTATCACCATGAGGATGATATTTACCAATAACATCACCAACTACACGAGCCGATTTTTTGTAGGGCTTGTTATAGTCATTTGAAAGCACATTCATCGCATATAAAACGCGACGATGAACAGGTTTTAACCCGTCTCGAACATCGGGAAGTGCACGACCAACAATAACGCTCATTGCATAGTCGAGGTAAGAGACTTTCAACTCGTCTTCGATGTTGATTGGTAGAACTTCTTTAGCGAACTCACCCATAAACAGCCATTCTTCCTTATCTTATTGATTTTATTGATTAAATAGTAACCATCAGTACTCTAAGTAGTGGTTCAAAAAACTCCAAAAGACGTTTAATGAAATATCCACAGATAGCCTGTTCCGATTGCTATTTTTAGCCGCAAATCATATCACAAAAAAGGCCTTCAAGATGAACAAAATTTTCCGCTATTCCAATATTTATGCGGTTGCTGGTTAAACAATGAGCAGGATGGGCAAATAGTAACCAATTGTTATGATTTAAAGACAATTATTACTTCTTGCGCCTGCCCAAAATGGGTAGAATATCGTACAACAAATCAGCGACTTAACAGCTTACTCTTAATATGCAGACTCCGAGCTTACAAAACGAGCAACTAATCGCACTCACGCCCGATTGGTTAATTCCAATGACCGATGATTCATCAATTAAAGACGATTTGTCTGACACTCCACAACAACCTGTTCAACCATGGCTAGTTAATACAACTGTCGTCGTTAATAAAGACCAAATCGTAGATATTATTGAAACATCCAAACTCGACTCGGTTTATCCTGGCTGTAGCAAGATACGATTAGAGGGGCATGCTTTAATGCCAGGCTTAATCAACGCTCATTGTCATGCTGCCATGAATTTATTAAGGGGGTATTCCGATGATCTACCTCTAAAACAATGGCTGGAAAATGCTATTTGGCCAGTAGAAACGGAATTCGTAGACGATGAATTTGTATATGAGGGCACTTTAGTCGCCATCGCCGAGATGCTTCGAAGCGGCACCACTTGCTTTCAAGACATGTATTTCATGCCTGAACAAATTGCTAGGGCTGCTCAGCAAGCAGGAATTAGAGCTAATATAGGATTGATGGTAGTTGATTCTATGACGGCCTGGGCAAATGGTGCGGATGAATGTATCAGCAAAGGAATCGCCGTGTACGATAAATTTAAGCATGATGCAAAACTAAGTTTTAGCTTTGCTCCACACGCCCCTTACACCGCCAGTAAAGAAACTCTACAGAGAGTTTCCACATTAAGTTTTGAGCTTTCGTTGAATATTCACATGCATATCCATGAAACAGCGCAAGAAATAAAAGATTACGAAAAGCAGCATGGCTTGACTCCGCTAGCAATGATGTACCAAAACGGCCTATTGTCACCGCAACTCAATGCTGTGCACATGACACAACTTGAGCAACACGAAATTGATTGGATAGCCAGTTCTGGAACACATGTGATTCATTGTCCGCAATCGAATATGAAGCTCGCCAGTGGCATTTGTCCGGTAGACAAACTTTTAGATGCGGGGGTAAATCTAGCGATAGGTACCGACGGTGCTGCCAGTAATAACGATCTAAATATGCTAGCAGAACTCCAAACAGCAGCCCTACTAGCTAAAGTTAACGCGCTAAACCCAGAAACGCTTTCGGCTGAACAATCCTTATATGCGGCCACTATGGGAGGCGCAAAAGCACTCGGCATTGATTCTAACGTGGGTTCAATAGAAATTGGTAAACAAGCAGACCTAGTAGCAATCGATTTGAATACCATTGAAACACAACCAGTCTACAACCCAATTTCGCAAATTGTTTACTCCGCATCTCGTGAAAACGTTTCTCATGTTTGGGTTGCCGGAAAACAGCTATTAGACAACAGAGAGTTAACAACACTAAACCAAAAACAGATGTTAAAAATCGCCCAAAAATGGCATTCCAAAATACAAGGTTTAAACCATGACTAATGTAAGCAACGTCGACCCCGCCGAAATTAAAAAATTTTCCGATCTGGCTTCAAGATGGTGGGACAAAGAAAGTGAATTCAAACCGTTGCATGAAATAAATCCGCTTCGTTTAGATTATATTATTAAACGCGCAGAAGGTATAAATGCTAAAAAGATTATTGATGTCGGTTGTGGCGGCGGAATCTTAGCCGACTCAATGGCGCAAAAAGGTGCTTCAGTAACTGGTATCGACATGGGAGAAGCCCCTCTTTCCGTGGCAAAATTACATCAACTGGAGTCTGGTCAGTCTGTCGACTACCGACATGCTACCGCAGAACAGATGGCTGCCGAAAAACCAGCAAATTTTGATATCGTCACTTGTATGGAAATGTTAGAACATGTGCCTGAGCCCGGATCAATTATTGAAGCTTGCTCTACTCTAGTTAAACCCGGAGGCGATTTGTTCGTTTCTACGATAAACCGGACTGCTAAAGCATTTGCTTTTGCGATTGTAGGAGCCGAATACTTATTAAAAATACTTCCAAAAGGAACTCATCATTATAATAAGTTTATCAAACCTTCGGAAATCGATCGTTGGGCTAGACAAAACAATCTACAGCTTCAAAATTTAATCGGCATGCATTACAATCCACTAACCAAACGATATTGGTTAGCTGATGGTGTCGATGTAAACTATATTATGCACTTTACCAAAGATCTAAATTAGACAATCACTTAGGACCTATTTAAACGAGTTAGCATTTAACTTAATGCTAACTTCTCACCTCAAGAATTACCCCAGACAAATCGTCTCTATTTTTAGCTTTAACAGAAAAACCGTGGAAGTCGGTAATTAGCCTGACCACATGCAACCCCAACCCCAAGTTAGTACCGCTAGAATGTAGCTTGGCGCGAATAGATACCAAAGAATCAAATACACGTTTTAGGTTTCTTTTATCGATTGTTGGACCTGTGTTGCTGACTCTTAAAATAAACCCATCCCCTACGCTTTCTAGCTGTACAATGATGGGATGTGTACTGATACAAAAGTCCATTGCATTTGAAAGCAACTTGTCGAATAGTTCAGAAAACAATTCCACCGAGATTTTTTCTATTCGTTGTTCCAAGCTGGTCTCGAATACAAATCGATATTCAGGAAACGATGATTGAAATCCATTCACAGTACTTCGAACAAAATCAACCAATTCGATTTCTTCTTTTTCTGCCGATTGCATTGCTTCCTTGACACTAGAAGCTTGCCTCATTCTGCTGATAATTTCACCTAATCTCTTGTTCCCATCTAATGCTCGATTAATGATTTCTAGTTCTTCTTGATTGCTACAGTTTAAAGCCAAATTATCCAGTGATGAACGGACAATTGCAATTGGAGTCCTTAACTCATGAGATAGTCTAGCAGCTAGCTTTTCGAGATACTCATTATAATCGTAAAGACGCTCTCCCATGTTTGAGAATGCTCGATATAACTCGTCAATTTCATCCCCCTCTTCTTCTACTATAACCTTTAATGGAGAGTGCATTCTCCCTTGCTCATCGACAACTTCTTCAATAGCACGATTAAGTTTTTTAATTCTTCCAACAGTTCGATTAACAAACCAAAAGATAGCCCATACAACTAAAACAAACACCAGCAAAATCAGGCCTAACATTTTTAGCAGTGTTTTCTTTTGCAAAACTTGTACTCTTGCTACATTTTCTTCTAACAACAGCACGCCTTTGACTACATTACCTTCTGCCAAAGGGTATGCAGCTATAGCGATCGCATTATCAGTATCTTTAAGATATTCCACTCTGGTCATTTCATCACCTTTTAGCGCTCGATAGGTTGCCTCGGTGTTGATTTGCAAAAGACCATTTCTTGGATCTGACTCGATCGTCGATTGATTACTAAGAATCCAGTTAAAGACTATGTTTCGACTAAACTGCAACTGATCTGTTTTTAGATTACCTTTTGTCGCTAATACTCTCCCGTATTTATCTAAAATCCAAATTCTTTGCGCAGGCTTTAAGGTTAGTTGCTCTACAAAATTAGCAAATTTTGGCGATGGCCAAACGATCGGATTTAGGTCGAAACGAGTACTGCTAATTACTCCTTGATAGTTTAAAGACTTCTCTTGTTCAACATCTCGATAAGTTATCTTTATTTCTTGCGGGGTGACCCCAGATGGAAATTGGAGCTCCAAACTAAATCCTGCTTTAGTATTTAGCCAAAAGGCTTTGTAACGCCAGTCGGGTTTTAATTCTCCATTTCTAGCAACTTTGACGGCAAACTCACCGGCCCCTGTCGGTGACAAGTAAATAGTAGAGTACTGCTGGTTTGCAGTTTTATATTCGATTTCTAGTAAATCTGAAACACCTTCTCCATCTAACCGAGGAAAAATGACCTTATCGTCCTCAACCTCTATAGAAACTAGGAAGCTTTGCTGGGCGTGCCCCAACAATACTGAAAACTGCTGCGTTCCATTTGAAAAAGTCTTTCGATAGGACTTGTGCTCAGTCCACTCATCAAAAAAACCGTCTATAACGGGTGAAGAAGAAATAGGAAAAACAAAAAACTCGTCACCAAAAAAAGCGTTAGAATCGGGCAACACACTTTGCTCAAACCAACTAATATTAGTGACCAGTTGATTGGCAATTAAACGGTTTGAGAGCGCTAGATTATCCTTAACACTTTCTACCAAGGTTTTTTCAATTTCTTGTAATAGACTAATAGAAAATACTGGAACCATTAAGATCGCTAAAACTATACTAGTAATCTTTTTGCTTAAAGACCAATGACGAGGATTTAGACGCAGCAACTTCATTCTAATTCTGAAACACTAGGGTTTCCATCGATACCCCATCCCATATACGGTTTCTATCTTATCGAATGATTTGTCCATTGCTACTAT
This sequence comes from Kangiellaceae bacterium, assembly GCA_039969155.1. Lineage (GTDB taxonomy): Bacteria > Pseudomonadota > Gammaproteobacteria > Enterobacterales > Kangiellaceae. The sequence continues at coordinate 54,350 of JBDVOJ010000118.1, forward strand.
CTTTTTTCTCAGCCGTTTAATATGAGATGTAACCGTACTATCGTCTACCACGGCTTTTGCAGCTTCCATTAATTGCTCTCTGGTTCGAACATGCCCTGGATGTTTTGCAAGCGCATTTAGTATCCAAAATTCAGTCAACGTAATTTCTATAGGACTGTCACCCCAGGTGGCAGTGAATCGATTAATATCCAAAGTTAGTTGATCGACTTCTATCAACTCATCCTCTTTGCCTAAATTCGTTTTTAAAGCATCAATCCTTCTAAATAAAGCAGAAATTCTTACCATGACCTGCGTGAGAGAGATATCTTTAGTTAGATAATCATCAGCGCCAAGTCTTAAGCCTGAAATAGTATCAAACTCACTGTCCAATGCTGTGAGAAAAATAATGGGTAAAGATGATGATTGAGCTCGTAAATATCGACAGAGTTCAAACCCACCCTCAGGGTCATCCCCCAAACCAACATCCAAAATAGCTAAATCTGGTAATCTCGTTTCAAATGCCAGTAATGCATCTTGCTTAGTTTCGTAAGCCATCACTTGATAGCCTTGCTTCCTGAGAGACTGGGTATAGTTTTCTCTAATTGCTTTTTCATCTTCGACTAGTGCTATTCGTTTTGCCACCGCAGTTTTCCTTGTTTAGTTGATCTTTGTATTTAATCGCTCACGATGACCTTTATAACACCATTTATCGAAAAATAATCCATTAACTAATAAACGCCATAATTTTGCCATATTTCAGCCTTAAAACAACCGATTCATGACCTTCTATTGACTTAAAACTGGTTTTAAATGGATACATGTTCGCAAACAAGCGAATTAAGTGAAAACAACAGCTGTTCATTTGGATTTGAATCTGCCTTCAACTCCAAGGAACCAAGGACGATTAACCGCCAAGGATGGCTAACCAGTTAAACAAAACGAATCGACTAAATTTTAAACAAGAGGAACAAAACATGAAAAAATCTATTTTAGCTGCAACCTTAATCTCCGCTATAACTTTATCTTCCAGTCAGGCGAGTGCTGCGGCAAGCACTGAGGAAAATGTTGGCTTCTTTTCTGGCGCAGTCACTGGCGCTGCAGTTGGAGGACCGATTGGATTCTTTGTTGGTGGTATCGCTGGAGCGTTACTTGGAGAACAAGTTGAAAAAGCCAATGAGCTTGATGAAACCCAAGCTCTACTTAATCAACAGTCGGATGCCTATTTATTAGTGCGCAACCAGTTAGATTCAATGAAGCAACAAGTTACTCAAGCCGAAAAGGATTTACATTCTGCTAATCAATGGTTAACGGAAGGGTTAAGTTTGGATTTACTATTCTCAACCAATTCTTCGGAGCTTTCCGAAAAAGATAATAACGTCTTAGAGAAACTAGCAACGTTATTGGTCAAATTCCCAGAGCTTAATATACGACTTGATGGATTTGCAGATCCTCGTGGTCCACAAGATTCTAATCTTCAATTGTCTTTAGATCGTGCCACTGCGGTTCAAAATGCGTTAATTAAAAGAGGCATCTCTGAAGATAGGGTTTTAGTAAAGGCGCATGGCGAAAGTAATGCAGTTACATTGATACCAAGTCCAGAAAACTATGCCGTTGAAAGAAAAGTCAGCATTAAGTTTCTAGTGAAGCAACCCTCAACACTTGCACAAAATTAACTATCGCCTTTATGGGAGCGTTACCAGAATAGACAGTAAATTTTATCTTGATGGTAAACAGCTGCCACCAACACTCTCTCCAACCTTTGGGCGCATTTTTAAGTGGTGCGCCCCTTTTTGGTTAATTTTCACCTTTTATCGGATTTTCTGGATCTAAAACCTTAGCCGTCCTATTATTAATAATAGCCACTGGGTGTTTTGTTGCTTACTTCGACCCGCTTTGTGGCTTATTGGAGGCGTAGTGGATATCAGGAGATTGTATCTCAAGAGTTGTGATTTATGCCGATGATTGATTTAAAACCAGTCAACTTTCCGGTATTTCTTCTCTGCTTTATGGTAATCATTGGTATTTACTCGAGCGAAGCAAATTCAGATAATTCTACTGTTAAGCATCAAAAAGACCCTCTAATTTCTAGCGGTAGTGATACAGAAACATCGCTATTCCTGAAAGCCGAAAGTGCGTTAGAACTAAATCAAACCGCACAATTTGAAGAACTTCTGACGAAACTCCGTTACCACCCTCTTATTGAATATATGCATCGAGATTGGCTAATTCAGCAACTGTCTAACTCTCGTTATTCTCCAAATTTACAGGAAAAAATACAGACTTTCCTCAAGCGTAATCACAATCAAGTAGTATCGCGTAAGCTGCGCTTCCGTTGGTTAAGCTTTCTTGCAGACACTAAACAAAATAAACTATTTACGCACTACTACCAGCCTCAGCGTAGCAATAAACTTCGATGTCACTACCTCAACTTACAGTTACAAAATGGCTCACCACTTGTTGACTTGTCTCCAAAGATTGAACGAATATGGTTTACCGGCAAGTCACTCCCTAAACAATGCGATCCACTATTCGCCGCCTGGAAAGAAAAAGGAGAATTAACCGAACCTAGAATTTGGCATAGAATGAAATTGGCGGCAGATAATAAACAATATCAACTAGTCAGATACCTTTCACGAATGTTATCTGACGATTCAAAACCAGCTGCTTTATGGCTTGAGAAAATTTCAAGAAACCCTTCGAGGCTCAAGCAAAGGCCGCCCAAACATCTGGAAGCAGAATATACACAATCAATCATTTTAGAGGGGCTTGAAAAACTTGCTTGGCAAAAACCCGAGGATGCTATTAAATTATGGAAACAGTATCACCCAAAGCTCAGCCTCTCCAACAATCAAAAATTGCAATTACAGCGAGTAATCGGATTATCTCTGGCTATAAAGGGCTCAGCTAACTCAAAAGACTGGTTAGAAAGTGCGGAGCTAACCCATGACGGCTCCGTCAAGCAATGGCTACTAAGTAATCGTCTAATTCAATCCGACTGGTCAGCAATTCACAGATACACCAAAGAAAACGCAAAAAATGAGTCTATTGATAAATGGCACTTTTGGAACGCCATCTCTGCTAGCAACCTTGGTCGGAAAGAGACCGCAAAACAACAGCTTACATTGCTAGCAAACAATCGAAGTTATTATGGATTTTTGGCCGCATCAATTCTAAACACTCAACTCAACTTTAACCATAAAGAAGCAAATGTTACCAATCCGGAATTATCTCAATTAACTCAACGCGATTCGGCTAAACGAGCCAAGGCTCTTTTAGATCTAGGCCGTTATAGTGAAGCTCGCAGCGAATGGAACCATCTAATGAAAAGCTTATCTAAGCGACAATATTTAGCCGCCGCTCACTTAGCTCACGACTGGGGTTGGGATCATCAATCGATCTTAGCATTCGCAAAAAGCAAGGAGTTTGACGACATTGTAAAACGATTTCCGCTGTTTAAAGTCGAACAATATCAGGCAGCTGCTAGCCTACATGGTATACCGGTTTCATGGGCATATGCTATCACTCGACAAGAAAGCGCATTTAAGAAAGATGCGACGTCTTCAGCAGGGGCGCAAGGGCTAATGCAATTAAAACCCAGTACCGCAAAAATGGTTGCTAAACAAAAATTAAAGGGGTCTCCGATAGCAAACCTATCAAGCCGCTCAATTGCGCGAAAGAAATTACTTCACCGCCCCAACCTTAATATCAACCTCGGAGTAGCCCACTTAAAACAAATGCTGGATTACTACGGCGGCAATCATGTTTTAGCGACAGCCGCCTATAATGCCGGACCATCTGCCGTTGACCGCTGGCTGAAAGACAATGAAATTGCTCACTCGATCACTTGGATAGAGCAAATCCCCTTTAAAGAAACCCGAGAATACGTTAAAAACGTACTTACTTATCAAGAAATCTATGCTGAACTTATTGATGATGACAGCGGATTTATTAGAAATATCAAAGACATAACAATCCCTACAAGTTCTAAAACAAGTACCCAAGTCAGTACACGTTAAAATCAAGCAGCAAAGTCCTTAATTTTAGCCAATGTTCTCAGCCTATTTCTAATCATTTAATGCGCTAAAAACCGCTATTTAAATAGCGATTCAATCCTTTTAAAAATCGGAAATTTGTACAATGATTACAAGGAGAGCAGTAAAACACTCATTAAATATTTTTATTGCGAGGACAAGCAGATGATGTCTGGACAAGTAACGGCCGAAATCGGCCATTGGTATAGAGCCCTTAATGATGACCAACTATTTGAGGTGGTCGCTATAGACTATGACGAACAAACCATTGAAACCCAAAACTTTGATGGAGATATATCTCAAATAGAATTTACCGGTTGGAAGGGCCTATTTCCGATCGAAATTGCTCCGCCGGAGGATTGGACCGGCCCCTACGAAATCGATAGAGATGACACTGCTTTTAACAGCTATGCTTTGAATGAAGCTATTTTGCAGTATAAAAGCTCTCACTAACGACTTAATGACTCGATAATCATTTCTGACAACTAGCTACTGACTAAACTCTTAAACTAGAACGGCTCTTCTACTTCGCTTTTTTAGATCAGAACACCCGACCCAAGAGTGTTTTAATCCATTAAATTAGCCTTTAAATCGCTCGATCTCCTTTCATAGCCTGTGTAAAATAGCGCCAAAATTTACTCAGAGCTTTAAAGGCTACTTAATATGTCAGAAAATAACCAAAAACCACTTAGTTACAAAGATGCAGGCGTGGATATCGAAGCGGGTAATCAGCTAGTTGATAGAATAAAGAGCGTTGCTAAGGCGACAAAACGCCCAGAAGTAACCTCAAATCTTGGTGGTTTTGGTGCAATGTTTGAACTGCCATCGGGTTATGACCAACCGGTATTGGTTTCTGGTACAGATGGCGTTGGAACAAAATTAAGATTAGCTATTGATGCTGGAATTCACGATAAAGTTGGAATCGATTTGGTCGCGATGTGCGTTAATGATCTAATCGTTCAAGGGGCTGAACCGTTGTTTTTCTTAGATTATTACGCAACTGGCAAGCTAGATATTGAGACAGCTGTAAGCGTAGTCACTGGTATTGGCAAAGGGTGTAAACAATCAAACTGCTCATTAATTGGCGGTGAAACAGCTGAAATGCCAGGAATGTATGAAGGTGAAGATTATGACCTGGCAGGCTTTTGTGTTGGTATTGTTGAGAAAAGCAAAGTAATTGACGGAAGCCAAGTAAAAGCTGGAGACCAACTAATTGGATTAGCTTCCAGCGGCCCTCATTCCAATGGGTATTCGTTAATTAGAAAAATTATCGAAGTATCTGGCGCCGATTTAAAACAGGCTTTCGGCCATACGACGCTTGCAGAAACGCTGCTTGAGCCCACAAAAATCTATGTGAAATCAGTACTAAAACTAATTGAAGAAGTTAATTTAAAAGCTTTATCTCATATCACTGGTGGCGGCTTGCTTGAGAATATTCCTCGAGTTCTTCCAGCAAATAGTTGCGCGCAAATTAACCTTTCTAGCTGGGCGAAACCAGAAATTTTCAATTGGTTACAACAAAATGGCAATGTCGAAGATAATGAAATGTATAAAACCTTTAATTGCGGTGTTGGAATGGTATTAGTAGTTTCTGCAGAAGACCTACAACTTGCTTTAGAGGTCTTAAAGAATTGCGGAGAAGACGCTTGGCATTTAGGCGAAATCATTGAATCCAACAATGATACACAAGTTTCTTTTATTAATTAGGGTTTAGAATTTAAACCGCAATTAACCTTACCTACAACTAAACAACGCTGATTGATATAGGTTTGAACATGTCGAAAAAGAATATTGTCATATTAATTTCTGGCAGTGGCTCGAATTTGCAAGCTTTTATCGATGCACAAAAGCAACCGGACTTCGATGGTGATATTAAAGCAGTGATCAGCAATAATGCTGACGCCTATGGTTTAACCAGAGCTAAACAAGCAGGTATACCGGCTATAACCGTAGCCCATCGAGATTTCGAAGATAGGCTGTCATTTGATCGAGAACTAGCCAATGTCATACAAGACTATCAGCCGGACCTAGTCGTTTTGGCTGGCTTTATGAGGATTCTAACCGCTGAGTTTGTAGCTAAGTTTAAGGGAAAATTGCTAAATATTCACCCTTCTCTCCTTCCAAAGTATCCGGGATTAAACACCCATCGCAAAGCTTTGGAGAATCACGATAAATATCACGGCACTTCGGTTCATTTTGTCACTGAAGAATTAGATGGTGGCCCCTTAATTGGGCAATCAAAAACAGAAATACTTGCTGGTGACGATGAACAAAGCTTAATTAAAAGAGTCCAAGACCTCGAACATAAGCTTTATCCCCATATTGCGAATCTTTTTCTCAACGACTCTATTAAGTTACAAGAGGACCATGTTTATTTTGAAAATAACCTTTTGGAATCCGCTATTGTTATCTGATCATAATGCAGGGCCTCGATCTTTCGTTCAAACAGCAACTAACAGCTGGCAAGTAAAACTGTACCAAACCTTCAGGGCGGCCTTTTTAACCACCCTAGTGCTTTTCACCACCCAACTTTTTGCACAAGTACAAAGTACCAAGGAAGATATTCATCAACAAATAAAGCCTTCCAAAGACCAAGCG
>JBDVOJ010000119.1:0-68077 GCA_039969155.1 Kangiellaceae bacterium
GGTCGCATTATTGGATCGGATGATACTTGGAAAGCTTTTCAACAATTGACAGAGCCAATGTGAAAAGCTTTGGGTTCTATAGAGTGAAATACATAGAAATTGTTTATTTAGCAACCGGGGGTTTAGCGACTGGCAAATCAAAAGCGATTAAGACGCAGTCAGCATCACTGATATTCTTATAACTGTGCACCGTACTAGCATCTTCAATCAATGTGTCACCTTTAACAAGTGTTCTCGATTGGACGCCGCGATATTCAATAATGGTTCCAGACTCGACATAGACCATGCCCGGTCGATTAATATGACTGTGCTTGTTGATAACAGCACCCGCTGGTACCACAATCTTTCTTGCGCGAAAGTCGTAACCTTTCATCGCAGGGACTTGTTTAACCAAAGAAAATCTCTCCAACTGGGTTGATTTTATTCTTGGGTCAACAGCGGGGTTTTGTTGTGCCAGAGTTGAAAAACTGATGCTAGCGATGAGCATCGAAGTGAAAATGGTTTTGCAATTTATCTTTTTCTGATTAAACATTATATAGCCTTTTTTGTAGTTAACTAACATTGGTCACTTTTTAAGTACAAAAACAACATTTTTGATAGTTCATTTACGAATGCTTCACCTTCCAGTTCACTGGCGGTTGCCGGAGTCAATTTTGGATAAATGACCTTATCAAGGAGTGTATTGATCAAAGTATAAATGACAACTCCCGCCTTTTCTTCCAGTTGACTATCATTCTCTTTAACTCCAATAGTATCACCACTATTGTCTTTAAACTGAATGAGAAGGTCAACTAAACGCTGATAGACTATCTGACGATCGACTTGTTTATCACTTCCAATTATATGAGAGTGTAAACGAGCGTTGAGATGAAGTGTTCTAAAAACACTTTTTCGGCTGTTTAAAAAGGCATAGGTTTCGATGCACAGAGATTCTACTTGTTGCTTGAGAGTCTCACACCCGATCGATTCCATTAGCGAGACCCAGTGTTCAAGATCCCGCCCAAAGTCTTGATATAGTAATGGCAAAAGCGACTCTTTGTTTTTGAATCTTCGATAAAAAGTGCCTACAGAGACATTTGCATGCTCAGCCAGCTCCTTAATACTAATTTGCTCAAAAAACTTTGTGGAGAGACTAAAATGAAGCGCATCGAGTAGCTTAGCCTGAGTCGTTTGGCTGCGTTGTTGTTTTGCTTCAATAATGCTCTGGTCACTCATACTTTTCCATTAAAAGTTAATGCAACCCCACTACCGATTGGGTCGCTTCAAAGATTTTCTTTGAGTTATAACCGATCCCGTTTTTAAAAACAATCGACATATTTCTTATGTTCGAAACATCCTTTTTCAACTCTCCCTCCACTAAGACTAAATCAGCTTGTTTGCCAACTTGAATGGTACCAATCAAGTCGTCTCTACCAAGATAAATAGCAGCATTTCGGGTTGCAATCTCGACAGCTTGTTCAACAGAAAACCCGGTTTCGACCAGAAGCTCAATCGCGCGCTGATTAGAAAATCCAGCAATTACTCCCCCGTACCCGGTAGGGTCGGTACCCACAATTAAAGTCCCACCCGCTTCAACAAACCTCTTTTCTAACTGCATCATCTTGTTAAACACGATCGGCCAAGTAGGATTTTCTAGTTTTGAAATCTTTTCCCATTGAGTTTCATATTGCTCTCGGACCTGAGGAATCAGTGCGTCGAGAGCCTCTGGGTAAGCTTTAGGTCTTCCAGTAGTAAAAGTTTCAAATACTGTTAGCGTAGATGTCAATGCAACATTTTTTTCAACAAGAAGCTCGATTAACGCTTTCACTTCTTCAGACTCAATGTCCAAATCAACTAACGATTGATGGTTACCTTCGGGCGGACATTGGTCTTTCTTCTTGTCTTTGACAAAATCTGTAGCAGCAAAAAAACCATGCTCAAGATTATCGATCCCCAGCTCAGCCGCCTCTCTATATGTAATTGAACAAAGGTGTGCGGTTACTTTATGCTGTTTTTCATGGGCCTGTTTAATCACTTGCTCAAGTTCATCATGGCGGATATGCATGTAAGCTTTATAAGAAGTTACACCTTCTGAGATCCAATAATCCATCATTTTCTTAGCATTATCTGCGTTTCGAAGTGGTTTAATCTTTAAAATCGGTAACCCTGGTCCATTTAAGTATGGAGCAGTAACATCAATATCGGGTCCCATGGATTTTCCTTCATTGATAGCATCTCGAAGATTTAAATCAGCATAGGGTGCAGTAGTGCCTGCAGTTCGAATTGAAGTTGCGCCTCCCGCAAGATAAAGACGTGGAAAGCTATATAGCATCTCTGTGTAGTTAGCTTTCCCGGTAGGATAGAACATATGCTCGTGCATCATCACAAGTCCAGGAATAACAGTCTGATTAGTACCATCAATTACCTCCGCATCTTTTGGTAATTCGATTTGAGCGTTTGCCCCTACTGCCACGATTTTTCCCTCAGACATCACTATCGTCTGCTTTTGCCGAACGGGATTACCCGTGCCATCGATGACCTTTACATTGGTTATGGCTATGGTCTTTTGAGAGTAGTCAATAAATGCATTATCACTTGCTGACACCTGAAAATTCATGGCTAAAGCTAGTAAAACACTCACTGTCGTTTTAAAGAGTCGAGCTAATTTCATCACCGGAATAAACCTGAGTTACTTATTTGAGAGCGTAATATTAGAACAATTTGCAAATTATGTAAATATTGATTCACATTTTTAAGTGCACATCTATTGGAGCTGCGTAGCTCATTGACAAGTTATTAGGGTGCAATGCTAGACCGCGAACGGCTCATCCGATTTCTAACACTGTATTTTTGAGTTGGTTGGTTCTTTTACACTGTGATTAGAGTCTAAAGACGATTCAAGCCATTCAATGCCGCTACTCGATAAGCTTCTGCCATGGTCGGATAATTGAATGTATGAGTCGCAAAATATTCGATGGTATTGCCACCATCTTTTTGCGCCATAATGGCTTGCCCAATATGTAAAATTTCGGCGGCTTGGTCGCCAAAACAATGGATCCCCAAGAGCTCGAACGTTTCTCGGTGGAACAATAACTTTAATACCCCAGTATCTTCACCGGTAATTTGCGCTCGCGCTGTGTCTTTAAAATAGGCTTTACCGACTTCGTACGGCACTTTAGCTTCAGTTAACTCTTTTTCGGTTTTACCAACACTGCTAATTTCCGGAATGGTGTAGATACCGGTTGGAATATCTTCAATCAAAAGAGGATGTTCTCTATCGACAATTCGAGACGAAGCGCAGCGACCTTGGTCATAAGATGCGCTGGCAAGCGCTGGTGCACCAATCACATCACCCACCGCATAGATCCCTTGTACTTCGGTGCGATAGTATTTGTCGACTTTTAACTGACCTCGAGAATTAGCTTTTAGGCCGAGCGCTTCAAGATTTAACGACTCGGTATTGCCTGCTCTGCCATTGGCCCATAAGAACAACTCAGTTTTAATCACCTTTCCAGAATGCAGTTTTACGGTCACCTGGTCATCTGCTGTCTCTAAACTTTCAAAGGTTTCGTTATGTCTGATCAGAACACCCTGACTACGTAAGTGATAACTAAGCGCATCACAAATTTCATCATCAAGGTAACTTAATAGCTTTTCGCCTGGATTAATTAAATCAACTTTGCATCCTAATCCATTAAATATTGAAGCGTATTCACTACCGATAACCCCTGCACCGTAGATCACTACCCGTTTAGGTGTTTCTTTCAGTGTCAAAACCTTGTCTGAATCAAACACGCGGGGGTGTTCAAAATCAACATTTGCCGGCCGATACGGTCTGGAACCGGTCGCAATAATAAACCGCTCCGCTTTAAGAATCTGAGCTTTCTCTTCATCGTTTTTTAATGATATTGTGTGCTTGTCGATAAAAGATGCTTCACCAAATATAAAGCTGACATCGTTTTTAGTATAAAAACGACTTCGCATGGCTACTTGTTTTTTGATGACATCTTCGACAGTTTCCATGACTTGCTGGAAAGTTAAAAGCTTTGGGTCGCTGATTGCTCGGAACATCGGATTTCTATTGAACTTCATCAAAGAGTGAACCGAATGCCGGAGTGTCTTAGACGGAATCGTTCCCTGATGGGTGCAGTTTCCGCCGACAATTCTCCGGGCATCCACTACTGCTACTTTTAACCCGTGCTTACTTGCATTAACCGCGGCACTTTCGCCAGCTGGTCCGGATCCAATAATAATAAGATCGAATGTATTATCGTTCATAATTTCGCCAATAAGAGGTAACTACTAAGGCACACTGGTTTAATCAAAATTAGCTTCACACCCAGTGAATATCTGGGCGGTATTATCGTTAAAAGCTTAGGTCGAATCTAGTCAAAGATGGAACTATTTACTCAGTTCAATAAGATCAGCTGTGCTCTAGTAACAAAAAACATACCGCACCTGTTAGCAACGACCCGATATACACTGTTTAATGAATCACCAAGCATCCTGATTACTCATCGATAAATAGAGTGAAATACCGAGCCCTACTAGGAGTACTCTAAAGCGGTCGTTTTTCCTTTAAAAATTCGGTATGAAAATAACGTGTATATCAAAATAATTGGCAAAACAATCGCGACACCATAGAACACGAAAGACAATGACTTGCTAGAACTCGCCGCGTCGACGGCTAATAATTTGTTAGGGATTACATATGGATAATAGCTGTAAGCTAGTCCTACTAAACACATAAAGAATACGCCCGCCACCGCTGTAAAAGGTATCCAACAACCCAAATCGTTATTCCAAGGTACTTTTTTCAAGTAGTAATCCACTACTAGCATCAACGAAAAAGTAGTTAAAGGGATTGGCAAGAGCAATATTGCGGCCGGCAGGCTGAACCACCGCTCAGCAACCTGAGGGTTAATTAGCGGGTTAGCGACACAAATTGACAGCACCCCCAGTCCAGTGAACCAACCGGCGGTTCGCGCTTTCCTAGCCGCATATTGTTGCAATTCACCTTCAGTTTTTAGCACTAGCCAGGCACCACCGATATAGGCATAAGCTGCGGTGATACAAATCGCGCTGAGGCACGAAAAAAGAAACGCTTGTACGCTATCTTCAAATCCAGTGACATATGCTCCCATCATAAAACCCTGCGAGGCAGTAGCTAAAATGGAACCCAACCTAAAAACTTGGTCCCAGAGGTTTTGATATTTAGTCACTGCTTTTGCTCGAAAATCAAACGCAACACCACGAATAATTAACCCCAAAATCAAAAACAGTACCGGAATATAGAGCTCCCGTAAAAAGATACTATGTGCTGTTGGGAAAGCGATAAGCAAAATACCAACCGCTAGAACAAGCCAAGTTTCATTGGCGTCCCAAAATGGCCCAATCGAAGCAATCATTTGATTTCGATGGGTTCGGCTGGAGCGATGCAATAGGATACCAACGCCGAGATCGAAGCCGTCTAAAATGGCATAGATCAAAATAGATAATGCCATTAGCAAAAGAAAAATATAGGGCAACGCCTGTTCGAAACTCATGCACTTTCTCCAATCGGTTGGTTATTGCTATTTACCCCTTTGCCTTTGTAGTTGGTTAGTGAAGTTCCGCTATTCAGATCGCTTAAGTCGAACTCTGGTACAGCGGCAGACTTGCGTGCCATATAGAAAATCGTATGTAAGAAAGCCACCATAATTAGGGTATACGTTATGACATAGACAATTAACGAAAACAACACATTCGAAGGTGGTAAATTGGTTACTGCTTCTGAAGTCTTAAGCACTCCACTGACTAAATAGGGTTGTCTTCCTATCTCGGTTACATACCATCCGGCAAGAGTTGCCACCCAGCCCGAAAAGCTCATACTAACCAGTGTCAGTAGAGTCTTTTTTTGTAGTGTTTTTTTAGTCACTAAAAACCAACTCACTAACCAACTGACAATCAGCATTAACAGCCCAACACCGATCATAATTCTAAAACTAAAAAAAACAGCTTTAACTGGTGGGTGCTCCCCTTCAAATTCATTAAGCCCTTTTACTTCACCGTTGGAATCATGGGTCAAAATTATACTCGCCAATTTAGGCACTGCTATTTCAAAATGATTCGTACGCTGTTCTTCATCTGGAATTGCAAATAGCAATAACGGCGCGCCATTTTGAGTCTCCCAAATCCCCTCCATGGCAGCTATTTTTTGAGGTTGGTGTTTAAGTGTGTTTAGACCGTGCAAGTCACCGATAAAAATTTGTAGTGGAATTAACACCGCCGCTGTGAATATTCCAGCCTTAAGCGCGACCTTTGGTGCCAGCTTGTTGTCTCCCTTCCATATTCTGTAAGCCGATATACCGGCCACCAAGAAAGAGGCCGTTAGGCCTGATGCAAGTAACGTATGCAACAATCGATAAGGAAACGACGGATTGAAAATGATTTGCACCCAGTCTTCTGGGTGGGCAACCCCGTCAACCATGATATGCCCCTGCGGGGTTTGCATCCAAGAGTTTAGTGCTAGAATCCAAAATGCCGACATACTAGTACCGATAGCAACCAAAAATGTGCAAAGAGTATGCACCCAGCTTGGAAGTCGCTTCATACCAAAAAGCATTGCTCCCAAAAAGGTCGCCTCCATAAAAAAAGCAGTCAAAACTTCGTAGCCTAATAGAGGACCAGCAATATTCCCTACACGCTCCATAAAGCCAGGCCAATTAGTACCGAACTGAAACGACATAGTGATACCACTGACAACTCCGATTGCGAATGTCAGTGCAAATATCTTCACCCAAAATCGATAACATCGTAGCCAAACAGGGTGACCGGATATTTCATGACGCACTTTAAAATAAAAGAGAAACCAAGCGAGTGCGATAGAAATGCTAGGAAAAAGTATATGAAAGCTAATATTAGTAGCGAACTGAATCCGCGACAGTAAAAATGTTTCTAACATTTTTGTACTCCGTTCATTTAACCAAATAACTAGATAGAATTTTTCTTGTCGAAGTTTTTAATCAGTATTTGTAGAACCGCTTGAAGAAAAGCGATGTTTAATATCGAGAATTTTTCCGACTCCAGATCCCAATTTCAGTAAAGTCTGCAGACTTTCTGGACTCATTCGTTGAATATCACTAAACCAAGTATTGAATAGTTCAAGCAGGTCATGCATTTCTTTGATTTTATCGCGAGTGAATTGATTCTCGTCATTCGAGTCAGTCATTAACTGGCCTCTAAGTAATGATAAAGTCGGTTCAACTTCTCTTTTTCTTCGTTCAGAAAGGACTTGAATGGCTAAATCCCAAAGGCTTCCAATGGGTTTGAAATAGTCTTTGCGATCACCTTGATTCTTGTGGACTCGTATTAGCTGCCAAGACTGCAATTCCTTAAGTCCCATGCTAACGTTGCCTCTAGAAATACCTAACATTTCGGCAATTTGGTCAGCATTTAACGGCCGCTCATTAAAAACGATCACAGCTAACATTTGACCGACGGTTCGGTTAAACCCCCATCGACTCCCCATTTCGCCAAAATGGACGACAAAAGTTTCGAGCTCAGTTGAAATGGTCACTATCAAATTCACCAATTTTCAGAAATTTCTGAAAATTGTATACCTAATATAGTAATAAGCAACTAGATTGGTCGTTACTCCGATAGGGAAAAGCTATAAATCAGCCTAATTCAAGACAAGAGATTCTGAACATTATTGAGAATAAATACTCACTCATATTTGGCAGGAGTTAGTAATGTTCAATTAAAACAATAACTAAGCTCAGGTGACGAACGTTTAGTTTGGCGTTCGCCTCCTGATAGCTTTGTACTATTAACGCTTGGTTATTTCAAATACTTTGTCAGTAGGCAATCTTACTAACTCGATATCAATAATGGTTGTTCTAAAACTCTGGATAACTCCCATCACCTGTTTTGCCGACATTTGAATATTCACGGGCACAAATTCAATCTCAGTAGAATCTGGCTCATGGCCGGTTATTTCAATGTCCAATGGAACGACATTATGAAGGATCTCTTCGAACTGTTTAGTTTTCGAGTTGAATTCCTGAGTTCGCAAATAAAAAGTAATAATCCCTTTACAGGTTTTATTACCGTGATGATCTTCAATTCGTTTTTCTAACCTTATCTGTCCTTTTTTAGCTTTTTCTGATTGAAACATAACATCGAAGTGTTCAACTCCATTTCCAAATTGATCTTTGATTCTAAAAATAAGTTGCGCATGCCCTTCATACTGTTCTTGCGGATCCCACTCAGTCAGTCTTTTCTTGAGTTTCGCAGCCCGTTCAAAGGTTTTATCATGGGCAGTAGAAAATCGCTCAATCGCTTTCTGATAAGCTGTGTCGGTCGCCCCGGTAGAAAGCGCGGTTTTAATGAGCGGCATCACACTCGTTCGATTTTTGCTGCCACCTACAATTCCAATCTTGTCACCAAAATGAGCCGTTTCATAAGCAACTGTAAACGGAATAGCCTGCCTTCTATTGGCTAAATGAGTCGTATCAAAATCATAATGAAACTCTGTGATTTTTTTGTTTTGCAATCGCTTATTAATCAAAGTTCTTAGTTTACTAACTTTCATTGAAAGCACTTTTGCTTTTGGTGTGACCTTGATGTAATTGAAATTGAGATTGCCAGCACTCGTTCTCACGGTATTATCGGAAGAATCCTCTTTCACGTATCGGATTGGTACGAGCCTTAACATGGGCAAGGTTTGTGACCCAATAATGCAAAACTCTTGTACGCCGTAGTCCGCGCGCATGTCGTTTCCAGATTTTAAAAAGTGAGTATGTAAATCAATGGTCTTATCGCAACCAAATTCGAGTTCATTTAGAATTCGTGTCCCAACTCCGGTTCCTTGTAACAGTTGATTTTTCCAACGTGATAATTGGCCTTGTCCGATATGCGCTAAACCACTACCAAAGTTTGCACCGGCTAAATGAATAAGATTCTGGATTGGAGATGGTTTTGCAGAAAACTTTTTTATCCAGTTTCTAGCAACCAATGCGCCGGTGCTATGGATGATCACATGGAACCCCGACTCTAAAAGACTCGGATGCTCACTTTTTAAAGCTCTGTCCATGGCGTAGCTGACATCATCTAACATCACACCATCACTCAAGGAAATCCAGCGGCTTAGATTTAAAGATTTAATTTGTTGATTACCGAACTTCTTTTTCAGTTCTTTAGGTAGTGAACCATAGATTTTGTCAACTTTTTCGTCCTTACCTTCTGTGCTATATCCGTGGATTAATAGAATGGGTAGCATAGGTGATCTCCTATCAGTGCGATTTGTTATTTTTTAGTCTGGTTTATTGTCTACCGATTGAAATAAGTTTTCCATTAAATATCTCAAATTGGAACGGTTTTAGAGTGATAAACTTAATCCACTTAAAAATTAGGAAATGAAAAATCTTTACCACGGAGGCAGAGCTTGCCCAGTAGTGAAGTCTTGTAGACTTTTAGTTTTGAGCTAATTCAACTCTATCCGCTCGGTATAGCTTAAGAATTTCCCCTCTCCCGCTGGAAAGTAAATCAAAAACACCTAAAGCTTATACTCTCCGTGATCTTTATGACTCCATGGTAAATCCATTTAATCTTTTGACTTAGATACTTCATCTTTAGTGCCTAAAGTTTAGTTTGGTCGACTGCAAACTAAAAAGCCTCCTGATAAGCAAACAACCCAACACTTCCACCTGTGTGCAAAAACATCACACGACTTCCCGCTGCAATTTCACCTTTTCTACATAAATCAAACAGCCCAGCCATCGCTTTTCCACTATAGACAGGATCAAGCAGAAGTCCTTCTAATTCAGCACAAGTCTTAACTGCTTCGAGCATTGCCTCGGTTACCTGACCGTAACCCTCACCGTAATAATCCCCATTGGTTTTGACTCTTGCGCGTAGCATTGACTCACTAACTTTTTTTGGATCAAAATTTAAGTCGGCCATAACTTGCTTTAACAATTGGTAAACTAAAGGATCTTGTTCAGATGATGGTCTACTCACATTAATGCCTAAAACTTCAGTTTGATCATTAGTAGCAATCAGGCCAGCTAGTAACCCTGCTTGAGTACCAGCACTACCTGTGGCAAGTATAATGCGATCAAAATTTACTCTACCATTCTGGTCTTCCTCACTACATTCAATTGCATCGGTGCTCAGCTGATCTAATAATTCATAGACACATTGAACATATCCAAGGCTACCTATCGAATTAGAGCCCCCAATAGGAATAAGGTAAGGCAATTTACCGTGGTCTGAAAGTTGCTGCATCAAACCCTGCGCAAATTCTTCAATGTCTTGGTCATCAGACAAAGTATGAATTTTTGAGCCAAATAATTTGTCGAGTAAAATATTTCCATTATTCATATAGTTCGATCTTGGTGTTCCTTCCACCGCTTGCAAAACCAACTCGCAGTCGAAGCCAAATTTGGCAGCAGCCGCAGCTGTTTGGCGCGCATGATTGGACTGGATTCCACCTAGAGTAACCAAGGTATCAGCACATTTCGATTGAGCATCAGCCAATAGAAATTCTAGTTTTCGAGTCTTGTTTCCCCCTCCTCCTAGTCCGGTGCAGTCGTCACGTTTTATCCAGAGTTCAATTCCCAACAATTCAGAAAGTCGAGGTGCATACTCTAATGGTGTCGGCGAGTGAGTGAGTTTTATTCGTGGAATATGTTTTATAACTGACATCTTTTTACGCTCCTTTTTAAAAACTAAAATTCACTATAGGCTCTTTTTATTTAGAGATAATTAAGCCCATGCTAGCTAGGCAGCTCAGTCAGGATGTATTCAAGATCCGGATCCCCTCCAGGGATTGCGATCCTAAACCAAATAAAGGGTAGTAACGGATTGGGAAGCCAATATATCCAAGAAAAAAAACGTTTTTCCCTCTCACCATTGATTATTAAATCAGCCCACACATACAATAATTTATAGACACAAATACCTGGAACGAAATTGACCTTAAAACATGTTTGATTTATCCAGCGCTTTCGGCAATAGTAGTTACCTTCGAATTGTCTAATCTCCCTACCCAAAGGACCATCAGCTAGAACTGTTTGAGTCGCTTTGTGAATGATCTTTATGTGCTTACGTTCGTTGATTACTTTCCCCTAAATAGATATTTTTGACTAAAGTAGCGTGTTGTTTGTTAACTTGCAACAGGTCAAAAGATAAACAGCAAGCGAATAACCAGGTCTAACCACTTTCAAATAACACAACTAGAACAATTCTGTTACAAATTTAGCCTGTGGGATAAAATGAAACTGACTATACTTCAGTGCAACCGAAATCTGAACTCAAGATAATCTAGTTTTTAGAGCCATCTTCCCATCTTTGCTGAAAAGTTAGTATTTAATGCCTCATTCCCAAAACAAATCAATCAGCTGCGCCCTGTTAAAAACCAAGCGAATGGCTTACCGTAATTATTTCAAAGTATTAGTACCTGCAATAGTCTTGCAGCTGCCTCTTCATACACTTGCAGAACAGACAGGAATAGCAACCACAACAGTATCGCAAGCAAACATTAGTAACTCTATCTATCAAGTAAGCTTTTTCCAACAATATAGCCCTCAGAATGCTCTGGATATGGTCCAGCGTTTGCCTGGTTTTAAGTTTGATCAGGGGGAAAATAATCGTGGTTTTGGCGGTAATGCTGGCAATGTATTAGTTGATGGATTACGCCCAACGTCTAAATCTGGTGGTCTTTCTGGAGCATTAGTTCGTATCCCAGCGGCACTAGTGGAACGGATAGAAATTCTAAGAGGTGGTGTTGCAGCAAGTGAAGCTTCTGGTCAATCAGTGGTAGCAAATATCATAAAAAAAACTAATCAAACGAGCGGAACTTGGGCAGCTAAGTTACGAAGGGCTCCAGATGGTAATACTCAACCCAACATAGAGGCTGCAATTTCTACCAACTTGGGTGACTGGGAAACCGCTTTTGATATGGATACTGGTGGTGGGCCGGGTTATAGGGAGGCCACCATTGAAAATAGAGACCACCTGGAGCAGCTTATCTCTAGCTCAGAAGAAACCTTTGAAAATACCGGTCGCTGGTTTTTTAGTAATGGCCAAGGCTCAAAGGAATATGAATCAGGAACTCTCACTTTAAATGGTCGAATTGGTGGCGATCGAAGAGATACCGAAATTAAACGAGATATTTTTAATTTTAGGTTACCGGATCAATCTCCAATAGATAAACGTCGATTGATTGATGAAGATCGAAAATTTAAAATGGCAGAGCTCGGAGTAGATTGGTTAGAGAAAAGTGAGACATGGAAGATGCATTTGATCGGCCTTGGTGTAGTGAGGGACTTTCAATATGAAAATCAAGTGCTATTTGAAGACTTTTCGGATGACACAGAACTGCTATCAAACTTCGAACAAGAGTCGCTTAAAACCGAAATGATTGTACGTGCGACTTTTGGTTACGGCGGTGAAAACAAGTTGAAACCTGAATACGGATTTGAAATTGCTCAAAACAAACTTAGAAAAGAATCTACTTATCTGGAGAATGGGGAGCAGGTAGCGCTTAATGGTGCGGATGTTGATGTTCAAGAATTAAGAAGTGAAATCTTCGCAACATTTGTTTACCCTTGGTCAGACGTTCTTACGGTCGAAGGAGGGATCACCGGCGAGTTTTCTGAAATCAAGGTCACTGGTGAGGTTGCAAACCGCCGGAATTTCAAATTCTTGAAACCTAGGTTGTCTGCAACTTATAAGCTAAACACCGACTCACAAATTGCAATTGCAGGCGAACGTTCAGTCGGACAATTGGACTTTAATGATTTTGCCGCTAGCAACCAGGCTCAAGATGGCAATATAGTTTCGGGCAATCCTAATTTAGCACCTGATATAGAAGATGAGTTATCACTAACATATGACCTAAGTTTTAGCGAAAAAGGAAGTCTCACCGTTAAGCTATTTCACGAATGGCAGCAGGATATTTTGGAACAAATTATTCTACCCTCGGATGATGAAGACAATCCAAGTTATGGAATAGGCAATGCTGGAGACGCTCGATTTTGGGGTATTGTCACCGATATTAACCTACCTCTGGACGGTTTCATTGAAAATGGGCTGCTAGAGATTGCGCATCGTTATAGAGACTCGGAATTTGATGATCCAATCACCAACCAAACGCGAACGATTAGTGGTTATACGCCGCATTTTCTAGGGCTGAAATTTCGACAAGACTTGATCGATGACCAGTGGGCTTGGGGAGTTGATTACGAGAGCCATTTTCTCGATGAGCATTTTCGAGCGGAAGAAAGAATCATTTTTAAAGGTAATGACCGATTTCATGCATTTATTGAAACAACTCGCTTTTTCGACTTAAAAATACAACTCGAAGTTCGCCAAATCAATACCGGTGAATTTACTCGCTCTCGCTACCTATTTGATGGCAATCGAGCTGGTCCATTAATTGAATCAGAAGTCTCTTATCGTACTCGAGAACCCGAATATAAGTTTTCGGTTTGGGGGACGTTTTAGGACATTTAGTTTCTAAAATATTAAAACCTCCCCTCTCCTTAATCCTCTCTCCTGTGAGGAGATAAAAAAACTTTATACCTAAATGCATACCCTACGACTCCGCTCAGGGGACTTAATATCTTTTGTTTTAAAAGCAAAAATAACATGAAAGACGACAAGCGCAGTCGAGGCCTCACTTGTTCACTATTTGGCATAAAAATATTCCAGCTCCTGGCTCCCAGCTCCTATTATTTGGGTTCCTGCCACCACTCATCCCCTTCAGGAATGGGCGAAGTCAAAGTATGCAAAAATGCAATTAGGTCGAGCTTTTCTTGTGGCTTAAGATTTAATGCCAAAATATCGAAGTGTGGCCGGTTTGGGTGTTGCTGACGGTTATAATAAGGTGGCTTGGGTATATCATAGTGTTCAATCACTTGTTCTAAAGAATCAAATTGACCTGTTTGCATATAGGGAGCTGTCTTCGAAACATTTCTTAGGCTTGGCGTTTTAAACGCACCGACTAATTCTGGTCCTTGCTTTTTCAGGAACCTCATTTCCATACATTCTTCTGGTTTCGCATCACTGTAACTGGAAAGACAAGTAAACTCGTCAGCAACCAATGATTTGATACCCGAATATCGTCCTAGATCGACATTATTTTTATCCGATTCAGGTGCGCCGATGTTGTGAAATTCGAAATTAGTAAACAGTGGGCCGTTGTGACAACTGACACAATTAGCGCGTCCTAAAAATAATTTCATTCCATTTAATTCTGACTCATTTAGCTGATTAGCGGTGGTTAAATTATCTGCCACTAACCCATCAACATAGTGATCAAATCGCGCTAGCGGGGTTTTCAGTTGGCGTTGATAAGCCATTAACGATTTACCGACATTAGCGAATACTTGATTAACTTTCTCTTGAACTTGCGGGTCAATTTGTTGCCAGAGCTGTTTTTGTTGTTCACTGCCAAGAGGCGTAGCATCGTCTGGTAAACTCATTAGCCGTTCATCTGCAAGTATTTTTCCAAAGATAGCCTCATAGCTCCGACCATAATTTTTGGCGATAGACTTGACGACTTTGACTCGAGTAAACCCATGTTCCGCAGGATCTTCTAAAGGCCCCAAAGCTTGTGACCAAACACTGTCTTTGCGTCCATCCCAATACATCCAATGACTCCATGAAGCCGATAGCACACTAGGGGCATTTCTTTTAGCCGTACCTATTGCGACCGATGTTTTTAAGCCATCGGTAAAGTATTTTTCAGGTTGATGACAGTGACTGCACGCCACTTCGCCATTGGCACTGAGCCGTTTGTCGAAAAACAATTGATGACCAAGCTTAGCGGCATTCAGATCGGATGCCACCGAATTGCTCTTTGATTTAGGCGCTTCAGCTAAGCTAGAAAGGGAAAACTGCTTCAAAAATAAAATGTCGGCTTGAGTAAAGTCATGTTCTACTTTTTGTTCACCACAGCTTATCAGTAATACAGCAGTTCCTAAGATTAGGCTATTTCGAAAATATGACATAGAGGCTTCTTAAACTATAAAATCAAATTAAAGGTAAAACTGCTTTTCTTGTTTTTCTCTTCAGCCGAAGAGGCACTTTCTTGTGTCGGTGATTCTAATTCAAACTGCATCACCCACCAGCCTTGCATTTGAAACTTGACTCCCTCCACTAAATAAACGCCACTGGCTAGCTCCTTTGTCACCTGCGGTTGCGTCGGTAAACCATGTACATGCCCTGGCATATGACCAAGTACTTCAATCTCTTTACCGGTGACTGGTTTGCCATGTAGATCAGAAATTAGTAAGCGCCATTGGTGCATTTGATTCAAAGGAACTTGCGAGACATTGCTTTGCTCTGTATCAACAGCGTTATGAACTTCGATGTGTGCCAGATAATTTTGATCATTGGATAATTGAAATGCTGAAATATCGAGATCGGCGGGTGCGCTTTGTCCAATTAGCGAGGCAATTCTAAGAGACATTTTTTCTTTATTGTTATCTGAGTTTTTCGATGCGGTATTCTGATTTGTGGTTTCGTTCTTGCTAGAATTTAGTCCAGTCTTGTTTAACCCCATCTTATTTAACATGGTCGGATGTACACTTCGTACAACGGCATTATGAGAAATATAATCGAGAGTTTCTTTATCCATAGTAAGGGGTTGCGTGTTATTCACCCAAGTCGACCACTCGTTTGTTAATCCTTGGCTAAATAAATCCATCGCTTTTCGCTTTAGCAGTAGTGCTTGAGTTCTTTGACTAGCGCCATCTTTCTGCTGAGTTTCAAGGCTTTTGGCAAGTTCAGTTGCTTGGAGTTCAAACACTTCCCTTTTTTGTTTGTCTTTTTCCTTGCGTACTTCTACCCTTTTCTTACTAACCAGCTGACGGGTTTGATTAGCAGTCAGTAACGACCGTTTGGCTTGCTCTTCAAGCTGATTCGATTGCTTTAGCAATTGTTGAGCATCTATAAAGGCCTGTAACGATTGAGATTGCTGTTGTTGTTCAGCGAAATTAAACGAAGAAAATAGTAATAGAGCAGTCGCTGCAAAAACTCTAGTTAAAAATTTAACTTGGCAGAATTTTTGTTGACTAACTCTTACTCTATTTCTTAATGCTTTTGTTCTATCATTCATCGAGCACGTTTCTCTTTACTTAAGATGGATCATTCTGAAGCATTGATAATCAGTTTCATTATAAACAAAAAAAGTAAGCGAATGGCTTACTTTTTTGTGTTGGCTTAACGAACCAAACCGATAGTTCCAATTAAACCAACAACTACTATTTTGGAATTAAATGAACAGTACAACTAAAAAGTAATACTCCAACTATCAATGGTACCAATATCGACTCTGGCTCGATCACTAACTCTCAACTCCCAAGTGCCAGCTGAATCTTTGGTTCCCACTGCCACACTGTAGGTCTCGTTAATGTTGTTTGCAGAACCACCCGTTCGATTATGTAGGTTATAAACCGTCGAATCTGGATGGATCAAGTCTACTATTAAATCACCTTTATAGGTATGGGTGATATTCACAGTAACACTCACCGTTCCAGATTCTCCACTACGAGTCACGCTAATCGGGCTAGAAACCCCGGTAGTATTGTTATCTGGAATACTAAAACTATTAGTATTCTCAAATGTTTCTGTTGGTGGAGGCGGTGGTGGTGGCGTGCCATCATCAACGATGTTTACGGTATAGTCTTCCACTTCACCATAGTTAAAGGTCCCACAAGCATCGGGAGCGGCGTTGTATCTCATTACCACTCGCAAACGAGTTTCTCCAAGAGCAGCGGTGGCTGGAATAGTTATCGTTCCACTGACTGAAGAAGAGGAAGCACTACCCGAGTCATAAACCAATTCATTGGCATCAAAGACGCTGTCAGCATCTAAATCGATCCAGATTTTCCACCACTCATTGTATGATTGTCCACCAAATGCAGGCGTTAGTGTGACATTGTTGTCACCCCGGTTTGCAGTCATTATTAAGTTGGTAAAGTCGGTGTATTGCGAACTACCTGATGGATTGGTGAATGCACCAATTTCAACATTACTGATCCACTCTTCACTGGCGTTGTTGCCGGACGCCGTACAATATTCTGCCGGCGGCGGTGGCGGTGGATTAGCAATCGCATCATAATCTGGAGCCACTACGAACAAACCGTTACCTATATCGCTCAAGATAACATTACCGCTTGCAAAATAGGGGTAGTTACTCCAAGTGCCGGAAAACTGAGCCGAGTCAGATCCGGCAATGGTGTCAAAATAAGCTACTTCAGTAAGTTGTCCCGAGGTGACGTTATCAGTATTTAAAATCCGCAATCCTGCACGGTAGTTTGTCTCAAACACTAATCCGTTAACACTATAAAGATTGTGATCTATCGCCGCAGTTGGTCCAGTGTAACGACCTAACTCAACCGGATTATCCAAGTCAGTCATATCGTAAATATAGGAAGTGGTATTTTGGCCGTTACGTTGCTCGTCTAATTCATCATTCATTACCACAGTGGTGTGGGTATCATCCACAAACCAGCCTTGATGAGTATATTGCGACCCCGTGTAACCAGTGCGAGAAATTTGCGATGGTGCGCTCTTGTTAGTGACATCAACAACGGTGATCGTATCTTCGTTATAAGCGACACAGATTTCTTTATTAGCGTAAGCTACGTCTGGACCATTGTAATTTACACACTGGACATCATGAGTGTAACCGTCCGAAGAAAAGCAACCAGCAAAAGTGGGATTGGCAGGAGTAGAAACATCCACCATATACAACCCACCGCTACATTGGTTACTACCGACGATATACGCAAAACCACTGTCTTCATTGATCGCAATATTATGTGCCGCACCAAAGCCACCTAGATGATTAGTTTCAGACAAAGTTCCGCCAGGAGTTACCGTTCGTAAAGTTGTTAAATCGAAAACTTGTAAACCATGGCCGCTATTACCACCGCCGTCAGCAACAATAAATGCATGGTCGCCGTAGACTTTCATATCACGCCAAGAATCACTGCCATTATTATGGGATGGTAGAAAACCCAAGTGAACTGGATTTTCTGGGTCAGTGACATCCACAAATGCGGTGCCGTGAGTTCGTCCAACAATAGCAATTTCATTGCCGTTAACCGGATCAGTCCAGCCCCAAATATCGTTGAGGTTTTGAGTCCCTCCTCCCATATCTGCTTTAGGAAGAAATGACATTAAATCCACATTGCTACAGGGATAACCGTTGGCTGTACCATTAGTACAAAGATTTGCCGCAGCCAAATTAAAGTCTTCATTAAAAAGCATCAGCAAGGCCGCCGAAGGACCTTCGTTGGTATCGTCAAATGTATAGTTATCGTCAAACATCGTACTGTGTGCCGATGTAAACGTAGAGAAAGAAAATAAACACGAGAAAGTTAAAATTGCGAATCGAGTGAGCTTCATAAAATTAGTCCTATCAGTGCTAATTTTTATTTGGAACACATAATGTATTTTGCGCGAACAGCATCAATGCTAATCACGTTTGGGAAACACATAAAGTCATTATGATCTAAATAAAATATTTAATGTGCTCGCTACTTAATTTTCTAATAACAAACTCTGAATTAAGTTAGTACGAATTAAGTTAGCCAGCACGAATATCTCAAATCAATATTTTTATTATTGGATGAGTCCGCTTTGATTATAAGGAGCAGTACAAAAAATAAACAAATGCCGAAAGCGTTAGAATAATTAAATATCTCAAAATAGTTGTGTAATTTTTAAACAGAGCGGGTTCTCCAAACTATTTTTGCTACTTTTAGTAAGGCGTTGGAATGTAATTTTTAAAAATCAAGGTCAACTTTTATTAACTACTCTTCTTTACTTTTTTGAGTAATTGAACACGTAAGGTCAACCTCGATATTCAAATTTGGCCAGATGATTAACACCGTCAATCGTTATCTTACCCTTGTTGAAAAAACTAAAACCGATATTGACTCTTGGCAATTTATTAATAAAAAGTATGTTCGGGTTCTGTGCTCTCACACTACCGATTTCAACGTCTCCTTTAAGCTGCGCTGTCCAAAGTGAATGTTCCATGCCCGCAGTCAGCGCTTTTCCTTGTTTTTTGGGAGGCTGCTGGTAAGAAAATTTATCAAGCATATTACTAGGTAGAATCAAGCTAGCCGAGGAACCTGAGTCTAAATGTGCGTTAAACGGTTGCCCATCAATCTTGATAGCAAACTCGGGGATACGCCCTGTATCGATAATAGGCACAACATTTTCCTCTCCAGCATTAAGTCTCTGCGTGGTAGAAAGAGACAACGCCTTTTCTGCCAAATCGAATGATATTTGTCGATCTCTAAACTCCCAAACACTTAATACACCCACTGGACTGTTGCCATATTTATCTTTGCCCATCATCGCCATCAATTGAGGGGTTCTCTCATCACCGTTAATGTTAGAAATAGGAAGCTGCATACTACCTATGCTCAATGTACTTTTGGCATAGCGCTGTAATTTCAATTGCCCCATACCGAGGTTATCAACAACATCAGTTTGTAGAGGTTGCAAACCTATAGCACGCGCTTTTTGGTTATCTAACATTAGCCCTCTACCCAGACCAGTATCTAAAATCACTAAGAATGGTTTGCTTTGATTAACCCTTATATAAATAGCTGGACGATTTTGTAATAGAGAAAAAGCTAACTCAGTTGTATCAGCTGCTGAGGAGCGACTCATTATTAAGCCACTAAATAATAAACTAGCGAGTAAAATATAATTAGTACGTAACACTCTATTGTTCTCTAGCTTCATTTGATTTACCTTTTTAGAAATTTATAATTTAGTTTACTTCGCTGAAATAATAAGGTGTAAAGCTTGATTGATTTTATCCAGTTAGCAACACTGAAACAGCAATACCTGTTCTATGACTTGTTAAACTGCATTGAGCTTATCAACTCAATTTATATAGTGCCTAATACTGAATCTCCCCCTAACCATCACAGATAAAATTATGCATACAATTTTGAATAAAACTTTATTAATCTTGGTGCTTGGCTATACCTTAATAACACCTTTAGTCAAAGCCACTCAATTTTCAGGTATCAACCGCATTAGCTTTCACGACACTAATTACGATAAGTCATTTGTTGGCAATGCTTTTTTGATTAAACACAATAATAAGCTCTATGCGGTCACGGTAAAACATGTATTCTTGGAAGCTAAGTCTCCTAACATGAACAACATTTCTATTGATGGTCATGTTAAGGAGTGGCGTGTACACCCTAATAAACGTCCCAATGAATATGTTGTTCTCGGGCGGCTGCTCAATGCTGACAAAAGCGAAGCAATCGATATTAAAGTTCTGCAAAAAGACTGGTTAGTATTTGAAGTGAAGGAAAATCATTCCAACCTTTCCATCTTAACCCTAAGGGAAACAGCCTTAACTCAGGGTGAAAAGCTTAAAGCCTATGGTTGCAGTTATTCCAGCCAAGCCAGTTGCCAGCAAGATATTTATGAGGGTAGTTTCTTAGCGCACGAACCGCATAACATCAGAGTTTTAATGCCCCAATTAGATTTATCAAAACTAAGAGGGTTGAGCGGTAGTCCTGTGTTAGACATAGACAACAAAGTCGTAGGGATTGTATCTAATGTTATGAAATCGAAATCAGGCGAGGGTTTTGACTTTGCTCCCGCAAACTTAAACTACTTGCACACGGTACTTTCAAGAGCAGAAAACTAAGCGCGAAATAATTTTCGCTAAGTTCAAAATGCAAAGAAACAGGGGGGCGGACGCCCCCTAAGTGAGTTTAAAAATCAATTAGAATAACAGCGAAAGAATTAGGCTAAACAGGCGCTTTATTCTCAGGCCATAAAAGTGGTTCACTCTGCTATTTGCATTTGTTTTCCTTGGGCATCATAAAATTTTCTTTCTGTTTCACCTTTATCATTATGAAAGGTAATCTGAGCTGCACCTCTTAAATGCGGGCTAGGAGATTTTTTACCACTTTCATCGAAGGATGTTAACGATGTTTGCTGCGTTCCTCGCTCGTTATACTGCCACTTTAAATGGACATCAAACGAGCCATCGGCGTTAAACGCGGTGTATGAGTCTTGGATTCCCTGCTTATTGAAACTACGTAGCTGTTTTATACTTCCCCAAGAAAACGGAATATTTTTGCCATGGCGATCAAAGCCTCGCATACCGATTTTATTACCAACGCCATCATATAGGTGCTCACCTAGATGGACCATGGGTCGATTTCCCTCAACAGCATTTCCATCTTTGTCGTACACCTGCCACCGAGTAAAGTTTCCACTTAAATCATAGGTAATACGGTCTATTCCCGCACCTGAATCATTATTGGTTGGCTGATGATTAACACCAAAGTTTCGCATAAACATCAGCTTACCATCGTTATCATATTCAAGTTTTACTTCATAGAATTTAAACTCAGGTCGCAACGCCATCTGCTCACCTTTTAAATTCAAACGTTTTTCAAAAGTATGCCCATCATGACTCGCTCGCCACAGGTATTGATGAATATTCCATTCGCTTTCTGCTGGCTTACCTTGAGCATCAAAAAATACTAGGGACTGCCTGTTACCACTTTCATCTAGCTTATATTCGGCCCGCCAAACTTTGCCATGGGCACTAATCTGTTCACCTTTTAGTCCATAATACGTATGAACTTCCCGATTCGCTTGGTAATCTATTTTGACTTGCGGTGCAAACCAAATAAACGAATCAAAAACTCCCATACCACCAATTAGCGTATCATTTATCTTACGGCTAATTTGTATCACTCTACCTTGATCATCATAACTAAATTCATAGTGCGCAATTGACTGGCTTTGTTGTTTCGACACGGGATGAATCCCTCGGTATGAAGTTAATGGGCTTTCTCGAAACATTAAATGACGAAAATGCTTTTGCTCAGTAGCCGTCGAATGACCGGGCAAACTAACACTAACGACAGTTAAAACTGCCATAAGAAATAAAACTGATTTTTTCATTTATTTATCCCAAGGTTAATAGGTTACTTAGAGGTGCTTGCGGTTGTTTGTTGCTTAAGAATATTTTCCATCCACTCAACTGATTGAGTAGCAATGCGTTGATTAAATTCCCCCAAATCATTGGCTTGCCCCCGAGTAAATGTCATTAAGTCAGACTTATTTGCAAACTTAAGGAGGTTGTGGTCGGTTTGCTCAAAAGTTAAAGCTTTTCCCGTTACCCCTTCATTTTTGTTAACAAGGGTTGCAATATCCTTTGCCCAGTTTCCTTCAATTGCCTGAATATCATATTTTCCGTGTAACATCAGTGCATGAGAATTTGCGTTTCCCCATAGAGATTCAAAGTCATAACGATTAATGCTGCGAAAAAAACTATAGTGACGGTCCATTATCTGCTCATTGTTAATCGCCACTAAATCGGCAGCTATAACACGCTTAGCGGCTTGACTTGCTAGGACTTCTTTCCAAGGCGTATCGGCCGCTAACCACATTTTAAGAAACGGCGAGATTGTCGTTACATTTTGCTTGGCCTGCTTTTCATCAACTCCCCAATACTTAACTGACTGTTTTGCGTAAATGTCATGTAGATAATCGACCCAAGACTTAACCACGCCACCATAACCAATAACTCCTTTAGTTAAGCCTTGTTCAGCGATTATGGCCGAATGCAGCACACCGAGAGAGTGCCCAAATACAAAGACATTACTCGCTTTAACTTTCGGCTGTGATTTTAGGTGTTCTAGGCCAGCTAAAAACGCTTTGTTTTCAGTAACAAAGTCATACTGACGACAATCAAGTTCACCTTCACTATCACCGACACCTGGCTTCTCCATTTTCATCACCGTAAAACCAGCTTGCGCAAAACTTCCCAGTAATAAATTTAAACTTACATTAGGCATCATGCCGTAGTCGATCGAGCCGCAGGTGTATCCTTGAATGAACAGCACTGCAGCACCATCTTTTCGAGGTTTCTCTGGATGATAGCTAATGGTGCGAATATGCTCTCGCTGCCATTCAAATTGGCTATATTGCACACTAAAGCCTTGACCTTTCTCCCGTGGCCGCCCTTGCGCTTTAGCTGACAAAGGTACCGATTGCTCGCCACGTATAACGATTAGGTTCAATCGCTCACCTTCATTAACTTCACCTAATGCAGTGACTAGCGAAGAAAAGTCTTCAATTTCACGACTATTAATACTACTAATTCTATCGCCAACTTTTAGGCCTAATGCTTGGGCACTCCCCAGAGGATGTAGATTTTGCACTACAACCGCTTCACCTGCCTCAGCTGTTTCAGGAATTAGCCCGAGAAAACTGGTTCGTTTTAACTTTACACTTGCCACACTAATCTGGCTGACACAGATAAGGACTGCTGCCAGTAGCAAATATCGCCGAAAATTCATTTCGTCACTCCATTTTTTTTTAAGTCTGAAACAACTATGACAAAACAAGTTTCGCGAGGTGATAAATTCCTTTAAGCTTTACAAAAAAAAGCAATTAATACACTTTTAGTCGACAAGCTAACTTGAGGTTTACACCAATCTTTCTCAACATCGTTAAAATACGCCGTAAGAATTATTGCGAGGTTTATCATTACCCCTTATGAATACCACCTTTCTCAGTGTCGTTTACTTTATCGCTTTTAGTCATGCGTTGATGCTGGCAGTCGCGTTATGGTTAAGAAGTGAGCAAAACAAACCAGGTCGAATTCTGGCTGTTGTAATGGCTATATTGGCTTATAAGTTATTTGAAGGTGGCGCTAGCTACTCTGGCTTATACAAACATGTTCCTCATTTACTCGATTTAATGCCTGCCATGGTAATGCTTTTGGGACCAGTGTTTTATGGTTACGTGCGCAAAGTAACTGGGCAAACACCTTTTACTTGGGGTGATTGGGCAATGCACCTAGCCCCTTGGCTAGCTTTATGGATATTCCTTAACAGTCCGAGTGTTTTTAGAGCGGCAGAGCAAAAAATAGCCATGTGGGATGCCATTGCGGCCTCTGGTGACAGCTATGGCCCGTTACCAACAGAAATAGTGTTGCGACTGCTCGCGATAAAGGCACATTTAACCACTTACCTTATTCTTAGTAGCCTCAGCCTGCTGCAATTTAGCGGCTGTGTAAAACATTTACGCAGTGACAATAGCGGCGAGATAGTAACTCAACTCAAAGGGCTAACCATGTCCTTTATCACCCTTGAAGCGACTTGGGTATCGCTATTTCTTGCACAACAATATTTAGGTTTAGGCACTTTAAGTCAAGTCAGCGAAATTTGGTTACTTTTAATTGGTGTCATCGTCCTTACTATTGGGTTTGTTTGCCTTAAGCAGCCAGATATCATCTTTACCAAAGAGGAAAGACTGCTTTCTAAGGTACCGGCAACGTCAACTCTGACCGAAGACAAGCAACAAACCGACCAAGAGAAGGTAAAGTACATTCATTCCGTTTTGTCAGAAAGTGCGGCCAATGAAATTGCTAATCAGATTGAAGCAACGATCGAGTCCAAACAATTATATCTAAACGACAAACTAAAACTGACCGACTTAAGCAAAGTGATCGGAATGAAATCACATACGATATCACAGGTGATCAACCAGCATATGAAAACAAATTTCTATCGATTAATTAATAGTTTTAGAGTGCAACACACTGTCGGATTACTTGAAGACGATAATAATAATTGGTCAATTGAACGCGTCGCATTAGAGTCTGGCTTTAGTAATCGTGTTACCTTTAATAAGGCCTTTAAAGAGCATATGAATTGCACTGCTTCTGAATATAAAAAGAAGCATAGGCAGGCGTCTTAGCGAGTACCTATTCAAATAACGGCCCTTTAGCATGAAAGCAAGTCTAAAGAACTTACTTGCTCAGCCTTTCCAGCCACGAACTAAAAAGCCAGCCACACCATAGCTTTCGGGCTTTAATGCTTTTCCGAGTTTACCTGTCTTTTTTTGATTTTAATGCACTTCCAGTCTGACTGAACATGAAAACTCCCCTCCTACCAGCTGATCAAATGAAAAAGTATTCAGTTTTGCAGGGCATCAATCTCACTTTGAGAAACCAAAAACATAAAGCGTTTCGAAAGCGTCAAAGAGTCACAACGGAATTCGAATTTTTAACCCATTGAATCTAATGGTGTTATTTGTTTTATATCTCATTTTGAAGTCAACAATTTAGTTCTCATTTGGCAAGCGTTCTCGCAAAAACTTGAATTTGAATTTGAGGCGAAACCTAGACAAATTTGTATTTTTCTAAAAACACACTACTCTGACCTCCGATGAGTCACTCAATACGTTCAGTACCGACTCTTTTGACAATTGGTTTTTCTTTTTCTGGCTTTCGGCTGATTTGCCAATGTTTTTTTATTCGTTCAAGGGCATAACAAAGATGCTACGGACTGCATCTTGAAAAAGAATTAGCTTTAATCATTGTCGTGTTTCTTTCTATATTCTAATAACTAAGAGGAACTACAATGAAAATACTCTCCCCACTGTTTGTATTATTTGTGTTATTTAGCAATTCACTAATGGCCGAAAAAGGTGTCGCCTTTGTTCACGGTACTAGTGACAATACCGATGCATTAAATGATTACTGGACCCCGGCAATGGTTAATTCGGTAGTTGCAGGGTTACCAAACTCTTCAAACTACGTTGTTATCAATTGCGAATTTAATGAATATGCATGGACTTCCCCAGCAGCAGGTTGTTTAGCAGAGCAGATAACTAACTTTATCAACAACAATAATATTGATGAACTAAAGGTGATCACTCACTCCCACGGCGCCAATGTAATGCGCTGGATCTTATCAAACCCTACCTGGGACTCTCGCTATCCTGCAATCATTGCCACCACATCAGAAGTAACAGCGATAGCCGGTTCTAGTTTAGGAACTCCGCTTGCGGATGCCGTTGTTGCCGGAAACGTTTTTGAACAATTGCTAGGCTGGATTTTGGGTTACGCGAGTGACGCCGTCAGAATGCAGCAAACTAGCTGGATGGTTTATTACAATAACAATTGGTTGCTGGGTACAAGTGGACGACCTTCGCTTCCTGTCAGTTTCAAATCAATTATTGGTTCTGATGTAGAGTCGGCGTTTTGGGATGGTGATAGTTATTGCGCTGGTTATCAGTATCAGGTTGCATTAGAAATAACCCAAAACTGGTTAGATTCTTGTTCCGATGGTTTTTTAAATTGTTCTTCGCAAGCTGGTGCAGGAAGTGTTTGGTTTTATGATACCTCAAGAACAAAAGGCAGAGAGCCTTTAAGTCATCAACAAAGTCGTCGTAACTGTTTTAATCTCGACACTATTCTAAGAAACGATCTTTAGGAGAAATACAATGATCACCAATAAGATAATTAAAAGTATCATTTTCTCGGGCCTAAGCTTTTTCATGGTGGCTGCTCATGCCAATGATGCATTACTAAAATCGACTGAACTAACTTCACCTCAGCAAGCATTATTTTCGATCAACAATCATCGAGAAACTGTTCAATTCAGTCGAGCAATGACTGACACCGACTTTTCAAAGAAGAGTCAAACTCAACCAGTAAAGACTGAAAGTCAAGAGTATTGGTTTCGTGTCAGCGGCAACGACCTTAAGCAGGGGGTTACGCTCGATACATCTGGGGTAGAAGCACTAATACGCATATCACCTAAATCTATGCACGATCCTAGGCTCCCAGTAGCCAAACAGTCTGCGCCTTCCACTAATTTAGCAATCGACTTGGAACAATTGGAAATCACAACCCCGAGTGGGAAAGTGACTAAGGGGATTGAAGCGATGAGTTTTCATGCTAATTCCAAACAGCTTGAAACCACCCCCTTTGAAAAAGGAACGTCAGCATTCAAAATCGACAAAGCCCATGCAACTGGTCGGTATCAATT
The DNA here is from genome assembly GCA_039969155.1 of Kangiellaceae bacterium. Lineage (GTDB taxonomy): Bacteria > Pseudomonadota > Gammaproteobacteria > Enterobacterales > Kangiellaceae. The sequence goes on from JBDVOJ010000119.1 coordinate 26,823, forward strand.
AAAGACATCTCAAAGCATACCAGACAAACAAGAATATCTAATCTATGTACTTGATAAGAATTCCCCGTACAAGCTAAATATGACTTTGGATAACCAGCAACTTTTTTCTGGGCAAAATATGTCAGCAAAGATTGAACTTAAGAAATCCGGAATAACTACAAACCTTGAATCTGTTTCTGGGAACATAGTCTCTCCGGGTGGAAAGGTGTATCCAATAAACCTCACGGCTTCGAAATCAGGCGCTTTCAAGTTTGAAGAACCTCTGGACATGCCATTCGCAAATCGCGCTGGACTTTGGGAAATGAGAGTTGTTAGCGAAACTCAAGGTGGAAGCTCTACCATCAAAAGAAACTCAAAACTAGCCTTCGCTTTTCAACCAAAAACCGCGCGTATTAATAAAAAGTCCAAGCAAGCTAGTCCCTCAAAAGCAGGGCTCACCAATGCGGTTAATATTAGCGTCAGTCATGCTGGGCGATATGAAGTTACGGGTGTACTTTATTTAGTCGATAGGAATGGTACGGCAAAATCAATCGCCGAAGCCAGAACGGCCAAATGGATAGAACAGGGCAGTGATAAAGTTGAGTTGTTATTTCAAAAATCATTGCTACCAGCACTTAAAAAAGGTCAGAAATTTAAAGTGGGTAATATTGGATTGAATGACCAGAGTCGAATGAGTAGGCTTCAATAGGCGTTTAATTTAAAACAATACTTTAGTAAAAAATCCCTAATGCTACTATTTGGGATTTTTTACTCCAGTTGCTTTTTCTACTATTTAGAATGTCTGACAAAGTCCGCAGAATACCATACTGACCTGGGCGGATGGTTGAATCAACAAATACTAACTCAGCATGATATTATTCTGCCGGTTTTCGCTACAACAAAGTCTCCCAAACGGTGGAGGTCTTGAATTAAAATCGGCGTAGTAGGTTGGTGGTGACGAAGAAACCCCGACGTCGATGGTCGCGAATTAAAAACATTTGTGTAGGTGAGAATTATTAGATGTGGACCTATCAACGATGCTCCAGTTGCGGTGAACGTTAGTTGTTGGGGTTATCACCGCCAACCTACTCGTAAGTCTTTTATCCTCAACTTACCGTGTTGTTCCCAATTATGTTTTAACCAATTCGTCTAGTAGCCACTCACGAAAGAAAACCACTTTGCGATTTTTTTCATGAGCGGAAGAGGTCAACATATAGTATGTTAATCCCTCAATAGATTCCCCACCTGGATGTTTTTCAAGCCATTTCTGTCGCAATGCAGTTTGGATAAGTAATGAACTGACCAGCGCAACACCCTGTCCTGCTAGAGCGGCCTGAATAACGTAATGTTCCTGCTCATAAGAACGGATTTTTAATTTTTCTTTGTCGACGTTTTTGTTGTTAAAATAATGTGTCCACGTTATTGGCTGTAATTCCCGATTTTTCCATGCGGTTTCTATCAAAATTGCATCTTCAATATTAGGGAGGCCTTGTAAATACTCCTTTGTCGCGTACATGCCAAATTGCTCAGTTATAAGTTTGGTTGCATATTCATTCTGTGCATCAAACTGTCCGTACCTAATTGCCAAGTCTATTCGTTTGTCTTTTTGCAAGTCATCTAAGCTTTCACCTGTTTTAACAACAACACGAATTTCGGGGTGGCGAAGGTGAAAGCTCTCAAGTTTAGGCACTAACCATTGTGCAGCGAAAGATGTTGTAGTGCTCACAGTAAGTACCGATTGGTTATCTGATATTTCTTCAAGAACATCAGATATTTGTAGCAAAGAGTGGGACACAACCCTCGCAAGTTTTTCTCCTTCAGGAGTTAATATAATTAGCCGTGTTTTTCTTTTAAAAAGTAACGTCCCTAGCTTTTTCTCTAAAGCTCGTATTTGATGAGATACCGCTGTGGGGGTCACATTAAGTTCTGCAGCTGCCGCCTTAAAGCTATTTAACCTTGCTGCGGAATCAAACACTCTAAGACTGTTTATTTGGGGTAAATGAGTGAACATACCAAATCACTATAAATGAGTATTTCTCATCTATATAAAAATAATGATCGTTTGTCAAGAGATTGGTTCGGGTTCAAAATCATATCTTCCAAAATCAATCAAATATGACGAACGGAGGGTTACATGCCAACAATACTGCACCTAGACACAAGTGCGCGGTCATTAGACAAATCTAGAACAAATCGAAATTCAATATCGAGGGCGCTTGCAGAGAGCTTTAGAGAGCAATGGAAAAATAGAATAAGTAACACTAAAGTTATTTATAGGGATCTCGCCAAAAATCCGCCCCACTTCATTGATGAAGCTTGGATTGGTGCGGTATTTACCCCAGATGAACAAAAAACCCCTGAACAAAATGCTCTTATTTCACTTTCAGATGAGTTAATCGACGAAGTAATAAAAGCCGATGTTATATTGGTATCAACCCCCATGTATAACTATGGAATGCCTGCAGTTTTAAAGGCATGGTTTGATCAAGTCATCAGAGTTAATAAAACGTTCACTTTCGATTTAAGTCGAGGCGACTTCCCACTACAACCCACCCTTTCAGGAAAAACAATGGTACTTATAACATCATGCGGAGAGTTTGGTTTTCATGTGGGTGGTATAAGGGAAAAAATGAATCATTTGGGTCCACATATTGAAGTTGCAAGTCAGTATCTTGGTATAGAAAAGTTTTACGAAATTCGCTCTGAATATCAAGAGTTTGGAGATCAGCGACATACCGATTCGCTCAATAATGCCTATGAAGAAGTTAAAAACTTGATTGAGCAGCTAGCTTGACTGGACGTGTTGGCGCTTAATACTAAGCCTGGTGATACGGTGACTTTGCGTGAGTGGGTCCGTGCTGTTAGTTTTTAACTCTCGAGGAATCATTATAAAATGGGATTAGTGTGAATTAAAGGCCTAGTGTGTAGACCAAAGGAGCAGGGTAATTCCTAAAACTTCGTATGTATTTTCGACCATTTCCCTAATTTCGATTTAGCTGTTTAGTAAGTTGTTGAGGTTCGCAAAGCTCACCCGCAGGCTTACTACTTTGCCGAAGTTACCGAGTTAAAATGGTTAAATCAACAAGCATTAAACCCGTCTACTAGTTTGTTTTCGGGTTTCGCTACAAGCTCTACGCCGACCTACACTTAACTCCACTTACGTGTTGCTCAGAAGTTTACGAACACCCTTCAATAAAGTATATCGAGTCATCGCCCAATCTAAAACTACTAATAGTATCCTTTTCTGTTTCAAAAATTATTCCTATTTTTTCAGTCAGTTTTACTTCGAGGTATTCGCCTGCTCCTCCGAGGTAAGGATGCGGAGAAACTTCCACCTGCTTATACTTGGCGAGAACATCTGACTTGGTGGAACCGATATGAATCCCTTTTGCTGTCGAGATGTTTTTATTCTCAAAAACATCAATTCTGGCAACTCGCCCATCAATAATCATAAATGCAATGTCTTTATATTGCTTGTCTGTAGACTCTAAGTAATAACAACTGGAGTCAGACTCCGCAGGGTGAGCAGTACTTTTTAAAGACTTAAATATTTTAATTGCGTCGGACGCGGTGATACCTATTTTTACGCCTTTGAACGAATTCTTGGTTAACGATTCGGACTGTAATTGGAATGAAATCAGTAGTAAAAGAGTGAAAAAGTATTTCATGATCCGACCTTATTCTTTAGTTTCTAATGATTGACACAATACTTTCGAAGATATAAGAATTTTGTAGGATTTCATAGCAGACTCGACATCGGCCTAAATCGAACCGTGCTTACCTGTCGTTCCATGTTCAAAAGGAGACTGGCTAACAGTCTCCTTTTACTCATTAAGTACTTCTACTCAAATTATTTTGAATCCAACCCAGCCTTAACCTCCGGCTGATACTCCCCCAAAGACTGCTTTTTCAATTTCTTCTTCTCAGGATAAGTTTGATCCAATGAATTAGCATCATACAAACGTCCATTTTTCATAATGCTGTTAATCGCTTCGGAATTGCGAATATTATCCAATGGATTTTTATCAAGAATTAATAGGTCAGCTAATTTCCCTTCTTCTATTGAGCCTAGCTCTTTGCCAAAGCCAATGGCTTCTGCGCCAAAAATGGTTGCAGTTTTTAAAGTGTCATGATTACTCATGCCACCCGATTGCATTGCCCAAAGCTCCCAATGAAATCCAATTCCTTGAATTTGACCATGACTACCAACACCCGCTTTACCGCCAGCTTCCACTAAATTTTTAATAAACTGGGCATGACGAGAAAATTTATGCTCGTCTTTATGGAACCAAGAAGCGCGTCGAAGTGCTCGGTTAGCTAGTTCGGTGTATGGCGTAAAATGACGCATTTTAGGATTGTTATAAACATCCTCTGTTGCGTAAAAATAATTCTCTCCCCAAGGACCGCTATAAGTCACTAGCAATGTCGGTGTGCTAGTCGTTCCAGACTCCTTAAAAAGATTAATCACATCACTATACAGTGGATAAACTGGCAAGTTATGTTCAACGCCCGGATAACCATCTATTGCGTGAGTTAAATCGATACGAATATCTAAGCCGCCTTCGGTGGTTGGCATTAGTTCCAACTCTTTAGACGCTTTGATTAACCATTGACGTTGTTTTCGTTGACCTGTCATATACATTTTGAAGGTCTTGGTATCGTAGTACTCACTGTAACGTCTTAGTGCATTTTTAGCATCGTCATAACTATTCAGGGGCTCGGTCCAGAAAACTCCGGGTCCTGTTGAATATATTCTGGGACCGACCATTTCGCCACGCTCAACTTGATCTGAATAACTTAAAACATCAGTGGTTGCGGTCTGTGGATCACGAGTTGTGGTAACCCCATAGGCCAAGGTCGCTTCATATTGCCAAACTTGTTCTCCGTGTAATTCGGGGATCAACCACATGGAATGATAATGAATATCAATGTAACCGGGAATAATGGTTTTACCAGAAACGTCTTTGGTTTCAACGCCAGCAGGAACGTTTAATGAGCCCGCTTTTCCAACCGATTTAATACGATTATTTTCAATGTAAACATCACCCTTCTCGATCACTTCATTACCTTTCATGGTGATAATGCGAGCACCGGTCAATAGTATTTTTCCCGAAGGAATATCTCGAGTCGCTTTAACTGCAATACGTTCTTCTTTTGGTTGATATTTCTTAGGCTTATCATCTTCTTTTTTCTCTGCGACTTTTTTGTCATCCGACTTTTCATTCTTATCATCTGAACTTTTGTCGTTAGATTTTTTCTCTGCGATTTTCTCAGCTTTCTTTTTTTCTTCTTCTGCTTTCTTTTCTGCTTCTAACTTTTTCTCGAAAGCCTTGGCATCGGCTAAGTTGTAGGTAAATAACGCATTGGCTAACGACCATTGAATATTTTTTCCTTGGTGATCCCACGTGGGAAAGTTGGCAGCAATTTCTGTTATTTGCTTGGCTGGAACACTTGCGCCTTTTATCGCCGAAGTATCTATAGTGGTAGGTTTGCCACCAGTCCAAGGGACGGTTACTGTAAATAACTGATTATTATTCAACGCAAAAGCTTGGTCACCCTTAGGCGCCATAACCACCAGCGCCGCAGGTGGTGCTTGCTTGGCTCTACCTAGTTTTTTACCAACCACTTTTAAGTGAGTTTTTAAATCTGAACCATCCCAGCGGAAAGAAACTAACCCTTGCTGCGCACCATAAGCATAAATGCGCTCTTTATTCTCAGTAAAATGTGCATAGAACATACCTTCGGCCGGAGCGATGATGGTTGCCTTTCCACCGCGACTTGAAATCCAAACAAACTCGCTATATTGCTCATTGAAATAGAAACCTGTGGCATTCTTGCGTTCTCGCGCGGCACCTCTTTCTGCAACAATTCTATCGCCGTCGGGGCTCCAAACAACATTACGATAGACTGCTGATTTTTTGGTTAACTTTTGTGGTTTGCTATTAGCTTTTCCTCTCACTTTATAAATGTGCCCACCTTGTTGACTATCCCAACTCACATAACTTAGATAGCGACCGTCAGGTGACCAAGCTGGCATGTATTCACCAACATCTCGATTAGTCACTCGTTTTGGTGTGCCGTTGGGATAATCCATAATGTAAAGTCTATCGAGAGAAGTAAACGCTAGCTTTTTGCCATTAGGTGAAAGTGCTGCGTGCCGAATTTGCCGAGCAGTAAACGCTTTCTCATCGGATATCTTATAATCAAAGGCCACTTTAGGTCCGATCCCAATATCAACATTGGCTTTGAATGGGATCGCGCTTTGTTTGCCAGACTCAATATTAATCGACCAGAATTTTCCGCCGTAAGACGCGACTAGATTTTTTGAGTCAGGCGTAAATGAATAGCCTGGCATAGTGCCCATAGCAGAACGTGATTCTTGCTCATCATGTTGCACTGGATAGGCAAGCCATTTTTCATTACCGGAAATGAGATCTCGCAAAATCAACCCTGTCTCATGGTCATGACGAGTTGCATAAACCATATATTTTCCATCGGATGATAAGGTTGGTCTCATGGCCGAACCATATTGGCTAGTCATTGATTGAAACTTGCCGGTATCACGGTCGAATCGAGAAACTTGAACTTGTGGAAATTGCGCGTTGTAATTCCAATCTCTGTTACGCACTTCAAACCAAAAATATCGAGGGTCATTTCCGAATGCAATTCCGGTTGCTTTTAAATCATCCGGCTTATCGAGTAACTGTATGCCCGCACCACCATCAATGTGATACATCCATAATTTGTGAGTAGTAAATAAACCGCTCGCTTTACCCGCAATTATATAATCACCGTCTAGCGTCCACTCGGGAGTCTGAAACTCTCCACTTGTATCCTTAGTCAGCTGCTCAGGCTCTGCGTCTTTTTCTGATAGATCAAGTGTCCAAATATTTTCCGAACCGCTTTTATCGGTCACATAAACAATCTTTTTTCCATCTGGACTGAACCGGGGTTGCATATCCATTTCCATACCACTGGTAATGCGAGTTGCTTCGCCTCCCACCACCGGCATAGTGTACAAATCACCTAACAAATCAAAAACGATTGTTTGTCCATCAGGGCTCACATCTAACGACATCCATGAACCTTCAGTCGCTTCAAACTTAAGTTGTCGGTCTGGCTTTAAAGGAAGCCCTTCTTTCGACTCTTTTTCAGAGCTGTCAGCTTTTGCACCCTCCTCCTTAGAATCATCGTCATCTTCATTGTCTTTTTCATGATCACCAAAATGCCTTGGTTGCGGTAGAGAAGCTGCATTAGTTGGATAGGTTTCTTTGTCAGCAGTTTGAGGCTCTGGCAGCGAAAGTGCTAGCAGCGCACCGGAAAATGTCATACCGATTAACAAACTAAGGTATTGGGATTTAAAAGTCATAGACGAACTCCTTGTTAGCCGTTTTTTGATTTTGTTTTGATTTCGAAGCTGTTATTTAGCTTCAAATATACTAAGTATAAGACAAAGATTACTTAGAGAAAGCGGTAGGTAATTTCAGTATTCCTTCTGTAGGCCCTTATTTCAAAGGCGTGCAATCAAGGTATCCCAACCGAATCGTTAGATTGTACACCATACAAGGCAGATTGGGCTACTACGCGAAAAGGCTGCTGCTAAAGTGAGTTTTGGGGCGCCTGCGTCACCTGCAAGCGCTTACTCTGTTTAAGCAGGTGAGATATTAGAAAGTTGGATGGAAGTCCCGTAATATGTTGATACTTAATATTAACCCTGCCTGATGGGCTCAAATCATGAATGAAGAACGTTGGCAAAATCTAATGCAAGCAATGGGATTAAAACCATCGACAAGTTGCTTTAATGAGTTAGTGTCTGCCTATAACGAAAAACACCGTCATTATCATACTCAAAAGCATATTGAAGCGATGTTTAAGCATTTTGACAAGACAAAAAACCTAACGAAGAACCCATTAGAAATGGAGCTTGCGATTTGGTTTCATGATGCTATCTACAAACCTTTTTCTTCTAGCAACGAGCTAGATAGTGCCAATTGGGCAAGCGATTTTCTTTTGGAGCAAAGTTACTCTCAAGATGGAATCGATCGAATCCACAAAATGATAATGAGTACCTTGCATAACGGCCAAGCAGAAGCTGCAGATGAGCAACTGATTGTTGATATTGATCTCACAATTCTAGGAACAGCTGAATCTGTATACGATGAATTCGAACGCAATGTTAGGAAAGAATACAAATTGGTGCCGTGGCTTATTTATAAACGAAAGCGAAAGGAAATCCTTGAAGGCTTTTTACAGCAAGAAAATATTTATAAAACCAGCTTCTATCAAGAGCGTTTTGAAGACCAAGCAAGAGTTAATTTGTCTCGAGCGATCCAAGCATTATAGGAATTAGATAATAGATTGTGATTGTTATCTATTTCGAAGCTTCAAATATTCCCAAAGCTCGTTGTCAGCCTGAAGACTGACCTACACAAGAACCGCTTATCCTAGTCTTTTCTCCGTGTCCTCTGTGGTGAATAGTGTTTTTCTTTTGGCTTCTTTGAATTTTCAGAATCCCCAAAGCTCAGCATCAGCCTGCAGGCAGACCTACACAAGAACCATTCAATATAGTTTTTCTCCGTGTCCTCCGTGCCTCCGTGGTGAATTCTTGCATCTTGTATCTTGTGTCTTGTGTCTTGTGTCTTGTGTCTTGTATTTTTTAAGCCCTAGCCTAAAACTCTCAACCTACAAACTTGGTTTCTGGAATGCTTTCCTAAGCTTATCCGCTTTGGCCCGATGGCTACATTCCTTGGCATGATCATTCACTAAGCCCATGGCCTGCATAAAAGCGTAGGCAGTTGTTGGGCCGACAAATTTCCAACCTCGCTTTTTTAATGCTTTAGCTAGGGCTGTCGATTCCTCAGTAGTCGCCACTACTTCAAATGGGTTGCTGCGCTTTTTCTTTGGTTCAAATGACCAAAAGAAAGCGGCCAAACTACCAGTTTCTTCAATGAGCTCGATGGCTCGTTTAGCATTATTAATCGCTGACTCAATTTTTCCACGATGCCGGATAATGCCTTCATCTTGCAATAAACGTAGAATGTCTTTTTCGGTAAACTTGGCTACTTTCTTATAATCGAAACCTTTAAAAGCTTTTCGAAAATTCTCTCGCTTAGTTAGAATCGTTCTCCAGCTTAAGCCCGATTGGAAACTTTCCAAACAAATTTTTTCGAATAATCGAATATCATCATCCACGGGATAACCCCATTCGTCATCATGATAATCAATGTATTGCTCGGTGGCCGAGCACCAGCCACATCGAGTCTTGCCATCTTCACCTTTAAATACTGACATTATGCTTGTTCCATTTTTTTAAAATATAATTCAACTGGGATAAATGCAAAAGGAATAATGGACGCAACAAAAAGCCCAAGCCATCCCGTTAAGGGCCACCCCTTCTTCCCAGCCAATACCAAAGAGAAAACTAAGTAGAGCATAAATAACACCCCATGAGTCATGCCTAAAACGTAAACGTATTCTCTTGAAATCAACTCTAAGGTCACACTTAAAATCACTAAAAATGAAATTCCTTCCACTAGACTAACAATTCGAAAAATATTTAACATCTAAAATCCTGGTAAGTTAATGGCTAGAAGTGTGTTTGGTTCTAGCGTTTTAGCTTGCCGAGCTTTAAACCCGACGCCATAGGTTTAAGATTAAATCGAATAATCGATTTTGTCGAGACTATCATTTTATTAAAACGAACCTATCATTTTTTAAAACGAGCTAATCTATTCAGCTAATCTTACATTTACGGGTTTGACTACCCATCAATTTTTTAGCATGGTGCACTTGATTTTAAAATGCAGCGCGGTCAGTATGTATCCTAAATAGGCAGCCTTTTTCTTAGGAAATGCTATTAACCTAAAAGACCCCCATCAAAATGAAATACACCTTTGTTATTTTTTCCTTGTTCTGGTCAATATCTAGCTTTGCCGAAGTTGAGTTATTGCAAAGAGTATCAGCTAAAGAAGCAGGTTACTCTAGTGAGGCTCTCAAACAGCTAGAGCAGTACTTGGAAGACCATGGCTCAAGCAGCATGATCTTAATGTACGATGGAAAGGTATTCTTCGAATGGGGTAGTACCAATAAAAAACACACTGTTCATTCAATTAGAAAGGCGCTAATTAATTCTTTAATCGGGATCTACCATCAAAAAGGTCTTCTCCCTTTGGATAAATCCCTAAAGGGTTATGACGTAGAGGACATTTATCCTTTATCCAAGATAGAGCGCTCTGCAACATTGAGACATTTGCTGCAATCCCGTTCAGGCGTTTACCACCCAGCAGCCGCTGAGTCGCAAGGAATGAAGCAGTTACGACCAGAAAGGTATGCGCATGGCCCTGGTGAATATTATTATTACAACAATTGGGACTTCAATGTCGCTGGAGCAATTCTTGAGAAAGAAACAGGGAAGAGCATCTATGAACTTTTCTTAAAAGATATCGCTGAGCCGCTTGGTATGCAGTATAAGGGAAAATCTGTCTCTTTGGATGTATCAACAGACCCAGCGATACCAACATCCGACGGGTTCTATCTTTATGAACCGAAACAATCCAAATTTCCAGCTTACCACTTTAGATTATCCGCAAGGGATTTGGCTTTGTACGGACAACTCTATTTAAACCGTGGAAAATGGAACGGAAAGCAAATAATTCCCGCAGAATGGATTGACCTGACGACACGTCCACATTCAATTTATAACGAAAAATATGGATTGTCTTACGGCATGTTTTGGTACTCATTAGTACCATCAGAGAAAAGCGAGCATCCACCTTCCTTTTACCACACGGGCACAGGTGTACATATGTTAGGGATTTATCCTAAGCATAAATTGGTGATGGTTCACCGAGTAGATACGGAAAATGAATCGCAGTTTACAGGGAAAGATCTATACCCTTTGATTCAGTTAATGCACAAAGCACGATTGAATTAGCCATATTCTTTGCGGCAACGACTCTCTAGAATCATTGTCTTGGTTATGTTTGCTTAACAACCCTAGGCTCTATTGATTCTGTACAATAAATGCTTTGACCTGCTTGTTTAATACAGACATCGGAACATTACCATTCTTTAGAATTATCTGATGAAAATCTTTAATATTGAACTTGTCATCAAGCTTCTCTTCCATTAGCTTTCTCAAAGCAAAAATTTCCAATGCACCGGAATCATAAGCGGTCAATTGAGCAGGCATCGCAGCCATTCGGTCTAACATGGTATCTGTGTCTCGAGTGAAAGCTGCTCCTGACTCTTTTAAGAATTCGGAAACCCTTTCATTGCTCCACCCCAACATATGCATTGCGGTGTCCGCCACCATGCCTCTAGCAGGCCAAGCGCGCCTTAGTATTTTGGTAGAATCATACTGATAAATCTCCGCTTCCTCTGAAAGAGCTTCAGCATACCTAGCCCAACCTTCCGAATAGGCGGAGTTTGAAAAAACGCCTTCAATTTCATGAAATTTGGGTTGCTCTTGCACCAACGCTATTTGCATATGATGCCCAGGATAGCCTTCATGTACCGAAACCTTCTCTCCTGATGCGAAGTTTTCCTTTTTATAATCAGTCGGGTCATATCCAAATTTGGCTTTCCGTTCTGAGGTCCCAGAAATATAGTGCGCGCTTCGGCCCGTACCTCGCTGATATTCTGGAATAGCTTCCACCACCATTTCTATAGATGGTATTTTGTGAAAATAGTCCTTCATCTTTGATTTTGATCGTTTCACTACTGATTCAAAAAATCGATGCATGAATTCGGGGCTAGAAAACTTTTGTGTTGGGTCATTGCTGGCTTTATTAACGGCTTCAGAAAACGATTCAGCGGCATAGATGCTTTTGCCTAACTCGATCACTTCGGCCTTATTTCCATTGACAGTTTTTAAGCCTAGGTCGAAGACTTGCTGTGGAGTTCGTTTAAGCGTTGTGTAAGAGCGATATCTTGCCATATAACACTCTTTACCTTTTGGCAGCGCATGTAGACCTAATTCAGTTCGTGCTTTATCCATATAAGAAGTCTTAAGAAAAGTAGAATAGCGCTTAATAGCTGGAATCAATTCTTTCTCCAAGAGAGCTTTGAATGCGATTTTAAAAGCGGCGTCATCAGTTCTGGTAGTTAATTTGAAAAATGGGTGTGATTCAATAGAAACTGAAGTTAGCCCTTCGAGTTGGTTGACTAACCGCTTTACCACCCGCTTGGGGGCTGAGTAGCCCTGTTTTAGGCCAAGAGTAAGATTGGAAATCTCTTGGTCATAAAAGCGCGCGGCATCTTGCCAGCGTTCAAGGGCATCTTCTCGATTCTGCTTAGTACCTAATGGTTGCACATTAACTAAAAAATCAAGTAACGAGTGAGGTCCAAACATATGGCTTACATCCCACAGCTGAGATTTACACACTCTTAGTTCGACATTGGTTTCTATACTTTCCTTAAATTTGGCATAAAAAACTTTCGCCTGTTCACTCTTTAGTTTGTTAATGTCGAATTGATTCAATGCATCGAGCAATTTATCTTCAATTTTTGCCACTACCGCAAAACTACCTGGAGTATTTTTAGCGAATAAATTGTGCCGTTCTAGTTCAATATCCTCAAAGTAAGCATATGGTTGTGAATTGGCTAAGGTAACCTCCAGATACTTGTCTGCCAGCGCTTTTAGTTGAGAGACCTCGTCTTCCGCGAACGAATATATTGATGAAGTCAGGAAGACTAGTAGCGAAAGCGACATTAGAAATGATTTCATATTGGACTCTATTTATTGGCATCAATTAGTTTGATAATAACACTAAAAATAGGATGCTGAATATTGCTTTAGTGTAAAAAATGAAGGTGAAAATTTAGTTGCATTCAACCTGTTTTTTATTTAGTTGATTTTGCCTTGATAAATCTAGAGCGTGATTAAACAGCCAAACCCCAATCGCAATTCTTACCAAAGGCTGTAGATAAGGATAAATCCACACATAACACCAATTGACAATTGGCGAAAGAAAAGTTATTCCCATGTAGTAGCGCAAGAATGACGCAAAGCTCAGTACACCGATAAAAATCAATGCAACGCCTATCCACTTGCCGAGAGCTAATTCTGAAATAAGCGCCAAACCGAATAAAAAACTACCAACACCAAAACCGTAAATTACTAGAAAATATTTGCTATCGGAAATGCCACTTGCTCCCGTGATCAATGTTGAAAATATAGCTTTGGCTGATTCATCTTCCGCACTCAAAAATCCTGGTCTCCAAAACTGATTCAAGCCATCGATTAGCAAAGCTTGTTGACTCATTTCGGTATACGCCCAGACCATCAAGAAAAAACTTCCCGGAATAATATAGAGGGCTCGCTTTCGAAACAGTATGAGCGCGATACCGAAACTGGCAATAATGTTTACTTGAGGATGAATAAAAAGTATCCACAACTTACTCAAATACAAGGTATTCTGGTGAAGTTGAACGCTAGACTCAAAATCTGCGGCCTCTGGATTAGGAAGAAAAATTAACAATGCCGTAGTTATGGCACCTAGCAGCGAACATACTGCGGCGAACTTTTGGAATGCTATATGATGACTATTTTCGTGCATTTCTCAATACCCTCGATGATCAAACGCAATAGAGAATAAAAATGTCTACACTTTATTCCAGTGGCTAAATTGCGTATACAAAAAATCGAGGTTAGTGGAGTTTTTGTTTTGAAGCAACAATTAGGTCACCTCAATATTATTTAATTTTTGTTAGATAGATTAAAACGAAATTCAGAGTTAATGGTACATTTACATAACTTACCTAGCCGAACTTCATCTTCAAAAGGTACGCCGATATTAGTCAGTTCAAATTGACAAATCTGCGATTTAATCTCTACGACTGGATCACAATCGCTTGCTCTAGTTCTTTGCCCTTTGGCGCTTCAAAATACTGCTCCGTGTGTTCAAACATCGCGGGAGTAACTTCTAGAGAAAAAGTAATTCCTCGCTGTCGATTTCTTTCGAATACTCTTCCCCGTCCTTTTCCGCAGGCGCGGTAATATAATGTAGTTGAAACCCAACGTTATATTGCCTCGCTTTTTCTCTTATCATATCTCTTTGCTCTTTATTCGCAGCCGCGCCATCTAGCACGATACTTGAATCGATTTCTAATAGCTCTTGGCAAATCAACCAAATTTGACTACGACAACGTTGATACCTTTCAGTCGCCCATGCCCCAACGACCTGCATTGACTGTTCTAATAAGTCTTTTGGAGCTTCAGGAACAAATAACTTTGCGAGCCAGTCGTCTTCAGAAAATCGGACCGCTCGCTGTTCTTTCGCTAACTTAATAGCATAGGTTGTTTTTCCTGCACCGATAGGACCACAAACTAAATGAATCATATTTTAACCTTATCGAAATTGGACTTGGTACTTATACCAAATGGGTCAAAGTGATTTCAAAATTGCTTCACTTTCTTCGTCGGCAGGAAAAACCAACTCTATTCTCACTTCGGACATGGTGACATTAACCACTTTATCAAATCTCATCACTGTCGACAGTGTTCTAACTTCTTGACCTTTGATCATTATCGTTGGGCACATTACCGAAGATTCAGCTATTAAAGGTAACTGGTCAAACTGCGCAGCATAGCCCTCAAGTTGCTTGATTAATGCAGGTATTTCGGGATGAGGATGGTGGAAAGCCTCGTGTTTTAACCCTTGCAAGGTTTGCTGCACTATATAGGCACGTTGCGATTCGGGAACCTCATGCGAAGGACTACACCACAAGTCAATGAGCTGACTGGGCTCCATACCTACCATTCCGGGAAATACTTTCTCTGCGGCTTGATTAGAATTTAGAAACCTTAATCCAGGACCAATAGCCCAAGCCGGAAAAGGGTCGTGCTTTTGTAATACTTGTTCGATCACTTTTTTAACCGGCTCCATTTCTTCATCATTGAGAGATGCTTCTGTGAACAAAATAGGTAAGCCAGCGGCGATTAGCAATTCATTACTTTCTCGAGGCGTTAAATTCAGTGATTCTGAAAGTCTTAGTATTACTTCTCTACCGGGTCTTGCTCTGCCAGTTTCTATAAAAGAAATATAGCGCGACGTAGATTCTGCGGAGTTCGCAAGTGCCAACTGCGACATCCCTCGGCGCTTACGATGTTGTCTTAAATGAATCCCGATATTACTTAACTCTTTCATAGTGCCACATCTAAAGTTGCTTTATATTTGCGTTTCCGCAGCTTTTAAGTTTTCACTCCCTATCCGTGGATGAGGCTGTCCTTGCTCAATATAATGTGCTAACTCTTCAAAAACCACCTTTAAATCTCTTTTGATTAATATCGGAAAGATCCAACTAATTGGAAACACCCACCGACTAATCTTAAGAGTCGCATGACTAGTAATTTTACAGGAATTATCACTAACCGGGTGGATACGCCATGCATTAGTGGCACTTTTAAAAATTCTCGGTAGCCCTTTATCGGCAATGTAGGTGAATTGGTAGCTATCTGGTTCAAATTCTATCAACCTCTCCTCAACTACAGATGCAGGAAAAGGGCCAACTGATTTGCTATGGCAAGTTCTAATTGCACCGACCCCAAGCTCTCCTCTCAAGCTAGTTGATTCCAGTACGGATGTCCATACCGCGGCATTTCCGTAGTCTTCAGCGAGCACCTGCCATGCTCGCTTCGCCGAGGCTGCTACATTTATTTCTGTGATCATTTTCATTGAGTTCATCTCTTTTTTCCAATATCGAACTCATCATATTCTAAGGTCTTGCTTACCCTCAATTCCCAAATCGGGAATGGTTTGAGAAAAGCTGCTCTAAAGTCTTATCCTCAAATGCTTTCAAACACCCCGACTTGCTTAAACACTTTTCCCAATAATAGATGTTCGACGTTCAATTTAAACTCAAACCGACCATCACTGAGAGCCCTTTGTTCAACAATAGTCTTGCCTGGAGATAACCAATTAGGAATAGAAAATCTCTTGCCTGCAACCTCCAAGAAGAATTCTGTACTGGTAAACCTTAATGCTCCTTTTACTTCAGTGACATCCAACTTCATACCAAAACCACAACCGACCAATTCGACCAAACTCGCTTTGTTCTCTCCTTGTTTATTCTGAATGACTTTAGTAGAAGTCACTCGGTTTACCGGCTTGTTAGGAAAAGCGTAAAATCGATCCCAGGTCATACCTTTCAATGTTTCATTCGGATAAACTTTAACCATGATAGGCACATCAACTCCTGAATGTATTGCTAATGGAGTTCCAATTAGTCGACAAACCTGAGCGAAAGCTTTTCCTAAAAATGAAGAATACACCACTTTCATTACGCCTTGATAGGTGACCGCTTGATGAACCTTACTTCCAAATCGTTGTTGAATATCGGGATGCAATCTTGACCAGGCTTTGTTCCCTAAAAGTTTTTGATAGTCGCTACCATTGTTCTCTTCAGCTAGGTTCCTGAGGGCTAATTTGGGTGGATTAATACTCATAACTACTCTCCCTAATAGTCGATATTGCTTTAGTTTTTGGTTAGTTTCTTTATCGACAGGGTGAGTTTACAAAAGCAATTAACTTAAAAACTCCTATTTGATAAGTTTTGAATAGCTATTTAATAAGTTTATTAATTTCAAAGAGTTATAGAATTCCAGAATGATAATTTCGGATGTTCATAGACTAGTTTTCACTCTTTAATAAAACCAAAGGAACCAATATCGACATCAAAGCTGTAATATTGACCAACAAATGAATATACACTCCATGTGATACCGAAATAGTACAATCAATAACAAACCAAATTAACAATGCGAATACCAATGGCAGTCGGTATTTAGTGACACCATGATCTTCAATTGCCTGAATAACGATCCACATAATAGCTCCCCAACTCGCAACAGTCGCGCCAAATAATCGCACAATCATTGTTAATAAGGATTGAAACTCTGCATTCGAATTAGTTGTCATGTTAAAGATTGAAAACAATTCTTGTCGATATACCTCCCAAACAACGCTTGGAAAGTCGGTGGCTAGTGCAATGCCACCAAGCACATGAAATATGGCAACTAACTTTAGCCATTTTATTAAGATTGCATTATTCACCATTAAAACCTCGAATTAGAGGAGTGTTTTGAGAGATTATCAATTTTTGTTTTTCCCATTAATTTTAATAACAAGTTCCGAAAGCTTCTTAATAGCGGATAGGTTATGCGAGAAAGTCGTTTAGACTTAAAACACCAATGATTAAACTTATTAAATAGGCCATTGTTACTACTAATTAAAGCCAACACATTAATTGCTTCGGAAGCATAGTAATAAGCCTCATCTATAATTAAGACCATTCCTTGGTCAATATCGAGACCTCTATCGGAAATCTGCTTTATTTGTTGGTTGTCTTCTCGCGCGTTAATTAACACCAACTCCCCCACCGACTTTCTAATATTAACCATGCGGCAATAGTTATCACATAGCGGGCACTCTTCATCATAAACTAAGTAGATTTTCTGTTTCATGATTGTCGCTGCTCGCTCAAAAAGTCACCATGATTGTCTTGACCACTAATGGGTATTAATTCTCTTCTAGCTGGTAAATCGTCAGGCAACTTGAAATCCCAAGCAAGTCCCCATTTTTTGAAAAGCATCAGCACCCACCACCCGGGGTCCGCTTGGCCTTTTTCAATACCTAACAAAGCCGAGCCAGGATAAGCATGATGATTATTGTGCCAGCTTTCTCCCATAGTGATCAGCGAACTAAAGCGAATGTTAAACCCTTGCACAGCAGCACCCTGAACATGCCAACGTCGTTCTCCTTCATTATGTGCGAAATATCCAATTAGCCAATGCCCGGTAACACTTGCGGCAACTCGCATACAGATTCCCCAAATCACCCAAGGCATTCCACCGATAGCAAAGAGCAATATCGCCCATGGAAGTTGCTGCCACATCCAATAATTTTCCATAAACCGATAAACCTCATCATTCTCAAAGGATTTCTCAGGAATAAACATCGGAGGGTTTTCTAACTCAATATCACAATGAAGCTGCCAAAAGGCGTCAATAATCATAGGTTGTTGATGGGAAAAGTAGTCATGGCATTGCGACTGTCGCTGTGCCCAATCTCTCATATCGTGGGTAAACATCATACCTTTAGGTCCGGCCAAACCAACCAACACACCCAAATGCACATTAAAATATTCTAACCATTTTGGGCATTGATAACTATTGTGTATTAGCTTTCGGTGCATTCCAAGCGAATGTCCTAAACACAGAGTTGTGACGGTTGATATAAGGAAAACCAAAAACGCTTCTAATGAGAAAGTGTAGATACCTCCAAATATTGCGCTTAAATAGATAAAAGTGATCCAGGCAGATTTCTTTGCAGACCAAACCACTTTTCCTGCTGATGCGTTACAGCGACTTGATTCGACGATGCGCTCATTACAGTAGTCGCCTCGTTCAAGACGGGAGCTAGTTAAGGGTTGCTGAATATCTGCTTTCGCTTTAAGCTTTTTGGTTGTTTTTATCATCTGCCCAACTCCTAATTAGTTGATTGATTTGATTCAATTGAAACTATATCGCTCTGTTCGGACAAATAATTCCTATTTGATAAAAATTGAATAGCAAAATATAAACTACAATATATTCAATAAGTTACATCATTCCAGAATGATAAGTGAAGACTATTAAACTGTTCACGTTACTAATCTAAGTCTTCAAAGCGAACTAATTAAGAGCTCCAACCAATTTGCCTAAGAATTCGTTTCATGGCATGTTTAGAAGTATTACAAATAAATTGAGAGTAACGATGATACTTACAAAACAAGGATGTCTTTTGTTGATTTTAGTTGGAGCTTTTTTATCTTCGGGTTTACAGGCTAAAGAGCCCTCTTTATTTGATGTTGCTCATCAAAAAATGAAACCCAATGTTTACACCAACATTGACTCAATGTTGGTGTACCAAAACAACAAACTGATTAGCCAACACTATTACGGACGATTCAACTCAAATACGACTCACAGAACCCACTCAACTTTTAAAAGCATTAACGCCTTAATCACGCTTCTAGCCATAGACCAAGGTCTGTTACGGCGAGATGAATTCGCCTTGCCTCTACTCAGTCGATTTGCCAAGCCAACTAGGACTGACCGGCGGAGGCAACAGATTAGAGTAAAACATCTCTTAAATATGACGTCTGGCTTGGCTTGTGATGAAGCACCGGGCTCAAACGGTCCCAACCACGAATTTGGTGTGGACGAAGGTCAAACACCGCTTCAATATAGCTTGGATATCCCCATGTCCTCAGAGCCTGGCGAGCAGTGGCAATATTGTAGTGCAAATAGTTTTCTATTAGCCGCTTCGGTTTCCGCAGCGCTGGCGAGAGCTGATCGAGAAAATATTTTTGAGTTTGCAGACAAATATTTGATGCAACCGTTGGAAATAAACAACTACCGGCTTACCAAAAGTGCTAATGGAAAGTTTTTGAATGGACAAGGAAACTCGCATTTTATACCAAACGATTTGGCAAAATTTGGCTTGCTACTGCTTAATCAAGGAATGTGGAATAATCAAAGGCTTTTATCCAAATCGAGTATTGAGTCAATATTAACGCCGGTGATGCCAATTAATTGGTCATTCACAAGCAATCTTAAATTAGTACAGCAACCCGTAACAAAATATTCAAATCAGTGGTATCACACTAATTTTGAACTAAATTCAAAATCGATAGCGACTATGCACAGTTGGGGCAATGGTGGGCAGTACATTTTTGTTATCCCATCAATAGACGCCGTTGTTGTTTTTACCGGTAGCAATCAGGGCGATTTTCAAAAACAGCAACAACCGTTTGATATTATGCACAAATATATCCTACCGCAGCTTTTATCAAAAAGTTGAGCGACTTTCATATGGTGTAAATTCACCTATCGCCTAATAAAACTCTACCCGAAAATCTAAAATCTTCAAGACATCTTGTTATTCCTCTTTGGGCCTTTAAGGCCCCCTTTAACAGAAAAGAAACAACATTTTTTAATACCATGACACATTTCCAATTCTTTTTGCGCTTATACGGTTAACAACCCAATAAAGTAAACAGGAATCTAGAAATGAAAACGCTACTCCCTATCCTATTTTTAATCAGCCTTTTAGGTTGCGCCTCAGCACCAGCGGTGCATGAGTACAGCCATAAACCCTATGAGCCAGAAGGAGAAATTCCAGAAAAAGTCATTATTAAAAAACCGTTCGAACAAGCATGGAATCACCTTATTAAAGAACTAGCCACTAACTTCTTTAGTGTGAGGCAAATTGATAAAGCTTCTCGCTTTGTCAGCATAGATGCCAGCCAAGATGCAGGTGGCATTGGCAGAGGCAATGACTGGTGGCTAAAATATGCAACTTGCGGTACTTCCAAACGACACATTAGCTACGACAATAAAGAGTATGGCTATGCCTACGACCCCATCAGTACCAATCCTTACCAAGTTGCATTTAAAAATCACTATCGCTACTGGGATGAAATAACACCACACATCAGCCCACGAATTAACATGAATATTTATATGTCACCAATCGACGAAAACACAACAGAGATGAGCGTTAATGCGCGTTATAGCTTTACCAAATCCGGTAGCGTGAAACGATACTCCTATCGGCAAAATGGAAATTATCTATTTGAAGAAAACACCTCCTTAGGCGCAGTAACGGTCGCGTTTACCTCACAAAAACCGGGTATTTTTCCAGCCGATGTTACACCACCGATTTATTGCTATTCCAAAGGCGAGTTAGAAAAGTCGGTGATCGAATTAGTTAAATAGGATATCAAAATGAAAAAGATAATTTATCAAGCTCTATGCTTCATGGTGTTGATTTTTTTGATGAGTGCATGTGGCGGAGGCTCTAGTAACTCGGAGGATACTCAGAATCAAACACCTTCAGTTTTGGCGGGCGATCATCAAACGGTTACTTCGGGCGACACTGTCAATCTGAATGCACAAGCATCAGACCTCGATGGAACTGTCAGCATAATACTCTGGCAGCAAATTGCCGGAGAAATCGTGGAATTAACCGCTTACGACACTTTGGCGACAAGCTTTACTGCCCCAGAAGTCTCAGTCTCAGAAACGCTTACTTTCATCATAATAGTCACAGACAACAACAACGCAACAGCCAGCGATACGGTAAATGTTATCGTTGAACCCGCTGATAAAACCTGCCAATTGAATATTTCACAATTAGCCAATTGCACCCTTGAATAATCTAAAACTGTATCAATTAGGAGAATCCAATGAACCAATTAAAAAAATTTAGTATTGCTATTTCGTTTGCCGGTTTAATTAGCACTTCGATGGCTGGAACAATCGATGACGACTATGCATCAGGTGATATTTTAACAGCACAACATATGCAAAACATCAAACAAGCAGTCAATGACAATGATTCGCGGATTACAGAAAATGCCGGAGCTATTAGTTCCAGCGGCTTGATCAGTTATTCGGCAATTGATAGTTTTAGTTGTGATAGTGGTAATACTGACTTTATTGAGGACGAGTATTCTAAAGTAGCCGACCTTGGTCAATTTACCAAAACCGCTGATGGTTCAATAATGGATCTGACTTTCAACGGAACACTTTATATCCGCACGATGGAAGGTACAGGCGCCAGATTCGAGTTACGGGTTAATGACTTGCCGACCACTATAGGCAGAGCGAGAGCAGCCATCAAGAGTCCAGGAATCGCCTTTCAAGTATCGATAGCGGGATTATTTGAAAACCTCAGTGTGGGAAATCATACCGTCAGTATGTGGGTCTCTGGTGCTCATGGCGGAGGCACATTAGCTTTGGTTGATGCGGGCTGTTGGTCTACGGATGTCGTACTTGTTAAAGAATTTAATTTGCTTGTCCCGCGCTAGACCGTGCGACGCATCTCTTTCAGCCTACGAGTCGAAACAACTTAGGGTTACTGTCTATCGATAGCAGTAACCTAACTATTGTATGGTACTGGAATTTAGATTAATGTAATAAGCAGAATAGCTTTTTTGCATTGTTTATTAAGGTACATCTATGAATAATAAGGAGCGACTTGCAGTTTGGAGAGCCTTATCGGAACTCTTTTTAGATACGGAAATCGATCGCTCACTCCACCAAAGCATTGCGCAAACCATTAAACTCTCTGAATACACACTTCAACAAGTTGAAGATATTCTTTGGGCTGAAGTTTATCCAGTGTTAAAACAGAACTTGGCAAGCACTGCCGGAATTTGGGACGGTTGGTCTGATTCATGGTTGCAAGAAAACTTGCAAGCTTATGAAAATCCAGAGTTCATTCGGAAAAAAAGTATCTTTTACAAAACCGGTGTTTCAAACGAAATCAAACAACATTGGTCAGAAATTACCAAACTCGTTAACTCTATTTAGATTCGTTCACATCGCATCGCATTTGCTATAGCTTAAAACAGCTAAAATCGATAATTCTAGTGACTTAAGTCAACACCATCTAACCTCTTCCAATGCTAGAGTTTATTAGCTCTGTTTCAGACAGTTTATTCTTGCTCAACAACCTGAATGAGGTTCCTCATGAAAGCTATTAAAACCGCAATCACTCTCGCAACAACAACGACTCTTTTATTGTTCTCAACCGACTCCATTTATGCGGACCAGATCCTTCCAGATAGGGGGCCAATTCCCTTCGAACTCTATGATATCGATAACGACGGTTCAATTAGCAAAACTGAGTTTGAAAAAATCAGAGCGAAACGATTAGCGCAGAAGAGTTCGAAAAGTCGAGGACGAGGCCAAGGAACTAAAAACAAAATGCCAGAATTTAACGACTTTGATGTGGATAAGAATGGCTCACTGTCGCCAACGGAGTTGGAATCTGGTCAACAAAAAATGAGAAATACCAAATCCAATAAAAAGCAATGGAAAAAGAATTCGGGAAAAGCTCAAGGTAACAGGTCTAACAGACCGAGTTTTGAGGACTTTGATATTAACAAAAACGGCAGTATTGATGAAGCAGAGTTCAACAAGGCTCGCGCATTAAGAATGAGCGAACGAGCTAAACAAAACTATCAAATGAAAAATGCAGGCAAAATGGCATCTTTCAAAGATATAGATTCCAATAACGACGGACTAATCACACCTGAAGAGTTTTCCAAGCACCAAGCAATGAAAAGCAAGAGTATTAACAACAATTGATATCTTCCTTCTCGCTTGTGTTTGATTTGACAAACCAGTATCGAGTAATGGAAAATTTGTTGCTCCTGCAGAGGAGTACGCCATGATCACAGTTTCAATTAACGGTAGAACCGTTCAAGTTTCCGAAGGAGCGACATTACTCGACGCTGCTCGCGAAGCCTCAGTGCATGTGCCAACGTTATGTCACTACCCTCGACTGCCGTCGCATGCTGTGTGCCGAATGTGCTTAGTGCAAGTTGCAGGAGTATCGCGCCCCCAGCCTGCCTGCGTAACCAAAGCCAATGAAGGCGATGTGGTTGAAACAGACACCCAAGAACTTCAAGAGTTTAGGCAAGCAGACGCTGAATGGATTCTCTCTCGCCACCCAAATGACTGTATGCGATGTGAAGTGAACGGAGCTTGTCAATTACAAAACCTGGTCAATGAAAATCAATGGCAAGAACGCTGGGAGAACGTTGAACGCGGGTCAACAGAGCACCCTGAACACCAACTGACCGACCATACTTCACCGAGCATTTGGCGCGACTTATCAAAATGTATTGAGTGCGGCTTATGTGTAGAAGCGTGTGGAGAAGCCGGCCAACAACAATATGTAATTGGTTTTGCTGAAAAAGGGGCTGGACGTTTACCAGTCACTGTATTCGATCAATCGTTGGCTGACTCGCAATGTATTTCTTGTGGTCAATGTACTTTAGTTTGTCCGGTGGGTGCACTGATAGAAACACCTCACTGGCATGAAGTATTGCATACACTAGATGCACATAGGCACGTCTCAGTAGTTCAAGTTGCTCCGGCAACAAGAATTGCGATTAGCGAAGAGTTTGGGATGAAGCCTGGCGTGGTCAGCACCGGCAGACTGATTAATGCTTTAAGGGCATTGGGGTTTGACTATGTGTTTGACACCAACTTCGCTGCAGATTTAACCATCATGGAAGAAGGCTCAGAACTATTAACACGTCTTAAAGACAATGAAGGAAAACATAAACTGCCTCTTTTTACCTCATGCTGTCCCGGTTGGGTGAACTGGGTAGAAATTAATCGACCCGATCTTATTCCACATTTAAGCACCACCAAGTCGCCTCAACAAATGCATGGTGCATTATCCAAACGTGGCATTTTTGTTGACACTCTTGGACCGGAATTTATGCGAGGTGAAAAAGAACCCTACGTGGTGAGTGTAATGCCCTGCACAGCGAAAAAAGATGAAGCTGAGCGGCCCGGAATGTCAGGTGATTTAGATCATGTGCTAACAACTCGAGAGTTAGCGAAAATGATAAGACTTCGTGGTATCGCATTTAATACCTTACCAGAAGATGGTGAGTTCGATCATCCGCTAGGAGAAAGCACAGGTGCAGGACAAATATTCGGCGCTTCCGGCGGGGTCATGGAAGCAGTCGTGCGCACTGCCAGCCACTTGCTCGACACGGAAAATCCCCAACCAATCGATTGGCATCAATTGCGCGGAATAGACAAAGGTATCAAAACAGCGGATATCCCCGGTGTCGGTAAGGTCGCGATTTGCAATGGGATAGCGTCAGCGCAGCAAATGCTAAAAACACCTAACTGGAAACATCAGTATCAAGCAATTGAAGTCATGGCTTGTGTTGGGGGATGTCTCGGAGGTGGAGGAGAACCCAAGTCTTTAGATCCCGATGTTTTAAATAAGCGCATGCAAGCGATCTACCAGCTTGATAAAAATGCGCCTCGAAGACGCTCTTATCAAAATCGAGATGTGCAAAAATTGTATGACACTGAGTTGAAAACCCCTAACTCAGCGGAGGCTCACAAATTATTGCATACCAGCTATGCGGCCCGCCGCTCGAAACGCTTGTTACTGATGCAGTTTCTTGACGGTGTCGATCGGCGCGATGGTGACCAAGTTAGTCGACTATTTGTTAAAGATGCGGTGTGGTCGACAGCTTCACCATTTGGAAATATACATGGTACTGCCGAAATTAAGACACTCATTGAAACTCGATTGCCACCACGCAAATTCGGCGCAAAGTTTGAACAACACCGAATGGCGCACGCGGCCAATACCGATGATCTTACTGTGATAACGCCGACTGGTGAACGATGTCGATTCCACATGACTATTGTGAATATCGATAAAAAAGGTGACCCAAAACTAATGATCGCTAGACTGGAAAGAGAAGTGCTTGAGTGAGGAAACTAGTCTATTTAGACTTAGCTCAAACTTTTTCGATATGAGCCAGGAGATTCCCCTGTAATATCTTTGAAAGCCGCGTAAAAATTTGACTGAGATTTAAAGCCTGTTTCCATACTAATTGAAAGAATTGAAGAGTTTGGCTCAGACTTTAATAGCTCTTTAGCTCTCTCAACTCGTAATTCTCGAATGTATTTGGAAAAACTCATCCCGAATTGTGTATTGATCATTTCCGAGAGTTGATGGGTCGATAGTTGCATCACTTCCGCTAAGGTCGCTAAGCTTAAGTTTTCATCTTGATATAATTTCGAATTCAACATCAGGTCATTCAATTTAATTATACTTTTTTCGACATCGATATTATTCAGGGTGGAATTGGTGTAGCTCAGCTTAACCGCTTCACTAATTTCATCTAACAAATTAGGATAGATAATAAAAGCAGCTGTGACTAACATAAAGGCTAATGCGATACCGTTAGAGTAAAAATGATAAAAATAGGCGTTATCAATAAACGACATTGAAAATCCGAAAACTAGTACCAATATCGCGAGAATTGAAAAGAATGCAAAAAAGAAAAACTCAAGTTCGAAACGTTTTCGATGATTTCTGAGGCTATAAATAATTTGGGCCAGCCATAAACAATAACTTGTTCCAATAAGGAAAGCGGCAGGTACAGCAATATATTTATCGAGAAAAAAGACCGTCAAAAATGGTAGAAAATGTAACACGCTATAAAGCTTAAACTGATAGCCTGCAAACAACGCAAACCGACTAAAAAAATAAAATAGCGGTGGAATAATAAAAAGTAGAGCACGATAGTAAACTGATTGTAACGGATCGCTCGAACTAATCATGAAATCCAAATGTTCAAATTGCAACAATCCAATACCTGACAGCACCATTATGGCTGTTATAACTGACGAATTTGATTTATTACTACTCTGTAAAAAAAACACATAACAAATCGCCAAGATCAGCGCTGCGACTAGAGAGAAGCCTATGTTGACAGTTGAGAGAATATTAAGACTTGTCACAATTAGTTCACCTTAAACGATGAAATGATATTGTTTATAGTGAGAACTTCGACACTTTGAATTTGCAACAAATTCACCTCCATGCGTGTTTTTAGTTCCGAATTATTAACGCGCTGTTCTAACACTAAATATTCTTGTCTATCTTTAACAACAATATCTCGTGCCGCTCCGCTTAATCGTTGTCCATTATTCAAACTAATTTCCAACTCAAATTGATGCATACAGACAGCTTCAAAATAGTCATGTATTTCACAAGCGATAATGTTAGGCATGATGCTACTTCTCCAATGCTACTAGCTATTCATAGCCCTTTCTTTCACGGGAGTAGATAGCCAACTTAACTCCCTCCCCTCTCTAGGAGAGGGTTGAGAAGCTAATATCACCCGTTTAACTCATCAAAAAACTGTTTAAACCGACTCAATCCATCTGTTAAAACATCTGGTTTACAGGCATATGAAATTCTAATCGCTTTTGGCTCACCAAACGCACTTCCTGGCACAACAGCGAGTCCTTTTGATTCCAATAATTTCTCACAGAAATCAACATCGTTCTGAATAAGCTGTCCCTGATAAGTCTTACCGTATACTGAGGAAATATCTGGGAAAGCATAAAAAGCACCTTGTGGTGTTGGGCAATTAACGGCCTCTATTTGGGCCATGGTTGCCATGACCTCGTCCCGTTTCTTGGCAAACTCAACGCACATTTCATCTGCGAAATCTTGTGGCCCAGCGATTGCAGCTGCCGCAGCCGCCCCAACGACGCCAGGAATATTGGTTATAGAGTTGCTATTTAGAGTCACCATAGCACCAGCCACGGATTCTGGCGCCGCCATCATTCCAACCCGCCAGCCCGGCATACCGTAAGACTTAGAAATAGAGTCTATCATTATGATGCGGTCACGCAGGTTGGGATTAGTTTTTAGTAAATGATGGAAACCGATCCCATCAAAAATCATGCGATTATAGATATCATCTGACACAATCCAAATGTCGTGATTTTCCAGAACATCTCCAAGCGCTTTAACTTCATTTTCACTGTAAACCATTCCGGTCGGATTCGAAGGGTTATTAAAAAGTAGCACCCGGCTTTCGGCAGAAATAGATTGTTGCAACTGCTGAGGTGTCAATTTGTAGTGTTGCTCAGAAGAGCATTTTAATTGTTTAGTTTTAGCTCCCATTAAATCAGCAATATCTTGATAAGTCGTCCAATAAGGGGTAGGAATTAAGATCTCATCACCTTCATTTAGTAACGCGTACAAAAGCGAGAACAAAAGATGTTTGGCACCAATTCCTGTTGCAATATTAGACTTTTGGTAGCCCTCAAAACCATTCTCATGAAGTCTTTTCAAATAGGCATCAATCAATATATCCTCGCCTCTTCCAGCAAGATACTGACCCGAGTCATGGTTTAGTGCCTCTTCAGCGGCTTGATAAACATGGGGGGCAGGTAAGAAGTTAGGCACACCGACCGAAAAACTAATGACATCCTTTCCCTCTTGTTTTAATTTTTTAGCCTTTTCGGCAATCATCATAATCGCGCTCGGTTTAGCGCGACTCATTCTATTGGCTAGTAATGGCATAATATTTCTCTGTTTTTATTGGATGTAATTACTCAAACTTAACTCATCGAGTAATGGATGTATAAAGTCTCTGAATCGGACTCAAAAAATAACACATCGTCAACTGGCTTCCAATAATTTAAACCTCTCTTTTTAAACTTAATATGATTCAGTGGTCTATTCGACCAAACAAGCAGTTGATATGTACTGGTAGATTGGCGACAATGACGATTATTCAGAGATTATTCCTTGGGATCTCCATATGAAATTTAAGCATGCTTTTTTCATGAAGACATTGCGTATCAATAGATTCTTGTTACCATTCATAGCTGTTTTAATGTCACTATCTAATGTTCAGGCAACGACTCAGCAAGTCCCTCATAATGCTAAACCCACCGCAATCAATTCTAGCCAGTGGAGCTGGAAGTTGCTCAGTCACTCACTCTATCAAAGTAAAGTAGCAGTCTTTTACGAGAATCGTATGGTTCGACAATATCTGGTTGGTTGTAATCTAGCTAGCGCCCCTGTCGATTCCGAGTCAGACGAAGCGAGTAAAATAGAAAAAGTGATCTCAAATAATAATCACACCGGGCTGCTGTTGATCACCTGCATTTCGGGCGCTCACTCTAAACTCATTGAAATCTATGATCCCACTATCTTGGATGATAATCCGGTCTTTAGTAAATTTGGTGCATATAGTGCTGGTTGGGAAAAACGAAGCGGTCAACTTTTTGTATATTACGATCGCGCTTGCCAGTCCAACTCTAAGAACTGTCATCAGTTTGAAAGTATAGAAATTTTATGGCCTAAAGAATAACCATTATCGACTCAATCCATAGGAGATAACAATGAATCTAATCGCTTTCGCGGCAAGTTCTAGCCAACAATCCATTAATAAGAAATTAGTCACTTACGCGGCTGACAGATTGAAATTATTTGCTCCGCAATTGGTCTCTGAAGTTTTAGACTTAAATGATTTCGAAACACCGCTTTTTAGCGTTGATAAGGAACAACGGGATGGACACCCAGAATTAGCCAAACAGTTCTTAGAAAAGATAAAACAAGCCGATCTCATCTTCATTTCTTTTGCCGAACACAACGGTAGCTATACCGCAGCTTACAAGAATTTATTTGATTGGTGTTCCAGAATTGAGCAAAAGGTGTATCAAGACAAGCCGATATTGGCAATTGCGACGTCTCCAGGAAAGGGAGGCGCTCACAATGTACTAACTAGCGCAATCAACTCGCTTCCTCATTTTGGCGCGAAGCTAATGGGAAGTCTATCAGTACCATCGTTTAATCAAGCCTTTGACTCTGAGAAAAATCGGCTGGCTGATCATGAGCTTGCTGAGGAACTCGATAGACTATTAGCACAATTTGTAAAAGTCTAGAATTCGGAAATATGGATTTATAATTATTTAGTGAGTACTAAAGTTCGTCCAGCGCTGAGATTTCTTTATAGATACAAACGCGATTTCGACCTTCTTCTTTAGCTTGATAGAGGGCCTCGTCAGCCTTTTTTATGACTCCGTCATAATCATATTGTCTCGACCCAACGTCACTGCTGGCGACTGTCACCAAGCCTACGCTGACAGTTAACTCTAATTTAATTGAATCTACAAAAAATGATTCTTTGGCAATGTCTTTTCTAATTTTTTCAGCGCAAGTTAGGGCACCATCTAGGTTGGTGAAGGGCAATATCACCGCGAACTCTTCTCCACCGTATCGCGCGGCAATATCAGTTTTTCTACAGCTGCGACTCAAACGCTCAGAGAGCTGCTTAAGAATCGCATCTCCGGCACGGTGTCCTTGAGTGTCATTGATAGTTTTAAAAAAGTCGACATCAAGAAGAATAAAAGAAAGGTTGGAAGCTGTGTTGTTTCGAGACAATAAGCTAAGTTCGCGCTGCAGTGATTCCATCAAATGTCGACGATTAAATAGTTTTGTTAACTCATCAGTTATTACCAGTCGATTAAGCTCTTGATTAATCTCACTTAGCTCTGCTGTTCTTTCAGTCACAATAGATTCTAGTATTTGTTTTTCATTAGCCAACTTATTCATACGCCGTCTAGTTAGCGCATAAATCGAAACTAAAACGAAAAGAGCAGCCAACATATAGAACCACCAAGTCAACCAAAATGGGGGCTCAATGGTGAAGGTAAAAGTCACTAGTTGATCACTTTCTATTAAGTCAGAGTTGATCGATTTGACCTGCAGTTCGTACTGACCTGGCGATAGACTTGCTAGTTGTAATTGCTGAATTTCTTGCGGCGTTGACCACTGCTCGCCCGCACCTAAAAGCCTAAATGAATACTTGATATTTGATTCATCTGTGTAAGTAGGGCTAGAAAACTTAACCGTAATAGCGCCACTGTCGCTCGAGAGCTTTATATTATCCGTTAGTTTTTGTTCACCAATCCAAGCTCCCTCAAACAAAATTGGTGGAGCACTGGCTTCTTTGGTTTCACTACTTGGCACAAATCGGGTAACGCCAAAGCCAGTACCAAACCACAAATCGCCATTGGGATGTTCAACTACCGCAGTTGCCGCTCCCTCCATATCTGGCAAGCCATCGGAACCATCAAAATGCGATACACGATCTTCAGAGACGCGTTTTAATCCAGAATTAGTGTAAGCCCATAGATTATCATTACTATCCATTTTTACTTGCCAAACAAAATCATTTTTAAGCTTGTACTTATGGTTTAGTACTTCTAGTAGTTTTAATCGAGGACTAATTTTTAATAATCCATTACCATTTGTACCAGCCCAAATATTACCTTGAGAATCAACATCAATACTCCAAACAGAAACACCATTCGCTTGGGCTATTTTTTCTAATCGAGTATATTCATTTTTCTCAGGCTCAAAATAAAGCAACCCTCTGTTTCCGATCCCTAACCAAATTCGTCCTTGCTGATCCTCTGCCATTGAGTAGATTGCGTGATTAGACTCTGGAATATTCTTTACTTTTACTATCGATTCGTTTTGCCACCTTGATAGTCCGCGAGAACTACCAATCCAAATACGACCTTTCGAATCCTTTAGAATAGAGGCTACATAGGATGATTCTAAGCCGTCATCTGTAGAATAACGCTTCGCAACTTTGCCATCTTTCCAATAAATTAAACCGTCTCTAGTGCCAATCAATGCGCTGTCACTTTCCAATGCTAAAATCGAGTAGACCCGTATCCTGTCAGACTCAAGCTCACTAGTAAGCGTCTTAAAGGTTTCTGTTTCTGGCGTAAAAATACTCACTCCGTGACGAGTCCCCATCCAAACTTTTCCATCCGAATCTATCGACATAGAGCGAACAAAATTATTACTTAACCCTTGATCCTCGGTATAACTTACAAACGGCCCAGGTACGAACTTCACTAAGCCAACATCGGTTCCAAACCAAATGCTATTCTCTCTATCTTCTACAACAGAATACACCGCGACACTAAGTAGCCCTTTTTGGGGTGATAGTTTTTCAATTTTATTATTAACTAAGCGATAAAGCCCGTCATAGGTACCTATCCAAATCGTTCCTCTACTATCTTTGTATAAACTTAAGATAACCTCTCGATCTAAACGACTGTTACCTATTTTCTTAACTGTCTCAAGTTCATGATCAATCAAGTAAAGACCTTTATTACTGCCTACCCAAAGACCATCCTCAGTATCAATAATCGCTCGTACCAATGCATCAGAAAAAACTTCCGGAGCAAATTCGTCAAAACGATTAGCGGTAAGCCGTGCTAATCCTTTTCTAGTTCCAGCCCAAACTTTACCATTTCTGTCTTTAATTATTGTTCTCACGGTAGGAGACGGTAAACCATTATCAATAGTAAACAGTCGAGTTCTATTGCTGCTATAGTGAATTACACCACCTTCTGCGGCAAACCATAAGCTGTTGTCGCTGTCGGCAAAAACATCAAAAAGGTTAGTTAATGGAAGCGATTTTTTATCTGACTTACAATCAAATTCTTGTTCTTCGAGGTAACAGAAACCGCCGCCTGTTGTTAAAATAATGCGGCCGCTTTTATCTTTGATCATTGATGATACAAAGTTATTGGGTAACGGATCGATATGAGTTTGAAATTCTCGGCCATTATATCGAGTGACGCCTGAATAGCTCCCCATCCAAATATAACCGTGTTGATCTTGCTGAACGCTGGTGACTTGTGCTTGAGGAAGCCCATCAAAGGCAGTATAGAGTCTAAAATTGTACTGTCGAGCGACGGATTTTCCTTCGCCCAATACAATACTGGCTTGAACAAGCCCAATTATAAGTAGCAGAATCCAGCTGCTTTTTTTATACATCTCAGACCATTAATTGATTAACTCCTTTAATCCTAGTGCAAATTTGAGATACTTTCACAAAATGTTCAAAAATTAGACGACTTCCCTCATTTTTGTGACGGCGTCTTCATTTATCTCATATGGCTATATTTGAATTAACCTGAATAAGCCCGTTTTTGATCATTTCGATACGTTTACAACCCGAACAGTTTGTACGCTGGTTCTAGCCAAATCATCAACAACTTTTACTTGGTATTGACCAGGATTAGCAGGCCAAACTACCGATTGATCTAGCCTAGCGCTAGCAATGTATTTAGAATCAATAAACCAATGGAGATATTCGACATCACCGTCCACTTTAGCCTTCAAAGGAATCAAGTTTTTCTCTTCGGAATTTGTTCGATAGACATAGTCAACTCCGGCGGTGGGAGAGGTGATTACAGGTGCCGCACCACTGGTGCTAGTTTGGTTGAGTTCGCAACCTGTTTCATACTTTGGCGGGGATCTTAACGCGATACCGGCCAGCTCAAAAATATGCTTTAAATCTGATGGCCACACTTCAAAAACTTGCTGCTCAGTATTCTGAGGGTTTGCCCAACAAGCTCTTAGACCGGTATTTTTATTGATCGGCAAGCTACGATAGACATTGGAAACTTTTATCGGTGACACCCCAGGAATAAACCAACCTGTTACGCTACTAGGACAGTGTTTTTCGATTAAGTCTCCGGTGGTTGCACAAACATTAAGCCGTTTTAAATTTAATCGATGAGGTTGATAAAGCGACTTAAGTCGCCAACTTCGATCATCATTGATAACTGACCAAGCATCAAAAAATAAAGGCCCGGCGGCTTGACGACCTACGAACGCATTATTTCCTCTTCCATTAAAATTACCGACCCAAATCACCAATACATGATCACCTGAGATGCCGACCGCCCATGCATCTCTGAACGCCCACGACGTGCCAGTTTTCCAAGGAATATCTCTGACGCTCGCACTCTCCAAAAACTCAGTAACCGCATTAGGTGGCTTATTGGCATTCAGCATATCAAGAGTTAGGTAACTAGCTTCTGCGGAAAGTAGTTGTTTTCCCTTTGATGGAGTAGCCCGTTTATTAAAAGACACCCGATGCCATTTGCCAGAGTTAGCTAACATTGCGTAGAGTGATGCCAATTCCACTGAAGTAAGCTCTCCGCCACCAAGAGCCAAAGCCAACCCGTAGTGCTGTGCACTTTTTAGATCACTGACTTGGGCATCTTTAAGTAACTGATAAAAGGAGCGCTTTTTGAGCTTTGATTGCAAGTCAACAGCAGGAACATTTCGACTTTCGATCAATGCGCGACTGGCAGATATTGGTCCCAAGAATTTCTTATCATAGTTCTCTGGGGAAAAACCCGCAAACCGAGTTGGTAAATCTTTAAGTAAAGAATGCGGATGGATTAAGCCTTCGTCCATAGCTAATGCATAAACAAATGGTTTTAAAGTTGAACCAGGCGAACGCTTGGCAGTTGTGCCATTAACCTGACCTTGAATTTTCGTATCATGAAAATTCGCTGAGCCAACCATCGCCTCAATTTGCATACTACGATAGTTAAGCAATAATGCCGATGCATTCTTCACCCCGAGAGAATGACGGCTGGCTATGTATCGTTGTATAACCGTTTCTAGTTGTTTTTGATACTGTGAATTGAGACTGGTAATTATTTTACCAGTCTGCCAATTAGAATTTTGTTTTTTTACATAGTCGACAAAATGCGGGGCTTTGAAGGGTAGTTTTTCTGGAGCCCTAACCTGCATTGGTAAATCAAGAAATTTTTGTTGTGCTTTAGCAGCGGGGTATTTTCCTTGCCATCGCTCAAACAAATTAGCTCTAGCCGTCAGCAACCTTTCAAATCCTTGTGCAGTGGTTGGGTTTCTTCGATTAGGGTTTTGCGGAATCACAGCTAGGGTCAAAGCTTCTGGTAAACTTAATTCGCTAGCCGGTTTATCGAAATAGATTAAACTTGCCGCACCAATTCCTTCTATGTTTCGGCCATAAGGAGCGAGATTTAAGTAAGCTTCTAGAAGTTGTCTCTTTGAGTAGTGCCTAGACAGCTGAATAGCTCTAACAATTTGGCTAATCTTTCCAGAAAGAGTATGTGATGGAATCTTCCAGCGTAATCGCGCTAACTGCATGACAATGGTTGAAGCGCCAACTCTTCTATCTGACGTGATATAGGTCATCCAGAATGCGCGAGCAATGGCCCCCCAATCCACTCCAAAATGTTGATAAAAATCTTGGTCCTCATATAGAATGGTTGCTTCTATTAAGCTAGGTGAAATATTTTCTAATTCAGCAAATAGTCGATATTTTTCATCACTTGAAAGCTGCAGTCTTAGCAGTTTTTCTTCAGCATCAAAGTAGGCCGTTGAATAGGGAATAAAACTTCTTAGTTCCGGCTTAGGCGAAAACCAATAAAGCAACACTAAAACTAATAGCAACCCTGCAGTTACTATTAGAAATATTTTGACCTTGTGCCAATATCGCCGTTTCATTCGAGTTGTTGATTACTATTTCGAGGGCTTCACTTGGAATGTAGCCGCACCTGTTACAGCCCGAACGGAACGATCATACATTGCTTCAGCCGATGTTGATGGAACTACAAACTCTCCCGCTGCGGTTAGTTTAACTCGATAGCTTAACTCTCGGATTCTAGTTTCAACAGGCCCATAAAAAATGACTCTGTCTTCACGAACATCGACATGATCTGCCGACCAACGATTCGCTGCCCGCTCAACCGAGCTACGTATGACTTCGAATCCGCCTGGCAATAAATCAACTATTGCCACATTGGTAATGGTGCGTTGTGATAGCGAGCGCACTCGAATTTTTACGGTCAATTCTTGCCCCTGAGTAAACTCTTGTACTTGATTACCATCTTGGTCCAAAAATACTCGGTCGATCTCTAATCCTTCTCGGATCGGTTTATCGGTTGGCACTAAGTCAAATCCTGATTGATTAGTCAGGAAATAAAACGCTTTATCACTCGCCAATTGAAGTTGTTGGGTATCAATAGGAAATTCACTCTTATTGAAAGCTGCTTTGAGCTTGTCTAAAGTTTCAAAAGATTGCCCTTCATTACTACTCGCCGCGATAGTCAGTTTTTCAATCATCACGCCGGCTTGCACCAATTCGCTATAGGCGCCCAATGCTAAGATTGAGTAAGCTGCAGAGATAGTATTGTATTCACCTTGAATTATATGTTGAGTAAACCCATGGATAATACTGGCATCAATGGCTTTTGCTAGTGGCTTAAAGTGTTTGGATAGTAAATATAAGTGCTGAGAATCAAGCGCTAACGGACTGTGAAAATCTCCATATCGAACGGTTTGGCGATTGACTTGATTCCTTTTCGGATCAATCAATTGGTAATAAGAAATAAGGCGGGCTGCCTCTTCATCTTTTTGTAGCATTTGATAAGTTGCAGCCATGTAACTAGCTAACAGATCAAACTTCCATTGTTCGCTCTGTAACTTCTTTAAATCATCTTCCAGATCGATCAAGTAGTTAGTTGTCACCGTACCCATACGAGTTAGTAAGTAAATGGCATTCGCACGATCTCTTAGTTCCGCTAACTTCTCGTTACTAGAATTGCTAGAAGGCTGATGGCGAGAAGAATCATTACTTGCCGACCGAGCGGCCTGTTCATTCAAATACCTTTGTGCTGCTGTTAACATATCTTTTGGCACTGGATAGCCTTGCTCGGAGGCTTCCAATAGAAAATGAGTCACATAGATGCTAGGATAACTGGCCGAGCCTGAATGGCTTGGCCAAAATGCGAAACCACCATCGGCCTTTTGCCTTTCTCGCAACTTGTTGATTACCACACTAAATTGCGTTCTTACATCACCTAAATAGGCTGCATATGCTTGATGCGACATTAGTCCAACTAACGGAAAAACCTTGCTAACAACTTGTTCGGTACAGCCATGTGGGTAGTGCTGCAAATAGTCATGTAAACCATCCACTAATACTAACGGACTGTTGGATGCGCTGACTGAGCGCTGAGAGAACTCTTCAAAGGTTTTTCTAATATCATCAATAGTCTTTTCTGTGTCGTTTGAAAATCCAGTTTTTATTACTGTCGCGAAATGTGTCGCAGGTCTAACACTGAGGCTTGCGCTTCGTGTTAACTCTTCCTCACCTAATTTTGCAGTAAAACTCAGCTCAGCGGAACCCAGTTTTGATTTAGCAACGACTTTGAAAGTTGCTTTACCTTCGCTTCCTTCGTCTATTTCGAGTAAAGAAGCTTTTTGACTCTTTATTTCCAAGTGTTCTGATGAGCTGGCGCTTAGTGTTATCTTAGCTTTTTTACCTGAACCTTCAACGATATTGGCAACGCCAACAGTCACTTCAAACTCGTCGCCGGGAGAGGCATGGGTAAGTACGTTAGGTGAGATAACAAAAGGCCCTCTAACAATGCTCGAAGTTTTGGCGGCCCCAACCGATCGTTTGCCAACCGCGACAGCCATTACTCTCAATTGCCCAGAAAAAGTGTCAGGAATATCGAATTCTAACTGCTTGTTCTGAGTAGATGATTCAACGATTCCAGACCAAAAAACTGCTGGTTTATCTGTCTTTCTAGTAAATGGATTAATGTTTTTTGCCAAAGCAAGACTGCGCTCTGCATATCCACCTCCAGCCGCAGACATTTGTTGTAAAATATTAAAATCTGGCAACAATAAATCCAACATCTGATAAGTTTCCACACCCAAAGCACGTTTCTGAAGATAATGATTTAGTGGGTTGGGTAGACCATATTTAGCAACCTGTAGAATCCCTTCATCGACTGCGAATACTATCATTTTCGCAGGCTTTGAAGATTGATAATGAATACTCATCGGTTTTCCAGGACGCACGATGCTATCTGTTTTTAGAGCGATATCAATTCTTCGTTGACTGCGATCAATACTAAAGGGCTCAACGGCATAACTAAGTGGATTAGTAAAAATTTCAGTAGAACTCGCATCTCTCACGTAAGTGACATTGATATATCCATTACCTTCAATATCCTTTGGTAGCCGTATTCTTTGAACACTGCTCTCTTGACTTGAATTAAACCATTCATAATTTAAAACGCGATCAGTTTCCACGGTAATTAATCCTGCTCCAGCATAGGGAGCTCGGATATTCATTTCGACTATATCACCCGGTTTATAGTCAGTTTTATTTAGTTTCACAACTAGCTCGGCAGACTTATCGATTTTTCCAGCCATGTTGGCGGCGCCAACAACCGAGTAGTACACTTTAGTAATAGTTCTCCCAAGCTCATCGTATATCACCAAAGAAAAATCACCCGGTTTATTGGTATTTAGAGAATACCGACTTCCTCCTTTCTCCACCTTGAAGGCTTGTCGAGCTTGCTCAACTTCCTTACTAATTGTTTGGTATTGATATGTTCCATTGGCTTGCTGTACTAAACTAGATACTTTTTGAATCTCAAATATGGCAAGCGTCAATTCGTCATGATTTATTTTCTCTAGCTTTTTATCGATAGCTATAAAATCAAGCGCTCTCTGACTATCCCTATTAATATAATCTAAACGACCATTAGTCTTAAAACCGAGTAAAGATTCGTAGTGAGAAACCAGTGCAGAGCTTCTTGCAAAAACACTCCGACCTCCTGAAGGCTCAAAACCCTCGGCACTGAAGTTTACACGATAGGTTCCTTGAGAGAAGCGGCTCAGGTCAACCTCGAATTCAACCTCACCATCATCATCAGTTTTCTTCT
This sequence comes from Kangiellaceae bacterium, assembly GCA_039969155.1. Taxonomy (GTDB): domain Bacteria; phylum Pseudomonadota; class Gammaproteobacteria; order Enterobacterales; family Kangiellaceae. The sequence goes on from JBDVOJ010000119.1 coordinate 64,759, forward strand.
GTGGTAAATTAGTATCTACGGTTAACGAACTCTCATTGTCTAAATTCACCTGATTGAATTGGTAATCCGAAAAGTCTTTAAATTGAAACCTAACCGGTTCAATATTTACCTTGGCTGAGACATTGCGCCCTTGAGCCGGTATACCAAACAAGTTTTTTAAAGAAACTCGAGCTTTAACTTTTTGTTGATTCGTCCAACCTTTATTAGCGACTTCTAATAATTGACTCTCAATTTTCATGGTGTCTGGCTGAAACTCCTCCACTTTAAATCGAGTGTTTCCAATTTCGATTCCACGACGGCGATTATCGCGAACTAGATGAAGCGTTGCTGTATAGTCTCCGGTATCCGACGTTGCCATTGTTTGAAATTGAAAATCATTTAGACCGTGACTGCCTAATCTTAATTTCTTCACTCTTACTTCATTGTAACGCGGCCCGCGAATGACAAGTTCAACCGGAATGTTCTCAATATTTTCTAGCTGACCTGCCTTAGTGATTATTCCAAGGTTAACTGTTTCACCCGGTCGATAAATTCCACGATCGGTGAATAAGAAACTGTTGAGGTTTCGCTCTGCATACTGATTGCTATATACTCCACCGACATCAAAACGAGACAGTTGCAACTGCCTTGAATATCGGTCAAATGGAATGAATGATGTGTCACGTGATGCAGTTACCACATAGACAACGGGTTGTTTCTCGTCTCTTAACTTTTCGGTATTAGGTATTGCCACATGTCCGTCGGCATTAGTTACGCCGCTAAACACACTACTGCCATTTCTTGATAATATCTCGACCGACGCATTTGCCACGGGTTTTCCTTGTGACACCGATTGTACAAACAAGTTATGAGTAGAGTCGAGGTTGTTTTTTACGATAACGCCTAGGTCAGTGATCAATACTAAACGGCGCTCATTCGCGCCATAAACCACGCGCTTTCTTTTCATATCGTAACCTTGAATATCTATAACAAATAATCCGTACTGGTTTTTAGGGTCGGTTAAATACTGACTCAAGTCGAAAGAAGAGTAGTTAGCCTGTTTAGGATGCAACCGGTTCAGTGGCACTACTGCTGAATAAATGTTGGCTAAGTTTTTCTCGTCGAAATTCCAGCCACTAAATTGAGGGTCTCGGATATCGCCTTCGGTTTGCGATACTAAATGATGCAATTGATCTTTTTTTACTTGAGCGATTCGATAGCGCAAGGCACTCAAGCCTCGCGAAAGCACACTCAGCTTGTGATTACCGGAGTAGCTTAAGATGGAACCCTCTCCAACAATCTTAACTTCTTTAGGGTAGTTGGAAACTCTCAACACAGAGTCGTATTGCTGCTGATGCACAAAGCCATTCACAGAACTAAAGCCCTCTGATAGCTTTAGGTAAATATAACGATTTTGAGGAATATCGATTACCACATTGTATTGCCGAGAATTGTCTCTAGGATTTTCTAATAGCCGGTATGTTATTAACTCACTATCGGCCAATACACTATGTGAAATTTGACGCGGACTTTGCCAGCGACTTTTCCCTGACTTTTGCCCTTGCCTTGGTAGTAAATAAATCTCTAAGTTTTGTCTCATTTCCTGAATAGAAATATCATCAGTGAACGATAACATGACCACCTGTTCGGGCTCGTCTTTTGGATTTCGCAGTATTTGAACGAGGCTTTCTACTTTAAGAAAACTATAAATATCTGGAACTTTCACTTTAGTAGAAACCTCTTTAATCGTTGAGGTTCCGCCAAGTAAGCTTGCCACTCCTTCAGCAATACTTACATGCATATAATTCGATGATTTGGGTAGCTTAATGGGCTCCGAGTGGATTGAAGCTTGACGTAAATTCTTGGAGTAATTTATTTCATATTGATAGTTTTTCGTGTGTGTTTCTTTATCAGCAGTATCTGGCATATAAAGCTTAATCTTAGACTCTAATGACTGCTTGTCGACAGGGTGTGTAAAATTTATAGTGGTAACGACTTTTCTAATTTGGCTATTTTTAGGGTCTTGATAGAATTGACTGTTTTCAAAACTCAGTTGCATTTTGGGCGTGCTAAATAGATATTTATTCGTTTTTAGTTCTGTTTCTGGAGAAAAGATACTTCGCTCAAATTCGACTTGGTATTCTATTCCGGCAGGCCAATCGGTTTCTGGGACGAAAATTAATTGGTTATCCTCCAACCATCGCCATCGACCACTTTTATGTGGAGTAAGTTTTATACCGGTATCAATAACCCTGTCCATTAAGTCAATACGCGCAACTGACACAGGCTCATTTAACTCAGGTTGAAACTGATTTTGTTGTTCATCTACAGAATGCTCATAAGCATCACTATTATCGCTAGCTTGTTGCTCTTGATCGATAGATTCGAACGCAAAACTCACGTATAGATTGCTAGGCTCTGCATCGTCGTAATCAGGCGTGGGGTAAATTTGTGAAATCGTCGCTAGTATTTTAGGGGGTTGTGGAATGTTTTCTAAAACAACTTTGGTAATTAATCCGCCAACTATAAGCAATGCTGCCAATAAATAACTTTTTGGATTGCGTTGTATCTGACTCCCCAGATATCGCAGCCAATCAGGCGCAACCCAAGAAAAGCGCCCCAAGAGAGCGATTAAGAAGTTTCTTGGTATAGCAAACAATCTATTCATTGACGAAGCACCTAGTATTCTTAAATTCCATAAGTTAATCAGTTTAGCAGATATTTTATCCTCAATTGTGGCATTAATCTGTCAATCTAGAGGCAGAAAGGACAACGGGTGATACGCTGATGGTCGCTTTATTTCGCACCAAGGCTAGACTACACTGCTAATAGTAGCCCTAATCAATAGACTGTTAAGTGATGGAATTGGACCAAGATCCACAACTGCTCCGCCGAACTTCGAAGGATATTTCCAAGCGGTCAATTGCTGGGATCTTTATCTACCCTATCTTTTGGCCCTTACTGGCTTATGGTAGTCACTTCGAACAAAGCTATCCGATCACTGTAATGACTGTGATGTTTCTTCATATCATTATTTCTACGGCTCGACTAATCCATGTTTACGCCCACGACCGAATTCCTGACAAATCATTATCTATATGGATGAGAGTCTCGTCCCTACTTGTGGTAAGTCAAGGTGCTATTTGGGGGGGTATGTTCGCACTCTCTATTTTGGCTGATAATGAGCAGTTTCAATTTTTTATGACTCTGACCGCTGCGGGAGTTGCAGCTGGTGGTACAAACACCTACGCGCCAAATAAGCTCTTATCGGGCACTTTTGCGGTGATTATGATGCTACCTGCGACACTGGCGTCGCTTTATTTAGAAAAGTACATTGTAG
>JBDVOJ010000120.1:0-25697 GCA_039969155.1 Kangiellaceae bacterium
CTAATGAAATGACAATGTATGATGAAGACAAAGGATTTCCAAGTGTACGCAGTTTCGCTAGTATTTTGAGCGATAAAGACCACAACATATGGGTTTCGTCGGGCCAAAACATACACAAATTTGATACTCAGTCCTTAGTCACAAAAACTTACTACACTTCCGACGGATTACAAGATGGCGTATTTGCTCGTAGAACAGAAACAAAAACAACTTCTGGGGAGTTATTCTTTGGAGGCTCCAATGGATTCAATAGGTTTAAACCGAAAAATTTAGCTAAGAACATGTCTATACCCAAGATAGCTTTTACAAAATTCTATTATTTGGGAGAAGAGTATTCTCACGACAATGAACCTGAAGACTTTAGGCTTCCTTCTCCGATTTCACAACTAAAACATTTAAACCTAACTCATAAAGACTACAACTTTGGCATAGAATTCTCGGCATTACACTTCTCAGATTATTCAAGAAACCATTATGCATATATGATGGATGGATTTGACCCGGACTGGCTTTACACTGATTCGTCCAATCGAAAGGTCAACTATACTAATCTTCCCGCTGGCAATTATATTTTTAAAGTTAAGGCTTCCAATAAAGATGGTATTTGGAACGAAACTCCAAAAGAATTAAAGATTACAATATCCCCCGCTCCTTGGAAAACCTGGTGGGCATACACGATATATACCATCACTTTATTTCTATCACTCCTCTACTTCATAAAAAAACGAACTCAAATCCTGGAAGAACGAGCTCAACAACTTGAAAATACCGTTGAACAACGCACCCAAGAACTATCTCAAGAAAAACAAAAAGTTGAACGACTACTCTCCAAAAAGAATGAAGAATTCGCCAATGTATCACACGAATTTAGAACACCTCTAACACTAGTTCTTGGTCCTGTTGCACAACTCATCGAAAAAGCAAACGATGAAGCAAGTATTAATAAGCTCAATATCATTCAAAGAAATGGTTATCGCTTGTTAAGAATGGTTGATCAATTACTTAACATCGAAACTTTTAGAATAAAGACTATCGCTAAAAAATCGCCGCAAGCAATTGGTAAAAGTACAAAATTAATGTGTGAAGCATTTGCTGACTTAGCCGACGCAAAGGGAATGAAGCTATCATTCTCCGGAGAAGAAAGTATTAATTTTGAGTTTACACAAGATGCCTATGAAAAAATCCTACTTAACCTGTTATCAAATGCGATCAAATATTCTAAGACAGGTGCTCAAATTAGCGTAACCGCACTGCGAACAGGTAATAACGAATATCATCTTTCCGTAAGCGACACAGGTATCGGTATACCAGCGGATAAAGTCGACTCTGTGTTTGAACGTTACAACCGAGTCATGGATGAAAACAGCGAACAAGTCACGGGGGCAGGTATTGGTCTCGCGCTAGTCAAAGAATTGGTAAAGGCCCATCAAGGCCGTATTAAATTGCAAAGTCAAATAGGCGAAGGCACTTGTATCGATATTTATTTACCGATTATAAACGAAGTCAGCGATGAACAAGTTGCAACAAGCTCGAATGCCGATTTAATCGACCTTGAACTGGTGAGTCTATCCAATCAAAAAGCAGGTGATGCTAATCGCTCTGAAACTGAGGATGAAAGTGTTGTAAAAGAATCAACAGTATTAGTGATTGAAGACAATGCGGATATGCGACAGTACATTACCAATAGTTTACAAGGTCAATACCGAGTGTTAACGGCAAATAATGGTAAGGCTGGAGTAGAGTTAGCCATTGCAGAAGTCCCCGATGTCATTGTAAGCGATATTATGATGCCAGTAATGGATGGTTATGAAGCGACTAAAGCGATTCGCGACAATGAAATCACCAGTCATATCCCTTTAGTTTTGTTAACAGCGAGAGGAGACCGCGAAAGCCGTTTAAGAGGCTGGAATGAAAAGGCAGATGAGTACTTAACTAAACCGTTCGATGTCGAAGAACTTAGAATACGATTAGCAAATCTCTTAGAGATCAGAAACCTGTTAAAGAAGAAATTCGCAGAAACAATATTCGTCGAAGATACAGCTTTAGAAACACCAAAAGAAGTAGAGGATCAAACGGATATTTACTCGAACAAACAAAAGCTACAACAGATTTTTATCGACAAGTTGAATAGTTTTTTAAATGACCACTATTCAGATACTGAACTGGCGATACCACAAATTTCTAAAGGCATTTTGATGAGTGAACGTCAATTCTTCAGAAAGTTGAAAAGTATTCTCGATTTAAGCCCTGTTGAATACTTACGAAGATATAGACTTCAAAAAGGAAAAGAGCTATTGGGACAAGGCTTATCAACTAATCGCGCAGCGTTTGATGTTGGATTCTCATCTCAAGGATACTTTGGTAGATGTTTTAAGGCTCAATATGGGGTCTCACCATCTGAGTATAAAAAGCAACTCCAGTCGAAAGCGTAAACATTTGTTAGCGTTTCAGTTTTCCAACAATTATCTTACATCTCTACTAATAATCCATTTACCTATTACCCGTTTACAATATTCAACTTGAACCTTTGTCGTCCGATTGGTAAGTTGAACTAACAACTTAACCAAGATAGGTCAAATGTCATGGGTATCTTCGTAAAGCGAATTGCGATATTCCTTTCTACTGTTTTATTAGTTGCTTTAATGGCTTGCTCCTCGTCGAGTGACTCTTCACCGGAACAACCGGTAGAACCTTACCTGTATACCCCGCCTTCTGCCAAAAATGATGGCTGGCAAGTTAACAATTTAGATCAACTGAACATCGATCCCTCCCGAATCGAAACACTAATTGATAACATCAACAATCAACGTGCGGGCTTCTTGCACATTGATTCATTAGTCATCGTCTACAACGGTGAATTAGTTTTTGAACAACAGTTAAGAGATTCTTTGGATAAGGCCGATGGCTGGGCAGGAAATACTGATATTGATCTACATGTCATTAATTCGGTCACAAAAAGTGTCAATTCAACCCTTTTAGGTATAGCGATTGACCAACAACTTATTTCTGGAGTGGACGAAAACATTCACGACTATTTTCAGCACAAGTTACCCATCGCAAACTGGACCACCGATAAACAGAACATTACCATTGAAAATTGGCTTAATATGCGTTCGGGTTACGAATGGGATGAGTGGAATGTTAACTATTTGAATTCCGCGAACCTTAATGCCCAAATGAATAATGCGAGCGACCCGATTCAATTTTTACTCGACCGCCCTATGGCAACTACACCTGGATCAACTTTCGCCTATTCAACGGGAATTTCATTTGGTTTAGGGCGAATCATACAACTGGCTAGTGGACAATCTTTAGATAGTTATTTAGTTGAAAACTTACTCACACCTTTAAATATCACTAAGTACGACTATTGGAGTTTAGATAACCAAATTCATACTGGCAGTGCGCTTTATTTTACCACCAGAGACATGGCTAAGTTTGGACAACTGTTCCTAGACGGTGGTGTTTGGAATGGGGCAAGAGTGGTCTCTGAGGAATGGGTCAATGCCTCAATTCAACAACGTGTTGATTTAAATAGTGATGGTACAGTGGGTTATGGATATCAGTGGTGGATGGGGCAATTTACTGCGAATGGTCAAGCGTATAATACTTACTACGCCGATGGATTCGGTGGCCAATATATTTTTGTCTTCCCTGACCTTAATTTGGTCATTGCAATGACCGGTAGCGCCTATGACGATGGTCAACCCGAAGAGCGCAGTATTCGAAACATTCTAGAGCAATCAATTTTGCCGGTATTTAACTGAGCCAGAGTAATAAGCACTTCAATTTGATAACTAGTTGTCTAAACTTCGCTCTGCTCGCCTGTCTGAGCAATAACTCATAATTCTGCTAGACTTAAGAGATAACAAAGCGTCCTTAAATACTCCGTATTCTGGTTAGATAATGGCATTTAGACAAGTTCTACTTTACTTAGTTGTTTCAGTCGCCTATTTTTTATCGGCTAAACTAGGATTGTCATTCGCATTTGAGCAAGAAAATACCAGTCCTATTTGGCCGCCTACAGGAATTGCAATTTCTGCAATGATTGTATTTGGCTTTCGGATTTGGCCGGCTATTTTTGCAGGAGCGTTAGCCCTTAATTTGACCACTGGCGCGCCACCACTTACGGCGATTCTGATAGCTTCAGGAAATACCTTCGAAGCTCTATTTTCGGTGTACTTAATTGTTAAATTCTTACCCAAGTACCCCTTTGACTCTGTCCGAACCATTATCTTATTTAGCTTATTTGTAACAATAGGCACAACTGTCAGCGCTACGATTGGGGTGATGTCATTATTTTTTACTAATGTTATTACTGCCAACAGCATACTATTGCTTTGGACCACTTGGTGGTTAGGGGATACCGTCGGCGGACTGGTAGTCGCACCGTTCTTACTGACATTATTGCAAAAACCTCGATTTCCAATCAATTTAGCATCATCAATTGAAATTACGATTCTATTAGTCAGCGTAGGCCTTTCACTTTACATCGTGTTTAACCATGAGTTGCTGAATAAGGAGATTAGATTTGATTCTTCTTTCTTGCTGATCCCGACTCTGGTGTGGGCCTCACTGAGGTTTTACCAGCATGGAGCGACTTTACTAGTATTGCTATACACAATAATAGCGACTCTTAGTACGTTAGAAGGTTTCGGACCATTCGTTAGCGCTACACAAAATCAATCACTTCTAATTCTTCAATCGTTTATGGCTATTATCATGGTTACCTCATTGACCTTAGCTGCGAGTGTAGACGAAACAAGAAAACTGGTTGCCAAACTAAATTCTGCACAAAATTATCTGGAAGAAAAAGTTTCACTTCGAAGTGCTGATTTAGAGGAAACTAACTCACAATTACATCAAGAAATAAACAGAAGAGAAAAAGCGACCGAATCTCTTAAGAAACTTCTCGCGGCAACTATTCTTCCAGGAAATGAGAATTACTTTCATGCAGTAACGAAAGAACTAACCAATATATATAAGAGTAAGTTTGCTTTTATAGGAATGCTAGATGGTGCTAAGAGAGATAGGGTCAAAACCATTTCTGTTTGTGTTGATGGCCAAATCGTAGATAACTTTGAATATGAACTAGTGCACACGCCGTGTAAGGATGTTCTAAGTTTACAAATGGAGTATATACCAAGCCAGGCTGCAACACTCTATTCAAAAGATGAGATGCTGCTCGAAATGGGAGTGGAAAGCTACTTTGGCGCTCCAATTATTTCTTCCGATAATAAGGTGATTGGAATTGTTGTCACCATGGACACATCAGCCATGTTAATAGATGATTTAATTAGACCTATGCTAGGATTAATCGCTAACAATATCAGCTTTGAATTAGAAAAGAATAATGCTAAGCAAGCCCTACAATTAGCCGCAAGTGTCTATGATGAAGCTGTTGAAGCCATCATTATTTATGATGAGAATCGACGCATCATACAAGCAAACCGAGCATTTAGTGATATTACAGGATACAAAGAAGGTGAAGCGATAGGCCGAGATTCCCGGTTGCTGAAATCAGGTAAACATGATGCTCTATTTTATCAACAGTTTTGGAAGACATTAGCGTCAACGGATAGCTGGCAGGGTGAAATTTGGAATCAAAGAAAAAATGGAGAAATTTTTCCTTGCTGGCAAACTATTACGGTGGTTAAAGACTCAGAAAACAAGGTAAAACAATACATTTCAGTTTTTAGTGATATTAGCGCTAAGAAAAAAACTGAACAAGAAATCTATCATTTAGCGCATTACGATACATTAACCGGCCTGGCCAATAGAACTTACTTTGTTGAACTACTTGAAAGAAAGATTGAAAGCGCAAAGAAAAAGGATTCCTCATTAGCCCTTCTCTTTCTAGATCTAGACCACTTTAAACATATTAATGATACTTCTGGACACTCGACGGGTGATATTCTTTTAACAAAAGTAGCCCGCAGACTCACAAAATTCGTTACTGAAAATACCATTGTTTCAAGACTTGGTGGTGATGAATTTACTTTGCTGATTACCGATGTAAATTCAATAGATTCAGTTGAGGCTCTTGCTTCTAAGATTTTGAAGGAACTTTGCGTACCCTATCATTTGAATTCTAAAGAAGTTGTTATGTCAGCCAGCATAGGATTCTGCCTATATCCGGATGATGCTGAAAATGTTCATGGGTTATTAAAAAATGCCGATATCGCAATGTACAAAGCAAAGGCTGATGGTAGAAATAAATATAAACGCTTCCTTCCTATTATGAACTATGAAGCGCAACAACGCGTTCAAATAGAACAAGAGATTCGCGTGGGGTTAGAACATAACCAGTTTGAAATCTATTATCAACCGCAAGTTGATCTAATGACAGACGAAGTGTTTGGATGTGAAGCTTTAATTCGATGGAATCATCCTGTGATGGGACTGTTGGCGCCTAATAGCTTTATTCCTGTTGCTGAAGAAAGCGGACTGATTGTACCCATGGGAGAGTGGATATTGAGAACGGTTTGCAAGCAGTTCATGGCGTGGAAAGAGCAAGGTTATTCTATAGAACAAGTCGCTGTAAATTTATCCGCACGGCAATTCTATGATAATGATTTGGGTGAGTCTGTAAAAAACTTATTGGCGGAAACCGGTATGCCTGCAGGAAGTTTGGAGCTAGAACTAACTGAAAGTATGTTAATGGAAAACATAGATGAGACAATCTCAATCATGAACGGATTAAGAGAGCTTGGTATTCACTTATCAATTGATGATTTCGGAACAGGTTATTCTTCATTAGCTTATTTAAAGCACTTTCCTATCGATAAACTCAAAATAGATCGTTCTTTCGTAAACGAAGTATTAACAAGTAAGGATGATGCGACCATAGTGAAAACAACTATCGATTTAGCCCAAGGACTAGGCTTAAAAACGATTGCTGAAGGTGTAGAAACCGCTGAGCAACTAGCCTATCTAAGAAAAAACGGCTGTGAGCAAATGCAAGGCTATTATTTCTGTAAGCCGCAAGCGGTAAGCTCTCCCAAACTCATAGAATTATTGGCCAAAACTCATTAGATACTAATTCACATTCTTCTGTTGCGGTGCAGCGACTTTCTTAGTTTATTCAATATCTTACTTCTTGTGAAAATGACTCACTTTCATATCATGCAATCCGACCACATTATTATGAATAAAGTGATTCAAAGGTCCCCCATTAATCGCAATTGATTTCATTTGTTCTATATTGTATTCCCCAGCCCCGCGAGCGGTGTACAAGAAAATGTCACCATTACTTAATTCGACTCGAATAGCGTCATTTAGAATGTCAAATGCTGAAACATCGGGGTCACCACCAAAGTTAATATATCGCTCCATTTGTCCACCTGATTTTTATTTGTTTATTATTTTTTATCGAAACTATGTGACTGACTGATGACTCTTACTAAGACAAGTTTCATACCGACAGTTCATTGCTTTCGTTGTTTAGAATAAAAAATCTCGCACCTCTTCACTATCACTATTCAGACAATTGTTATCACAATTCAGACAAATCCACCTATTTTAGGGGCTTGCAGGCTATCCACTAGAGCTTTTGGCAAATTTTGTAATTGTTAACCAAATTTTTTATATCTCGAATATAGATATTAGAAAGTAGATGTAATTTAACTTTTTAGGGTCCATCACTACTTAATTGCAACCTAAACGATGCCAAAAATACTCTTGAAATTCTTAACGGGACCCTAGCCTGTGAATCTCTGATAGAATTCATACTTTAATAAGCTTAATTTAGGGAACAGGATTACCCTAAAATATCCCGATTAATTCTCCGCAAACAAGAGAGAAGGCACTTGCGATTTGTTCAATTGATTATCAGACTCGTTATTTGGCTCGCTCACTTAACGCCAGCTCCCCTATACCGATTGGCGAGTAAGCTAATTGCACAATCCTTGATTTTAACCAATAGTAAAACCGTGCGTGTCATACAAACTAATTTAACCCTTTGTTTTCCCAAAATGACAAAAAACGAAAAACGCCAGCTCACCTTCGGCTACCTCACTAATCACTTTTTTATGTCAAAGCAAGCGGCCTGCGCTTGGGTAGGTAGCCGTTCTCAAATTGAAGCTAAATTTGCTAATGTTAGTGGACAATCATTAATACACGAGAATAATGGTAAAGCGACTATTATTGCGGTTCCTCATATTGGCAATTGGGAATTTTTTTGGCACTGGCTACAACTTAACTTTGAAGCAATTTCATTATATAGCCCAGCCTCATTTAAGCCGCTTGATAATTTAATTCTGAACGCTAGAAAACGCTTTGGGGGACAGCCGTTCGACACTAGGCCGAAAAGTCTAATTAGGCTAATCAAGCAATTAAAACAAGGTGGCGTGATGATGATATTGCCGGATCAAGCTCCCAAACTAGGTAGCGGAATTTATTCCCCCTTTTATCAGCACCCTGCCTACACTATGACCATGTTGCATAAGTTAGTTGAAAATAGCGGTGCCAAATTATTGCTGGGAAGTTGTATCGCCAATGACAAAGGTAATGAATACTCGATAGTGGTGGAAGAGCCTGAATTTGACCCTCAAGACCTCACATTAGAACAGTTCAATGCCAAACTTAACCACAATATAGAAACGATTATTGAGCGGAACCCGGCGCAGTATTTGTGGGGATATAAACGCTTTAAACGCCAACCTGCTGGCAGCGAGCTGTACTTAGATGAAATTAAGCGACGGGAAAAACGCCAAAAGAAACAACAATCTCGATCAAAAAACTAACCAATGATCAGCGCATCATCCTAAATAGCGCTAACCAACGCCATAAACGCAAGACATCCGCTAACGCAGCAGCAACATAGGTTAGTGCACACGCTCTTAGAATCTGCTGGATAGCTGGCATATATTGCTCTGGCACATATTGTCCTTTGCCAAGTATAGGCAATGCCTTATTAAAACTGGCATCCCATTCTTCCGGAAGAACTGCCAAGTATACGAATACCGAAATGAGCATGGTGCCGAGTCCAAGTACTAACATCATACCGGCAACATGAGGAATTTTAATTAGCAAACCGATAATAGGGATTGCCATTAATAATCCTGTGCCAATCTTTTGCAAACGATGAGCACCACCAAGATATTTTTTACGCAGATGACTTACCGGTTCATCACGGTTAAACTGAATGGCATGTCCTACTTCGTGTGCCGCCACCGCAACCGCTGTTAATGACTTACCATTGAAATAGTCTGGACTTAAACGAACAACATTATCTTGAGGATCGTAATGATCACTACCGGGCTCAGTGGTTTCTACTTTAACTTGCTGTAAGTTAAACTTGTCTAACAAATGGCGTGCTAGCTCGCTTCCAGTACCTGGCATGTTTTCTCGTTCAATCGCATGCTTTTTGAGCACGTATTTGACCCACCATTGCGGTGCGAAAACTAGTAAAACAATAATGACAAGTAATAGAATGTACGGCAATTACCTTTCCTTCATTTAGCGAGCTAACTCCTAACACTTCAAATATTTTAGCACACTAACCAACCGCTTTTGTCTTTAACAGGCGTCAACTCCAACTTCAAAATCCAGATCGCTTCGATGACTCGCGATAACCAAAAATGCTCTGTTCGCCTCACTCTTAACTCTTAACTCTTAACTCTTAACTCGCGACTAGTAACTAGCAACTCGCCACGCGCAGCTCCCAGCTCCCAGCTCCCAGCTCCCAGCTCCCAGATTTTATCCCGCAACTCGCAACTCGCAACTCGCAACTCGCAACTCATCACATTTTGAAACAATCCAAACACTACCCCCCCAAATTTACTACTTGACGCCATATACTATTTGCCATACAGTATAAGCATACTATACGCCACACAGTAAAAATTAGACCGATGACTGATAGCGAACATTACCAAAAATTAAAACTTGAGTTACGCCGAGGGGTACTGATATTAGCGGTTCTGGCAGAATTAAGAGAAGAGCATTATGGCTACTCATTACGCAAGAATTTGAGTGTTAAAGGGCTAGAAATCGATGAAGGCACTCTTTACCCATTAGTACGCAGACTGGAAAAGCAACAACTGTTAGTTAGCGAATGGCGATTGGAAAATAATCGTAAAAAACGATTTTACTGTCTTTCTGATATTGGCCATCAAGTACTGGCTCAGCTCACAGAGGAATGGCATAACACTGAAACTACTTTGAACAGCATTCTCGGATAGGTTCGATTAAAGCATTTAGATTATTAAGAGTCCGAGGGACTTAGGAGTAAAGCATGAATATGATAAACAACTATTTGGATAATTTTGAAAAACACTTGCCGGAAGAATCTCGTGAAGAAATTCGGGAAGAATTCGAAGCTTCACTATTGGGTCAAATTGAAGATCAAGAATCTCAATTAGAACGTCCTCTCAACGAGCAAGAACAAGAAGATCTTTTGTTAAAAATCGGGCACCCAATGAAAGTAGCTGCTGGCTTTCTTTCCAATCAACAATTAATTGGAGCTGACTACTATCCAGCTTATAAAAAGGTTTTAGTTTTAGCCTTTTGGATTTATGCCGCCATTACAATTCTAAAAATGCTGCCATTCAATATTAGTTTGGTTGATGGGTCATTTATAACCACGCCAATTATAATTTTTTGGGCTCTAGTTGAGACCGGCATTTGGGTATTTGCATCAGTTACGTTGATTTTTTACTTGTTAGAAAAATATCAAACCAATATTGATTTTTTGTACGCATGGTCTCCGAAACAGCTTTCTTCATCCGGTAAAAAGTTATCACTGAGCCGAGTGGAAACAGGATTTGAGATTCTTTTTGTCGCTTTATTTTTAAGCTGGTGGAACAGTCTATTTGGTGCCGATTCATTTTTCGCAGGTACAGAGCTGGTTAACGCGATTAAAATGAGTGAGAGTATGGCAACCATGCAATGGCCGGTAAACATTGTCGGTGGATTGAGTATTATGGTTTCCATCTACAATTTGGTCAATGCTGGTTGGAACAAAGTGAGTCTTATCATTAATATACTCGTCGGCGCCGCAGATTTAGTGATTATTTCAATCATGATGCAATTTGAACAATATGCAATAATTGATATAACTATCGAAACAAACCGGTTTGTTGAGGAGTTTGCTAGTTATATATTACTTAACATTAGGATCACATTAGCGATAATAGCTGCTTTTGTAGTGTGGGATATGGTTTCTAGTTTTAGGAAACTCTAATTAAACTTCCAAAATATTCTTCTAAGCGAAATTAATTAGTTTAAATTTGCGGCACTATAAAAACGAAAAAACGGGCCATATAGGCCCGTATAAATTGCAACTAACTTTATTATAATTATTTTAGGACATGAACTCGGTTGACTACAAAGTAATTGAGTTTGTACAGTTAACAGTTGATCCAGTCTCACAAACTTCAAATGTGTAACTTGAGTTTCTATTCACTGAGTAAACTGTAGAACCGTCATTAGCTGTCGAATTATTCAAGCTACCATTGATATAAACATCGACATTAGTTCCAGTTAATCCTGACCAGTTAAGTACAGCTTCTTTATTTCCTTTTTGACGGAATCCGCTCAAAGTCATTTCTGCTGGTGGCTCAGTACCGTCACTCACAGTCACGGACTGACTAGAAGTATTACTTGCCCCTTCGTTATCAGTCACAGTTAAAGAAACAGTGTAAGTACCATTCGCAGCATATGTATTTGATGCAGTAGCGGTTGTCGCAGAATTTCCATCGCCGAAATCCCAGCTGTATGAAACCACAGTACCGTCACTATCGCTGCTACCAGTTCCGTCAAAGCTACATGCTAAGTCAGTACAACTATTGGTAAAAGAAGACACCGGATTATTGTTGCCTGTAGGAGGTGTGCCGCCACCACATGAAGAAGCCGCAAGATAATCGTTAGCCGCTTTAGCTTTCGCTATGCCGTAGCCAAAGTAGTCATCTCGACCTGCCGCACCTTGATCATCAGCCGTTGTTTTCATCGCAGTTCGAACATCAGCGCCGGTACAATTAGGATTATTAGACCAAATTAAAGCGGCGATACCAGCAGCACCTGGAGTTGCCATGGATGTACCATCCATATAGCCATAGTCGCCCGCTTCAACAGAAACAGTTGCAGTTGACGCAGCCAAAATGGCACTTCGATCTTCCTGAGCCGCACCGACAGCTGGTATCGAGGTAGTATTAGTTTCACCTAATGTTCCATATAGCATACCTGGTTCATTATTGATGATAACTGCACCGACACCACCGGAGTTTTCACAGTTATTCACTTTATCAAAGAATGAAATAACACCTCTATCTATAAGACAAACTTTACCATTCGCGCCAGAATCAGTCGCCTCAGCCGTCCCCATAAAATAAGTAGAACCTGTCGCTGAACCGGAGTTCTCCATTGCAGAAGAGGCATATCCTACTCCACCCGCAGTCATGGAAGACAAAGTAGCTCCTCCAGCAGGGTAGGTTGATAACGTCGCTACACCGCCAACGGTCACTTCTACACCATAACCATCATCAACTTCAGTCGTTCGGTTTTTACCTCTTCCAACGGTCACACTATTGGAAGGAAATTGTGAGAAGCTAGCGATATTATTATCCGCATCATTGGCGCCAATCATCATGACTGATTTGTAACCGGCAGGGTAAGAACGAACATTATTACCATCGTTACCTGCAGCCGCTAATACTAAACCACCGTTGTCGGTAAAGGTATTAAACGCATTTTCTTCTGTACTGTTTGCTCCACCGCCACCAAGACTCATCGTAATAATATTGGCACCAGCTTGATCACAAAGATCGGCAGCGTGAGCCAAATCCGATGAATAACCCCAACCAGACGCATTAAAAACTTTAATGATATGTAATGGTACGCCAGGAGCCATGCCCACGACTCCAAACCCATTGTCTGCAGCAGCAACGGTTCCTGCAACATGAGTCCCGTGAGGACCGCCGTTTTCATACCAATTACCAGTACCCGAGTCGTTATCACCAGTGATCACTGACCAGTCAAAGTCATTATTAGTCTGGTCTAGTCCCGAATCGATTACACAAACCTTTTGTCCTGACTGAAGTGTCAATTGGTTGGCTTGAGATTGATAGATCGCATAAGGAGTCAATTGTGTTGTGGTCGGGTCGCCAGCATCATCATTGTAAATAGCAAGTGGCACTCTTCGGACATCTTCTTCCACAAGCATTACATGAGGGTTATTCATTACGCCTCTGACTTCATCAATGCTTTTGCCTGTAAAAGTCGCTGCAATAAAACCATTACCTTCGATATGTACATCTCCACCCATTTGAGCCGCTAGCGCTTTAACAATACCTTTACCATTGTTGCTCACTTGAATTAAGTAGCGATCGTCTTCTGCCATCGCCTGACCTGTTACTCCGAGGGCAAGCAAGGTAGCCGCAGATAACTTTGTTAACTTTGAAACCATATTGAATATACTCCAGTTTTTGTGTTGTTTTATGCCAAGCTCTCATCGATTATTGTTGAGATTCGATTTTGAGAGTGTTTTCAATTGCAGCTAGATTTGATTATTGTTATTTCTAGCGACCGCTCCCCCTCCTATAAAAATGGGTAGCAACGACATCCATTGTGAACAACCATTATTCAATGGAAAGACTGAACTGGAATAGTAAAATACCGACCAAAATTCGACTTAGAGCGACATTTTGAGGTGAAAAAGTCGCATTTTTGCTGGTCTGAGCAAAGAATGGAGTAAAACGACAAGCTGGGTTAATAAACCCTAGCTTGCCGTTTTTTTGCGATCGCCTAAACACTCTTAGACTTTCTTACAGCTGTTTTAGAGTGAAAATTACGATTTAATAAAGACTACAGATGAATAATGGAATCTGGATTTCCATCAGGATCGCTACTGGCTGTACCATCGGTACTCGGGTTACCATTTGTCATCATGAGCACAGCACACGCGTGAGGTGCGGCCATAGAGGTTCCGGAAATCGTATTAGTACCGCCTTTTTTCCACAGCGAAAAAATACTCACTCCTGGCGCAGCGTAGTCTACAGGTGGGTTACCGTAGTTAGACCACGAAGCCATTCTGTCAGAAGAGTCGGTCGCTGAGATAGTCCAAACCTTATTGCCATTGGCTCTTGCTGGCGAGTGATTATTCGCGTCATCGCCGTCATTACCTGCGGCCAGCACAAAAAAAGCACCCGAAGCTTGCGATGCTGCTACAACTGCGTCATCTAAAACCTGACTAACACCACCACCTAAACTCATGTTGGCACAATCACCCGCACTGGCATTAGCGCCAACAAAATCAACACCTGCGATAACGCCAGATGTAGAACCCGAGCCTCGTCTATCTAGTACTCGTACTGGCACCACGGTAGTATTTGGCGCAACGCCTAAAGCACCGATTGAATTATCAATCGCTCCAATGGTTCCAGCAACATGAGTCCCATGACCATTTTGATCATCCATTCCACCTTGACTAATTGAAGTGAACCCGCGACTTGAGTCAACATTTAAGTCCGGATGGTCTAAGTCGATACCCGAATCGATAACCCACGCAGTTCGACCAGTCCCATCAACCGGACCACCCACTCTAGCGGTACCATAAGACGCTTGTTGACCGCCGCCACCGCCGCCACCAGGTTTACCTTTGCTAATCGATAAGATGCTATCCGGGGTCATTGAAAGAACATTGCTGTCATTTCCGAAAGCTTGTTGAGCGGCATGGCAAGGCATGTTAACGGTAAACCCTTTAATCGAGTTCTTGTAGACATGTCTCAACGAACTTGCCGCCCGAGCTGCCAGTGAATTTGCTACTCCAGACACGTCTTCTTTATTGATACCTTGATGTAACTGGACAATGCAGCGATTGTGAACATTGCTAATTTCGGTGTCAATTGAGTTGCTTGGCTTGTCGGCCATTACTGAACCAGATAGCGCAAGTGCTACTGCACCAGATAACGTTGATAATTTCATTAATTGTATTCTCCTGCAAACGACTCGCAAAAACGGTCCAATCGTTATCACTGAAAAGAAGTGATTAACTTCCCTCGCAAGCCACTTACTTTAGTTAAGTTATAGTTATTGAAATACTCTGAAACGACTCTGTATAAACTGCATAGAGCGCTAATAATTATCCATGGTGGAAGTTTATTAAATAGTAGAAATGCGACTGTTTTTCGTACAAAATCGACAATATCTCAAAATAGTGATTGCTTGCTCAATGAAGGGAGTTAAAAACTGAAGCTCTGTTTAAGATGATTGTTGAAAAACTTTTGGAGTGACACCAAAGTGTTCTTTGAAACAGCGGCCGAAATAAGTTTGCGAGGAAAATCCACAGGCCTGTGCCACTAATCCAATTTGGACGTTTTGTTTTAATTGCTGTTTTGCTTTTTCTAATCGATATCGCTTCAACAATTCTAATGGACTCACATCCACTAAGGCTTTCACTTTGCGCTGAAGTTGCCTATCGCTCATTGCCAATTTACTCGCCAAATGAGTCATACTTAATTCTGGATCTGAGTAACACTGTTCAAAGTGTTGGTTTAACTCTAACAGGAACTCGTTTTCGGGCGGTCGCTCTTCTAGGTTATTCTGCTGAGAGCTAGATCGTGAAAATCCAGTCCATTGAGCTTCATACTTTTGCTGTAACTTTCTACGAAGATTAATTTGATTATTTAATTTAATCAGTAACTCCTCAGCATCAAATGGTTTGCCTAGATAGTCTTCGGCTTCATTTTTTAAGCCTCTAATTTTACTTTTTCGATCGGTTTTCGCCGTGAGCATTATCACGGGAATATGCGAAGTTACCGCATGACTCTTTAATCTCTGCAATACTTCAAAACCATCAATTCCTGGCATCATTACATCACAAATAATTAAATCAGGTAAAAACTCCTCGGCCATACTTAACCCCTGACTGCCATTGCTAGCCACCAAGCATTGATGATGAGGAGATAAGATATTTTCTAAATGCCGCTGCATATCAAAGTTATCTTCAATCACCAACACCATGTACTTAGATTTTTTTTGCGTTATGGCGGGTTCGGTATTGTTGATCGCCTGTTCGATAGATTCTATCTGCTGAAAATCAAGCGTTGCTTCGCCTTGCTTTTTTACAAGCTGTTGTGGATTTTTTGCTTTACGTATTTCTACAATAAACTGCGACCCCTTGTTAAGGGTAGAACTTAAACTAAGTTGCCACCCCAATGTTTTTACTAAATCTTTGACTAACGACAAGCCAATACCAACTCCGGGAATAGCATGTTCGCTAA
Source organism: Kangiellaceae bacterium (assembly GCA_039969155.1). GTDB lineage: Bacteria > Pseudomonadota > Gammaproteobacteria > Enterobacterales > Kangiellaceae. Next base: position 16,221 of record JBDVOJ010000120.1, read on the forward strand.
CGCTATCCGAGCGCTGAAATCGGTCAAATATATTGGCTTGTTCCTGTTTTGAAATTCCAATACCGGTATCGGCTACCACCAGCCGGTAAACCTTTTCTTGCTCTTCTAAAGCAACGTTCACGGAGCCGCCTGCCTTAGTATATTTAAATGCATTCGATAACAAGTTATACAATATCTTTTCGAACGCTTGTTGGTTACCTCGAATAAGAATCGAATCACAGATAGCACAATGAAAATCGATATTCTTATCCTTAGCGATGGTTTGATAGGACAAACACAACGGTTCTACCCAGTCGGAGGTATCCAGATCTGAAATCTTGATGCTTTCTGAGTTGATTCTCGACAACTCTAATAGTTGATCAACCATATGAATTAATCGTAAATTATTTCGTTTGGCAATTTCTAATATCGGCAATTGCTCTTTGAGGGTTGGTGTTGCAATTAACTCATCAACAATACCGTTAACGATTGTTAGCGGCGTTCTAAACTCATGTGAAATATTGGCGGTAAATTCATCTCTCAGGTCATGCAATTGTTGCTCTGCTTGTTTTTGTTCTCTGATATCAGCAATCGAAACGATTATTTTATCTCGAGTAAAACTCTGTCCTTGAGACAGACTAATATGCACAATCACTTGGTTGCCAGACGAACAGATCAATTTAGACTCTAGCTCAAGACCTTGACTATTTTTGGCGAGCTGTTGGCGATAACTTTGGTAATCAAAAAAATGATGAAATTCTTCCGTTTCTGGAACCAGCTCTGAAAAGTATCGACCAATAAGTTCACTTTCTGGGTATCCCAGCAGAGTTTGTGTCGCCGAGTTACAGGTGAGGATCTCGCCAGTGAGACGTAAAGTCAGGATCGGATTGTTAATCGAATCTAATATGGCTTGATTGCTTTTAACTTGATGGTCTAGTTGCTTAGTTCTTTCTTCTAGGTCTTCTAAGATCTTTGAGTTCGATTGACTAATATTCGTAATCTCGATTTTTCTATTCTTGTTAGTTTCAAATAACTCAAACACTTGCACTAGCGACAAAGCCAGCATGATTACGACCCACACTATTTCAGTGTTCTGTACTGCCAATGATTTCTCTATGGTCAGAAACTTATCAAAAGTTAATACAACAATTGAAATAATGCCTAGAAAGAAAATCGGACTATTAAAAATATGATAGCGTCTAAAATAATGCGGTTTAGAAAACTTGGAATTCCTTGACTTATTAGAGTAGATGGCAAGACATAACAGCAAGAAAGGTAGAAAGTTTAACCATTGCCAATTAGATGGCGACTGAGATACTGAGCTCACTCGAATAAAATCATCTATTAACCAAACGGCACTAGCACCGCCAAAAAGAAGATAGCTCAGTCGGAAGCTTGGCGTTTCTTGATAGGCAATATGCCACCAACGTAAAAGCAGATAACAGTCCATCATGGCGTAAAAATAAAACGAATTATTATGCGAGTTTTGCATTTTGCTCGACTCACTAGGAGCAAGAATTAAATAACTAAAAGCCCCAATAAGAAAGGAAATTAAGCTAAACGAAGTAATCAAGCTTCGTTTATTGAGGTTTTTTCTAACATTGGTAAAGCTTTTAACCTCGATAGCTGAAACCATCAATGCACAAAAAACAAAATAGCTAATATCAGCCATAAGGCCATTACTAATTTGTTGACGTTGAAAGAAATACCGAACAATATCAAACAGTAGCCATGTGGAAAAGGCTGCGGCAATTAGCAGCCAAAACAATGGTTCAAGATTCTCGTTCCTTTCTCTCGCCTTAAAAAATGCGGTTAACGCAACAATTAGCAGCGCAATAGGTTCCGCTAAGTGAACTACCGCCCAATTAATACTTGTTGCTTTAACAGCGGGAATGATCTGCAAGATCATTAGCACGCAGAGAAAGGCTAAAGCTAATTTAGGAGCGATGGATTTATTCCACATTCGATCTGACTAACGAGTATTATTTTAATTAGGAGCGCCATCATCGCCAAAAGAATTTAGAAAAGCAAATCAACCTGCTTCGCCCTTAATCTGGAGCACGCGCTTAACTGTAAAATTCACATATCCGGATAAAAAACGTGATAAATGTCACAGTATCTTATAAACTCGAGGGCAATATTTGACCAATCTCTGGATGCGATTTAGCTAAATTAGTTAATATTCAACAAGATAGGTGCAGTGAAAACAGTTTCGCATATGATTTAGTTTTGGCATAAAAACATTAGATAGCCAGATTCATATTGTGGAGGAGGGGTAATGTTAACCATTAAGACAAAAGCAATAAAGATCCTAGCAATCACAATAGCGACTGCTCTCGTAATTTCCTCAGTAATTGTTAGTACGAGTAACAAAAACAATTCTAACGCTGTCTCGCATTCAATATCATCTGACCAAAAGCCACACAAAAGTTTTCTAATAAAAGGTGAAAAAAGCCGCGAGGTTGTTCTGGCAGTCGGCGGAACGATTACTCATGAACTAAAAATAATCAATAGCATCGCTGCGAATCTAAGCCAACAACAGTTCCAAGAAATTAGCGAGATGGGTGTAAGTTTAACGCCTAACCAACCCGCCCGTTCATCAGGCTTGGCTTGGGGCCAACGGATCGATTTTTCACAAGCATCTGCGGTTCAAATGAGTAATGCAGAAGCTCTCCACAAAGATTATATCTTCGGTGATGGCGTTACTATCGCGGTTATTGATTCAGGTTTTAAGTCTTTATCTGGTCTTCGCCAAGATGCCTATGGTCGACTCAAAGTTTATGGCACTTATAACGCTATCGACAATAAAACGTCGAATAATAATAGTGACGAAAGCGGTCACGGGACGCATGTCACAAGTTTGGCCGCTAATAGTGAACGGGATGCCTATGGTCGCTACTATGGTCTAGCGCCCGATGCGAGGCTAATTAGTATTAAGGCTTTCAACGATCTTGGCGAAGGAAGATATGCTGACATCATAAGAGGGATCGAGTGGGCTATTACTTATAAAGACAATTATAATATTCGAGTTTTAAACATGTCGTTTAGTGCGGAGCCTCGTTCATACTATTGGGAAGATCCTCTTAATCAAGCGGTGATGAAAGCCTGGCAAGCTGGAATTGTTGTAGTAGCTTCCGCGGGCAATCGCGGTAATTCCCCCATGGGAATCGGTGTACCGGGAAATGTGCCCTATGTCATAACGGTTGGGGCAGTTACAGACAATTACACACCTAATGATTTTTCTGACGATAAACTAACAACTTTTTCTTCCAGTGGACCGACTTTCGAGCGATTTGTAAAACCAGATGTGGTTGCACCCGGCGGACATATGATGGGGCTTATGGAGTCCAAGGCAGAACTCGCTCAAACTCACCCTGAATATCACGATGGCGGACAGTATTTTCAAATGTCAGGGACTTCCCAGTCTACCGCTGTCACCAGTGGTATCGTCGCGCTAATGCTTGGACAGGATCCTCAGCTCTCTCCAGATGATATTAAATGTCGGCTACTGAGCACAGCTAAGCCTGCCCGAGATGCGCGAGGAGAGTGGGCATATAGTGCTTTCCAACAAGGGAGAGGACAAGTTGATGCACTCGCAGCCGTAAATAGCAATAACGTAGGGTGCGCAAATACAGGATTAGTGATTTCTGATGATATCGATGGTGTTCGACATTTTGCTGGGCCAACGATTATTACCGAGTCTGGAGATTTTCAAATAATCAACTATGAGGAATTAGTTTGGTCAGGATTGGTCGACCAAACTTCAGGGTTTACTTGGGCTTGGGGGGATGCCAAAGTATGGGATGACGCCAAAGTATGGGATGACGCCAAAGTATGGGATGATGCCAAAGTATGGGATGATGCCAAAGTATGGGATGATGCCAAAGTGTGGGATGATGCCAAAGTGTGGGATGATGCCAAAGTGTGGGATGATGCTACTGTGTCTATCAATATTTGGGTACAACAAGAATAAACAAAGAAGCAAATAGAATCATCACAAAGCCGTGTCTTATCACGGCTTTTTTTGATCACTCTGAAAGGAACAAAACTAACGATGGCAGACAATAAAAGAATTCTAAAATTTACTGTATTACTGCTCCTCATAATTTGTAACTCGTCTATTTTTGCAGCTGGCTTTGGTTCACTAGAGTTCAAACATATTTCCACTGATATGGGGCTGTCTCAAAAGACAGTGCAAAGCATATTCCAAGATCGACAAGGTTTTATCTGGGTAGGCACTCAAGAAGGCCTAAATAGATATGATGGCCGAGAGATTAGAACTTATACTCATTCCATAAACAAACCATCTAGCCTGTCAAATAATGTCATCCGAGCAATCACCGAAGATGGAGAAGGCAATCTTTGGATAGCAACTAGCGATGGTTTGAATCGACTAGACATCAAAAACCAATCCTTTCAACGTATTCCGCTACTAACGGCCGAAGGAAATGCAATTGGCAAGCTATACAGTTTATTAAACCTCGATGATGGCACACTGCTAATTGGGACAGATGGGAATGGTATTTTAACTCTAGATACTAATTTGGAGCCGTTTAAAGCCGTCCCTTTGGCCAACACTAAGCCTCTCGAGGGAGCTGATGTCAGGACAATTTTCAAAGATTCACGAAACCGAATTTGGTTAGGCACTGATGGGCAAGGAGTTTGGCTAATTGATAATAGATCAGACTCCCCTACCAATTTTTCCAGTTCGGAATCTTTGGAGTCTATCTCTCACAATCGCATTCGCTCAATAACTGAGGACTCCAAGGGACAGATTTGGATTGGTACAAGAGGAGGAGGTCTCAATCGCTTTGAAGAGAGAACACGCTCTTTTTTTCATTATAAACACAACCCAAATAATAACTCGAGTTTGAGCAATAATAGAGTATATGACATTCTTGAAGATTCTGACGCTAGACTTTGGATTGCAACCGATGGCGGAATAAACGTTCTTCGAGACAATAATACGACATTCACGCGAATAGAACACCATCCCTCTCAATCAAACGGTTTGAGTCATAACCGAGTACTCTCTTTACTAGAAAGTGACGGTGGTTTAATTTGGTTAGGTACAATGTCAGGGTTAGATCTGTGGGATCCGGTCACAGCTAAATTTGTCCACTATAGAAACATCAGTGAAATTAAAAACAGTCTCTCTAACAATACGGTTTATGGATTTACTGAAGATACCCAAAAAGGAATTTATGTTGCAACCTTTGGTAGTGGACTCAATTATTTTGACGTTAGCAATAATGTTTGGAGCTCCATACAAAATAATAATATAGGCGAGCCACTTAACTTAGATAATCGAATAATATCGTTACTGTTCGACTCAAAGAAACGTTTATGGGTGGGTTCTTTTACAAACGGCCTGACCGTGCTTTCAGAAGACTATCAAATTCTAAAAGAGTTTGAACATGACAGTAATAACAAGTCGAGCCTTTCAGCGAATGGTATTACTAATATATTCGAAGATTCTGACGGAGATATATGGATAGCAACCTATGCTGCAGGATTAAATCGCCTAAACAAAGATGAAAATAGCTTTATCCACTATCGCTCTGGCAATAATCCTAATCAATTAAACAGCGACAGTATCTTACAAATTATAGAAGATGATGAAGGTTATATTTGGCTGGCTACTGACGGAGGTGGAATTTCAAGATTAGATAAAAATACCAATGAAATCATCAACCTTAATAATGAAGCCGGTGTCAAAATGTCTCTATCAAGTAATTCAATTTTATCTATCTATCAGGATCGGCGGGGTCGTTTCTGGATCGGTACTGAGGGTCAAGGATTAAATCGCTGGGAGCCTGAAGATCGTAGAAATTTAAGAAGTACTTTTCGGCAATATACTATCAGTGACGGCCTTCCAAGCAGCACTGTTAACGGTGTGCTAGAGGATGAACAAGGTTATATCTGGATCAGTACAAATAAAGGTGTCAGCCGATTAGATCCAGAAACGGATCAATTAAAAAATTATAATTTGGCGATGGGTATTCATGAAAATGAACTTAACCAAGGCTCTATGCTTAAAGCTTCAGATGGTCGTCTATATTTCGGTGGATTAAATGGAATCAGTGCGTTTTATCCAAATGAAATAACGTCAAATTTGAACAAGCCAAGTGTTGTGTTAACCGATATCCTCAGTGAAAATAAATCTATCAATGCGAATAAATCGCTTAGTTCCTTAACCGAAATTACATTCAATTATAAAGACTATCTAATAACCTTTGAATTCGCTGCGCTAGATTTTTCTCAGCCGGAAAAAAACCAATACCAATATAAACTAGAAGGTTTTGATCCAGAATGGATTGACAGTAAAAATTTAAACCGAGCGACTTATACCAATTTACCTTCTGGTCAATATCTACTGAAAGTAAAAGGAAGTAATAATGATGGTTTATGGAGCGACGAATCGATTAATCTTCCAGTAACCATTCTTCCCGCACCATGGGCAACTTGGTGGGCTTTCACGATTTACTCAATTATTTTCTGTGGTTTTTTAATACTACTCATACGATCGCAAGCTAAACGTATTGCTAACCAAGATTTATTTAAGCAACAAGTTATCAATGAAATAGAATCAAGCACACGTTCTATAGAGTTAGAAAATCGTTCCTTAAGAAAACAATTAAAAAATTATGAAATCAATAGCGCTAATGACATCGAAACGGGATTACCCAATCAAACATTCTTTACAGAACAAGTATTAATCAGTTTAGCGTTGTTAGAAAAACAATCAAAACTAAACCCCAAGTTAAAGATGTTTTGTGCAATTTTAAGCGTCAAGAGTAATGACAATAATACCAGTCAGCTTGTTAGTAAAGTAGCCGAACAGCTTTCTAAAACTGATAACCAAATTCATTTAGTCGCGCGCTGGAATAAAAACGAACTAGCTCTGCTGGGTTTTGCTGACTCTCAAGAATCATTGAAAAGAACAATCAACAGCATTGAACAAGCATTCATTGATTCACAAGGTACCGATTCAACCTGCGAACACTCTTTAGGTTATACCATTAACCCACTCAATAGAATGGATAATTATCCATTTAAGTGGGATAACGTATTAATGATCACCGAACACGCGGCAAGAATTGCGAGTGGTTTATCTGACAAAAACTGCATCGGCTTGCTAGCTTGTCATCAGTCTCTTTCATCAACCACCATCAAGAGCATCATGAGCGACTCCAGTCTTCAATCTTTGAAAGAAAAGTTTGATGTCACCACTCACTAAAACATATTAATTTGAGATATTTCACCTTAAAATAATTGGTAAATAGCCGGCATAGCTGGCTAATTATTGACCAGGTGAGCCGTTTGGGATAGCTTTGTGAAACCCTACTTAAGGAAAAGCGGCCATGAATGACTCTCTCAGTGACAACCAAATCAAACTAAAAGAAATCCAACTCAAAGAGCTGGAGCTAAAATCAAACCGACTGATTGCGATTGTAAAGACGATTACAACCGGTGTTGTTGTTACTTTAGTTCCGGCGATCATCAATTATCAAATCCAACAACAAGAAGTCGAAATTAAACGACTCGAAGGCGAAATAGTCTATCTAGATAAATTTTCTGATAATGTTGTCGAACAGGAAGATCTGGCGAAAAGAAAAAACTTTGTGGAATACCTCGCTACCATTGCCCATTCCAAAGAGTCAAGACAGCGCTGGAATAGTTACTTGGCAATTGTTGAAAAACTGGCCAATAAACAAGCCGAATTAGAAAAGGAAATTTTGGAAGCTGAACAAAATGCACTTGAATCACAGCAAGCGCTGGAATCTTTGACTCAAGATTATATAGCGCAAAAAGACTTAAACGAAAATGAGCGTCGGAATAAGCAAGCAGAGATAGCCGCAATTCAAGATCAAGTAAAACAAGCCGAAGCAAAACTGATAAAGAATACAGATCAAAGAGAGCAACTGATTAAGCGCTCTAGTCTGACAAGCGATCTGGACCACAACAAAACGTTTTTCGTCGGTTTGCAAACCGTTGGTATTGAGGACGCCACCAGAACCGCATTAAATAAGCGTCTAGAGTCACAAAACTATAGTTTAGACCCAATCACCTACTCCTATTCTGTCGATGAGAAACCATCTTGGTTCGCTGCAAAATCGACAGTATTTTACTATTCATCCTCATCTCGTAAGACTGCCGAAAGGCTAGCCAAGTTAATGAAGCGGTATACCCGAACTGATTTTGCTGTCCAACGAGGGGCTGGACTGGGTGTGGATCTGAATAGACGAGAGAACACTTTCTTCATTCACTATATTAAATAGCCCAGCTTTCTAGTACGAGCTTTCTTGTTTAGTTCAAGTCTATTTCCATTTACTAAATAAATACACTAGACTTTAAATTAACTAGCTGTCTTAAGATAGCTCGCTAATTTAGTTAATTATACTAATTTCCGATCAACCACTAAAAAGTAGAATAACCCAACACTATGACTCTATCTCCCCAAATCAAGCTCGCTATTTTCGGCATTATTAGTCTTTTCCTTTTGTCAGGTTGCGGCGATAAGACATCAGAAGAAACCAAAGAACCAGCCAAAGAAGTCAAACAACAAGAAGTCACTCTCAAGAGCAATGAACCTGCCAAGCAAGACACGATCGCATCAAAAAATAGAGAACCTATTAGCGATAAAAAAATGCCACCCGAAGCGCCCGATTTCACGGCTTTCACCGATGTTAAAGCAAAGAAACAAGCTTTCTTTGACTATATGTACTACTTCATTCAAAAGGTTAACTTAGAAGTTTTAGAACGTAGAGTAACCATTGACGCTATTCTGGAAAAATCGGCCGACCAACTAACTAAACAAGATATTGCCTTTGTTGATGAAATGTCAGAGCTTTATCTAAAAGATCATGATTCCAGTGACACCTTAGCAAGCGCTAAAATTTTACAAGAATATATTAGAGTGATCCCACCTTCTTTAGCACTTGCTCAAGCGGCCAATGAATCGGCTTGGGGTACTTCCAGATTTGCAACTGACGCCAATAACTTTTTCGGCCAGTGGTGTTTTAAGAAAGGCTGCGGTTTAATACCTAGTCAGCGAAATAGCGGACAGGTCCATGAGGTAAGGAAATTTGAGTCGCCAGAAGGTTCTGTAAGAAGTTACATTAGAAACTTAAATACTCACTATACCTATGATGAACTCAGAGAAATTCGAGACAACCTGTATGACAAGAATAAGCCGGTGACAGGCATCGACTTAGCAGAAGGCTTAAAAGGTTACTCTGAAAGAGGAGAAGAATACGTTAAAGAGTTACAGTCGATGATTCGTTTTAATAAGTTAACAAAATTTGATACCGAATTTTGGGAGTCAGTAGAGGAGGAATAATGGTGTAATTAGGAAGCCAACTGGCGCTTAACAGCTGAATTTGAAATTCTGGTTCAATGAATGAGATTATTTGATACCAAGGACAAAAAGCGCATCATGTTGTTGACTATGAAGAAATTCTCTTCTTTAAAAGCCAAAATAGATAAGGAGCTTTT
>JBDVOJ010000121.1:0-59399 GCA_039969155.1 Kangiellaceae bacterium
AGTCCATCAAACCAAAGAGATAGTGATTGGTATGGCTCATCGCGGACGACTAAATGTATTGGTCAATATTTTAGGTAAAAAGTCTTCTGGACTCATTGAAGAATTCGATGGTACCGCTGAGTACACGATGGGCTCTGGCGATGTTAAATACCATCAAGGCTTCTCTAGTAACTTGATGACGAGTGGTGGCGAAGTCCATCTCGCTTTGGCGTTTAATCCAAGTCATTTAGAAATTGTTGCTCCGGTAGTACAAGGGTCTGTTAGGGCTCGTCAGGACAAACGCAGCGATCAGGCTGGCGATACCGTTTTACCCATCAGCATACATGGTGATGCTGCGTTTTCGGGTCAAGGTGTTGTTATGGAAACCTTGCAAATGTCACAGACCCGCGCCTATAAAACCGGCGGAACTATTCATATTATTATTAATAACCAAGTAGGCTTTACCACCAGCAAGAAAGAAGATGCTCGTTCAACCGAATATTGTAGCGATGTTGCCAAAGTGGTTGAAGCGCCCATTTTGCATGTGAATGGCGACGACCCGGAAGCGGTTTTCTATGTTAGTCAGTTAGCCATCGATTACCGCAATCAATTTCATAAGGATGTGGTTATTGATTTAGTGTGTTACCGCCGACGTGGTCACAATGAAGCAGATGAACCGTCTGGTACTCAGCCGTTAATGTACAAAACCATTAAGAGCTTGCCGAGTGTGCTCACTCAATACAGCCAACAATTAATTCAGCATGGTGACTCGACCGAGCAACAAGTGAAACAGTTAGCCGACGAATATCGGGAAAAACTAATTGCTGGCGATAATGTGGTCAAAAACTTAGTATCAACTCCCGACGTAGGTTTACATTTTGATTGGACACCCTACTTAGGCCATGACTGGACTAGCAAAGGGGATACTACTTACGAGCAATCAGCACTTGTTGCTCTCGCCGCTGAATTTAATCAACTGCCTGAAAGCTTGACCTTGCAACGACAAGTTAAAAAAGTGATCACCGATCGGTTGTTAATGGCAAAAGGCGAGTTGCCAATCAATTGGGGATTTGCAGAAACTCTCGCTTATGCAACCATTTTGAAACAAGGTCATTCGGTTCGAATTACCGGGCAAGATGTGGGGCGCGGAACATTCTCTCATCGACATGCGGTGTTACACGATCAAAAAACCGGTGAAAGTTATATCCCGTTGCAACACCTTACTGCGGTTGATCGACGATTTAGTTTGTATGATTCACTATTGTCGGAACTAGCGGTCCTTGGGTTTGAGTATGGTTACGCAACGACCAATCCTAATACCATGGTCATTTGGGAAGCTCAATTTGGCGATTTTGCGAATGGTGCTCAAATGATCATTGATCAATTTATCACCAGCGGTGAACATAAATGGGGAAGGCTTTGTGGCTTGACCATGCTTTTACCTCATGGTTACGAGGGACAAGGTCCAGAGCATTCATCTGCCAGACTAGAACGTTTCCTACAAATGTGTGCGGAAAACAATATTCAAGTTTGTGTGCCGACGACCCCAGCGCAGATCTACCATTTACTTCGACGACAAATTATTCGTCCGTTAAGGCGTCCGCTAATAGTGATGTCACCCAAAAGTTTATTGCGTCATAAACATGCGGTTTCAACCATGCAAGAACTGGCCGAAGGATCATTTAAAAATGTTATTGCTGAGACTGAAGCATTACCACCGAACGAGGTCGAGCGCTTAATTATCTGTAGTGGTCGCGTTTATTACGATTTAATTGAAAAACGACAACAAATTAACGCTACCAATATTGCGATTGTTCGAGTAGAACAGCTTTACCCATTTCCTGACCAAGAGTTAGCAGAGGCGATAGCACCTTACAAAAATGTTAAGAAAGTTCTTTGGTGTCAAGAAGAACCAAAAAATCAAGGCGCTTGGTATAGCACTCAACACCATTTACGCGAAGTGATCAGTCGACACAATGACAAACTTTATCTCGAGTTTGCTGGGCGCGAAGCATCTGCTGCACCAGCGGCTGGTTATATGGCATTGCATTTAAAACAGTTAGAAGAATTTATTAATCAAGCAATTACAGGTTAAGAATTTTAGTTCATTACCGTTACGCTTATTGTTAACCACCAGTTACTAAAAAATTTAGATAAAACATCAAAGGAGCCACCATGGCAACTGAAATTAAAGCACCTACATTTCCAGAGTCTATTGCCGACGGAACGATTGCTACTTGGCATAAAAGTGTTGGCGAGTCGTTCGTTAGGGACGAGATTTTAGTCGAAGTCGAAACTGATAAAGTGATTATTGAAGTCGCTGCGACAGAAGATGGGGTTTTAACCAGCATATTGAAACCTGAAGATTCTACCGTCTTAAGTGACGAAGTGATCGGACAGTTTGAGGTCGGTAGTGGCTCTGGAACAACAACCGACAAAGCTGATACAACTGAGAAAACAGCCGTTAAAGAAGCAGAAGCAAATTCCGATTTGGGATTGAGCCCTTCGATTAGAAAGTTGATTAGCGAATATGATGTGAATCCCGATTTAATTGAGGGAACTGGAAAGAGTGGCCGTATCACTAAAGAAGATGTACAAGCCTATATTGAAAATCGATCGAAGCCGACGCCATCAAAGCAACCGGCTGCAGCTCCAGCAGAAACCACTGCCCAATTTGAGAGAGTTGAAAGGCGAGAACCTATGTCGCGTTTACGCGCCAAAATAGCTAATCGACTTGTCGAAGCGCAACAAAATATGGCGATGTTAACCACGTTTAATGAAGTGAATATGAAGCCGATTATGGAGCTTCGAGCTAAGTACAAAGATGATTTCGAAAAGCGTCACGATGTTAAGTTAGGTTTTATGTCTTTCTTTGTCCGAGCCTCTGTGGAAGCGTTAAAACGCTTTCCTGCAGTGAATGCCTCTATTGATGGAAATGATATTATTTACCACAGTTATCAAGATGTTGGTGTTGCGGTATCTTCTCCAAGAGGACTAGTCGTTCCAGTACTTAGAGACGTGGATCAAATGAGTTTAGCGGAAGTTGAAAGCGGAATTCGTCATTACGGTGTGCAAGCTCGAGATGGCAAACTTTCAATGGAGGATATGATTGGTGGAACATTTACCGTGTCTAACGGTGGTGTATTTGGTTCATTAATGTCCACCCCAATTGTTAATCCACCGCAAACTGCCATTCTAGGCATGCATAAAATACAAGATAGACCGATGGCGGTTAATGGCGAGGTTGTCATTTTGCCAATGATGTATTTAGCATTGTCTTATGATCATCGACTGATTGATGGTAAAGAAGCAGTAGGGTTCTTAGTCACAATTAAACAGTTGCTCGAAGAGCCGGAAAGGTTGTTATTGGGTTTATAGTTAACCTCGCTTAAAAAAACTTGCATGAAAGGTCCTGAAAACGTGAATCCAGAAAAACTGGTTAAGATAGAAAAAGTACAATCTTTCGAAACTAGTGAACTCTTGGAGTTCGCAAAGCGGACCTTTCTCGAGACCTATGCAGCCGTTAATTCTGAATCTGATATGCGAAAATATATGTCAGAAAACTTCAGCCCGGAGCGTTTTAACGAGGAGTTTTATTCTCTGGGTTCAGAGTTCTATTCGGCTAAAATCGATAGTCGTTGGGTTGGTTATCTTAAAGTCAATCGAGGAAATACTCAGACAGAACGGCCATTACAGAATTCGTTGGAGATTGAAAGAATCTACGTCATCGCAGATTTTCATGGCCAAGGCATTGCGCAGAAGCTTTACAGTAAAGCGGTCAGCTTAGCCCGTTCCTACCAATCTGAATATCTTTGGTTAGGAGTTTGGGAGGAAAACCTCAGAGCTATCCAATTTTATCAAAAGTGTGGTTTTGAAGAATTCGGACAGCACGAATTTAGATTAGGCAACGCCATTCAAAATGATTTAATGATGTGTCTTAAGATTGGCTGATGAAACTCAAATCTGTTTAGAGCTTTTGTTACCCGCGACATCCATCGTATTGCGTCAGGGAGCCGATCGCTCACTCACTTTCGAAGAGGCTTAGCGCAGGCCGAATATTTTATAAAATTCGATTAAATATTGTCTATACTTATTCATTAATAAGGTAGGTTTATTTAATCGAGTGCATACATATCTTACTATGTAATTTCGAGAAACCGACTTTGTGATGGAATTATTGTATTAAATTTCAAGAGGTTACGAAAAAGTTACTATGTTCGATTTTCTCAATAAAAAGAATAATGAAGAGTTAGCTGCTTGCCGAGCAAAGCTAGCAATTGCACAGTCCACGATTGATTCTATTAATAAAAACGTTGCTTCTATTCTATTTACGCCGGATGGCAAAGTAGTAGAAGTTAATGGTTTATTCCTTCAGACCATGGGATATAGCGAGGAAGAGGTAAAGGGGCAGCATCATAGGATTTTCTGTGATAAAACCTATGCTTCCAGTGCTGAATATCAAGAGTTTTGGAAACGTTTGAACAGCGGTGAGTGCCATCGTGGTATGTTTCAAAGAGTGAAGAAGAATGGTGAACCGATTTGGCTAGAAGCGACTTACTTTCCTATAACTAATAGCGATGGTAAATTAGTAAACATTCGAAAGATCGCTTCCGATGCCACTGAGTCGTACAGCCAGCTTGAAGCGCTAAAAGCCATCGAAAAGGCTTTGGACAACTCAATGGCTTCAATTGAATTTAAAACCGATGGCACTATTGTGACTGCCAATAGGAATTTTCTAGATGCCACTGGCTATACTTTAAATGAAATCGCAGGTAAGCATCATCGAATGTTTTGCGATGAAAAGTTCTACCAAGAAAACCCTGATTTCTGGAGTAATTTAGCGGCTGGCCAGTACCGTTCAGGTACCTTCGAACGATTCGATGCGGATGGTCGAAGAATTTGGTTAGAGGCGTCATATAACCCCGTTGTTGGGCCTTCCGGTAAAGTAGAAAAAATCATAAAGTTTGCTTCGGATATTACTGCGCAAGTACAAAAAAATGCTGCGGTCGAAGAAGCTGCTGAGATGTCATTTTCAACTGCGGAAGAAACCGCTCAGATCTCAGTTCAAGCGGAAGAGTTGCTTAATGCGACGGTAGAAAAGTCTACATTTATCAATGAACAAATGCACCAAACTAATGAATTATTAGAGCAGCTTAATGAGCAGTCTAGAAACATAGAAACAATTGTATCGACTATTCGAGGGATCGCTGATCAAACCAATTTGCTTGCCCTAAATGCGGCAATCGAGGCTGCCAGAGCTGGCGAGCAAGGGAGAGGGTTTGCGGTTGTCGCCGACGAAGTACGTTCTTTAGCTAGTCGAACAAGTCAGTCTACTTTAGAAATAGAGCAAGTAGTTGAAGTGAATAAGGGATTGACTAGCGACGTTACGGGAAATATGGCAATTGTTAGTCAAAGTGTGGATGAAAGTAATGAACAAATCTCAGCAGTTAATAGAGTAATGGTGGAAATCAAAGAAGGTGCGATGAATGTTTCTCGCACAGTTTCATCTCTCATGAGATAACTTAAAGAGCTATACTAGTTGCGATGGATTGCGACTACTTTCGTCTTAGTTTCTTTCTAAGCAACTTGCGGAAATGACTATCTTGTTCTCCGCTTCCTGATTTTTCTTTTTTCATAACTTGCCTCTTCAAATCAATAATTGAGTTTGAGTTTGGGTTAATGATAATTCCTCAGTGCCAATAACTCGTTTTTGAGCTTTAGTTTTTCTTTTGCGATTTCTACATCGCGCCACTGATATTTTTTCTTACGAGAATTCGATAAATTCCGATCCAAGTATTTAGTACTTGGAAATATTTCCTCTAACACACTTTCATCGTTTTGCCACTCTTTCATCATTATGTCTCGGTTAGCTAATTTTGATTCGAGAATAACCAGCAAATATGACAGCAAATTGACAGCTAGAAAGGCTTTTTAACAAAGTCTATGGAAGCTGCAAAAAGCTCCCATAGTCAATAGTTAGGGTGCTGGCAAGTAGGTCGTTGAGTTCACGATTTGCATTGCGCTACACTCTCCTGTGGTAGACCAACGAAACAAAAGGCGTCCCGAGTCACTTAAACCTTGTATTGCTTTGGCAAAGTCAGGATTACTTGTGAAACAAAATGCGCTTTCGCCTGAGCCGTCATAGGCAGAGCACCAGACACTGGTATAAGCCGAATAGCTATCATAGGCGACACCTTCGGAGCGAGCGCATGTAATTGAGCCGGTTTGAGTTGGGTCCAATATTCCATAGGCATAACCACTGTTATCCGCATTCTGCACAATAGTGACTGCACTAGTGGTGAACGAAGCTATAGCCAAACAGCTAACTAAGATAGTTTTGTTGATTTTCATAAGATCTCCTTGTCGTCGATGAAAATTAGTTAGATCAAAATACCGATTGGCAAAAATTATTGTTTATTGAGCTCGCTAGCTAAACGCATCAATAATTGTTGCTGTTGTGTCGGGTGAATAGTTAGCATTTGTTGCGAGAGCGCTAAAAACTCTTGCGGTGTTATATTACCTACGGAAACATAATTAGAAACTTGCTCGTTAAGGGCGAAGTATTCTTCGGTTTTCTGTGGCGATTCGCTGAGTTGATTGCTTGGCAAGACTGTTTCTCGAGAAAGAATATTTTGTCTGCGTAACGTTTCAGCAACAGTGGTTCTAACCAACTGTTCTAGTTGTTCATGTTGAGTCGGTAGAACATGCGAATCACTTGAATGATTGGCGGGTTCTTGTCGCTGCGGTTGGGTAAGGTAAGCTTGTTTTGGAGTTTTGGAATCGTTCTGTCGAGTATTGTTTTCGGCGAGAAAACGTGTGATTTTCTCTAACTTTTGGTACGTGGAAAAATAACTGACTGACAAAACTGTCAAGAGAATAGACTGCAGAAATACAACGAGAATTAAGATTGGTTTCATACTTTAAACATCCTTGTTACAGAGTATGAAAATAATACTAGAGTGAATTTTTATTCAAAACTATGAAAAATTCACACCTATCTCAAATTGAAATAGGTGTTCAACGATTAGAATTAATAGTTCCCTTTTAACCTAACCAGATTATTGCTCGAGGGTTTTCGAGCGAAAACAAGACTTAGTAGACAAAGAATAATCATCCAATTGAGAGCTCCCCCTCCACCCGATTTAGTTTCAGCTGCCTCGGTGGTTGAGGTAAAGCTCGCAGAACTACTACCAACCGTTAAATTGGTGGTTGTGGTCGCACTGTTTGAGCTTGAACTAGTGTGTCTTACACAAACGGTTTGTTGGTTTGAAATCATTGCACTTGCTGATGAGAAAGAGTTTGAACAGCCAATTGAAAATTCACCACCAGTGACACTAATTTCTACTTCAACACCTAAGCCGGTGACAGTAATTGAATTGGATGTTTGTTGTGATGACAGTGCAACATCGGTGACGGAGGTAAAGTTAAAATCATCGGGTTCTCTGTCCGGCGAGGTTGTCGACACATAGGAAGCGGTTATCCCGTTTATATTCAGCAGGGTGCTGGTCGCAGTTAAGTAATTTGCCGATGAAGTATGGCGAATACAAACTGTTTGATTCGGTGAAATGACGCCTGCGGCCTGAGTGAAACCATTAGTTGCACAATCTAAAGAATATTCTCCATTAGTGACTGAGATAGGAATATCAATTTGGAATCCTGAGGCAGTAATTGTCTCCGAGGTTTGAACCACCGACAAAGGAACCTCATCCACTGAGGTGAAACTAAAAACGTTCGGTTCTGTGTCTGGCAAGGTCGTCGATTGGAAAGCTTGTGAGGATTCACCAACGGTTAGAGTTGTTGTGGTTGAGACAAAGTTTTCTGCCGATGCTGAGTGGCGAACACAAACTGTTTGGTCAAGAAGGATAGTTCCGTTATTGCTGGTAAACGTATTAGCATCACACCCAATAGAGTATTCACCTTGGTCAATACTAATATCGACTTGGTTTGAAATACCGGTAATGGTAACTGTGTTGGACGTCTGCGTAGCGCCTAAATCAACATCAACTAATGGGTCAAAGCTAAAGGGATCAGGTGTTGTATCGGCGATTGTTCTCGATTCAAAATTGAAGGTTGATGATCCCACTGTTAGCTCGGTAACGACATTATCCCAATAGTTCTCTGAACTAGTATGACTGACACAAACAGTGTCTCCGTTATTGGCTCGTCCTGCAGTGGACGTGTAAGTCCCTGTGCAACCTAGAGAGTATTCACCTTCTGAAATTGTGATATCTACTTCAACACCTAAACCCGTGATCGTCTGCAGTTCAGACTCAATTAGTGTCGAACGCTCAACATCTGTTTGTGAGGCAAACGCGATAGGGTTGGGTGAGTCATCAAATACATCGGCCCAAAAAACACCGCGTCCGTGTGTCGCTGCATAAAGAATATCTTGCGCACCCCAAACTAGTTCGTCGACGGAAACATTGGCGGGTCCGTTGTTTTCAAAATCCCAACTGACACCAGCGTCATCGCTACTAAAAATACCAACCTCGGTTCCAACATAAAGTAAGTTAGTTTGAGTTGGGTGTATTGCGATAGCTCGAATGGGGGCTGGTGGAATATTATTAGGAGCGACTCCTGTTGCTAAAACCCAGGTCGTTCCTCCATCACTCGTTTTCCATAAATTAGTTGACTCGTATCCACCAAACGAGGCGTAGACTATATCGTTATCGATAGGGTCTATCGCGACCCTCATTAGATATCGACCCGGCATTGCGACACTGGCTACTTGTTGCCAAGTTGGTGTAGCCGCTGTGCCGTCACTGGTCTTATAAAGAGAACCATCATTATGGCCTACATAAATCAGGTCACTATTTCCTGATGCGACTGCAATGGCACTAATCGGCGAATTGGACGGGGAGGCATCCTTGATGGTGCTCCAAGCTGGCGAAGCGTCTTTAGCATTGGTGGTTTGCCACAACCTTTCCGCACCACCAAGTAGTCGATTTTCATTATTCGGATCGAGGATAAACGGTGCGATAAAGTTTGCCCCATCGGTTTCCATGCGGCTATCAAAAATATAGCTAGAGCTTGAGCCACCGTTGGTGCTTCGATGAATTTGTAAGTAAACATATTCGCCGTAAAGATAATTGGAGTCGGTAGGATCAGCCGCAGAAAATCCGCCATCACCACCAAAAGTTGCAGTCCAATTCTCGCTGTCATTTTTGTAAACTAAAGTGCCGTTATCTTGAGTACCACCAACAACCGTTCCGTCAGGGCTGACGCCAATTCCGTAAAATTGGGTGATGGTCAAATTGTTATTTAGTTCTTGCCAACCTACAGAATCCTGAGCTACCGTTATATCGGGCGTCTCGTACATGCCGCCATCATTAGCAAAGAATACACGCTTGTTATTAATACCGTCATAATCCGGATGTTCCATCACGAAGTGATGATCGGCATGTGCCGAGTTTGGGGCTTGCCACCAAGTACTAATTTTGTTGAGATTGGTGCCACCATCGGTACTGCGCCAAAGATCAATTCCGCCGACAATTACGTGATTAGCGTCAATAGGGTCAACCCACAGTGCGTTGTCATACCAACCTTGGCCACCTAAGAAAGAATTACCGGTATTGATCAAACTATAGTTTTGCCCACCGTCGGCACTCTTCCAGATTTCACCGGAATTATTGTCTGCAGAAACATAAACTATGTCAGGATTTGAGCGAGCGTAGGCAATTTCTATGCGGCTTGATGTTGCGATAGAAAGACCATTGGCTTGATTCCAAGTGATGCCGGAATCGGTCGAGTAAAATGCAGATCCTCTTCTGCCAGCGACCAGTTTAGAGTCGTCATTTGGATTAACATCAACATCATAAGTTCGACCTGAAGAAGCTAATGTCCAGATTGTGCCGCCATCATTGCTGTACCATATGCCTGTATGCGTGGCGGCATATACTCTGCTTGCATCGCTCGATATGGTCAGACGATTAACCCAGTAAAAATCGAAATTATCGGCAGTATTTGTCAAGCTTTGCCAAGATACCCCTTTATCGGTTGACTTAAAAATACCGAGACCTCTCACGTTATCAATATTAAAAGTTCCCTCGCCGGTTCCGGCATAAATAACATCACTATCTGTTGGATCAAAAATCAAACTGCTAATGGATAAGTTGGCCATAAAGTCATCGGTAGGTGCCCAACTGGCTCCTGCATTTTCTGTCAGCCATACTCCACCTGCTACTGCACCAGCATAAATTCGATCACTGTTGTCTGGGTCAAAGGCAAAAGACCGAATTCGACCACCAATATTTCCCGGACCGATTGATTCCCATAACTCTGGACTAATGCCTGCGGTAAAGTTAATTTGCTGTTTCTTAGCGTTGACTTCTTCTCTCGATTTATGCCAGTTTTCAATATTGATTTCGCCGGTGCTTTTACTTTGAAAACTTAACTGTTGTTGATAACGAAATGAACGGGCTTCACCTGGATGATCGGGCTTAGGAGACTCTATTCTATTGATCGCCTTAGTTAAAAGCGCGATTGGCATTTCGCACAATGCTTGTTGGTCAACGCCTCTTAATCGTTCCAATTTTTCTGCTAACTCGAAATCAATTGAATCCAGAATACTTTGACGCTGTTGCGAAGGCGTTACTGCACAGGTTGTGTCAGATTGAAAGTCGTTTAATAAAATAGCAGCAGGAAGAGCGGCCGCCAAAAATATCATTAGTATTGGTTTAGATTTCATCATGATTTATTTTTCCTTTACTATGACAGTAAACTGTTGTTGCATTACATTTGGTGCGGTACTACCTTTGGGACCTTTTGCAATAACTGAATGAACCGTTAGTCGAAACTGTCCCGCGCTTTTAAAACTTATTTCGCGCTGGACTTTTTGTGGGTCTCTATCGATCTCAACCTTGGTAAAATCGTGGCGTCCCAGAGTGACTCGCCATTTTTCCGGTTGAGAAATTGGGTTTATCAAGAGCGGCTGACCAACTACTAGTTCGGCTGAATCTTGGTTTTGATCAATTAGCGTATCGAGGCTAACTGAATTATTGTCTGTCGTAGAAGTTAGTTCGACGCTGTTAGCGAACGAAGGGTTTAACGCCTTGTTAGGTTGGGCGCAGCTAAATAAAAGCATGCTTGCGGCCGTTACTAAAGTCGCTTTCGAAAATAGTCTCAAATAATACAAAAGGGTGTTCTCGCAAGATATGGTCTAAAAAGCATAGCAAATGTCAGGCTGTTTGCTAGGAAATAGCGCCCAAAACAAAGGGTTTTGCGCTAAATGTGAATTATTTACGATGGTAATTATGTAGCAGAGTGTGGTGTTGAAAAGAGCAGTTCTGAACAGCGTAGAACTGAACAGTGTAAAACGGTAAGAATACCAAAGAATTGAGCTACAATCGACAAACGTCCTTGTTCGTCAAAAATAGAGGCTAATGCTATTCCTTAATTTTAAGTTCTTCAGCCAAATGAAAATCCTTACCGGTCAATAGCGGGAATTCTCGCCGGCTAGATTTAAGTTTAAGACCTTTACCTTGAGAAGAGATCACTAATGAGTCCGACCAACTGACACCTGTGTCAAGTTGTAGTGGAGTCGCTAGTGTTGCTGAAGCCGCCTGTAGGTCAACACTTGGCAAAATATTTGAAATAACAAATTCTGCTCGAGGTGTAATTCTGGAATGACCGACACGACCACGCTCTCCCTGAGCCACAATATAATCTGCAGGACCTTCGGTGATGGCTTGATCGTAAAGCACACCGTGTCTAAAGCCCATCATATATTCCTCAGCAAGCATCGCATAATCTTCTCGGATAGTGCTGTAATTATAGGTATTAGTTGCATCATCGGGGAAGAAGAATGAACCAACCTCTGTAGGAGAATAATCAATTTGTGTCTGAGTGGCGGTGGTTCCTTGAAATAGAACTTGCGCGAGGTCAGTCATTTCTTGAGAGGTTAAGGAGAAATCATCCGCGAGTTGAGTTGAATCTGGATCGTTAGCATTTGCATAACTAAATGGAAAATCAGAGCCTACTGCAGCGCTCCAAGCTCGGGGTGGGAAAAAGTCGTTTGCATGGGCTAACTCATGATACAACACTCGAAGAGCGTAGTACCGAGAATCGGTAGTTGTCCGAGTTTCTCTGCTGGTCACTTGCGGATTATAGAAGGCGTAGTCATTGTCTTTGACAATCCGCCACGTATCAACAAAAGATAGTTCTGCACCAAAATCCGAGCGGAAGTCTGGTGTTTCATTGAGTGTGTCTCTCTCTTCCGGAGTGACCCAAAAGTACTTTGGGTCCATATAAATAGCACCCGTTCCTGACCAGAAAAAAGAAGGTCTAACATCGTAAGAAATCACAATACTAGTAGTGGCACCCAATAAGTTCTTTATGTCGTCTCCGATATCAACTTCCTCTAAAAAGGTTCGGAAACGCGCTCCCATCCAATCATGGGAAACTAGCACCCGATCCATAATTTCATCGACTGTCGGTGTCGGGTTACGGCTGCCGATAAAAGGTAACTTGGTTAAATTGCAATAACTTGTTTGAGTGTTGGAATAGATACATGCTTCCAATGCGTCAGCGTAGGGACTATTGCGATTGTAGGCATAGACATCAGCAAGAGAAATGCCTTCAAATCGACCTGAGTTAAAATGAGAATCTGAGTCAATCGTTTCTGGCTCCAATAAAATATACACTTTGTCAGCCGATTGATTGCCAACAGAATCACTGGCTGTAACTTCAAATACAAGCAATGTATCTTGAGTAACGGTCGGCGCAGTAAAGAATAAAGCCAACTCGTTAGTCACATCCAAATTAACGTTAGGTCCAGCGGTTTGAGTCCATTCAATACTG
Source organism: Kangiellaceae bacterium (assembly GCA_039969155.1). Taxonomy (GTDB): domain Bacteria; phylum Pseudomonadota; class Gammaproteobacteria; order Enterobacterales; family Kangiellaceae. The sequence goes on from JBDVOJ010000121.1 coordinate 12,778, forward strand.
GTCATTTCTTCAGGGAAACTTTGATAGGCTCGAATGGACATCTTTGCCTGTGAGTTAGCTTCGTGATCAAGTCGCGCATTTAGGTAAACTGGTTCTGACTGCTCAACTGTAAAACTGTATTCGGCGTTTCTAGCACCGCCTGCTGAATCTCTAAAATTGACTTGAAAGGTATAGCTACCAACTTCTGTTACGTCAAAACCAATGACTTTGCGATTAGCTCCAAGAAAATTAGTGCTAGGCCCGGCAGTTTGAGTCCAATCAATATCTGAAATTGGTGATTCAGCCGCCATTAAAACCAAACCAACCGACTGATTTAATACCGCCAAATCATTTTCTGGGCCGGATATTGAAATGGTGTAGTTTTCAGGAGGTGGCGGTATTTCTTCGGTTGTAACCGAACCACCACAACCGAGCATTAGACTCAGTAAAGTAATAGCCATCAAAGAGTTAAGTTTCATTTTTCTTGCCTTTATTTCACTGGTTATAGTTAAATAATAGCCGAAAAATGGGGCTATTTTCTGTAAACATTTTACAAATCTATTCAATAACCGCAAAACCAGATGAGCAAATACCAGTAATCATTGGTTTTTATTAGTAATCGCTAGATAGATACGTCTATTGACTGGGTGCTAGTAATTTATAAACATATCTTATATCATATGATCTACAATATAATTTACGCGTAATAAAAACAATTTTCTATCAGGGAAGACACTATGAAAACGTTTGCAATAACAGCCTTACTCTATTTCTTTAGCTTCGCTAGTTCGGCGTTGGAAAACAAATCTTTTGGCACTGGCGCCAACATGGATAAATTGGTCGCAATATCTACTCTGTTAAGTTCTCCTAATAATTATCTTGATCAAGAAGTGACAGTGGCTGGTACGATTGTGTCAGTTTGCAGCAAGCGAGGTTGTTGGATGAAACTTGCTTCAGATAAAAAATTTCAAACTCTTAGAATTAAAGTAAAAGATGGCGATATGGTTTTTCCCTTTAATGCGAGAGGGGAGAAAGCTTTCGCCACAGGTAAACTATTTCCAATAAAGTTGAGCAAAGCGAAAGCAATTGAGTATTTTGCCCATTTGGCAGAAGAAGCTAAAGAGGAGTTCGACCCTAGTTCTATTACAGGTGAAATGACGATTTACCAATTGGTACCAACAGGTGTCACTATCGAGTATCAGCAGTCCTAGAATTCTTAGCGATCACAGAATAAAAAGGGCTACTGAATTCGCAGTAACCCTATCAACCAACAACTTTCCAACCTTAAAATACTTCTCTTATGAAAAGAACTAAGCGCTCAAATGGATTTGTCAGAAAGCTTAGAGCGTTGCATCGTGACATTGGGTACTTCTGCATTGGAATGACTGCTGTCTTTTCTATTTCAGGTTTGGCGGTTAATCATATTGATGATTGGAATCCTAACTATCAGGTTGACTTAAGTGTCAAGAAAATTTCAATTAACAAAACTCAGCAAAATAGCGCGGACTTGGATCAGTTAATATTGCAGCAACTAGAAATCACCAAAAAGATTAAGACCAACTTTTGGGAATCAGAAAGTCGATATAAATTGTTTTTGGAAAAAGACACCACAGTATTTCTCAATTTCAATCAACAACAAGCGACTATTGAAACTGTAACACCTAGACCAATCATTGCTAGTTTTAACAAACTGCACCTAAATGAAGTAAGTCAAGCATGGGTTTACTTCTCTGATTTTTTTGCTATTTTACTATTGTTTTTGGCAATATCTGCTCTATTTATGGTGAAAGGTAAAAATAGTGTTTGGGGAATAAGAGGAGGTTGGGTTGTTGCTGGAATCATTGTTCCGTTAGCTTTTCTTTTTATTTAAAAAAGAGGTGCTTAGCATAGTATCGGTTGTAAACACCTCTGACCTTGGTTATTTCTTAACAATTGAAAAGTAGACTTTCTGTTCTTTGTTAAATAGAAAAGTCTCTTTTAAAACTAGCTTTGACAGCTTGTATTTTGGATCATTCAATGCTGCAATAAAATGAATTTCTTCATTTGCTGGAAAGGCCTTGAATTCAGTTTTACAAACATTTCCATGAGCTCTTGTGGAATTTCGCCATCCCGACCCTCTCACAATCATTTTAGGTGCATGCTTTGGTTTCATCTGAGTTAGTTTCGCATTCGGCACTTTTGCGTAGACTTTGATTTTATTACAGAGTTTGGCGAACCCTTTATCCGGTTTAGCATTTGTCATTCCTCGAAGTGTAAACTCTACCGCCGCACTTCCTTTCATTGTTTGCAGACCATTTTGCTTCATATTATTGTTTTTGTTGTCCCGCGCTTTCTTAGTTAATAATTGGGAACTAGCTGTCGTTTTATTAGTCGTTGTTAATACCGGCTGGTTTTGAGGTAAAGTTCGTTCTGACGGGGGACTGGGCTGTGGATTAAGACCTTGTGAGTTAATTTTATCTTTCAGCAGCTTTCTTTGTTTATTGGTTAATCGTTTGTTAGTTGCTTTTTTGAGATCTGACTTCTTGATATCAGATTTCTTAATTTCTGCCTTAGATTTATCGATACCATCTTTTTGAACGGGCTGTTCAGCCCAAAGTCTATTTTGAGCCCCGCTTAGGCTAGTCAGAATGATAAAGCCGACCAACACAAACTTAATAAAAACATTAATACCTATTGAATTAAACATAAAACTCCCTCGCTGTTGTTACTCCGACGTCCAAATAACCGATCGTCAATGAAGTGGATCTAAAACTATATGCCACTTTTGCCTGACTGAGAAGCAAATATCTCAAAATAAACCTTTCAACAAGCCCGAATATAGGGAGTAACTTGCTCCAAATTGAATATCGGGTTAATTGAATTTAGTACAGCTACTCGAAGCTGACATTCCTCAAAAGCTCGATTCTATTCGTGATTCGTCAGAAATAAGTCATTTTCTTGTCATTCGATTGACCTTTACTAGTTGTCTAATTAGCTCTTCGATAGTGTTTAGAGGAGGAATTGATGATGTTTGAAGTATTAGCTATTTTATTTGTACTAGCTCTGATTTTATTAGTTGGACTGATTGTGCTTTTTCTTGCAAAGAAGTTGTTTGGGCAAACTAACTTTTTACCACCTATAGGAAGTTCTCAAACTGTTTCGTCCGAAAATAGTGAGAATGGCGAGGCGAGGGAGGAAACTCTTTATACAAAGCTCCTTACCAAGTTACCGATTCTTTTCAAAGGTGTTGGTATCGTGTTTTTAGGGCTCGGTTGTCTTAGTTTACTTGGGTTACTCGAAGGTGTTAGCAATGAAAGGGGGAATTTGTTTTCCAACGTAACTAAAGAAATAGGGGATACCTGGGGAAATAGTCAAGTTGTGTCAGGACCACTATTGGTTGTTCCATACACTTATAAGGTCTTTGATCAAAGCAAGGTAACGTTAGATAACGGAGAAGAAAAAGTTAACTTAATTCCTAGATTAGTGAAAGATAAAATGATTATTTTGCCTAAGCAGCTAGATGTTCAGGTCTATCTGGACTACGACTTTCGCTATCGAGGCATTTATCAAGCGATGGTCTACAATGCAAAAATTGAAGGCAAGGCAAACTTCGACCAAGTAGACTTTAGTCATCCAACATTAGTCGAGATCCATCCCCAAGAAAGTTACATTAGCTTTGGGGTAAGTGATAACCGAGCAATTCAAAAAGTAAGTCAATTTACTATTAACCAACAACCGCTTGAGTTGAGTTCAGGTACTGGCCTCAGCCATCAAGGTATTACCGCTGGTTTTCACGCGCCTTTACGATTGAGTTTAGAGGGGATACCTTTAGAGTTGGAATTCGATTTAGATTTTAGAGGCTCAAAGAGTATTTCATTACTACCACTTGCGGAAGATACATTATTCGAAGTGTCTTCTAACTGGCAACATCCAAGTTTCCATGGAATGTTACCGAACAAACGAAAACTCGATTCTAATGGATTTGTTGCGAACTGGGAATTGAGCCATCTTGCGAGAAATTATCCACAAATGTTCTCATCTAGCAGCAGTATCAGCTTAGATGAAGTGTCTGCAGAAACACTACTATTTGAACCAATTACCCATTACAGTAAAGTTAAACGTTCGATAAAGTATGGGATCTTGTTCATATGCTTAACATTTTTGGCTTTGTTTGTTTTTGACCTTAAAAAAACCGTTAGTTTTAGCTTAATTCAATATTGTCTAGTGGGAGCGTCGCTAAGCCTGTTTTATTTGCTACTCTTGTCTTTGTCTGAGCACGTTGGATTCTTAGCGGCTTATTTGTGTGCTGCACTCATAGCCGTGGTCTCTATTTCTTGTTATGTCGGAGTCGCCTCTAACAGCATCAAGACAGCAAGTTTAATGGCAACCTTATTAGTCGCATTATATAGTGTGCTTTATTCGATTTTGCAGCTAGAACAATTTGCTTTGCTGACAGGAACTATATTCTTAGTGTTAATTACGGTCACATTAATGTTTGCAACGAGAAATTTGGCGAAACCTAAGAACAAACCGGTTAAGTAAAACAATCACTTTGAGCTAACCTATTCGTCAACGGCATCAAGTCGTTGGCGATTACCTTTTGGAATTATAGTGGATGGTAGTATTGCGCGAATAGTACCAATCAGATTGGCCAAAGAGTTCAATAGCCTCTGCGGCGTATCGGTCTGCTGTGGTGTTTTTGTTAAGTGGCAGCGCGGTAATAAGTCCTTTACGATTCTCAAAAAATAAGAATTTTAGTTTTTCTTTTAATTGGTATTGTAATCTTGGATCGCAGAGTGGTTCGTCCTTAGGAATTCTAAGCCTAACATCGCGTACCTTACCGGACTTCCAACCTTTGGAAATTTTGACATAAGCATACAGTGAATCATCTTTGTTCGCTTCGTCGGCTCGATCGCTCTTATCTAAAATCAGTTTTACTCGGCCAACGTAAATATGTCTGGAGGCTTGATAAAGTTCTTGATAGTACTCATTGGAACCTTTGACCGGTTTATCACGATTTATAATTGCTTGAGCCTTTTTATGAGCTTCTAGCCTATCCGGTGGTAGATCAATTGACTGTGGAATTGCATTACAAGCAATTACTGGAGAGCTGGCTAAAGTGAATAAAACCGTAACGACAGCCGCAGATAAAGGGAATTGAAATTTCATATGACAAGTGTAACAGAGTCATGTAAATGTAATCAAATCAAGAATGCGTTGATAAATAGGCACTCAACCGTTCGCTGGCATCATCCAAGAACTCCTCGAAACGACAGCCAACCACGCAACTAGTCATCGAATGACGTTGTACATAAACAATTCCGCAAATAATTTCGAGCGGACTAACCATAGAATCGCTAAAAGAATTAGAAGGTAGTTCAAACCCTAGATCAAAACTTAATCTAATTGAAACAGGGCTCATGTTATTTGTGGTTCCCGAATTAGGTACTAAGGTCAAAACATTCATTTGTTCGGTAAGAAACTGTAAACCTGATTGAGAAACATTAACGACCGTAATTTTGCTGGTTTCACTAGTAGAGGTTATATATTCACCATCAAATGAAACCGCAAATCTTTGAGCTGTTCTTCGTTCAGTCTTTACTGGTGATGGAGGGGGCAAATTTTGAGTTCCTTTATTCGATGTACCATCAGCAAAAAATCAGTATTTAATCAGTTCGACAGCTCGTTTCAGAAATACCAAGTAAGGATAATCGGTAGTTCTTATTAATATTGAGATGCACACATGAATCAGTTTTCAGTTTTATTGGTACTAGTAATATTGAGCTCCGCTACGCCTGTGACTAGCTTAGCAGATAGCAAGGTCAACCTAGTTGGCAATAATTACACTTTCCACTCTTCAATACTTGAGCAGTCAAGGGAATTACAAGTTTATGTCCCTGGCAGTTTTAAAGAAAAACAAGCAACTAACAAGAAATACTCAGTTCTTTATCTACTCGATGGACACAACTGGTTTTTAAACGCGGTCAGCCTATCTAACTTATTAGCCCAATATGGTGAGATTCCCGAGTTAATTATTGTTGGGATCAATACTGATGATAGTTCTCGGTATCAGTTCTTTCAGAAAAAAGCCCTATTGAGAGATTTTTTGGAGTCTGAGGTTATTCCTTTTATAGAGCAAAGATTTCCAGTTAGTGATCAAAGAATGCTTTTTGGTTGGCAATACGCAGGTGCTTTGACATTGGATATATTAGCCAAAAAACCCAGTTTATTTAGCAATTATTTGGTCAGTAGTCCATTTCCAATAGAGGGGAGTAATATGGATGAATTTATTCAAGGAGTGAGTCAATGGAGCAAAGCTGATTTGCTACCTAACAAGGTATATTTGAATATTTCAGCCAATCAAACCGAAGGCACTGTGAAACTAGGAACAGACCTTCTCGCTGATTATCTAAAAAAGCAGTCTATCAAGCAATTCACTTGGGACTATTCAGAGATCGAGCCATTAAGGTCAGTATCGCTTGGGCATCGTTTTTCGCCACTTGAAACTTTGTTTCAGGGGTTGATTAATTATTACCCTGACTACCCTGTTTTGGAATTTGATAGTGTGGCGGAGTTCAAAGCTCTTGGTGGAATGGTCTACGTTAAATCCTACTATCTACAGCGAGCCGAAAAACATGGTTTTGACCCAGAAATTCCTGAAGAGGGTTGGTTTTATTTGGGGCGTCTGGCGTTAGATGCAAATGATCCAGGATTGTTGAGTTTGATTGTAAAAGAAATGATCGCCAATGGTCAGCTCGATAAGAATAATGCTCAAAGGAATTCTTCTTACGCTAAATTGCTGGCAAATCACAAATACTACAACGAAGCTATTGCAGTTTATCGATCCTTAATTAGGCAACTACCGACAGAACCCATGCTCTATAAGAGGCTAGGAGATATTTACCGTTCAATGCAGCAGGTAGAGTTGGCACGCATTAATTATAGACAAGCTTTAAATTTAGCTGTTAAGCAATCGTCGGTTAATTTGTCTGAACATAAAGCAGATCTCGAATCTGTCAGATAGCGTGGCTGGTGAATAACTCTTGCTGATTAAATTGGAAGAATCTTGATTTAGGGCTATATACCACTACAAAGGTAGCGATATACGATACTTGATTGCTTTTCCTGTTAATACTTTTTCGACTGATAGATAGTAGCGACAGTGATTAACCAACAAGAGGAAAGGATTATGTCACTTCTTAAAAGATTATCAGTTACCTTGTTTTCGCGTATCGACGGTGTTGTGGCGGATATTGAAAATCATGACGCTTTGATCAAAGTCGCGGTGCAAGAGCAATCCGATAAAATTGTTCAAGCAAAAGCACAACTGCTCAAGTTAACTCGTAAGAAACAGAATTTACAAAAAAATATAGAAGGCCTGAGTCAGTCAAAGCAGGCATGGGAAGCCAGAGCGATTACAGAGTCTGGCAAAGATCAGCAACGCGCTATGTTATGTCTACAACGTAAAAAACAAGTTGAAGAAGAGCTTGGTCGACTGCAGAAAAATCATCAGGAATTTACCCTTATGATCGATCAGCTGGCAAGTGAAATCAGAGCCGGTGAGCTAGAGCTCGATCAAATTAAACAAAAACGGGAGATGCTTTCTGCAAGACAGTCTAGCGCAGAGATGACTCAAACCATTCATCAAAGCAAACAGTCAAATCTAAGTCAATTACATGACACATTTGACCGCTGGGAGGCTAATTTAGAATCCAAGTCTAATTCGATTGAAGCGAGTATTCAGATGGGCTCGTTATTAGATACCAGCTCGTTATCGTCGGCGTCACTAGACTCCTTTGAAAAAGAGTATTTAGACGAAGAAAACCAACAGGCGCTGCAGGCCGAGCTTGCCGAGTTAGTCAAACAAAATGCTAACAAGCGGACAGACCAGAAGGAGAAAAGTGATGAATAACACTTACACAAATGCGCCCATAGCAGGGTTAAACCCAGCTGAAGAAATACTTGGTTCGCCAGCACCAATTAAGGGGGCTGGTGGCATAGATGAAGCTCCAGAACGACCCTCAGAGCAGTCTTCGAAAAGTTGGCTAACCATTTTACCTAAACTACTAAGAGGGGTAGGGGCGCTTGCAGTGGTCATCTCTCTCTACACTTTCTTAGCCAAAGGCTGGGATGCCAGTGGCGACTTAGTTCGATATTTTGTTTTTTTAGGCCATACTGTGGCTTTGGCTGGAATCGGTTTAATTAACGCAAAAGTGATCAAAGAGACTAAGGGGGCTCGCTTATTATTGATGTTGGCACTGCTGTCCGTACCGATGATTTTTGCAATCTTAGGTGCGTTCATATTTTCTGGAGCTGGTGGGACGGAAATAGCCAATTATCCTCACTTTGTGACTTGGAGTATTGGTTCTTTAGATAAAGCTTTGTGGGTATCTGCAGGTTCTCTTCTAGTTTTGGCGCCAGTCATTCTGCTTGGCTTCATGGTGTTAGTGAGACAAGTCAGTAGTAAGGCAAGCCTATTTTTTATTGCAAGTAATATTCTTTTGCTATTGCCTTTTAGGCAACCAGAATTAGTCGCGCTAGTGGCAGTTATTGCAGCAGCCAGCTTGATGTATTTCTATAAAATGAGTTCCACCAAAGCCTTAGCGTTAAAAACTGTCGAGGGCAAGGTTGCTATAGCGATTCAATTCTTGCCTATCTTGATCTTGCTAACTCGAAGTTTTTGGTTGTATCAATTTGATACTATTTTAGTGAGTTGCGCCTCATTAATAGGATTCGTTAGTTTAAGATTGATTGCAAAGGCCTTAGCGGAAACATCACTATTAAGAGTTTGTTTTGAATTGGTGTCGGTAATTTTAGCGATAGTGACTGGAATAACTTTTGCAGTGAGCTTATTAGAATTTAGTTTACCAATTGAGGTTATTGTTAGCTTGTCGACCTTAATCATATCAACTATGATTTTTGAACTTTCATTACGAGGTGCTAGACGGGCGGAGAGTTATCGAATCATTTCATCTGTGGTATTGGTTGGTGGTTTATTGATGAGCTATTGGGCATTCGCGGGATTGTTATCATCTCTAATATTATTGGTGACAGGAATCGTTATGCTAGTGGCCAGTTTCGTCTACCAACAAAAGGGATTGTTATTTGGTGGCTTGATCTTGCTTGGCACTGGTTTGTACTATCAAGTTGCCCAGCTAATCATTGGTTTCGAATTTAATTATTGGATTGCGTTAGCCATAATCGGTATTAGCTTGATTGTGAGTGGCTCATATCTGGAAGCCAATGCGACTAAAATAAAAGGATGGCTGTCCAACAATAAAAACAAAATTGGAGAATGGCAATTCTAACCCAATCCATCCACTTGAAACACTCTGAGGCGCTTTTTTAAAAGCGCCTTTTTCTGTTATATGCACTTGTGTTGATTAGTTACTTCTAGAATGGTTGGACAAACATTGGCTCGCTCCATAGAATAGTGCTTTCTTACTTCCCATAAGTTCTAGCTTTTTGTGAATCTACAACAACGATTTAAATTGCTCGATAAGCTACTCAACGATAATCGCCAATGGTGGCAGTTTGCAGCATTCCATCATATTGAAAGTCGTTGGCAGACATTGGCGCCAGAACTTCATTTAGAACTTAAAAAAGCTCAAGCAAACAGAGCAGATACGTTGGAGGAGCAAACCGATTTATCAATGAAATTTAGCGGTATTGAACTAGCGAGTTACATACCTGACTTATCAGAGATCCAACACTTATGTCAGGTGCCCAAAAAATATCAACAATCTAAAGCGCCAACTAGTCATTGGCAATATCAAATAGCCGGACGAAAATGGTCGCAAATTACCCGCTTCGTTCCGCACGTTCCGATGAAGCAATCGATTGTTGAATGGTGTTCAGGTAAGGGACACTTAGGGCGATTAGCCGCAAGTCATGGTGCCGTGTCGCTTTTAAGTTTGGAGTGGCAGCAAGCCTTGTGTGAGAAAAACCAGGAACTCAATCAGCGATTGAAAATTCAACAGCACTATTGTCCCACTCAAGTAGAGCATTGTGATGTAATGTCTGAAAACGTTTCGCAGCATCTTAATCAACAGCAATTTCCAATCGCGCTGCATGCCTGTGGAGATTTACACACACAATTGGTAAAGCAAGTCATAAAACATAATATGTATGGAGTATGTCTAGCGCCGTGTTGTTATAACTTAATTGCAACCGAATGCTATCAACCTTTGTCAAAATTTTCTAAGTCGAGTCGCTTATCCTTATCTAAATTAGATTTGAGTTTGCCTCTAAAAAAAATTACCACCGCAGGCCAGCGCGAAAGGCGCGAGCAGTCTAAAGAAAAACTTTGGCGAATTGCTTTTGATAGTTGGCAACGAGAGACTCGTGCAATTGATCAATACTTACCGCTGCCAACTATTCCAAAGCGAATTCTTAAAGCTGACTTCAAGTCATTCATCGGTTGGGCCAGTGAACAGAAAAATATCCCCGAACTTCTTCAACAAGCCGAGAATGTTGACCAGCAACAAACTATCAAAGCGGCCAAGACGAGGCTGTTGAATATTGAACAAATGGAATGGGTACAGCACCATTTTCAAAGAGCGATTGAAATTTGGTTGCTATTTGATCAAGCTTTATATCTGGAACAAAATGGATATCAATGTGAGATATTTGAATTTTGTGAGTTACATTTTAGCCCAAGAAATCTAATGTTAAAGGCGATAAAGCTTGATAGTTAATTGAGTTAGGGAGGGCAAGAAAACGATCAAAAGTGACAAAGCCGATTTGGATCAGTATTATATTTAATATCGTCATACAAGCCGCTTTAGTAAAAAGTTAAATGACTGGACTGTGTTTGTGTATTAGGGGATTTTCGTTTATTGAGTGCTGAGCGGTGATATTTTAATTACTCGAAAGCCCAATATGTTTGATCACAGACCATTTGCAATCAAAGGATGCCCTCCATGCAACGAAGAAGATTCTTGAGTTCTGCCGGACTCGCACTGACTGGGATAGTATCTAGTATTAGTAGTCAATCGGCTAATGCTGCCGCTACTCAACAAACAGCTCGAGATCCAAAGGATTTTAAAATAAATCCCGGAGACTGGAAGCAGCTAAGAACGCTCTTTCCTTTAACTCATGACTATATTCATTTAGCGACTTTTCTTTTAGCATCTCATCCTACACCTGTCACTGAATTAATCAATAAGCATCGAGATGAATTCGATAAAAATCCAGCAGACTATTGGCATCAGAACTTTGAAACAATTGATGACAAGATAGCACAATCTGCGGCGAACTACATGGGGGTTAAATGGCAGAATGTAGCGTTAACAGATAGTACGACTATGGGGTTAGGTCTTGTTTATAGTGGGTTAAAACTTAAGCCCAACGAAGAGATATTGCAGACTACCCATGAACATTATTCTAGCGATTTATCTATTAAACTTAGAGCTGATAGAACCGGTGCAAAAGTTAGAAAAGTTTCTTTATATGACAATCCTGCCAAGGCAAATCCCAAAGATATCCTAAGACGTCTACGAGCAGCCATTTCCAAGCAAACCAAAGTGGTTGCAGTAACATGGGTTCACTCCATGAGTGGGGTCAAACTACCGATACATGAAATCGGAAAGATGATAAAAACCGTAAATCTGCGGCGCGCGAAAGACAACAAAATCATATTTTGTGTGGATGGTGTGCATGGTTTCGGTATTGAGGACGTCGATATAAGCACCATTGGTTGTGATTTTTTTGTCGCCGGAACTCATAAATGGATCTTTGGCCCAAGAGGCACCGGTGTGGTCTGGGGATCGAATAGAGGCTGGGATAACTGCAACGCAGTAATCCCAAGTTTTAGTCTTTCTTATGCCGTTTGGTTAGGTCAGGTGAAACAGGAGGACGTACCGATTGGTCAGCATATGTCACCTGGCGGATTTCATTCATTTGAGTATCGATGGGCTTTACCAGCGGCATTTGACTTGCATATGCAATTGGGTAAAGGCAACGTACAAAAGCGTATCCATCAGTTGAATACTCAAACAAAGCTTGGGCTAGCGAAAATGAAACATGTGACTTTACACACCCCGATTTCATCAGACTTATCATCAGGACAAGTTTGTTTTGATGTTGATGGTTTAACCCCCGAACAAGTGGTGCAAAAACTACATCAGCGTGGTGTGATTATGAGCAGTACCCCTTATCCTAAAAGCTACGCTCGGTTTGCGCCCAGTTTGATTAACAATGAGCAAGAGATAGAACGGGCTCTTGCTGAGATTTCCAATTTAGCTTAATTGGAGTGCCATTTCGCCTAGCGAAGATTTTAGATTTGAAAAGTTGTTATCACCAACCTTTAATTCAGATATGATGTCTGACGGAGTGATCGTTCTATAGAACTATCACTCCGTCTTTTTATTTATACGCAGAAAAAATATGAATAATTATAAATTAGATCAAATCGACTTAAATATCTTAGCGGTTCTTCAGACGACTGGTCGCATCAAAAATACTGACCTTGCGGACAAAGTTGCGCTATCAGCGAGCCCTTGTTTACAGAGAGTGAAACGGCTGGAAAAAATGGGGTTTATCAGTAGTTATCAGGCAATTATAGAAATTAACAAAATCGTCGAAACCATTCAGATATTTACTCAAATTACCATTGCTGAACATACGCTTGAAGATCACAAATATTTTGAAAGTAAAATAGTCGATATACCAGAAGTCATTGAATGCTATTTGGCGAGTGGTGGTTATGATTACCTGGTTAAGTTTGTCTGTCGCAGTATTATTCACTATCAAAACACGATTCAGAGCTTATTAGATTCTGATTTGGGAATTAGCAAATATCACAGCTACGTGATTATGAAAGAAGTTATTTCGAAAAAAGCACTTCCTATTGCGCACCTTGCCAAAGTAAAGCCAGATTCTGAACTCTAGACGTAAAGCTACGTCCTATTTTCCTACCTAAAGCCTTGATTGGTGTAGATCGAGCTAACAAGGTCCGAATCGACATGTTCTGCTTTTTTAGCTTTCAACCTTAGCATTTTCTGCCTTTATACAGGTGTATTTCAACTCCCGATTTTTTGATCTTTGGGTAGAATTAGTTGTTAAATCGTAAGGATACGAGCATTCAATGCTCACCAGTATCCAGCCAAACACTAAACTACAGCGGGGTCATCATGAACCTAAAACTGTCAGATCAAACTCTCTTGAAGACAGATGCCTATATTGATGGAAAGTGGGTGTCTTCCCAAGAGTTCATAGAGGTTACTAATCCGAGTGACGGAAGCTGTGTCGCAAAAGTCGCGAGAGTTGGCGCTCAACAAACGGCTGATGCGATAAAGGCTGCCGAACAAGCCCTCACTCCTTGGCAGCAAAAAACAGCTAAGGAAAGAGCAAACTTGCTACGTGCCTGGTATGACTTAATACTTAAAAATCAAGAAGACTTGGCGCAAATACTAACCGCTGAACAAGGTAAGGTTTTAGCAGAGGCTAGGGGGGAAATTGTTTACGGCGCGAATTATATTGAATGGTTCGCAGAGGAAGCTAAACGAGTCTATGGAGACACTATTCCAGCACCTTCCAACGACAAAAGAATTGTCTGTATCAAACAACCAGTTGGGGTTGTTGCTTGCATCACTCCTTGGAATTTTCCTAACGCAATGCTCACTCGTAAAATCGCGCCGGCTCTTGCCGCGGGGTGTACAGTGGTTTGTAAACCAGCGTCAGAAACACCTTTGTCAGCTCTAGCATTAGCCGAGTTAGCAAAGAGGGCTGGCATTCCAAAAGGAGTGATTAATATTGTTGTTGGTAATGCTAGAGAGATCGGAAGGCAACTAACCGATAGTCAAATCGTGCGAAAGCTTACTTTTACCGGCTCTACAGAAGTCGGTAAAAAACTGGTTGATGCGTGCAGCAAGACGTTGAAAAAAACCAGTATGGAATTAGGCGGCAACGCACCTTTTATCGTTTTTGACGATGCTGAGCTCGATGCCGCAATTGATGGTTTGATTGCTTCAAAATATAGAAACAGTGGGCAAACTTGTGTATGTACCAATCGGGTTTTTGTTCACACTTCGATATATGACACGTTTAAAGCAAAATTGGTTGAGGCGATTGAACAGCGATTGGTTTTAGGCTCAGGAACTCAAGAAAAAACCACCAATGGTCCTCTAATCAATCAAAGCGCTCGCGATACCGTTGACCGATTAGTTAAAGACGCGACGAAGCAAGGCGCTATTGTCGAGCTGGGTGGAGAACCAAGTTCATTAGGTCCGTGCTTTTACCCCCCAACCGTTTTAAGTAATGTTAACAATCAAATGGCGGTTGCTCGGGTAGAAGTTTTTGGGCCTATAGCCTCGCTTATTTCTTTCGATACTGAACAGCAAGTTATTGAATTAGCAAATGATACCAACGTGGGCCTCGCTGCCTATTTTTATACACGAGATATCGGTAGAGTTTGGCGAATGGGTGAGGCTTTAGAATTTGGTATTGTTGGCATTAATGAAGGAATTACCTCAAATGAAATGGCTCCTTTTGGCGGGATCAAAGAATCGGGTTCTGGCCGAGAAGGATCAAAATACGGTATGGATGATTATTTAGAAATCAAATACCTGTGTATGGGGGGAATTGATCGCTAAATGGCGAAAAATAGAATCAACTGCTTAAACAAGTTATATCTGGAGAAAAGAAATGCCGACTAATGAAAGTATTCAACAAAGAAAAGAAAAGGTGATTGCAAGAGGTCAGGGAAACTTGGCGTCAACCTATATCAAGAGAGCAAAAAATGCAGAGTTGTGGGATGTAGAAGGACGTCGTTACATCGATTTTGGCGCCGGTATTGCAGTCACTAATACGGGTCATAGCCACCCTAAAGTTATTGAAGCAGTTAAACAACAAGTAGAAGCGTTTAGCCATACCTGTGTGATGGTGACTCCCTATGAAAATTCAGTGAGTTTAGCTGAAAAGCTAGTTGAAATCGCACCCGGTGACAGTCCGAAGAAAGCGATTTTTGTAACGACCGGGGCTGAGGCGGTAGAGAACTGCGTGAAAATAGCTCGAGCACATACTGGACGAAGGGGAATTATTGCGTTCAATGGTGGATTCCATGGTCGAACTAACATGACAATGGGTTTAACAGGCAAGATAACACCTTATAAGAATCTTTTTGGACCTTTTCCAAACGAGATTTATCATGTGCCTTTCCCCGTCAATTATCATGGTATTAGTGAACAACAAAGTCTCGATGCCATCGATACTTTATTTAAAGTCGACATTGCACCAACCGATGTTGCCGCAATTATCATCGAACCTGTTCAAGGAGAAGGTGGTTTTTATTCCGCTTCTACCAGTTTCTTAAAAGCATTACGTCGCTTATGTGACGAGCATGGTATCGTCATGATTGCCGATGAGATACAAACTGGTTTTGCTAGAACAGGTAAAATGTTTTGCATGCATCATCATAATATCGAGCCTGATTTAATCACTATGGCAAAAGGAATCGCTGGTGGTTACCCTATCTCAGCAGTCGTAGGAAAGAGTGATATTATGGATGCCCCTTTACCCGGTGGATTAGGTGGAACTTATGCTGGTTCGCCAGTTGCATGTGCAGCTGCTCTTGCAGTGCAAGATGTCATTGTTGAGGAAAATCTGATCGAAAAATCTAATCAGATAGGCGAAAAGTTTAGTCAGCGATTACAGCTAATACAAAAGGAATTTGTCAATTTGATCGGCGATATACGAGTCAATGGCGCGATGATTGCGATAGAGTTAGTCAAAAGTGGTGATTCTAACCAGCCCGATGCTGAGACGACTAAGAGTATAGTTGCAAGAGCTTATAAAAATGGCTTGGTTCTGCTAAGTTGTGGTATTAGA
Organism: Kangiellaceae bacterium; assembly: GCA_039969155.1. Taxonomy (GTDB): domain Bacteria; phylum Pseudomonadota; class Gammaproteobacteria; order Enterobacterales; family Kangiellaceae. Next base: position 28,564 of record JBDVOJ010000121.1, read on the forward strand.
AGTAACGTTATTCGTTTCTTGCCGCCGCTAACGATTGAGCCAGAAATCATTGATGAAGGGTTAGATATTTTGCATGCGTGTTTTGCAGAAGAGAAGAATTAATTCAATTGCTTTCAAGGAGGAATTATATACAAAGACTTCAGAATAATTTGGCTGTATATAAATTAAATTTTGCAAAGTCACAAGATACTCATTATGGGTGTTTTGTGACTACAGAGTGAAATATGGTATAGGTATTATCTAGATCAATATTCGATCTAAACTAGTGAATTCAAATTCAAAAAAATCCGAAAAAGCAAAAAATCAAAACGCAGCTCAATTTACCCACAATTGTTTTGTTCAGTAATCAATTTTTGACTGGTACTAGTAGTAGCTTTCATTAGTCTGAGAAAGGCGGATGGTGCTTGTTATCAGTGTGCTTTCGTTTTGATTTTTTGACGACTACTTGTTCTGTTTTTGGGCTCCGATCGGCAAAAGGATCTGGTAGAAACAGTTGTACAAAAAGAGCTACCATTACGATACCTTCTTTTCTCATTCTTACCCCTGTTACCATCTTTGACAGTATCAATATAGCAATAATACCGCCGATCCACGGTAAGTAGAGTTGAACAATTTCATGTGAATAAATTTGTCGGATGAATTGAAGTATCGCATTGGCGTCAATATATCGGATACAAGCACCAACAAGGGATGCTGCAAAGTTGCTAATAATCATAGGGTTGCTCTTGTCATAATTTCCTTAATCAAATAAGTTTGATTTTGGCAATACAGAATCAGCCAATTTCTCGGAAATGACCTGTTTTGGAATGTTTAGTATGTTGGCTATTTGACTTAGCCATTTCAGGTTAGTGAGTAATTAACTCAAACGAGGGGAATAGAAAATTTAGAATCTTGCGAATAGATTTGATTATTGAACTCTCGGTATTGAGTGGTTTTATAGTCATAGTAGACGAATTTTTGAGAGTCAAAATAAACTCTTAACTTGTCATCGTACATTTGCAGTGACTCTAAGACTGAGGTGATTGTTGGCCGTGTTTCTCGATGAATAGAGAGTGGCGGCGAGCGCTTTTTTAGGACTGAAAAGTGCGCTTCTGCTTTTATAGGCTGTTTTTTAACGAGCTCAACAACATTTGGCGATATCTCTTCAACAGACTCATTCTTAGCAACAGCCATAAAAAGGGCTGCGACTATAAACAATATGAGTGGGAGTTGGGTTCGCTTCATTTACGCTGTTTTACTACATTAGTTTGTTGCTCGGTTCGAATCTCATATGTGGAGTCAAAAAAGGATAAAACAAGGTTTTACTGAACACTTTATTATTGTTTCATCATGAAAATGCCCGATGGTTGTTTTTAAGAAGGCTGGTGATATCTTTTACAACTGTTGAACACCATCATGAATCATCCTGATTAGTTTACTTTCGCGCCATTTATTTCTGTATAACAAGCCAAAAGAATAGTGGATTGCCGGGCTGAAAGGTTTAACGATAATACTCTTATGCATCAAGTCTTTCGCGGTAATCGGATTGACAACACTGACACCAACACCATTGGCAACAAGTGCACAAATTCCTGATATATTGGCTTCCGTTTTACCAGCAAGCTGAATCTTTTTTTCGGCTATCAATTTTAATAGTTGGTCGGCTGCTATATTAGGTTGATTTGGAATGACCAAATGTTGCCCGGATAGATCACTGACCTGAACAGACTCTAGCTTTGCGAAAGGATGCCCTTTGGGTAATAAACAAACAGCTTCTGTTTTTATTAGTTTATCGAGTTGCAGTTGTTGGCTTTCGATCGGTAAGGTTACAAATCCAATATCAAATTGACCAAGTTCGACACTTCGCACTACATCGTTGGTAGACATCACATCAAAGTAGATATTCAGTTTGCTATTTTCATGGTGAATTCGAGAAATGATTTTAGGAACAAAACCATATGCAAGCCCTGGAATTGTCGCGATTCTGACCCTCGATGCACCGAACTCTCGTAGTGCATTTATACTGTGTTGCAATTCATCAAGATTAAACATTAAGCGAGCTACCTCTTTATAAAGCTCATCCGCTTCTGGAGTCGCAACTAATCGATTCTTTTGCCGAATAAATAATTGTAACCCGGTAGTTTCTTCGAGTTGAGCGAGGGAGCGACTAACACCTGACTGGGTAATTCCTAATATTTCGGCCGTTTTTGTCGCAATATTATTCTCATATAACACCCTAAAGATATTTAGTGATTTTAAAGAATAGCTAGATATATCCATGACTTAAACTCATCATTTAGTGAATAACTATCATATCTTGATATGCTTAAACGGGCAAGGTTACAATGGCTCATCATAGTGACAGGGATAAACAATGCAGGAACAAAAAAAACAAAGAACTATTCCGTTTTCGAGTGCCTTAGTCACCATGCTTTTCTTGATAGCGGCAATCAGTATTCAAGTTTTTGTGCTTGATAGTAGCTCTACCACGCAAGTCACTCTAATACTGGTGATCGCAGTAGCTGCAGTGGTTGCAATGTTAAACGGTTTTACTTGGAAAGAAATCCAAGATGGAATCCTATATGGATGTTATTTAGCGATGTTGCCGATGTTGATTCTAATGTTGGTTGGAGTGTTGATCGCGAGCTGGGTAGCAGCAGGGACAATTCCAGCAATGATTTTTTACGGCATGAAAATTCTCACGCCCGAATATTTTCTTTTTTCTGCTTGCCTTATTTGCGCCGTTGGTTCTTTGTCCACAGGTAGCTCTTGGACGACCGCAGCTACGTTTGGTGTTGCCTTTATGGGAATAGGTACGGGCTTGGGAATTTCTCCAGCTGTAACGGCCGGTGCGGTTATATCGGGTTCTATTTTTGGTGACAAGATGTCACCTTTATCGGACTCTACTAATTTGGCCGCTGGAGTGGCAGAAGCTGATTTATTTGATCATATTCGAAGTATGCTTTACTCAACAGGCCCCGCTGTCATTCTTACACTGATCGTTTTCTTTTTGCTCGGTCTCTCGATCGAACCTGGCGTCAATGTCGATGATCACAAAATCGAATTGATTACTGAAGCAATTGAGAATAATTATTCATTAAACATATTAACCCTTCTACCTCCAATAATCGTGGTTATTCTGGCGATGAAAAAAGTCGGTGGACTTGCGGTCATGGTAATTGCTTCGTTTGTCGCTTCTTTGATGGCCATTTTTATTCAAGGAAACACCTTGACGAATATGTTAGAAGCTATGAATTATGGATATCAATCTAATATAGGGATACCAGAGGTCGACAAGTTATTGTCTGGCGGTGGACTACAAAATATGATGTGGACTATCTCACTCGGGTTTGTGGCGCTTGCGATGGGGGGCTTATTTGAGAAAACTGGGATGTTAGATGCGCTGCTGAATAAGATGAAAAGCCTTGTCTCAACCACCCAAGGCTTGGTAACGACCCACGTAATCTCATCGGTATTGATCAACATGTTTTCGGCGGCTCAGTTCCTCGCCATAATTATTCCAGGCCGAATGTTTGTTCCAATGTATAAAAAGCAAAAACTACTGCCACAAGTCTGCTCCAGAGTGTGTGAAGATTCCGCTACGGTAACCTCACCACTCATACCTTGGGGGTTGGGGGGAGTGTATTACGCCTCAGTGTTAGGTGTAGCGACTCTCGATTATTTACCCTATACCTTTATCGCATTCTTTGCTCCGTTTATGACGTTGCTTTTGGCTTACACCAATCGGTATATGTTTAGAGAAGGCGAGTCAGATTCTGAATCTTCCAAAAAACAAGTCGAAGAGAGCTAATGAATAAACGACAAACAATTGAAGAAGCAATCGCAAAAATCACATCGGGCTCGACAATTATGGTGGGAGGTTTTGGCTGTCCGGGAACACCTTTCACTCTTATTGATGAACTATTAAGACAAGGGCAAAAAGATTTAACCTTGATCAAAAATGATGCCAATGAAAACTCGATTGGGATTGCAAAGCTAATTGATAATTTTCAGGTGAAAAAGTTGATCACAACTCACGTCGGACTCAATAGGAAAGTTATCGAGATGATGAATCAGGGGGAAATTGAGATAGAGTTTCACCCCCAGGGAATTTTGGCCGAAAAAATTCGAACCGCCGGTGCAGGAAGTTATGGTTTTCTTTCGGATATAGGTTTGGATACTGAAATCACAGATGTTGAAGACATTATTGAGTGGCAAGGTAAACAATTAAAAATAGAGTCAGCAATCAATGCTGATTTTGCTCTTATCCATGCTGCTCATGCGGATTATTACGGTAATTTGATTTATCGAGCCAGTGCAATCAATTTCTCTCCATTAATGGCCATGGCGGCTGAGCATGTGATTGTAGAAACTCCAAACTTTGTTTCTCCTGGTGAATTAAAACCAGAGTCAGTACACACGCCATGCGCTTTTATTTCGTCCATTGTTGTGCTTGATAAACTGAGTGAACAATATGATTTACTGGAGCATCATTTTGAACGTTAATCGAATTTTAAAGAGAGCAGCTCAAGAAATAAAACCAGGCCAAATGATTAATTTGGGAATCGGTTTACCTACCATGTTGATAGAACATTTACCGGATGACTTAGATGTTCTTATACAGTCAGAGAACGGGATTTTAGGAAGTTGGAAAAAAACAGATCGAGCGCACGCCGATCCCTTTTTGATTGATGCTGGAGGTAGTTATGTGACCACACGACCGGGCAGTTGTTTCTTTGATAGCTCGGTTTCCTTTGCAATGATTCGTCGAGGAAAGTTGGACCTTACTTTAATAGGTGCTTTTGAAGTTGACGAACTCGGGGGACTTGCCAACTGGAAAATACCCGGACGTTTTTCTCCGGGGATCGGTGGGGCAATGGAGCTGGCACAGAAAACCAAGCGGGTTGTTGTACTTTGTTCGCACAATGATAAACATGGGAACTCTAAAATTCTTCGAAAATGTCAATTACCATTGACTGCAAGTGCATGCGTCGACCGAATAATTACTGATAAAGCGGTAATGGATGTTACCAAAAAAGGACTCTTGTTGAGGGAAATTAGTGAGGATATTTCTCTTATAGAACTTCAAACCGTAACGGACGCTCAGCTGATGGTATCTAAACAATTGAAGAGGTTTTAGTATGATAGAAGCTGAAGAAAAGATTATGGCGAGTTGCGATAAACTCTTTCCAGAAGTGATTAACTTTACCAAAGAAATGGTTAAGCAATATGCAGTTCTTGATCAAGAACAAGCTGTTTTAAATGTTGTAGAGAATCAACTGAAGTTACTTGATTTGCCAGCACAACGAGTTGCTATTGACCCAAACCATTTAGCTGAACACCCTTTATTCGCACCAGTCGAATGGGATTACCACAACAAATACAATTTGGTCTCTAAAATGAATGACGGGGCGAAGGGGAAGAGCCTAGTATTTAACGGACACCTTGATGTGGTACCAGCTAATCCATTTGATATGTGGTCAAAGTCTCCAAGCAGTCCTTGGGAAAAAGATGGTTGGTTATATGGTCGTGGTGCTGGCGATATGCAATCTGGTGTTGCAGCAATGATCTATGCTGTTCATGCTATTAAGCACGCAGGTTATGAAATCAAGTCGCCGATGACCATCCAGGCTGTGGTTGAAGAAGAGTGCACTGGTAATGGCGCATTGGCTTGTTTAGAAAGAGGGTTCGGAGGTGATTTTGTACTAATCCCAGAGCCATTTGGCCCGCAAATTTACAGCGGACAACTGGGAGTATTATGGTTCAAAATAATTGTTAGAGGCCGACCTGCACATGTCTTGGATACTTCAGCGGGAAATAACGCCATTGAAATGCTGCAATCTTTATTACCGTTCCTAAAAGATTTGGAAAGCGAACTTAATGAAAAACATCGTTTAGCTCCCTATGATCAATTTGAGCATCCTTATAATTTGAACTTCGGTCAAGTTCAGGGAGGTAATTGGCCATCCAGTGTTCCTGCGCATGCTGAGCTCGAAGGTCGAATAGGTTTTCCTATAGGAATGACTGCCAATGAAATTATGCAGCGAGTCAACGATACCGTTGAACAAGCAAGCAGGTTATTACCGGCCTTCAATAGCACCAAACCAATTATTAGATTTCATGGGTTTCGGTCGGAGGGGCATCTAGTTGACCTTAAAAATCCGGGCATCGAATTATTGTCGCATTGTCATCACAGCCTCACCAATAAACAACCTGAACAGTACGTATCGACTTGCACCACCGATTTGAGAGCTTTTCATTTTTACGATAAAACCGCTGGCACTTGTTACGGTCCTGTAGCTGAAAACATTCACGGAATCGATGAGCGAGTGGATATAGAATCAATTCGTCATACTCTAAAAGCCTATGCTTTGTTTATCAGCCGTTGGTGTGAAATCCAATAAGTTTATTGTTTAGAGAGACTAGGCATTTGCGTTGTTTAAAAGAGACTAAGTAATATGAAACCTTGCTATTTGGTAGAGTATAAACGCTCGGCCTTTACTCGAGCACATCCTGTTAAAAAAGAGGTTGATCCTTTTTCCGAAACTCGCGGTGATGAGATCTTATCGCAATTAATAAACGCACAAATCGCTAACGCGAAATATGCGCCAACCGAAATAGATGACCTTTCGATTGGATGTGCTCTGCCGGTGAAAGAACAATGGTCTTTTGGCGGGCGTTATCCAGTCTTACTTTCCAATATTGGAAACCAATGTGCGTCGCGCTCCATTGATCAACAGTGTGGTTCTGGACTGACTGCTGTGAGGTTTGCTGCACTTAATATCGGTTCTGGTGCTGCTGATATTTGCATGGCGGGTGGCTATGAAAATATGAGCCAAATACCGATAGGTCCAAGTTTGTACAAGGAAGGCGTATTGACTATTCCTCAAGCATGTTATCGGCCGGATTCTGGTTACGCCATGGAAGTGGTGATGAACATGGGACTGACTGCTGAAAACCTCGCACAAATAGGTTATATTGATCGACTTAAGATGGATGAATTTGCTTTTGCTTCTCACCAAAAAGTGGCTGAAGCGGTAAAGACTAGTTTTTTTGAGGATGAGATTCTAGCGATATCTAATCATCAAGGTTTAACTGTCGACAAAGACGGTTGTTTGCGGTCCGATACGACACTCGACAAATTATCGGCGCTGTCATCAGTATTTAAAGCCGATGGAATGATCACTGCAGGAAACAGCTCGCCGCTAAGCAGTGGTGCCGCTTTGGCTGTGTTAATGTCAGAAACAGCGGTTAATCGATACAACTCTCAACCTATTGCCAGAATTGTTGCCTGTGCAGACTGCGGCGTTCAACCCGAACTGATGGGGCAAGGGGTTGTTCCGGCGATAAATAAAGCGCTAAAAATGGCCAAACTAAGTGCTGAGCAAATCGATTGCTGGGAAATTAATGAAGCATTTAGTGCCGTTCCACTTTATGCTATCCATCAATTGAAAATTGACCCGATCAAAGTCAATCTCAAAGGAGGGGCTATTTCTTTGGGTCACCCGCTTGGTGCAACTGGCATTCGATTGGTTGGAACACTAGCGCGAATTCTTCAGCAGGAAAAAGGTCGATATGGTTGCGCTACAGCTTGTATCGGTGGTGGGCAAGGGATCGCCATGATTATCGAGAGATTGTAAGACATCTTACTCAAGGATTAAAATTCACATTTTGGAATTAAAATGAATGACGAAAATCCCAAACAATATTTAGGAGATAACTTGTCAGAGTTACCAGCTAACGGGGGAACTCAGGAAGTTTTCTATTCAACTGGCGGAATTTGTCCAAGACCTACGATGGTTAAAGGACAAGGTATTTATTTATGGGATGACAAAGGTAATCAGTATATCGACGCATCCTCAGGACCCGTGACTTGTAATTTAGGGCATGCCAACCACCGAGTATTAGATGCCATAAACAAACAATCTCATCAATTGAGTTTCTCCTTTCCATCGACTGCTCGCAATGAACCGAACGAGAAGCTCGCAGCCCAATTGACTACCTTAGCCGGTACAGGATTTGAAAGAGCGATGTTCGTTTCTGGTGGTTCAGAAGCGGTAGATATGGCGATAAAATTTTGTCGTCAATATCGATTTGCAACCGGCGACTTAAAGCGAAATAAACTGATTAGTTGTCAGCCTTCTTATCATGGCATGACATTGGGGGCATTGGCTGTTTTGGGAGATCCAATTTATGAAGAAATCTATGGAGAGATGATTTCTATTGGTGAAAAAATTCCTGCTTATCTTTATTACCGAAACGGACAAGGGAAAACAGAAGATGAGTATGCCAATGAGTGTGCAGTTAAACTCGAAGAAAAAATATTAGCAATGGGAAAGGATACAGTTCTTGCGTTTATCGTTGAACCTGTCGGAGGATCTGCGTCTGGAGCCATTGCACCTCCTGAGAGCTATTTTAACGAGATCAGAAGAATTTGTGATCAATATGGCGTGTTCTTAATTTATGATGAAGTAATGTCAGGTATTGGTCGAACTGGAACATTTCTAACCAGCCATTTGTGGCCAAATGCAAAGCCAGATATTAGCGTCGTAGCGAAAGGGCTTGGCGCTGGTTACTTGCCGCTTGGTGCAATGTTAACTTCTGCGTCGTTAGTAGAAGAATTATCTCAGTTGACTGGTTTTAACTATGCCTATACATACAATGCGAGTCCATTGGCATGTGCTGTAGGAAGCGCAGTGCTAGACGAAATTACTGAGAATAATTTATTAGGTAATTGCGTCAGACTTGGTAAGTATTTAAAAAGTGAACTAAAAGAAATGCAGCAAGATTCACTAATTATTGGTGATATTAGAGGGAGAGGGTTATTACTCGGTATTGAATTAGTAGCATGCAAGAAGACTCGAAAATCACTTCCACTAGAGATAAATGCAGTTGAAAAGATTCGATTGCTTGGCCAAGACAATGGATTGATGATCTATGGTCGTCGAAGCAATAACGGAAAATATGGCGATAATGTTTTGATTGCACCGCCCCTAAACATAACTGAAAAAGAAGTAAGGCTTCTAATCCAACGTTTAAAAATTGTGTTAAAAAAGTTTGAAAATGAATTAAAACTAGCCAAGATAATCTAGGGTGTTAGCAGTTATAACTACAGCGACTAAACTTTTTCTGCCAATCAATAATTGCCACACACATGTTAATTTTGGAGTCTAGCAGCGGCAGTGATATTGTGCTTAAACCTCTGTTCAGATGATTAATCGTAATTAGCAATCAAATTCTCCTTAGTTTGCTCTAGCCTACTCAGATGTTAAGATACAGGCAATCAAAACTAATTTGAAAGCGTGAGGTTGTTCTTAATGTCATCAATAGCCACTAGGTACACCTTATCTTTGCTGGTTTTAATATTCTGTAGTTCTATTCAAGTATCAGCGCAAGAAAGTGTCAGTAAGGCATGGCGAAAGGCAAATGCTCTTACTATTATTAATGACTTCAAAGATCTTTTATCTCTGCCAAATGTTGCTTCAGACAAAGTGGCTATGGATAAGAATGCCGACTGGATTGAAAGTTACTTACAAGAACGTCAATTTGAAACGAAGCGTCTAAGTGCAGGTGGCGCTCCTTATATTTTTGCTGAATTGAAAAATCCTAATGCCACTAAGACAGTGCTCATTTACGCACATTATGATGGTCAGCCGGTAGTTGCTAATAAATGGTCATCACCGCCTTGGCAGCCGACGCTTAGAGATAATTTAGTCGATGCGGGTGGACAGGTGCTTCCATGGCCAACTCAAAACAGTGAGGTAAATCCGGAGAGTTTTTTATTTGCTCGTTCGGCTGGTGATGATAAAGCTCCAATCATTGCGTTAATGGCCGCAATCGACGCCTTGAATCATGCTGGAAAAAAACCTTCAGTCAATATCAAACTAATTCTAGATGGTGAGGAAGAAGCGGGTTCGCCAACACTAAACAAGATAATTCAGCAGTATGGGGATCTATTATCTACGGACTTAATGCTGTTCTGTGACGGCCCAATGCATCAATCTAGACATCGGCAGTTAGTCTTTGGCGTGAGAGGTGTTATGGGGGTGAACTTAACAACTTATGGCCCTCAGCGGCCGTTACACAGTGGTCACTATGGTAACTGGGCACCTAATGCGGCTCATCAAATGGTCAATATTCTCTCCAGTCTACACGATGACTCCGGCAGAATCGCTATTAAGAATTATTATAGCGAAGTTCGTAAAAAGACGGTTGAAGAAAAAGAAGCAATCGATGCGATGCCCAATATTGATCAACAATTAAAACAAGATTTAGGCATTCATCCAAAGCATTTTAGCGAGAATAGACTAGAAAGCTCGGTGATGGAGCCAGGAGTGATTGTTACTGGAATTCAAGTTGGTAGTACTGGGGATAAAGCACGAAATGTTGTCTTGCCTAAAGCAACCGCTTCGATTAATTTGCGATTAGTCGCAAATCAAAAAACCAAAACTGTCAAACAACTTGTCGAGAAGCACTTTGAATCCCTCGGGTATTTTTTAATTTCGGAAGAAGCAACGAATAAGCTACTTAAGCAGCATGAAAAAGTGCTTTATTTGGATTGGGGAGACAGCGGTTATCCGGCATTCAGAACTTCACTCACAAGCCCGATGGCCAAGCAACTGAGTGGTATTCTGACAAAGTTAGATGGTCGCAAACCTTTAATGACACCTACCATGGGAGGTAGTCTACCCATTTACCTGTTTGAACAAGCTATAGAGGCTCCAATTATTATCTTACCGGTTGCTAATCATGATAACAATCAACATGGGCCCGATGAAAATATTCGTATTAAGAATCTGTGGGATGCTATCGATGTATATACTGCGGTGATCACTGAACTGTAGGCGGTAGTTCGTTAAAAAAGTAAAAGTTAGAAGACTAAAACTTAAGATATCCTATTTATCTTTAAATACAGATTCGTCGTTAAAAACATAGACCTCTTCAAAATCGACGCTGTTTCGCGTGCATCGTTGATCTGTATCATGCCGGGCATTTGACTTCACTTCGCTAGTTTCTTAGCCTAGAAAGATTGAGTCTTGTTAGCCCAAGGAAGCTCTAAATGTCTACAAAACTAAATCGTTCTATCAGCCTAACAGGGCTAGTATTCTATGGTGTCGGCACCATGATAGGCGGTGGAATTTATGCCTTGCTAGGCAAAGTGGCTGGTGCAGCAGGTTTATTTACTCCTTGGTCAATGTTGCTAGCGGGCGTCATGGCTGTATTTAGCGCTTTGACCTTTGCTGAGCTGTCTTCGAGAATGCCATATGCAGGAGGTCCGGCGAAATATATTGCTGAGGGATTCGGCTCGACAAAATTAGGTAGCGTTTTCGGATGGCTAGTAGTCGCAACTGGAATAGTTTCCGCAGCGACTTTGACAGTGGCCATGTCTGGTTTTTTTCTTGATCTGTTTGAAATACCTGTTGTAATTGGAAAACTCATCGTCGTTCTTACATTACTTTTTCCGGCTTGTTGGGGCATCAAACAATCCGTTGTTGCGGTGGCTGTAGTAACCTTGATTGAAGTGATTGGTTTGTTATTAGTCATTGCTGTTAATATCGACGCTTTTTCAAATATGGATTGGAATATAACAAACTTCATTCCGAGTGCAGGTGGCATTATCTGGTCTGGAATTATTGCGGGCAGTTTTATCGCATTTTATGCGTTTATTGGATTCGAGGATATGGTTGCTTTAGCTGAAGAAGTTAAAGCGAGTAAAAAGAATTTACCTATCGCGATTATTATAAGTGTGGTGATTACTCTCATCCTTTATATCGCAATTGCCGTGACAGCCATTGTGGGAGGCGAGTTATCTGAATTTGTTTCAAGCAATACACCAATGGCACATTTAGTTAAATCTTCGAGTTGGCTAAGTCCACAGGTTTTAGTGTTCATAAGTTTGTTGGCAGGATTTAACGGCGCGTTAGTTCAGGTAATTATGGCTTCGCGTATAATGTACGGTATGGCAAATGAAAACCAAGCCCCGAAGTTTTTTAAGGCGATTAACAATAAGACTCGCACTCCCATTAGAGCGTCTTTGGTGGTCGCCTTAATCCTGTTAACACTTGCCATTTTCGTTGAGTTAATTACTCTTGCAAAACTAACCAGTGGAATTATTTTGTTCGTTTTCGCCGGTATGAATTTTTGTTTGTTGAAAATAAAACTTGAAAAAAAAGCGCTCGACAGTAGCTGTATCCACGCCGGATTTGAAGTTCATATAGTCATTCCAATAATCGGCTTAATTCTATCAGTCGCTAGTTTGTTGTTTGCGATTGTTACGACTAGTGGCTCTGTTCACTGATTTCAAAATCAAAAAAAATCCGATGATTATTAGTCACCGGATTTTCCTCGCTAAAAGCACTTTTAATATTTATGCATACTAAGTATGTTTAGCAATTCTTATCAAAACTTAAAGCGAGCAGACAATCTAACCTCCCGTGGAGCTTGCCAGCTGTTTGGTGTTAGGAAGTTTGGATTTTGTCTAGGATTTGAACGGTCAATATCACCTTGTTCATTGAATGAAGTGACTTTGTCGAAATCGAACAAATTTAGTATATCCATTCTTAATGTCAACTTGTTATCCGCCCAGCTTGGTTGGTAACTAGCACCTAGATCAATGGTATAAGTCCATGGCGTACGTCCTTTGTTTCCACGTTGCCCTAGTTGACTCACTCCATTTTCATCGACGCAATAAAAACTTGATGCTCCATAAAAAACCAAGTTACCCGCATCTTCACCTAGCGCAGGGTCATCCAGAGGAACCCAGCCAGTACAACTAATCGGACGACCCGATTGAGCTAGAAAATTTGCAGAAACAGAAAGTTCGTCATTGATAGCATAAGCCCCGTAGGCTTTGATCGAATGACGTCTATCATTTGGTAGATAACCATCAGCCCCGTGTTGGAATAGCGCGTGATCAAGATCTTGAGTTAAACCGGCATCATCTTGTTCTTGTGTTGAATTGACATAGCCTTCACTATTACCTTCACTTTTGGCATAAGTGTATGAGGTCTGGAAAGACCAATTATCCGTCACTCGTTCTGCCGAAAACTCTAACGCATTATAAGTTCGTTTATACGCTTCAAGACCAAATCTTTCAGCTGGGATAACAACGTCAGTAAAGTTTCCATCATTTTCTAAATCAAGCGCGATAGAAAAGTCTTTACCTGGATTCATCATCATGCAAGAAGCCATTGAGCTAGTATCGAAGTTATCGTAACCGTTTTCTGCAGCCCAATCAGCAAACACCTGATGAGAACAGTAGTCGTCCATGCCATCTTTGACTTCGCGATTAATATACTTTGCACCAACAATCCATTCGTTATCTAACTCTTGTTGATATCCTAAAATGAATTCATCTTGAAACATAGGTGATAAATTGGTTGCAGCAACGGTTCTTGGGTCTGGTGCTTCAACGCTGCCGTTAACTGCGAGTGGAATAACACTGTCACCGAGTGTTGGCGCCCAAGTTACCGGATCGATAGCTGTGTACTCAAACCATTCTTCGGTACTGATTTCAGAACCCGAAGCTCTAATGTTGGTATTAGAAGCAACTGGAATAAAGTAACGACCCCAGGTTCCAAATAGTTTTTGTGTACTGTCGCCACTCATATCATAAGAGAATCCAAGACGTGGTGCGATTTCACCAGAAGAGTCAACGAACTTGATATTGTCTCCATTAAAATTGGCAAATGATTCATGACGTAAACCAATATAGGCGACTAAACTATCGGTAACGTCCCAACTATCTTCTAAATAAATGGCTTTGTTTTCTACTCTAAAGTCTGCGGTGACGGTATTTCGCTCGCGTTTTCGAACGACGTATCCATTCGGAGTGGTTACACCGGCAGCGGTATCATCAAAGTATCTCCAGTAGACACCTCCGCTACGAGAGGTTCCAGCTGCGTATGAAGTAAACTCTTCAGAATCATACCCGAGACGAATTGTGTGATCATCTAAAGAATATTCTAAGGATAAGCGAAGCGATTCTCTTTCATCTGAATCTGGGTCGGCTTGTAAATCTCTTACGGTAAAATTAACCCAGCAACCTGGAGTAGTGAACGCTCCGTCCCTAGAATCAACCGCAACTGGACAAGAATCTCCGGGCGCAGAAGCAGGGTTTCTTTTGGTAATATCTTCTAGAGTGCCGTACAAACCAGTGACGATTAAGTTATCAGACAAATAGCCGGTATACTTTGCTATTTGAATTTTTCCACCCGTTTCTAGAGAGTATGAATCTGCAAGATCGCCATGTATTCCAGTATAATAATTATCCGAAGGATTATCGTAACTCCTAACTTTTGTGACTTTGGTATTATTAATATGGGTATACTCTAACAAGTGATCGTCGGATATATTCCAATCAAGCTTTACTAAATAGTTAGGCTCACTATCGGAATTGCTTTCACTAGTATTGGACAGATAAATATTCGTTTTATCATTCCGGCCTTCGAACATTCCGAAAATAAATAGCTTGTCTTGAACGATTGGTCCTCCAGCATATAAGTTGTAATTTAGTCGGTCGAATGAATCATCTGAGTTATAGGCGAACAGTCGCGTAGAGTCATCTAGGTCAGGATCTCTAGAGTTAGAATCATTCAAATCACCTCTCAAACTATCAGGGCTGTAATACACAGCTCCGCCAAACTCCCATTCGTTTGAACCACTCTTGGTAACTATGTTGACAACACCACCCAATGAACGCCCATATTCAGCGCCATAACCACCTGTCTTGACTTGCTGTTGTTCAAGCGCGTCAAAGGGAAGGGTGGCGAAAGAAACAAAGTTACGAATGTTGGTAACATCAAAACCATTGATGAAATAGCCGTTTTCTGCCACCGATGACCCACCAAAGGAAGCTAAATTACTAAAATCAACGCTGCCGATGCCTTTAGTGGTGGTACCTTGATCTCCGCGCACCGTGCCGGGTGCTAATAATGCCACCGAAGTAATGTCCTGAGCGACTGGTAATTTGGCAAGTTGATCGGCGGTAAATACGGACGTTGATTCAACCGAGGAGGTATCGATTCTTGAAACTTTCTGACCGATGATCTGCACAACATTATTATCACTCGGGTCAAAGTCAACGGAAATATTGGTTCCGATAGTGATAGTAATTTCTTTAGATTGTTCTCCTGCCGTAATAATGTAGTTTCCAACAGGTAGTGAGGAAAAGTTAAAACTACCATTTTCTTTGACAGTGACACTCCGGGTGAATCCGGTTGCCTTATTTTTGATAGTGACGACTTCACCCGACGGCGCATCACCATAAATACCACCGGAGGATGCATCCGCCGCTCGTATGTCGACACTTTGCAAACCAAGCGCAACGGTTATCGCTGCCGCCGTCATGGTTCTCTTAAACGTTGTATTACTTATCATTGTTGTCTTTCTCCCGCTTCAATCGTGAGTTAGGTTTAGATTATTGTTTTAGTAAAAAGGGTTATGCGTGAAAGAGGTTTCTGAATTCCAATTGAATGACTTTGCTGTTTAAACTTGTAAATAAACAATGGTTTCAGCAGCCTTCTTTTAGGCAAGATTAGATTAGACAAGAAGCACAAAAATCAAACAAGACAACGGGTGTTGTATATAAGCGGTATATAAATTGACGAAAAGTTTGAGAAATATTGAATGCCGTTGACTGACGGTTTTTTAGGCGATTTGTGTCACTTGGAGAAAATAAATATTGAAAAAAATAGACTCACAAGTCGTTCTTTTGTTGAAAGTTAAGAAGTAAAACTCCTCTGCTAACCTGCCAATTTATCTTCCTTCTACTAAAGCTAGAATGATCCAAAAATTATTAGATTAATTAGATGTTTAGAACAATTGGAGAGCTTTGTCTCTTGATATTATTAACATGTACTTTCAAATCTAAAGGTTGATATTACGAGGTCCTACCCATTAAATAATCTCAAAATGGGATTTGCATCAGTTAAAAAAAAGGCGTATAAATTTCGGTTAGCTACAAAAAAGGATATGTCTTACCTCCGTACAGGGAATGTCGTTCTCACCTGATAACCTATCTAAATTACAAAATTAGTTGGTGCGTCGATATAGTGTCGCGACCAAGAATAACAATCAATTGATTTCGGCTAGTTCGTTTAATGAAAAATTTTAGCAACTAGCAACTAGCAACTAGCAACTAGCAACTAGCAACTAGCAACTAGTGAACATAAAACTTAATAACAATAATAGGTATTCGTATGAGTAAAGGAATTGGCCTGTGTCTATCCGGTGGAGGATTTCGCGCTTCTTTCTATCATATTGGTATTCTCGCGCAAATGGCCGAGAAAGGCTTGCTTAGAAAAGTGGAAGTGATTTCTACCGTTTCTGGTGGTTCGATTCTGGGCGTTGCTTATTACATTTTATTAAAAAGGTTGCTTGAATCTAAGGCTGATGCGGATATAGTCGATCAGGATTATATTGACTTAGTGGTAGAACTCGAAGAGTCATTTAGAAAGGGGGTATCCGAGAACATTCGAATGCGTACTTTTCTAAACCCGATTGCTAATATGCGAATGGCACTGCCAAATTTCTCTCGCTCGGATCAAATCGGCAGGCTTTATACCGAGTATCTTTATTTGCCGATATACAACAAAGGTAGAAGCCCTGACCAACAAGTTAAGTCTATCAATATGACTGACCTCCATATCTCACCCAAAAACAATCAAAACTTTCATCCATTTAAAGGTGAACATACCAACCAGCATCGTGAAAACAAAGTCCCCGTTCTAGTGGTTAATTCCACAAGCCTAAATTCTGGACATGATTGGGTATTTACTGGAAGCGGCATGGGTGAAATTCCTCCAAGGAATGATATTTTTTACGACATCGATAAGAAAGATCGTTATTCCTATAGTCGATATGAAGATATTACCACTCGAGACACTAAGGGGTTTTCAGTTGGTTCTGCTGTTGCTGCTTCAGCCGGTGTGCCGGGTTTGTTTCCTCCTATGGCTGTTTCAAAACTCTATAAAGACAGAACTGTTCAATTGGTTGATGGCGGAGTATTCGATAATCAAGGCATTGCTGGCGCTTTATGGATTTTGGAAGAAAACATTTCATGCGATTATTTTGTTGTGAGTGATGCATCCGGACAAGGTGATGCAACTAATAATCCTGAAACCGGCACCGTTCCCGTGTTAACTGCGATGGCTGGAATATTGACCAGTCGCGTTAGAGAAGAAATGGTTAATAGTTTAGTTAAACAAGGAAGTGAGCATGTTGAACTGAGTCATTTAACCCGTGGCTTGTTCGCTAATCGAATACTCATTAATGAAGAAGGCGAAGAATCCGATAAGGAAGAAGCAGAAAAGCATGGGGTAGTGGATAGTAAACAAGCATTCGATGTGACACAAAAAAATCAGCTTTTGTTTTCGCAAATAAGAACCGATTTAGACGCGTTTTCAGAGTATGAAATTTATGGATTGGAAAGAGACGCCTATCAAATGTCAGCGGTAGGGTTGCTAAAACTTAAACAAAACATGGACTCCCAATCACAGTCGACGACAAATGAGAATAGCCATAATTGGGCATTCAATTGTTTAGAAGGTCGACTAGGAAAAAATGACGCAGCGTTAGAGAAACAGATTTCTATCGGTAGAAACAAGTTCTTTAAAACTTTCAGACAGAATTTCATTCTGGCGTTGTTAGTTCATATTCCCTTAATTGTATTTTTTGTGGTTGTCTATTTTGGTGTTGTGTATTCGCTGGATACTTTTATGCCTGGTTGGTGGCAGAAAGTACTAACGTTCAACGTTGAAGACGCTTTAGCATTGTTGATCCCCATAGTGGGAATTTACTTGTTGTCTATGATTGCTGATCGTTTACTGGGTGCTGATGTTGGTAAGGAAATAGAGTATGCGAGGATGCCTTACAAAGGTGTTAACGTTTTGGTGATGAACGTTGTTTTACCGATGTTGATTTCGATTCCGGTATGGATATTTTTGAAGACGGTTAATCCGTTGTTTTTGAGGTTGGGGAGAGTAGAGTAAATTGTTCCCTAGCCCTTTAGGAAAAGTGTTCTTATGAATCCTAGACCAACGGGAAGTAAAATATTTCTATTACTACAACGTAATAGACTTATTTTGCTTAATAAATAGAGGTTACTTTAGTCCTTCCAAATGTCACTTCAGAAGAGGTGAGAGTAACTCGATAATAGTAACTTAGTATGGGGCCCAGCAATGAAGAAAAAACACTCGCCACTATGTGTTCACCCGAAGCTAGCGCAAGATCTTCAATCTCTAAGTACAAAAATGGTTCATGGCGAAGACGCCCGAACAGTGCTTGGTAAACTTTTGCAATCAGCACTGCATCTAGAGTTTGCGACCGTTCCACCCTACCTGTCAGCGGCCTACAGTCTGCGGTCAGATAATGACGAAATAGTGCTTCTTATTGCCAGAATAGCTAAGGAAGAGATGTTACATATGACGGTGGTAGCCAATCTAATGAATGCCATCGGCATTTCTCCGGATATCCCTTCCGCCGTCCCTGAGTATCCTTATGACCTGAATATTGTTGATCCACCGCTACAGCTAAATCTTAAGTCTTTCTCCTTTGAGGTCATTGAGGATCTTTTCATGCAGATTGAATCGCCTGAAAACCCTATCGATTACGAAGCGGATCCTGAAAACCAAGAAGGCGAATCGTTAACTACAATAGGTCAGTTCTACCAAGAAATAATTAACCTGATTAAAAGTGACGTCATCCCCGATCTTTTCGTCAATGCGGAAAGAGATGTTTATAAGCAGGTCGCGGTTTCCCCCTATTTTCGACGATTTGCCTATGCAGATAATGAGGACAATCAGAAATATCCGCTAAAGGAAGACATTGATTTCGTCATAAAGGACAAGGAAACCGCAGTTTGTCACCTGAACTGGATCGTTGACCAGGGGGAAGGAACAACACCAGAAAACCCGCTAACTGAAGAAGGTATACCTGGACACTATTATCGATTCGAATCCATTAGCGAAGGAAAGTATCTTATTAAGGATAACTCCTCACAAGAAAAATACTCGTTTTCAGGTGCTGACCTTCTTTTTGACGAAGATGGTCTTCATGAATTCGATGACAATGCGAAACCTGAGGACTATACCGAATTTTTAGACGTCGTGGATGAAATGAAATACTTCAACTCGATCTACACAGAAATGATCGATTTTTTACATTTAGCATTTAATTGTCAAAGCCTGAACCAAGTTGTTGAGGCAAAGCAAGCTTATAACAAATCGATAGACCGCATGAATGAGTTACGTGGCATATCCCGCGAAATAGTCGATATTGCCGTCAGCAACAACATTAAAGCAGGCATTCCCTTTCAATATAACGCGGATACTTAACATGCAACCCTAGTGAATTAGAACCCCGATCAGACAAAGGAGAAAATAATGGCATTTCCAGATGACCTTAGCAATGTAGGTGTATTCAAGATTCACCCTGCGATTGGCTGTGCTCGCCTTGCCAACAATGACGAGTATTATGAGTTTTTTGACTACGAACAAAAACGTAACGCAGGGCAGGCTCAAGATCTTAATTACATGGCGATCCAAGACGGTGATCACAGGGTAATGCGCCAAGCGGTTCAATACAAAATTTTCGCGTATGACGATTCCGGGAGAGAACTGGGTGAGCTTTCTCAAGATGTGATGGACCAGTTACGAATCCAGACAACTTGGACAGCTGCGGTTGCCAACCGAAAACTAAACAACTGGTCTGGCGGTGTAACCCCCGTAGTAGAAGCGAAAGGATCTGCTGAAGGTAATGAAACACTGCGACTGGAAGGCGATAATCCATGGCGACAGGGTAAAGTCTGGCTAGGAGAGATCACTGGGGAAGGTCTGTTTATTCCGCCTAAGGGAGGAGTTTATCGTAAAGACGAGAATACGATAATCCCACCATACAGCAATAGTGGCACCTATTACTATAATCGTGACAATGGAGTCCTTGATAGCACGTCAGACGGCGCAGTTACCGTTGTTCTGTCTGGCTCTGGCGCAGGAGAAATTACAGTCATACCCGCCTGTGTGATAGTCGCACCGCAACAGCATTCACCCGATGTAAATCCAGGAGATATTGATGACGGCCGCAACACAGATTTTGTCGAGGAAACTCGCGATCTGTTAAGTATTCCGGATAATGGCACGCTAAATGGTGACGGTTATGCAATGGACATCGCAATGATGAAGACCATGAATGCTGAATACAGCCCTGGTATGGAAATATGCTTGAATCCGGGAGCCTCTTTACCAGTTCCAGGCAACGCATTTTATACCAGAGGTCAAGCGCATATCGACGAAAATGAAATTCGCCCAAGCTACGAATCAGGCCATGCGAATCATGGTGCGTTAACGGCGGGGCTTTGCTCAACTTGGCAAACCGACCTAAACGCGTGCCTCAATTATTGGACCGCGGAATTTCCGAATCGATTACGTCATGACGACGCTCCCCGTCGACGGTACCTCTCTCGTAAGATATTCAGTGACGACGTTCCTCAAATGGTAAACAATGAAGATCTGAACGTATATATCGACAATATGGGGATCGGTCGAAACCGTGACGGTAGTATTTCCCGACTTCGAGAGACAGAAAGGGTGGACGACAATAATGTAGGAGCGACTCCCCGAGCCCCTTTCCCTTTGGAGCCTGAAGAATGATTTCATCAAATAAGCGGGCCACGTCTGAAAAACTCGATAATGTTCCGTCGGAAATACCGTGTCTTCATCTTTTTGATGGAGGTGATGAAAAGTTTGCATACGATGTCGAAGGCAGACGAGTTCTCCAACTGCCTGTTTGGCAATATAATGCAATCGAAACAGCATTGCGCCAAGGCGATAAGGCGCGAGGCGAACTGATTGCAAAAGGGTTTGGAATAACCTCACCTATGCCACCTAAGACAACTCCGCCAGCCTCGGTCTCACTAAGAGCGCTGTCACTTGCGATTTCTCAGAAGTGCAACATGGGTTGTACATACTGTTACGCTCAAAAGGGTACATTCGGTGCAGAGGCCAGCAATATGTCGAGCGAGGTCGCCAAGGCTTCTGTTGACCGTCTAATTAAGGATGCCCCGCAAGGAGAAAGAGTTACGCTGGCATTTATGGGGGGAGAACCGCTGACAAACCGTAAAACTCTTCACGAAACGGTTCACTACGCGGCTATGGAAGCAAGTTCGCGCAACATTGGTATCGGCTTCAGTATGACCACCAACGGAACCCTGCTGCGCGATGAGGACGTGGCGTTGTTTAATCAATATGAGTTTACTATTACTGTCAGCATTGACGGCCTACAAAAACAGCACGACCTACT
Organism: Kangiellaceae bacterium; assembly: GCA_039969155.1. Classification (GTDB taxonomy): domain Bacteria; phylum Pseudomonadota; class Gammaproteobacteria; order Enterobacterales; family Kangiellaceae. Next base: position 49,840 of record JBDVOJ010000121.1, read on the forward strand.
GCGCCCACTAGCTTCTGGACGAGGTAGTTTTGAGCGTATCGAAAAAAATCTTAAGCGCCTATTCGCATTAGAACAAAGGCGCTTCCGTGTTCTTGGGCGCGTCACAGTGACTCCACAAAACCTAGATCTTACCGAGATTATCGAATGCCTTTTAATAATGGGATTCGATGAGATTACTTTCACCCCGATGCTAACCGCACCGTCGGGAGCTGATGAAATGCAGACTTCGGACTTGGGCAAGTTGCTTGAACAACTCGTTGCTAGTGGTGAATTATTTAAAAAGAGTTTAAGGCTTGGGCGCATTCTAGACATTTCCAATATCACATCCATGTTAAAACGCATTCATCTAGCAAACCCAGAGCACTACCCTTGCGGCGCGGGCGGAGGCTACATGGGCACCTCTTCCAGTGGTGAGCTTTACGCGTGTCATCGCTTCGTCAATGACGATGACGGCCATCTAGGAAACGTTAAAGACGGCATAAACGTAGCAAAACAATCTGATTGGCTAAGAAACCGACACTTACGCTCACAGCCTTCGTGTACCACCTGCTGGGCAAGATATTTATGTTCCGGTAGTTGCCATCATGAGGTGTTAAACCGGGGTCGACCTGCCTGTGATTATATTCGTGGCTGGACTCAATACTGCTTGCAACTTTACGCAGAACTATCGTTGAAACACCCACAGCAGTTATTTAAAATCGTTAGGAGTTATTAATTGCATGCCCGTTGCCTAAAGCCGTCACGATGTCGGTAGTTATTGATTATGATGTCATTGTTATTGGTGCTGGTCCAGGCGGTTGTTCTACAGCGATTCGCTTGGCTGAGTTTGGTTTCAAAGTGGCTATAATAGAACGTCAGGCTTATCCTCGCTCTCACGTTGGGATATGTATTTCGGATCAAACAATCGCATTGCTCGAGTTCTTGAATATTAGTGAACAATTTTATGGAGCAAATTACTGGCGACGAAACCTAACGGCTATAAGTTGGGGAGAGCAAGAATTCCACACCTTCCCGCAGCCTGGGTTTCACGTAAACCGAGGAACGCTCGATCAATTCTTATTGGACAGGGCACATGCCGTCGGTGCTACCGTCTATCAACCCGCACAAGTTCTTAAACTCTCGCAGAAGAATTGTGCATATCGAGAAGCTGAGGTCAAATTCGGGCCGTGTAACCTGAAATTAAGAACGCATTTCATCGTTGATGCTGCAGGTAGGTGCCAGAGCATTCCTGGTACGCAAGTAAGAGATAGTGAACCACTTGTAGCCCTCTGTGCGAGTTGGTCACTGACGCAGCGACCTGCAGTTGATGGCGCAATAGAATCTGGCGATGATGCCTGGCTTTGGTTTGCACGAACTTCTCAAGACAGTGCTGTTGTTTCAATTTTTTGTGACCCTCGAAGCTTACGGTCAGAGAAAAAATTGATTTTGCAAGACTCTTACTCAAAATTTCTGAGCCAGTTTCTCTTTTTGCGTTCAAGTTCATTCGGGGAACAAAGTTCAGAGGTTACTATCTGTAACGCCAGCAGTTACCATTCTGTGAACCCGGTTGGAGATAAACATATACGTGTTGGTGATGCGTGCCTCAGTATCGACCCGTTATCGTCACAGGGAGTCCATTTGGCGTTGCAATCGGGAATTCAAGCTGCTGTCGTTGTAAGAACCATTTTAGAGAAACCAGAGAACATGAAAATCGCCAAACAGTTTTATGAACAAAGGATAACAGAACGTGTCGCCCTATATGTCAAAAGAACACAAGAGGAGTACGCCCGTGTCACAGACCGTGGAGCAAACTCATTTTGGCAAGAGCGTTCTAAGGTTCAAAAGTCCAATATTTCAAAAGCAACTAAAAGCAAGAATTTGTCACAACCAACTCTCCGACCGAAAATGGTAACATTGTCACCGAATGCTATAGTTGAATTGACGCCAGTCATAAAAGAGGACTTTGTTACTGAACGGCAAGCACTACGACACCCTCGCCTTAAATCTGCGGTTGCTTATGTTGAAGGGTTTGACATTATACCACTCATTTATAAACTTCCCCAAATATGTTCTTTCAGCGATATACCTCGTTATTGGGCCAGCAAAGTACCGATGAATACTGCAAAGACTATTGCTTTGTGGCTCTGGGATAATGGGCTTCTTGAAGACGCATTTTAATAACATAGAAAGAGCGAGTTCATGTACCGGCTGAATAGAAAGAATATGGTTTCAGATTTTCTTTAGCTGAAGCGAAAGAAAAAACTTAGCGAGAAAATATTTAAAGCATTAGAGAGCGAAACGGAGAATGAAATGATTTATAAATTAGAGTCCACACTGACTTCATACTCATATTCAGTTTATCTGGCTTTGGAAGGTAATGATATTTCACTGTCATATGATGGGAATGAGAAATACAAGAGTTCAGATTTAGTTGATATTGGTGATTCAGAATTAGATGTTTTTCTTAGAGTTAATGGTATGAATGGAACTGACTGGAGTATTCTAATTCTTGTTACAAAGCCTTCTGACTCTACTTATAAGGAGGAGTACAAAAAGTCAGGTGAAATAGAATCAAGAGGAACGATTGTCTTATCAGAAAAGTTCAAGCTAACCTAATTTATGGAGTAAGAAGAATGAAAACTGCACTATTTATCTTTTTGACTTATACACTTATTCAAAACAATGTATATGGTAGTACTACTCTGGGTGATTCTAATGATAATACGAGCATATATTTATGGGGGACTAACTCTGTCTCTTCAAACATAAAAGACAAGAGTATTAAACTGACTTATTTAAACTCGGAATCTGATGATAAGTATAGTTGGGGACTCGCATTAAAAGGAAAAGCCGCTGATGGCAGTTCTCTGTTATTCGAAGGCTCCGAAGCAACGCCTGAAACTACGGTGTCCATACCAATCGGAAAACATTGGATTTTTAGTACTAACCCAAAAGTTGGGGAGCCTGGTATCATTAGTGATGACTGGTTATTTTTTGAAGCGAAATATAAATCGGGAGAACACCAATTATTCGATAAGACATTGGCTTTTGACAAGCAGTTATATAAAGAAAAACTTAATTCTAAGATACTCTCCCTCTCATATAACGCAATAATTGACGGTGTATTTCTTACTGGAGTATCGATTGAGTACGGAAAGGAAAATAATTACGAAGATTTATCTAAAATAAGTGTGAAAACTACAACAACAATAGGTAGCGAGGGAAATGATATTCGTATTTCCGAATCTTCAATAGATGCTAGAGAAGGTAAATATGTTGAATTTAACCAAAGAAAAATCAATATGGACTTCATGTACGTTCCAGGTATGCTAAGAAACCGAATTGGATTTGATCTTTTTGCGAGGCATACAAGCAGTTCGTTTAAGGGATCTAACACGAACTACGGAATAGGCATCTTCGTATTAGATGAAAAAGGACCAACGCGAATTTTGGCGGGGGTTACTTACATGCATGATGACGAAGAAAATGAGAACTTGATTGGATTGGTTGCAGGATACAATTTTTAGAGTTCTACCAATGACATTGAAAGAGGGAAAGCTGTAATAATGAACGAAAATCTGGGTCAGAGTGAATTTAACAATATATGCCGAATTATGTCCCCAAAAAATCAACTTGAAATCATAACCCAAATAAATTAACCCCTTATCTGAGTGTTACGCTTGTAATAGGTGTATCTTCTCAACTCTGGGGTTAAAATGAAAAATATCATACGAATTATCACCTTAAGTCTATATTTTTGTTCATCTTTTGCTTTCGCATGTTCTTGCGGTCATATTACTCTTGAGGAAAAAGTAAACCTTTCTGAAAACATATTCATTGTTGAAATTAATAGAATAGAAACCATTATTGAAGCCGACGACGAGAACCTCCCAAGTGGTAAACGCCATGCATATTTCAAAGTTTTGGAAACGTTAAAAGGCTCACCTTCGGGTATAGAATTTATAGTTTCTGCTGAGAAACCAATCTGTTGTATGTGCCATTCAAAAGTTACTAACAATACTAAATACCTAGTTTTCAATACTAGTGGAGATAAAATCTTTTTAAACACCTGCAGCTTAACGCAAAGAGTTCATGATCAAAATGAGCAGTCTGAAACAATAAGGGCTTTGCTGATGCCTTCACAACCTTCCGAAGTATTTACAGGTGTATATGTCTCGAATAGCCAGTTATTTTTAAATGACGATGGAACTAAAACAAAACTGCTTCAGCTCGCAACGGAAGGTTACTATACACCAATGATCCGAGTCTCTTTTGGGGGCATTAGGTTACCTAGCTGTAAGTTGATGGTGACGAATCTACATGACGAATTGGCACTCACCGAATAAGAAGTAAAAGTTGTTGAGGAGTCTTTAGCGACTACTAACCAAACGGCCGTCAATAAAAAGCTATAAACTAATTTCATCTCTACAAATGAGGTCGCTAATTTAAATCCTGTGTATGAAACAGTCAAAAATTTTGATATTCGGTTCGTTGGTAAAAAGGGCTACTCCGCTTCAATTCTCTAACCCTTATTTAGAACTGCCCACGTTTGCCCAAATTGAATGATAATTAATTAGAAAAGGACAATCCGTTGTTGAAACTATCTAAAGTCATACTTGTTTTAATTACGATTTTCACTGTACTCTTTTCGTTTCTATCAGTGAGCTACTGTACTCGTAGTAATTGTCACTCATTAATGAGAGTACCAATAGATATTGAAGTGATTAATAGTGCGCTAGTACAATTTGAGGTAAGAAACGGCTATTTACCCGTCGACTTAATGGAGGTTGAAGAGTCTGGAATGATTTCTCTATCGAAAGATCCTTGGGGTAGTGATTATCAATATGCTCCGAACGCACGTGTGAATCGACGAGTCTTCTCAATGGGAGCCGACGGCGAGATTGGTGGGGAGGGACTTGCTGCCGACATTTATATTGACACGGATATCAAAAAGCTTATTGCTCAATACTAATTTGGACCAATTGAGTTAGAGTAGTGTGAAAAAGTATCTAGTTGGAATAAAGTATCAAAAGCTTGAAGAACATAAAATTTGAAACTAAGCCGTTAAATCTGTTAAAGAAAAGAATATTGAGTGTGTCATCCATTACCGATATAGTAACGGTCAGTAAATAATGGCAGAAGATTTACGATGAATCAATTACCCGAGAAAAACTCCTCAACCATCTACACCCTCGTAGATCTCGCAAAGCTAGCAAACTACTCGCTGATCGATACCCTCAACAGCGATCCAAATTCGACCGACAGCGGAGATGACCTTGCACCACGACAAGTCTTCTCAGGACATTATGTCCCGGTAAAACCCTCCCCAATAGAATCCCCAGAATACATCGCGCACAGCAAACATTTTTTCCGCGAACTGGGCTTCGCCGATAGCTTGGCAAAGTCCAATGATTTCATCCAAATGTTCTCTGGTAACCTTTCACAAGTACCAGAACCATTACGCAAATTCGGCTGGGCGACTGGCTACGCACTCTCCATTTACGGCACAGAATACACCCAACAATGCCCGTTCCAAACCGGTAATGGCTACGGCGACGGCCGCGCAATCTCCGTACTTGAAGCCGTCATAAAAGGACAACGCTGGGAAATGCAACTCAAAGGTGGTGGCCGAACACCTTATTGTCGTGGCGCTGACGGTCGCGCAGTTTTACGCTCGAGTGTCCGAGAATTCCTTGCACAAGAGCACATGCATTCCCTTGGAGTGCCAACCTCACGCTCATTAAGTTTATATGTTTCCAAAACAGAGCGAGTTGATCGCCCCTGGTACTCGCCAGGCTCGCGCTTGAAAGATCCCGATGTGTATGTATCGGAAGCGGTTGCCATCTCGACTCGGGTTGCACCTTCATTTCTTCGGGTTGGTCAACTGGAGCTTTTCGGTCGCCGAGTTCGAAATCAGGAACATCCGAGAGCGATGGAGGAACTCGAAAAGATTGTGCTGCATTCTATCGACCGTGAGTACAGTGAGGTCATCGATAACCGCCTAGATACTTCTAAAAAAAGTATGTCCGATAAAAACACTGCCGAAAAAGTAATATTGTTGGCCTATGAGTTCCGCAAGCGGTTGACATCGTTAATAGCCAATTGGATCCGCGTTGGCTTCTGCCAAGGAAATTTCAATAGCGACAACTGTGCAGTAGGAGGTTTCACTCTCGATTATGGCCCATTTGGGTTTTGCGATGTGTTCGATCCAAACTTCCAGTCGTGGACAGGAGGAGGACGGCACTTTTCGTTCTTCAATCAACCAGTGGCGGCACACAAGAATTTCAAGATGTTTTGTACCGCGGTACGACATTTACTTAACACTGATTATTTACATCAGCTCGACAAAATCGAAAATGATTTTTCGATTGCGATGAAGGCTGAAATGGAGAAAATGTGGGCTGCCAAACTCGGGCTCGATAGTTTTCACTCGGAACTCTTTAATGAGCTCGTAACTCTCATGGTGCAAACACCTGTCGATTACACCATCTTCTTCCGTGAACTTTCAACTATACCGGACGATATTGAGCCGCTTAAGAAAAGTTTCTATCGGCATTCTGATGAAAACGAAACACGTTGGTCAGATTGGCTGACAAAATGGAGATCACTCATCGGGAACTCTGTTCTTGATATTCCCGAGTCTCGTAAGACGCTTTCTAAGCAGATGAAACTCGTTAACCCGAAATACATTTTGAGAGAGTGGTTTGTTGCACCAGCCTATCAACAAGCGGCCAATGGAGACTATTCCCTAGTTCGAGAGTTACAGGAAGTGATGAATGAGCCTTATGCAGAACAATCTGCAGATGTTGAAGAAAAGTACTATAGGCTAAAACCATTAGAGTTATTTGGAGTAGGTGGACTGTCGCATTATAGTTGCTCGTCTTGATTCTTCTTAAGCTATTTTTTAGAGACTTCATAACATATTAAGCCCAACTTCAAAGTAATGCCTACATTGTTTTTAATAGAAAGTTGGCAACTTCAAGGAGTTTTTAGGTACCAAATTAAACGCCAACATAGGTCATTTAAAGAATTTGTCTTGTTAGGAAAACAGGTTGCTGTACTCAAAACAAGCTAACACGACCAATAAATAAGACCAACTGAAGATTTCTCTAGGAGAGATACTCTATAATACCGAGTATTGATCCGACTCCAACACAACTATTAGTGCATGAAATGAATTTACTAGCCTCAGGAAAAAACAAGCAATTTATAATACTCAATTTTGTTGGTTGGGTGGGGTATTGTCTTAGTTCCTATGTTGGTGCGTTCTATTGGGATAAACCACAAACTTACTATTGGGTACTTTTCATTGGCTCTGTATTAGGATTCTTTGTTAGTTTCGCCTTACGTCCGCTATATCGGGCGGTTTGGGACAGCTCCTTGTCTATTCGAATAAGTGCGGTGATTTTTGGCTCGTTAATCGTTAGTATTATCTGGGCTCTTCCATACAACTTGATTTACTGGGACTTTTATAAACACGGTTATCGGCCGGAGTCTTGGATCGGTTACTTGTGGGGATCAACAACCGTATTTTATGTTTTTATTTGCTGGAGTTGTCTTTATTTTGGCATTAAGTTTTATCAGGGAATGCAAGAGGCGACCCAAAGAGCGTTAAAAGCCAATGCTCTCGCCCATGAAGCTCAACTGAAGATGTTACGTTATCAACTCAACCCTCATTTTTTATTTAATACTCTTAACGCGATTTCCACTTTGGTGTTGGATAAAGAGAGCGAGAGAGCAAACGAAATGGTGACACGTTTATCCGATTTTTTGCGATATTCACTGGACAATGACCCGATGCAAAAAGTCACTTTGGAACAAGAGGTCAGGACACTTAAACTGTATTTGGATATAGAAAAAGTTCGTTTTGAAGAGCGACTAGAATTAGACTTCAAGATAGAAAAGGAAGCGGAAAGCGCATTGATTCCAAGTTTGATTTTGCAACCCTTGGTAGAAAATTCAATCAAATATGCTATCGCTAAATCTGAAAGTGGCGGCACTTTAAGTTTGAGAGCTCAAGTCTTTGCAAACGAGTTGTTATTAGAGCTAAGAGATGATGGCCCGGGCTTTGAACTTGTTGACGGAGAATTACCCAACGGTCGAGGAGTTGGCATCAGAAATACACAAGAAAGGTTAGAGGAGCTGTATAGTGATAAACACTCTTTTACAATATCCAACGTTTCGCCAAACGGTTTACAGGTTAGTATTCGGTTACCACTTGAAATTTAAACGGTTATCTTACCCAATAGGTGATATTTTCTTCACTTCGCGGAGTTAAGAAAAACTAAGAGGGTAGTCATGTCAAGTATTCGTACCATAATTGTTGATGACGAGTCCCTTGCTCGTCGAGGTTTGGCGATTCGATTACAAGATTACGCCGATATTGAAATAGTCGCCCAATGTAAGAATGGTCGCGAGGCCTTAGAGGCTATTCAAACACATTCTCCCGACCTTGTATTTTTGGACATTCAAATGCCAGGAATCGATGGCTTTGAAGTTGTGCGCAACATACAAACTGAATCAATGCCTTTGATTGTTTTTGCGACAGCATTTGACCATTATGCGGTAGATGCGTTTCAAGTTCATGCTATTGACTACGTCTTGAAACCGGTAGATGCGAAAAGGCTCGACCTAGCCATTGGACGGGTGCGACAGCATTTGGAACAGTCTATAGCAAACAATCAAAAGCAACGTCTTTTAGATTTGATTAGTAACATCACTGGCGAAACTCCATCAACGATTAAGGATATGCTTGTTAAGGATTCGGAAAAAACGAGCCCATATCCCGAAAAAATTTCAATAAAAGATGGTTCCGAGACCAGCTTAGTTACCACTCACAACATTGATTGGATTGATGCCGCTGGGGATTATATGTGCTTACATGTCGACGATAAAGTTCATGTACTTCGCAGCACAATGAAAAAGATAGAAGAAAAATTGGATCCTAAACTATTTCAACGAATTCATCGCTCGACCATCGTCAACTTAGAAAAGATTGAAAAAGTCTGCTCACATATCAATGGTGAGTTTTTTATAATAGTGAAAGGTGGAGCTCGCCTGAAAATGAGCAGAAGTTACCGAGACAAAATTAAGCATATCATTTAGTGTAGTTTTTCACCTCAAAGTATTCTCTGAAATATCTAGAAACAAATCTTTTTCAGAATGTTTCTGAAGTCAAAAAAACAATCAACTCACCGCGAGTTAAACTCACTTAGTCGAAAAAAACTTATTCTAAAAAACAAAACTGCTAACATCTAAATATCAAAAACTCTTAAGGCAGTGTGACAATGAAAGTAACGACGCAGGCGTTAAAAAATCCAGCTTCGGTCGCAGTAGTAGTCTGCTTAATTCTCTTAGTTGGTTTAATGAGCCTGTTTAGCCTACCGGTTCAATTGTTTCCTGATATTGAACGACCGAGAATTGCTGTGCAAACAACTTGGCGTGCAGCTTCCCCAATGGAAATTGAGTCTGAAATAGTAGAACCGCAAGAGCAGGTTTTAAGGGGAATACCTGGTTTGACACAGATGAACGCGTTTGCTAATCGAGGTAATGCTTTTATCAATCTGGAGTTTAGTGTAGAG
>JBDVOJ010000122.1:0-58349 GCA_039969155.1 Kangiellaceae bacterium
AGGAGACCTTTTTCATGTATACCTATCCAGATATTCTCTAGACTATCTTTATGAATTATTCGGGTGTCACCTCTTATTACTTGCTTGTCAATAGTTTTAAAGTAAGCCAACTTCCTTGACGTATGATTATATTCGATAAGACCTCTGTTTGAACCAATTAAACTTATGCTTTTAGTCTTGCTAACTATCGTTTCAAAGGCAGCAGAATCTATTTCCTTATTGCCTGAAACTACTCGTTTATAGTCTTCCGAAAGGAGATTGAAAATATAAACCCCCACATGAGTGGCAAGCAAGAACTCATCTTCATTTAGTTCAGCTATATCGTAAATTCTTAAAGCGAGGTTCCTATTCTTATATTGCTTAAATTGGTCAGTTTTTTTGTCATAAGAATTTAGTCCTCTTGCAGTGCCTATCCATAGCTTATTCCCAGATGAATAAATCTTCAAAATTTCGTTATCCGACAGTGAATTATTCGAATTAGGAGCGTGCTGAAATAATTGACAACTGTTGCTAGAGCCAAACTTGATAAGTCCTTCTCGTGTACCTATCCATGTTTGTTCGTTTTCTTTAGTATGGATAGAGTATATATGGGGGCTAGGTAAACAAGAAATTCCATTTGAACTATTATCAATCAATCCAAACTCTAGAGACAGTGGGTCGATCCAATTTAGACCAGCGCCAAAGGTTCCTATCCATACGATTCCATCTCGGTCTGTAAGTAAGCTTAATATAGTATTATCACTAAGTGAATAACTAGTACCCTGATCGTATCGGTAGTTCTTTCGAATAGATTCGTTTATTAGCTCAGAACTTTTTAGTATGTAAACTCCATTTCTTCGAGTTCCGACCCAAACATTTCCATCCTTGTCTTCGGTGATAGCTAAAATTTCCCTATTAGGCTCTCCGGAAATCAATTGAAATTCATCTTTTTGTTTATTGTAATAAAAAAGTCCGCTTTCTGTCCCGACAAGAAGATTCCCATCTCGAAGAGTTAAAAGCGCTCTTACATTTGGTGGGGTTGAAATAGGAAGCGGCTTTTCTTCGAACGTTTGTAGTTTTTCTGAAAAAATTGATAGGCCTTTGTTAGTCCCTACCCACAAGTCGCCGTTGTCTTCAAGTAGCAAAGTGGATATTTTATTACTGGGCAAACTAGAGGATTTTTTTTTGTCATGATAGTACTTAGTGACGACTCCATTATTAAGTGCTAAGCGATTCAACCCATGTTGGGTGGCTACCCAAATATCGCCATTTTTAGCTTCTACTAAGTTGGTAATGTTATTTGAACTTAGACTATTGGGTTCTGTATTCGAGTGAAGATATCGAGTGAAACCCAGAGTATCTTTATTTAGTTTTTTCAAACCTCCTTTATAGGTTCCTACCCAAAGATCATTATTTCTAGTAATCAGTAGTGTCCGAGTTATTTCTCCAATAATTGTGGAATCCTCCTCCTTACTGCCATTTATGACCTTTACTTCTCCGCCGTCAAATCTAGCGAGTCCGTAAATAGTAGCAATCCAGATGAATCCATTTTTGTCTTGTTTTACATCCCATACTACCCTGCTAGGAAGCCCGTCTTTTACACCAAGTTTTTCAAATCGGGCAGTAGATAGCGCTTTCATTGAGAACAAAAGAACTAGTATTAAAGCTAGGTTGAGATGAGACTTAGGAAAGTAAAACATACTTAATATGTCGTCTTATAACTTGATACGTTAGAGTTTAGCTCTTAGTCGGTATTAAACCCTAACGTCTCGAATAGCCAGTGCTTACCTGATAGGAGTGTAGATGGGAGGATTGGCACTGTGACTGCAAGTCAAGTCGTCATAGCTATCGTCAATAGTCTTAGTGAAATGCGGTGTAGTGTTTGACTTGTTAATGTGAGTTTCTGTGTTTTCTACCGTAAATTCTTCGTCAGCTGGTACCGGAGGACATAGAGAGGGATGAAATACTTCATCTGACAGGGTTAAGTGGGAAGAAACAAATGCTCCAGAGTTCGTTTCAGTAACAGTGTGCTTATAAGTACACTTATAGTTCATTCCAGGTCCAGCTTCAACATAAGCAGTCTTGCTCGCTAGAATAAGTATCAGTCCCAAAAGTTTAAGGCCAAGTTTCATGTTTATCTCCTAATTATCTTCTCACGCATGCCAGTAATTACCTAGCATGGATCAAAATTGGCGCGTTAATGATTAAGCAAAAAGAGGAGACTATGAGATATCGATTAATAACAATTAAATTATGATCTTACAAATTGTTCGACCAAAGTAATTAAGTTGTTCCATATCTACACCAAATTCCCCTTAAAAATCTGACGCAGTTAATTGAACCTGTATGGTTCGATTTCAATTAAATCCTTATTACGGTCTCATCAATATCACAAATCGGCCAAAAGTTAGCAGATATTCGCCAATTTGAGATATTTTGCATCGCAATACTATCGATTCAGGAGAACCAGAGCAACTTCAAAAGGGAATTCTGTGGATTATAGACAATAAAATAGGTAGGTTGATGAACATGCTAGACTACAGAGTCAACTATTTAAACCCTATTAAGGGTAAGGTTTAAAACAAACTCTCCAGCATGCTCATCATAATCCCAAGGTTCTAAATAAACGGAACGTTAATCCCGTATCTTGAGAATCAGTAGTATGCTGAGAATTTGATATGATAGTACTTAAGAATTGGACAATTCTTAGTAGAATCTCGCCAAATCGTAATCAATAGGTGGCTCCGTCGATATAAGTTCACTTAACGAAGAATCATTCCAGTCTGAACCTGTAGGTAGCAGCCGATTCATAAAAAAAACTGTTGTCAAAAATCTAACAACCTTGAGTTTATTGAAGTAAACCCCAGTTCAAGATTAATCAAAGATTACATATCTCGAAAACGGAAAATGGTAACGTGTCTGCACCAAGTTGAGCATATTTGAGGAAAGCGGAAGGCACGCTAAGTTGATATTCAAGTAGTCAGCGTGCCTTATGAATTATCTTACCATGGATTGGCGCCACCTCCACCAAGCCCACATTTAGGAACAAAACCATTAAATGATTTCCAGTCACCAGTCGAATCACTATTGCTTGCTCGTATTCTGAACGAATGAGTTCTACCGGTTGAGCTAGTATTAAAAATAGCTTCTAAGCTTGAGCCGTTATATATGGTCTGCCAGCTTCCACTCAAGTGTTGAACTTGATAGTTTGTTGCACCATTAACTGAATCCCAAGATATTGAGCCTCTTCTTACGGTTGAATTACAGCTACTCGATTCATACCTGACGAATTCCATATCTAGATCGAGAGGAGGAGTTGGTCTATGACAATCATGTGGTGAATTAATATCACACCATGTGTCTGCTGCATCAAATAAATTTGCTGTAATTAAGCCAGCATTATTATGAGAGCTATCTCCACAAAATCCTTGGTTAAATTGAAATGGACAAACGTTGATATCCCAAACGTTTGGATTTGTTATGTATTGACGAACAACGCTATGCGCTTGACCGCTTGCCATGGCGCTGGTCCAGCAGACTTCTTCGCCATTAGGACCCCAACAGCTTGATACTGCGTGACTATCAATGGCTCCGAGGTTATGTCCTATTTCATGGGCCAAAGTTAAGTTGTCGAGCCTACAATTAGCGCGTGCATAACTAAATTGTCCGATGGTCGGTTCGGATTCCCCTGCAGGAATTGGTCTACCTTCTGCCATTCCGCATATATCAAAACCTCCCGGCAATATTAGCACAACTTGATGTATTTCACTGACGCTAGTGTCGATAAAGTGCGAACCACTTAAGTCTGCGAGTTTCATCTTGTCTTCTTTTAAGTTTCCTAAAATATCACCGCTTAAAGAACCCTCATAGCTATTCTTTAAAGGTGCGATGACAGCCGCTTTAAGAGTTAAATCAATCTGACTTTCGCTATATAAGTTATTAGCTTTGGATAGCAATGTACTTCTTATGTAGCTTTCGGCGTTTGCATGAGAATTCCCTCCTGGTATCGAATTATTACTATAGACTAAAATAACATTTAGGTCTGTCGCGCTAACCTGTGCGCTAGCACACCACATACAAGAGATGCTTGAAAGTGCGAGCACCGTTTTTTTCAATTTACTATTGAATTTCATTCTTATCTCCGTTTATAAATTACTAATAAGTCCTCTTAACTAAAATCTAGAAAACGTTTAATGCAATTCACGAATCGACGAATTGCTATTTAACTTTAAGTATTGGGACAAAAAAGATTCGCAATAATCGGCCAATTTATAGTCAAAATTGGCCAAAACTCAATATTCGAGTAAGTGATTTGTTCTTGATTTGTCTAGTTGTTGATGTGGAGATTCGATTTAGAAATAACTATTACAAAAAACAGGAATATTAATTCGTTAAATAAAAATAACAATTAGATTACGGAAACTAAAACTCAGTGGTTTCGAGGGAATCACATGTATAGATTAAAGGAATGGAGTCGAAATCAAAACGTCAACCTAAAACACGCCCCACCAAACTTGCTTTCTTTTAACTTAACACTACCTCCATGAGCGATCATAACTTGCCGTGTAAGAGCCAATCCCACACCGGAGCCCTCTCTTTTTGTTGTGAAGAAAGGAACAAATATTTTCTTCGCGATGTCATCTGAAATGCCCTTACCGCTATCACTAATATCAATCACCACATGGCCTCGTTTGTTGAGGTAGGCTTCAATATTTACATTGGCATTGTCGGCTGCTTCTAGTGCCTGTTCAGCATTCTTCAAAAGATTAATGAGCAATTGTTCGACCATATCTTTGTCGACTAGAACATTTAAACTTGGAGGTGTTATCTTGACGTTGAGTGCAATGCCTTTTTGTTTCCAATCTTGGGTAATAATAGCACTGACATCAGCGACCAACGCTTCCACTTTTATCGAGCGTTTATTTGGCTCGGGTAATCGAGTTAAGCGACGATAGCTACCGACAAACTTCATTAGACCATCACTTCGTCTTGCTACGGTATGTATCGCATCCGAAGCATCGACTAAGTCTTCGATATTTTCTGACGACGGTTCTAATTTTGATTTAGCATCATCTATTAAATCGGCTGCGGTTTTAGCCAGTGAAGCAACCGGTGTAATACTATTCATTATTTCATGGGTGAGAACCCTGACTAAATCTTGCCAAGATTGTAATTGAATACCATCAAGCTCAGATTGAATATCTTGTAAGCTGAGTAATTTCTCTTGGCGACCGGCTACAATAATTTCAGTGGCTTGGACGACCAATTGTTGTTCCATTCCATCGACTTCAAATTTTAGTAAACGCCTTTGACCGCTCACTAAGGTTTGCAATTGCTCAAAGAAACCCTCGCCAAATTGTTTAAAGTCTTCGAATCGAGTAACAGCATTGGCACCGATAAGTCTTCGCGCACTGTTATTCCATAGGCTGACTTTGCCGTCTGCATGCAAACTAATTAAAGGCACCGGTACATGTTCGATCAACGCCTTAAGATGTCGGTATTCTTCTTCTTGAACCGTTCTATTTTGTTGAAAACCTTTTAGAATATCGGTAAAGGTTTTTCCGAGTTCACCAAATCCTGCACCAATTTCGTTAAACTCAAATCGTTGAGAATAGTCCGCGTATCGAGCGGCTTCAAAAAATCGTGTCAGCTCGTTATTCGTTTTATTGACAAAGCGGTGCAGTAGAAATGATTGAACGACCAATAAAATGGCGACTACAAAGGTTGAAATCAGGTAGCCCTTAAGGTTCAAAAGATAGGCTAGCAACACCAACGTGAGCATAATCAAAATGGTTCGCGCTGCAATCATTAACGAAAAACGTTTAAAGCCCATGCTTTTCCATCCTTCTATAAAGTGTGGCTCTGGTTAAACCGAGCTCTTTCGCCGAATGACTAATGTTATATCGATGTTTCTTTAGCGCTTGAGTAATGGTGTATTTTTCTACCTTATCCAAATTAAGTTCTTCAAACTCAGTCTTAGTGTGGACGACGGAGGTGTCTGTTTCATCAGTTACTCGGCGACTAGGAATTGAATCATTAATGGATAGATTGCCTGGTTGATTAGGCGGTAAATCTAACTGAAAATCCGTACTGAGTAGCTGATCATTAGTCGATAGAATAATTGCTCGCTCTATCGCATGCCGAAGTGCGCGAACATTACCGGGCCATGGATAATTTTGCATATCGGCTAATGCTTGCTCGCTAATTGACTTGCTAGGTTTCGAGTATTTGTGACTATAGTAGTCCACATAGTATTGTGCGATTGGTTCGATATCTTGAGTCCGTTCTCGTAGCGGAGGTAAATTGATTTCGACAGTATTTAAACGAAATAGTAAATCCTGTCTAAAATTCTTCTCGTTGTTTAGGTCTGCTTTACTGACATTAGTTGCGGTAATAATTCGAACATCAAAAGGTGTCGTGTTATTAGCACCGATTGGCGTGACCACCCGTTGCTCCAAAACCGTTAATAACTTAGCTTGAAGATTGAGCGGCAAGTTTCCGATTTCGTCCAAAAAAAGTGTACCGCCATTTGCCGCTTTAAGTCGTCCCACGCGGTCTTCTCTCGCACCTGTGAACGCGCCTTTCTTATGTCCAAATAACTCGCTTTCAAACAGGGATTCAGTAATGGCTCCCATATCGACTGACATAAATACCTTGTCCGAGCGTTGACTTTGAGCATGAATTTCCCGAGCAATTAATTCCTTTCCGGTACCGTTCTCACCTAACAATAGAACGTTTGCATCAGTGGGGGCTGTTCGCTCAACGAGTGAAAGTACTTGATTCATCGCTTTCGAATTGCCTATCAGCTTCTGTTGATTGCTTTGCCCACTGACCTCTGCGAGGAGCTTATTAGTGTGCCTCAGTTCATCTACTTCTAAGCGGCTTTTACCTAACTGTACCGCGGAAGAAAGGGTGGCAACCATTTTTGCATTTTGCCAAGGTTTGGCGATAAAGTCGGTGGCACCGAGCTTCATTGCTTCGACAGCAACATCCACTCCACCATGTGCGGTGATCATGATGACCACTGCTTTAGGGTCTATTTCTAATATTTTCTCCAGCCATGAATACCCTTGTTTTCCGCTACTTTCTCCAGGTCCGAAATTCATGTCGAGTAAAATAGCGTCGAACTTGTTTCGGCTGAACAGCATCGGGATCTGTTCGGGCTGATGACAAGTCACTACATTCGAAAAATACCGCTTAAGTAACAGCTTGCCGGCCGTTAAGATATCTTGGTCATCGTCGACAATAAGAATGACACCATCTTGTTTCATATTGATTCCCTAATTTTTCTTGCCAAAAACAATCCGGCTTTGATTGCTAACAACTTTAACCACTGAACACGCTTGCTAATCATTTTCACTAAACTGAAGATTAGAAATCTAAGTGTTCAATATCGTACACTAACTGAACGCAGGCGTACACCTCAACTGTCCATCTTTGAACACTAAATATTAAGCATGAAAAAACACCTTTAAAATCAATGATTAAGAGTCTGGCATGTCCCTTGCAAACTTTAAGTTTACTAACAACTGATGACTATTTTTAAAAGGTTTACAGACAATATGCCAAAAATATCCTCTATGGAAGATTCTCGCAAAACTCGAAACGTCACTAGTGATAAAGGCACCAGTAGAGTTAAACCTATGTCTGGTGCTGGTATGGATAGGAAAGTGACGCGCAAGAATACTTGGTTTAAAAAAATCATGCTGCCAGGCCTAGTTTTGCTGATCTTGGGATATTTAGCCTACGACGGACTCAGTAATTCGGGTAAAAAGTTATCAGTTGATCAAGGAAAGATTCAGATTTCATCAGTGACCAGCGGTACCTTTGAAGATTTTATTCCAGTAAGAGGGAGAGTGACCCCAGCAAAAACACTTTATTTGGATGCCATTGAAGGTGGTCGCGTTGAACGAATATTGGTGGAAGATGGGGCTAATTTAAATAAAGGAGACCTAATTGTTGAGCTTTCAAATGCTTCTTTACAGTTAAGCGTTTTGGGTAACGAAGCCAGAGTGGCTGAGCAACTTAACAATATGCGATCAATCGAACTTAGCTTAGAGCAAAATAGACTTCAACATAAGCGCAACCTAATTGATATTCGTTATCAAATCAAAACATTGACTAGACAACTAAAAAGAGAGTCAGATTTGATGAAAACTGGTGCCGTTTCAAAAACTCAATTCGATGACACTAAGGACACGCTTGAATGGTATCAAAATAGACTGGCAGTTACGTTAGAAAGCCAAGCTTCAGATCAAAAAATGCAAGTAGAGCAGCTTAAGTTTTTAACTGAAACAACTACAAGGTTAGAAAGCAATTTAGCCATCTCTCGACAAAATCTAGACAATATGAATGTTAAAGCGCCGGTTAATGGCAAACTTTCTGGTTTCGATATAGAAGTCGGTCAAAGTATCGGTCGAGGAGAACGGCTTGGACAAATTGATACACCTAACGACTTTAAACTTACTGCAACTATTGATGAGTTCTATCTATCAAGAGTCGACATCGGGCAAAAGGCTAGCTTTGACGATTACGAGTTGAAGATATCAAAAATTTACCCACATGTTCAAAATGGACAATTCAAAATTGACTTCGCTTTTCAGGGCGAGCAACCCAGCAACATTCGCCGCGGACAAACGGTACAAACCAAACTAACGCTTGGTGATGCAACCAAAGCACTCCTGATACCTAATGGATCATTTTTCCAAGACACTGGAGGAAATTGGATCTTTGTTGTTGATAACGACAGTACTCAAGCCACAAGACGCCCGATTAAACTTGGAAGGCGTAATAGTCGTTATATTGAAGTACTAGATGGCCTAGCAGAAGGAGAGCGGGTGGTCACCAGTCCGTATAACGGATACCAAGAAATGCAAATACTGAATCTTAATAATTAAGAAAATGTTCACAATCGCTTAATAGGCGACAAGTGAAAACGAATTACTTTTAATAAAACTTAATAGGAAAATACAATGCTAAAACTACATGATCTTTCTAGAATTTATCAAACTGATGATATTGAAACGATGGCGCTAAATTCAGTGAATATCGAGATTGAGCAAGGTGAGTTTGTTGCCATCATGGGACCATCTGGTTGCGGCAAGTCTACCTTACTGAATATTATCGGCATGTTAGATAATCCTTCTGAAGGAAAGTATTTATTTATGGATGAAGATATCTCTTGGTATCCAGAAAGCAAACTCGCTCAAATCAGAAAACATAATATTGGATTTATTTTCCAAAGCTTTAATTTAATTGATGAACTTTCCGTTGAAGAAAATATTGAACTAGCGTTGCTTTACCACAAAGTTCCGGCGTCTGAGCGAAAAACTCGAGTGGCTGAAGTGATGGATAAAGTTGGAATAGCTCACCGCGCTAAGCATATGCCTAGTCAACTTTCTGGTGGTCAACAGCAACGCGTTGCGGTAGCGAGAGCGATTGTTGGCGATCAAAAAATGATCTTGGCCGATGAGCCAACAGGAAACCTGGATAGTGCGCATGGGCAAGAAGTCATGGAAATGTTGCAGGCACTGAATGATGAAGGCACCACTATCGTTATGGTAACCCATAGTCCAGCGCATGCAGATTATGCTAAACGTACGATTAACTTATTCGATGGTCAAGTGGTCACCGAAAATGTTAGAGCGGCCTAAAAAATAACTGCTAATCCTAATTTTCCTATAACCCAAAAAGGGAAACGCCATGTTTCAAAATTATTTAAAAATAGCGCTTCGAACATTAGTCAAAAATAGAGTCTTTGCTGTTATTAATGTTTTTGGTTTAGCCATCGGTTTAACGGTTTATTTATTCGGCGGTATTATTGCTAATTATGAACGCGAACATGACACCATGTTCAAAAATCATGAACGAACTTATACCATTGGTTCTATCCTTTCTCCGCAAGCATCAATTGGAGTTAAATCTCTTAACAATACCTATTCTGTTCTTGGGCCACTAATTGCTGCTGATTTAGCAGAAATCGATACTTTCGCTAGAACCATTCGTCGAGGGTATTTAGTCAGCTCTGGCGATAAACACTTTCATGAGGAAGTTCGGTTCGCTGATAAAGACTTGTTGAAGATTTTTAGTTTCGAATATATTCACGGAGATTCCAGCGCGTTAAGCGATCCCAAAGGATTCGTGATTACTCGACGAATAGCGTCCAAAATTTTCGGTCGTCTCGATGTAGTCGGCGAAACCATATTCTTAAATCACGATCACGATTTGCATATCACCGCGGTGATTGAAGACTTACCAAATAATAGCCATTTCAATTCTTCCTTGATCAGCGATGACGTCGAAATTATTGCACCGCTTGTTGCTCTTAATCGAATTGAAGGTTGGGACCTAGCAGGAAATTGGGAAAACATTAGTAGCGGTAATCAGGTTTATATCATGACTAAGCAGCCTGTTGAACTTGCTGAACTTAACCAAAAAATTAGCACTATCTTTGATAAGCACGTTGACCCTGAAATGAAAGAAAGATTTATGTCATCGATTAAAGCGGTGCCCCTAAAAGATACTCATTCATCATTTTGGGACATGATAGGCATGCCTGTTTTGGAAAGCATTCAATTATTAGGGATTTTGGTACTTATTGTTGCAATTGTTAATTATACCAACTTAGCAACAGCACAGAGTCTAGGAAGAACTCGGGAAGTTGGTTTGCGCAAAACCTTAGGGGCGAGCCGTAAACAACTGATAGCACAATTCTTGACAGAAAGTCTTACTATAGCATTTGTAGCGATGATTCTAGCACTGGTATTACTCGAGCTTTCCATACCCCTGTTTAATGAGGCGGCTAGTAAGTCAGTTTCACTAGAGTATTTTTCGATATTGCCTTGGCTGGTCACTACAACTATTATAGTTGGTTTAGTTGCCGGAGCTTATCCAAGCTTTCTAATCACCAAAACGACACCAATTGAGGCTTTAACTAATCTAAAAACAAAAGGAGGAAAAAGTAATATCTTTCGCTCTTTTATGATAGGTACTCAATTCTTACTAGCAATCTTTATGTTGGCTATCGTTCTTATTGTTTATTTTCAAAATGCCAAAGTAAGAGAATCTAGTGACATTTTTCCAAAGGATGAAGTGTTAGTTCTTAAGAGAACTGATGTTGAATCGATTAGGTTAAGAGAAGATACTCTTCGAAACGAATTACTGCAGCTTGAAGATGTATCTCATGTTACCTTTACAGCGCAAACGCCATTTGAACAGAGCAACAGCCAACGAAACGTTACTCTTAAAAAAGGAGATGCCGACAATGAGTTTCAGGTTAATGTAAACCTTGTTGATGCTGATTATATTAAAACTTTTGATGTGCCTTTAGTTGCCGGTAGGGACTTTTCTAGAGAAATAAGCGCTGATGCAATGGCGACTGCAGATTCAGTCAGTGCCAATGTTATTGTTAATCAATTACTGGTTAAAAGGCTTGGTTATACCGATGTCAGTCAAGCTGTTGGCTCGGTTTTTTGGTCCGATAGAGGGGAAGACTTAGAGGCGCGCCAGTATCGTATAGTTGGGGTAATGGAAGACCAAAATTTACTAGGCTTGCACAATCAAATTAAGCCTTGGATATTTGTTAATAGTCCAGAGCAACATCGTTACGGTGCAGTTAGAATTCGTAAAGGTGCCTCAGCCTCTGTTATATCGGAGATTGAGACCGCATGGAAAAGAGTTATTCCTGATTATCCAATTGAGCACGACTTTTTGGATGGTCTTTTCAATGATATTTATGTTATTTATAAAATTATGAACGGAGTATTAGCTGGTTTTGCAGCGCTAGCGCTGATGCTTGCTTTAATCGGACTATTTGGGTTGGCTGCTTTTATGGCTCGTTCACGGACTAAAGAAATTGGAGTAAGAATTGTACTTGGTGCTTCGGTACCACAAATCATTCGTTTACTACTTTGGCAATTTTCAAAGCCTGTGATGTGGGCCGTCTTATTTGCTCTGCCTCTGGCCTATTTAGCAGCCAATTTGTATCTGCAGTTTTTTGCCGAAAGGATTAGTTTTCAAGTGCCGATAATTATCTTGTCTGGTGTTATCGCTATTGTACTGGCCTGTTTGATTATTGCCATACATGCGATAAAAGTGGCGACAACCAATCCAGTATTTGCCTTGCGATACGAATAAAACAGAAATCTAAGAGTTAAGCGAACAATAGAGCGGTTGGTTCTATTGTTCGTTTTTGTGTCTTAGCAAATGCAAATAAAACATTTTCTCTTTTCTAATCTCTATTTTGCATTCGTTCTAGTTTATCGAACGTATTACCCGTCCTACACTTGAAAGCTAGTTTTAGTTAGGTTCTATTAACGAAAAACGGCTTATGCTGACAAGCAAACAGACTGATTTCGCCCCTTCTTTTTGGCTTGATACAATGCATCGTCCGCAAGTGAAATAATAGCATCCATACAAGAGTCTGTTGCTGATGACATAATGCCAACACCGATGGTAATGGTCACTCTACCTTCAATCGGCGACTCTGGGTGAGGAATATTTTGTTCGTAGACTTTTTCACAAATATTGGCAGCATGTTGTTCTATTTTATCAAGTTCAGAGTCTGAAAAAATAATCGCAAACTCATCACCTCCGTATCGTGTAACAAATTCGCTAGCACGATTGCATGAGTTGGTTAATATATCTGCAATGGCTTTGATGCAACTGTCACCTTTAGGATGTCCTAGTGAATCGTTGTATTGTTTAAAATAGTCGATGTCGACTAACATTAATCCGATAGAACCATGTTTACGTTGTACTCGGCGACATTCGGTGACAAAGATATCGTTAAACGCTCGCCGGTTCAAAATACCAGTCAGGCCATCTTCAGTTGCGATTTTGGCCAGTTGTAGGTTCGCGCTTTCTAGCTCAATGGTTCGCTTTCTAATCAAGCGTTCTAATTCTTGGTTGCGATGTTCAACTCTGAGTAATCTAAAATAGTGTAATAAGTATCCGAGTAACAGGACTAAAGAAAGAGCTAATAATCTAAACCACCAAGTCTCGTAATATGAAGGCTTAATGGTAAAGAAAAAGTCGGTTGTCAATCCGTTCCAGTCTCCATTATTGGTTGCTGTTACTCTAAATTGATATCGACCACTCGGTAGTGCAGAATAATAAGCGGTGCGTCGGGTGTCTGCGTTGGTCCACTCTTTGTCGCTGTTTACCAGCTTATAACGAAAACGTGTGTTTTCTGGTCGAGTTAAATTAGTTGCAGCATATTTAATCTCTATTGAGCCTGAATCAACTTCAAGATTAGTTAACTGATTGAATGGCAGTATCTGACCATTGAGTGAAAAAGATTCGATGATTGGTTTTTTCTGGAGCTGTTGAACATGATTGACTTGCGGGTTGATCTCAACCACTCCGTTGGCGGTTGGGAACCAAATCTTACCTGCCGAGGTGAGTATTCCCGCATTGGCGCCGCCATTACATTCGACGTTTCTCATGCCATCGGCTAATCCATAAACAACTGGCTCTAGTTGACTTTTTCGTCCATCGGCTACAGCGTCCAAAGAAGCCTTATCGACCTTAGAAATGCCTCTATTACTGCTCATCCAAAAGTAGCCATTATTGTCTTCAATAATTCGATGGATAACGTCATCGAATAGCCCGTTGGATTGGCGAACTTGACTAAACTTGCCATTCTTTAAACGATTTAAGCCGCCACCATAGGTTCCAATCCAGAGTGCATCCGATTTGTCCTGATAGAGTGAGAACACTAAATCATCTGATAAGCCGTGCTGTGTTGAGTAAGCTACGAAATGCCCACCTTCCAGTCGAAACAAACCACCACCTCGGGTACCCACCCACAAGTTTGATTGACGATCTTGGAAGATAATATTAACGATGGTGTCGGTTAGTCCTTGTGCTTCAGAGTAGGCGCTAATTTCACCCTTTCTCCAACGATTTAATCCGCCAGAAAAAGAACCTATCCATATATTGCCATCTCGGCTTTCAAACAGCGCCAAAATAACATCGCTAAGCAATCCGTCTGCAGTTGTTAATACCTCGATTTTTTCTTGACCTAGATGATCTTTAAAAACTCTTGTTACACCATTTTCAGTTCCAAACCATAGGCTACCTTTAGAATCTTCGAGCATGGAATAAACTTTTTTTCCGGCTAGACCATAACGCTCTGGCAAAGATTTAAAGACTCCGTTATCAAGATAATTAACACCACCTCCTTCAAGGCCGACCAGTAAAGCACCATCGTTTTTTTCGTAAATGGAACGGCTAGACTGAGCCGTAAGTCCCTCGGGTAACCCGTAGGGAGTAAACAGACTATCTCTTAACTGACTTAGGCCAAATAAGTGAGAGCCGACCCAGAGATTATTTTCATCATCTTCAAAAATTGTATTGATTGCTTTACCGTCGAATAGTACATCCGTTTTCTCGATTACCTGATAGTCTTTATTTAGCCGTATTAAGCCCGCCTTTTCTGTCGCTAGCCAATAGTTGCTATGGCTATCTTGTCGAATTGCTCGAGTCGTGTGTTGAGCAAAATCGGGTAGTTGGCTCGGTGTTAAAAATTGTCCATTTTTAAGTAAATAAATTCCCGCGTCTGTACCAATCCATAAGGTACCTTGATGATCAAAATGTAGTGTCCGAATAATCGTTTGATCTAGGCCGATTGATTGACCCATTTGAGTGAGTTGATCATTCTGAGCCAGTCTAAACAATCCTTTTTCACTCGCAATCCAGAGGCCTTGAGTATTTTCTGCAAAGGATCGGATGCTATTACCGGCAACCAGAAGATTAGATTCAGATTCAAATACGCCGTTTTTTATCTTAGTTAGGCCTTCACCATCTGAGCCAATCCAAATGGAGCCACTTTTATCTTCAAAAATACCCAATATACGGGTGATTTCCGTTTCGTTTAGAGAGGTATGATTGTTAAAACTGCCTTGTTTGTAACTCGTTAAACCACCCCCAGAGGTTCCAATCCAAAGGTCACCTTGGCTATCGGATAATAATCTTGTGATCATATTGTGTTTGATTGCTGGCGTGTTTTGAGAATTAAAATGGCGGAATTGAACGCCATCAAAACGCACCAGCCCCTCAAGCGTGCCGATCCACAAATAACCATCCTTTGTTTGTGCTAGAGCGGTCACCGTGTTTTGTGGTAGTCCATCAGTATTTCGCCAGCTTTTTAAGTGGTATTGGCTGACGGCATGACTTGGATTAAGCGCATGCGCCAAGGGAACAACCGATAATGATAAAATTAGGGTTAGAAAAAAGTAACAATGACGGAAATTCAGTAAAATCAAAAGTGTAAGCCGGTGGTTTTTGTTGGAGTTTAGAGTCGATAACGGACTTCAATGCTTATTATAGCTGGTGTTAAACTAATAGACGAACAATCATAAGATAAATAACTTTATCGTCATTTTTATGCTTGATGCATAATGCGCCGATGCAAAAAATACATTTCTCCCACGCAAACGGCTTCCCCGCTCAGTCCTATGAATATTTCTTCTCACAAATGAAGGAATGCCAGTTCGACTTTATCAATACTATGGGGCATGCCGACTACAAAACAATGACCAACTTATCCTTTCTAAAGGATGAGCTTCTCGATTATGTTGAAGCGAATAACGCTGAACCGGTGATCGGGATGGGGCACTCTTCGGGAGCCGCTGCAACTCTTTTGGCTGCAGCGGAAAAGCCAGAGTTATTTGAAAAAATCATCCTGATTGACCCTGTTACCCTAGGCAGTAAAAAGCGAGTAGCGGCTGAATTGGCCAAAAAATTGAAGCTATGGGAGAGATTTAGTCCTGCCTACAAGGCCAAGCGTCGTCGTTTTGAGTTTAGTAGTAAGCAGCAAGCATTTGACTATTACCAAACCAAAGCGTTATTTAAGGATTTTCATGCTAGTTGTTTTAAGGACTATATTGAGCATGGGCTAAAGCCGAGTGATAATGGTTTTGAGCTTACTTTTTTACCGCAGGTAGAAGCGGATATTTTTAGTCACATGCCTACCAGGCTCCCGAAAGACCTATCCAAAATCGATGGCACTATAATCTACGCCAAAAATAGTAATATATTTGGTCCGTCAGATATTAATTGGTGGAAAAGACGACACCCTCATTTCAAACTGATTTGCTTTGATGGTTATCACCTATTTCCGTTTGAGCAGCCGGAGAAAGCGGCTAATGCGATTCAATCATTGATTTAGTTTGATCACGCTAGTAACAATGCATGTAATACGTTATTCTGCGGCGCTGAACAAATAAGTCTAATAATTGCTTTAGACTTAATGACTAGGAGTTCTCTTTGGATAAATACATTGTTCCCGCAGCCTTAATTCTTATTGTTGTGGCATTTTTCTATTTTAAAAATAACTTGAGTAGCGAAGACGTTAAAAACAATATTGCCAAAGGCGTTGAGTTTTTAGCTAACAATCGAACCGTAGAAGGTGTTTTGGAAACATCGTCGGGTTTGCAGTATCAGGTGTTACAACCTGGTACTGGTACCGAACACCCTAAAGCATCTGATACAGTTAAAGTTCACTATCATGGAACACTGCTCGATGGAACGGTTTTTGATAGTTCCGTTATCCGAGGAGCACCCATTAGCTTCGGTCTAAATCGTGTGATCCCTGGCTGGACGGAAGGGCTTCAATTGATGGTTGTCGGAGAAAAAACTCGATTTTTTATCCCTGCTAACTTAGCTTATGGCAATCGCTCTGCAGGAAAAATTGAGGGTGGCTCCTTATTGATATTTGAGGTTGAATTACTCGCTATTAATGAGTGATTAAATAAAACAATCTGCGGGCAAGCTAAAACGCTCGCAGATTTATCTAGACAATAGTGTAATACAGAGCCTCTAAGAACTTATCCTTCTCACCATTGCCTGATTTGTTTGCACTCAGCTCTTTTATAATTCCGCCACAACTTATTTTGACTTCCGGTAACTTCGCTTGGTTTTTTGCGTGAGCGATAATGAAATCCTTGTTTGAAATATCATCTGTAAGATGGTAAACATTGTATTGTTCAATCATCGGGATCATGACCATTGTCATGGCACTTCCAGCCATGATGGGAACAATAATAAACCCCTTAAAGTCTGACTTGCCTTCGATAAACTTGGGTACACCTGTGATGATCGCCGAACTACCGATTGGGGCCAATTCTTTAGCTTCTTTTGGAGCCAATCGTATTGGCTTATAGTCGCTCATTGCTAGTTGTAAATCAGCTGATAAAGTGGATGTGATTTGTTGTTTCTCAGAGGCTGCTAAGACTTCAGTTGAGAGTTCAAGAAACAGCATCATTTTTTGCTGATCTTTGTATACCCCAGCAACTTTCCCAAGTTCTTCAGCTTCAATTTCCCCATCGTTTGCATCGGTTAGAAAATTGAAAAAACGACCACCATTATCGAGTGAGCTTAAGGCTTCTGATGCTGAGTTGTAGGGTGAAATAAGTTGCATAGCTTAGTCCTCTTGAGAGTAATGTGAGTTTATGGGATCTTCAGTATAACGAAAATGCTGGGTGATAATTCCAATGAATTGAGGAAAGAGGGTTGTGTGAGAGGCTTCGACTGCGCTCAGCTGGCTTTATTAGGTGGGGGTGAATTGTTCGATTTAATTCTAAGGTCACTGAGCGGCGTGGAAGTGTGGTTGGGTGAGGCTTCGACTGCGCTCAGCCGGCTTTATTAGGGGGGGAATTGTTCGATTTAAATCTAAGTTCACTGGGCGGAGTCGAAGTGTGGTTATTTTAGGTCTTCAACAACCTGACTCGCTATTTCTAATGACTTAAAAAAGCCGTATAAGCTTTGTTGTTGGTCTCTTCTTGCCATTCGTACCCAAGTTGCTTTAAATGCCGAAAAAATTCCAATTGTTGGTCTGGCTTTACTTCAAACCCGGCCAGCACTTGGCCAAATGCGGCGCCATGATTTCGATAATGGAATAGTGAAATATTCCACAACTCGCCCAAAGTATCTAAAAAATTTTCTAAAGCACCGGGGTATTCAGGAAACTGAAATCGAAAAATTCTCTCGTTGTCGGATGCCGAAGAATTACCACCTATCATGTAACGAACATGCAATTTGGCCAGTTCATTTTCCGTGAGGTCTTCGACCGTATAATTTGCCTCGGTTAAACTGGAAACTAAATTCTCGCGCTCATTAGTTTGATTACCCAATCTGACTCCGACAAAGATATGGGCCTGACTTTTATTTTTTGCAGCGGCATTTGAATAGCGATAATTAAATTCAGTGATCACTCTACCATCAAGGTTTTTACAAAAACGTCTAAAACTGCCTCTTTCTTCTGGTATGGTCACTGCTAATACTGCTTCTTTCTTTTCGCCTAATTCGCAGCGCTCAGACACATAGCGCAAGTTATGAAAACTCATATTTGCACCGGACAATATAGCAACCATTTTTTGAGACCCTGACAACTTATCGGTATCACGATTGTCGTCACAATATCTTTTTAAACCGGCTAAGGACAATGCTCCAGCGGGCTCGGCGATGACTCTAGTTTGTTCAAAAATATCCTTTATGGCAGCGCAAATTTCATCACTACTGACGGTGATGACTTCATCACAATACTGTTCGATTAGAGAGAAAGTTTTCTCACCAATTCGTTTGACTGCAACGCCATCGGCAAATAATCCGACATGTTCTAAGTCAATAGGTTTTTTCGCTTTAATCGCGGCGGCTAGACAAGCTGAGTCTTCAGCTTCTACCCCAACGACTTTGGTGTTGGGATTAAGCTGTTTAATATACACAGCCATGCCTGCCAATAAGCCACCACCACCCACCGGCACAAAAACGATACCGGAATCGGGCTGTTGTTGCAGCAATTCTTTGGCGACAGTACCTTGGCCTGTGATGACATCAATATCATCAAAAGGATGTATTAATTGCAAACCGTGAGTATTGGCATAAATGACTGATTCAGCCTGTGCTTTATCAAACGATTTGCCGACGAGTTTAACGTTGCCGCCTAAGCGTTTAACACTTTCGACTTTGATTTCTGGCGTGGTAATCGGCATAAAAATCGTTGCTTTCAAATTGAGTTGGCGAGCGGCTAATGCGAGTCCTTGGGCATGGTTTCCTGCCGATGCGGCGACGACTTCTTTGAGAGAAGAACGATCGGTTTGTTGTTCGACTAAGTGAGCGAGTTTGTTATAGGCTCCACGAATTTTAAACGATTGAACTGGTTGTTGGTCTTCTCGCTTCAGTGATATTTTTTGACCTAATTGAGCAGATAGCTTGGTCATTTCAGTGAGTTCAGTTTCTCGGGCGACTTGATACACTTTAGCATGCAAAATTTGCCTCAAGTAATCCAAACCAGACATCGACTGGTTTTTTACCCCTTGATTAGCAGTGCTTTTAGTTTTTTGTTCGGTCGCCATGGGATTATTTGTTTTTTGCCGCACTAAAGTCGGCGTCCAAAATGGCTCGATCTCGGACCGCACCTTTATCGGCACTAGTGGCCAACATCGCATAATTTTTTAGTGCGTAACTGATAGGACGATGGCGACCCGTTGCCTGCCAAGCTTGTCCACCTTTAGCAATCATTTGCTGTCTTCTATTGGCAAGCATTTCTTCACTCAGCTCAAGTTGAATGCTTCGCTTAGGAATATCAATAACGATAGTGTCGCCATTTTCGATGAGCGCAATGTTGCCACCACTAGCTGCTTCTGGGGAAACATGTCCGATTGAAAGCCCCGAGGTACCACCAGAAAAGCGACCATCAGTAACTAGAGCACAGGCTTTACCAAGGCCCATGGATTTTAAATAGGTGGTAGGGTAAAGCATTTCTTGCATACCGGGACCACCTTTCGGTCCTTCGTACCGGATCACCACGACCTCACCGGAAACAACTTCACCCGATAAAATTCCTTTAACCGCGTCATCTTGACTCTCAAATACTCGTGCCGGACCCGTAAAGGTTAGATTGTCTTGATCTACCCCCGCGGTTTTAACAATACAACCGTCTTCCGCCATATTGCCATTTAAAACCGCTAGGCCACCTTCTTTTGAAAATGCATTTTCGAAAGTTCGTATACAACCTGATTCTCGGTCTGTGTCTAAAGTATCGAATCGGCAGTCTTGACTAAATGCTTGCGTCGTTCGAATTCCAGCAGGTCCTGCGCGAAAGAAGTCTTTAATGGACTTATCTTTAGTCACCATGACATCATATTGTTCGATCAATTGTGCAAGCGAACTTCCAAAAATATTCTTGGCATCGGTATCTAACAATTTGGCTCTCGCCAACTCACCTAAAATGGCAACGACACCACCCGCACGATGCACATCTTCCATATGATAAAGCGGAGTCGATGGCGCGACTTTACATAGATGAGGAACTTTGCGTGAGAGTCGATCAATATCAGCCATATCAAAATCAATTGCGCCTTCTTGTGCTGCGGCCAATAGATGCAAAATAGTGTTGGTTGAGCCGCCCATTGCAATGTCCAAACTCATAGCATTTTCAAAGGCACTTTTGTTGGCAATGTTTCGTGGTAGCGCAGATTCGTCATCGTGATCATAGTATCGTTTAGCTAGCGAAACAATTTGTTCGCCAGCTTTTAAGAATAGTGCTTCTCTATCTTTATGGGTAGCCAACATCGAACCATTACCCGGCAATGCAAGTCCCAGTGCTTCGACTAAACAGTTCATCGAGTTTGCGGTAAACATGCCGGAACATGAGCCGCAGGTAGGACAGGCTGAGCGCTCTATTTGTTCGCTTTCTTTATCGTCTACTGTTGGATCAGCACCTTTGATCATGGCATCGACCAAATCAAGTTTGATCACTTGGTTGGATAGTTTTGTTTTGCCCGCTTCCATCGGCCCACCCGATACAAAAATCACCGGTATATTTAATCGCATTGCAGCCATTAACATTCCTGGTGTGATTTTGTCGCAGTTAGAGATACAAACAATGGCATCTGCGCAATGGGCGTTCACCATGTATTCCACAGAGTCGGCAATTAGATCGCGAGAAGGTAAGCTATACAACATACCAGAATGCCCCATCGCAATGCCATCATCAACTGCAATGGTATTGAACTCTTTAGCGACTCCACCGGCTTTTTCAATGGCGCCGGCAACCAGTTGCCCCATGTCTTTTAAATGCACATGTCCTGGAACAAATTGAGTGAAAGAATTGGCAACCGCAACAATTGGTTTTTCAAAGTCACCATCTTTCATTCCGGTAGCACGCCAAAGTGCTCTAGCGCCAGCCATATTTCGGCCCTGTGTGGTGGTGGCAGATCTTAATTTAGGCAAAACAATTTCTCTCAGTTTAAGTGTTTCTTAATGATAATTTTCTCGCAACTAGCAACTAATCTACCGAATCCAACCAGCCATACTTATCTTCGGTACTTCCGTCAAAAATGCCAAAAAATGCTTTCTGAACTTTTTCAGTCACGGGACCGCGTGAGCCGCAGCCTACTTTCAATCCATCTACTTTGCTTACCGGAACCACTTCGGTGGCGGTGCCCGTCATAAACACTTCTTCGGCAAGATATAAAGCTTCTCGGGTAATGGTTTCTTCTCTCACTTCAAAGCCCAAGTCAGTGGCAAGTGTTATCACCGCATCGCGGGTCAGGCCTTGCAGAATAGAAGCTGTTCCGGGTGGGGTATAAATCACTCCTTTTCTAACCAGAAAAACGTTTTGTCCTGCGCCTTCGCTAACATAGTTATTAACGTCCAACGCAATTCCTTCTGCATAGCCATGACGAGCCGCTTCACAAGAAATTAGTTGTGATGACAAATAGTTGCCACCGGCTTTTGCAGCAGTCGGCATGGTATTGGGCGCTAATCGATTCCAGCTTGAAACGCCGACTTCTACGCCATGTTCAATGGCTTCTTCTCCTAGATAGGCATCCCATGGGAATGCCGCAATGATTACGTCCGCATCAGCATCAAGTGGCGGTCGTAAACCCATGCCAACTTCGCCTAAAAATACCAATGGTCTTAAATAGGCTGATTTCAGATTATTTTGGTTTACTGCATCTTTACACGCTTGCACGATTTGTTGGTTGCTGAATGGGATATTCAGACGATAAATTTTTGCTGAATCAAACAGTCGATCAATATGTTCTTGCAAACGAAAGATACAGGTGCCTTTGTGAGTATCGTAAGCACGGATCCCTTCAAAGACAGATGAACCATAATGTAAAGCATGGCTCATCACATGCACCGTAGCATCTTTCCAAGCTACAAAATTTCCATTAAACCAAATGTGATCTGAACTAACTTTTGCCATGTTTTTTCCTATACCTTTCTTTAATGTTTTCTAAATTAATATCTTCTTGTCGATTTAATAAGCGACCGCAACTAGCATGCTTGTCGTTTAGCTAGTTTGTTTTCGATAAGATTAACATGTTTAATATCGAATAACTTGTTTAGCTGGTTGTAGAGCCGTTGTATGCCATTCTGATCTAACAGTGGGTCAACGCTGGGTTGATTGACAGACATTTTTATCTCCAAATGTTGTTCATGATTTGAAGTCGCCACAGATAAATCGGTCACTAAAAATCCTCGATAGCGAGTTACCTGCAATAAACGTTCAAGCGCTGTGGGTTGGTTATCTGCGGTCACTTCTAGTGTATGATTTTGCATTAGGTTGTCTCCATCGTTATTCAATTATTGATTGACGCTGATCATCATTTCATCATTTGCGGTATCTGGCGGAACCAATGGCCAAACGTTTTCATTCTCATCAATTTTTACTTGCAACAAGTATGGTCCCTGATGTGAAAGCATTCTTTCTAGCGCCGCTTCGACCTGTTGTTTGCTATTAATCATTTCAGCCTTAATATCGAAAGCTTCAGCTAAGGCGACAAAATCTGGATTATCCGAAAGATCAGTTTCGCTATAACGCTGTTCGAAGAAAAGCTGTTGCCACTGCCGAACAAGACCTAAACGACTATTGTCTATGAGCAGTATTTTTACCGGAATTTGATAGCGTTTGATGGTGGCCAGCTCCTGGATATTCATCATAAACGAGCCGTCACCAGTGACACTTAAATTAACCGTTTCCGGCCGACTAATTTGAGCACCAATTGATGCGGGAATTCCAAACCCCATAGTGCCAAGTCCGCTACTTGAAATAAATTGTTCCGGTCGAGTAAATTGCATATGTTGAGCAGCCCACATCTGGTGCTGGCCAACATCGGTAGTGACATGGAAATCAGGGCGGGTCTGTTGATGTAATTGTTGACTCAGTTGGTTTAATAACTGAGGTGCAAATATTCCTTTGCTGGTATTTTCGTTATAGGCATGGATTTGGTTTCGTAACTTTTGGCATTCTTCTCGCCATGAGTCTAAATCATTCGCGTTGGCTAAATTCTTAGTACTTTTGATTTGCTCGACTAGTGCCGGCAAACTTTGTTTTAGGTCTGCCAAAACAGCAACGTCTGCGCGACGTCGTTTATTGATTTCGGCCGGGTCAATATCCATATGGACGACCTTTGCATTCGGGGCAAACTGGTTTAGTTTTCCGGTGGCTCTGTCATCGAAGCGAGCGCCTATGACGATTAAAAGGTCAGAATTTTGCACAGCCAAGTTGGCTGCATTGGTACCGTGCATTCCAAGCATGCCGAGGTAGTTCTGGTTGTTATAGTCAACCGCGCCCAGACCTTTTAAAGTGGCAACATTAGGGAAATCGCAAACTAACATTAATTGTTGCAAAGCTAATTCCGACTGCGACATTCCAACACCGCCACCAATATAGAAAACTGGCCTGTTGGCGCTTACGATTAAATCGGCAGCCTGTCTTATGGAATTGCTAAGGTCTTTTGACAAAGCATGTTTAGGCGCCACTGTCGGTTGTTTTGCGCAAACTGTGGTTAGTTCTGAGAGCGGCTGAACAGCGGCGACTTGCACGTCCTTAGGAATATCGATCAACACCGGTCCGGGTCTGCCGCTGGTCGCGATTTCGAATGCTTTACTTAAACAGTCATGCAAATCATCGACATGCTTTACTTGGAAGGAATGCTTGGTGCAAGCAAGACTCAAACTAATAATATCGACTTCTTGAAAACCATCTGTTCCCATCGCGCGTGTCGGTACTTGTCCGGTTATGGCGATGACGGGAATGGAATCAGCTAGGGCGTCGGCTAGTCCTGTGATTAAATTGGTCGCACCGGGACCGGAAGTTGCTACACAAACTCCAACTTTACTAGAAGCTCTGGCATAACCCACTGCAGCAAATGCCGCCCCCTGTTCGTGTCGACATAAATAATGCTTAATTTCACTTTGGTAAATCGCATCATACATTGGCATGATTGCGCCACCAGGGTAGCCAAATATATCGGTGACTCCAAACTGCTGAAGTATAGTCAGTGTAAATGAAGCACCATTTTGTAATTTACTTTGTTGCATTATTTTTGTCTTAAGTTGCTTTCTTAATTTCAAAAAAAAACCCTCGTTCTTTGCAGAGCGAGGGTTCGATTATTTGATACTGTTTTCTTTTGGTTAGCGCATCAAAATCCCCCGCGGTGAGATAATAATCACCACGACGAGAATGTTAATAATAACGAGCGCTAAGTTTTTCATTTGGTTTAAGTTTAAGCTGTTTAGTTTTAACTAGTTAGTTACTTAATTATAAGTGTAGAGCAAATTTGCTCAGTGCATGAGTATTTTTAACATAGTCATATTTTCATTAACAAGTGATTTGGCCTAAAAATCTTAGAATGGCCATACCGTTTTGTTATATAAGTGAAAGGTTAACTGTCAGTTTTAGTTAAACGATATCAAAAAAGGCATTCACAATCGGATGATTTCTCTCTGAATGATTACAACAAATACCCAATTGAAATGGTTGAATGTCGCCCATGTTTTCGATGTACTCGACCCGATTTTTAACCGGACTATTTTCCACCACTACTTTTGGAGCGATACCAATACCACACCCTAAGGCAACCATACTGACAAGCGCCTCATGACCAGATACAGTGGCATAGATAGTTGGCTTTTTGTTTGATTTAGTTTTAAACCATTGATCGAACCGTTTTCTAGCGGGGCCATGCTCAGGCAATATAATAGGGATCGCTTGCCAATCTATTGACGACTGTTGTAACGATTGCCGGATCGGGTTAGCGAATTTAGGCGCAATTACTGACAAAGGGACTTCGGCGATTGTTTCAAAGCTTACTTTGTTCGAAAGGTTATCAGGCTTGGCAGCTATCGCGATATCCACGCTTTTTTGTTCCAGTTGAGACATGGCATCGGCTGGGTCGCCGGTGGTCAATACTATTTCAACATTGGAGTTTTGTTGTCGAAAACGGTCTAACAGAGGAGGAAGATGGCTGTAGGCTGCAGTGACGGAGCAGAATATCCTAATGCTACCGCTCAGTTCCGTTTGAGTCTGCTTAATTTGCTGCTGTAGATGTTTCCACTGTTCAATTTGTTGATCGCAAAAATTAAGAAAGTTTTTACCGGCTTCAGTCAAAGTGACTGTGCGATTGTCGCGAATTAATAACTGACAATTAAGCTGCTGCTCCATTCTTTGAATTAGTCTACTTAGTGTCGATGGGCTCATGTGATGAGCCGTTGCTGTTTTACTAAAATGTAGGCTTCGTGCTAAAAGTTGGAAAACCTGAAGTGACTTGATATCCATGGTGAGAAACCTAGTTTAAAGTTAACGTGTTGCATAAAGCGCAATATAGAGTTGATTATATATCATTTTACGCAACATGGTGCATTCTCTAAACTCTAGTTTCAATATTCTTCTTTTAAACTTTATCATCAGCTTCTATTAGGTATTCAGCATGGCAAACTATTTCAACCAGCTTCCACTTCGAGAGAAACTTTCACAATTAGGACAATGTCGATTTATGCAACGTGACGAATTTTCTGACGGTTGCGAATTCTTAAAGGGGTGGAAAATAGTCATTGTCGGCTGTGGTGCCCAAGGTCTTAATCAAGGTCTTAATATGCGGGATTCTGGTCTCGACATTAGCTACGCGTTACGTGCCAATGCTATTCAAGAGAAACGTCAATCATGGCAATGGGCAACCGACAACGGTTTTAATGTTGCCACTATTGAGGAACTGATCCCTCAAGCGGACTTAGTACTTAACCTAACCCCTGATAAGCAGCATAC
This sequence comes from Kangiellaceae bacterium, assembly GCA_039969155.1. Lineage (GTDB taxonomy): Bacteria > Pseudomonadota > Gammaproteobacteria > Enterobacterales > Kangiellaceae. The sequence goes on from JBDVOJ010000122.1 coordinate 26,039, forward strand.
CGCGGTCATCAATTCGGTCATGCCGCTAATGAAGCAGGGAGCGACCTTATCTTACTCGCACGGATTTAATGTCGTTGAAGAAGGTATGCAAATTCGCCCAGATATCACCGTGGTCATGGTTGCACCAAAATGTCCAGGTACCGAGGTTCGCCAAGAGTACTTGCGAGGATTCGGTGTGCCTACATTAATCGCTGTACATCCAGAGAACGACCCTAAGGGAGATGGATTAAAAATAGCTAAAGCTTATGCTTCGGCTACCGGTGGCGATCGCGCTGGTGTGTTGGAATCGTCATTTGTGGCTGAAGTCAAATCGGACCTGATGGGAGAACAGACGATTTTATGCGGAATGCTACAAACCGGCGCTATTTTAGGTCATCAGCAATTGGTTAAGTTAGGCGTAGACGCGGGTTATGCCAGAAAACTCATTCAATATGGTTGGGAAACTGTGACAGAAGGTCTAAAACACGGTGGCAATACCAATATGCTCGACAGGCTCTCCAATCCTGCGAAGATTAAGGCCTTTGAAATGTCAGAGCAGCTTAAGGATATTCTTAGACCTCTGTTCGAAAAGCATATGGACGACATCATTGAAGGGCAATTTTCTCAAACAATGATGCAAGACTGGAAAAACAATGATGCTGACTTATTAAAATGGCGGGCACAAACAGCGAAAACTTCATTTGAACAGGCGCCCGATTGTGAACAGGAGATTACTGAGCAAGAGTACTACGATAAAGGGATCTTCTTAGTTGCGATGGTTAAAGCTGGTGTTGAACTAGCATTTGAAACAATGGTCGCTGCTGGGATCATTGAAGAATCGGCCTATTATGAGTCGTTACATGAGACGCCATTAATTGCTAACTGTATCGCCAGAAACAAACTCTACGAAATGAACGTGGTAATTTCGGATACCGCGGAATACGGAAACTACCTGTTTACTCATTCTGCGGTGCCGTTACTTGAAGATTTCGTCGCTAATTTGACTCTAGAAGAGCTCGGAGCAGGGTTAGAATCGAGTGATAATCACTGCGATAATCAGGTGTTAATTCAGGTGAATGAGGCCTTGAGAAGTCATCCTGTTGAACGGATAGGCAAACAGTTACGTGGTTTCATGTTAGATATGAAGCAACTCGCCTAAATAAAGGTGCTGCGGCCAAATTCTTTCTCTATTTATTTGCTCGCTAAATCGGCCCAGATTCTTTGCTGGGTCGCTAAGCTATTGTACAATGCACCCAACCAAGCTTATTAAGAGTAGCAGCACGTGTCCTTAATTATCACCGACGAATGTATTAATTGCGATGTTTGCGAGCCAGAGTGCCCTAACGAAGCCATATATCAGGGTGAAGAAATCTACGAAATCGATAAAGATAAGTGTACCGAATGTGTTGGTCATTACGATGAGCCGCAGTGTCAGCTAGTGTGCCCGGTGGACTGTATTCCATTAGATGACAATAATGTAGAGTCTAAGGATAAGCTCATTGAAAAATACGAGAATCTGACTGGACAGACTTACCAAGACTAAAAGCTCAATCTGATCTAGACTTATGCAGAAGCTATGGTTATAGTAAGCAAGATACCCTCCTATAAAAACATAAAAAAACAATAGGTTAACGGCCAAAAGTCATAAATTGGTCAGAAAATAAACGCCCCGAAGTGAGTTTGCATCAATCTGGGCGACGAAACACAGGATAGAAGATGCGTAAACATAGACATATTATTGAAGACGATACAGAAGTAGACATGACTCCAATGCTTGATATTGTATTTATCATGCTGATTTTCTTTATCGTAACGACCTCCTTTATTAAAGAAAGCGGTATCGAGATCCTTCGACCGAATGACAATCAATCAGAAGCGCCACCTAATCCGACTTCTCCGATTTTAATCAGAATCTCCGATACTGGTGATATTTCATTGGGCGGTCGTCTTATTGATGTCGCAGCGGTTCAAGCGAATGTTGAAACAGAGCGTTCGAAAAAACCCAAAGCAGCCGTTATTGTATCTGTGGCTGAAAAGGCTCAAACTGGAATCCTAGTGAGTGTCGTTGACCAAGCGAAAAAAGCTGGCGCACCTCAGGTAACGGTTACTAAGCCAGCGAAATAATTTTAGGCTTTATCCAGAGCTACAAAAATAGTAAAGGGTGACTCACTAGTCGCCCTTTTTTGTGGCTGTTAATTAGTGAGCAGCGATGGTAGTTCATCCTCTCCACTTACTTCTATTTAGGTGATGTTTTAATGGCTAAGGTAATCGGACTGCTGTCCATTGCTATTTTTGTTTGGTACTGGTCATATTCGCAAAAGATCAAGCAATTGGCTTTGCGTGCCGGGGTAAATCGTTGTCGTGAAGCGGGCGTGCAATTCTTGGATCATAGTGTGGTGTTGCATAAAATCGGTTTTAAGAAGAACACATCGGGACGCTGGAAAGTGACAAGAGAATACCGATTTGAGTTTACCTCAACCGGAGATACTCGTTATATCGGTCGAGTGGTGATGCAGAGCCATCACCTAGTTTCGACCGATCTAGAACCTTATAACCTAAATTAGGATGAAACCAAGGACAACAAACGAGTGAAGCATTCAAGTTTAATCAATAGCTCGAGCCTCAACATATCTCAGCTTAGCTACAAGCTTGGAGGCAATAAGCGAATTAAGGATATTAGCTTAGAAATTGCTAGTGGAAAGAAAGTCGTACTTTTGGGGCTTAACGGTGCCGGTAAGTCAACACTAATACGCTTACTTCTTGGTGAGCTATCTATTTCCTCCGGACAAGTTGAATACACCGAAGGACAAAAAAACATCCAACCGCAAGATTTAGCATTTAAAAGATACTTAGGCTATCAAGCCGATACCATGCTTGCAATTGCAGACGTAGATGGCGTTTCTTACCTAAAACTTTGTGGTAGTTTTAAGCAAATAGAGCCAGCCAAACTTGCTAGGCAAATTGCTCAAATTGCTCGACGATGGAAAATTGAGGATATCTTGGATAAGCCTATGACTGCTCTGTCAAAAGGTAATTTGCAAAAGTTATCGATTGCTCAGGCTTTTTTAGGAGAGCCCAAATGGTTGTTTTTCGATGAACCTTGTCAAAGTCTTGACCCTGTCGAACAACTTCGATTCAATCAAAATATCGCTTCACTTGAAAACTTTGAAAGCTGCATTGTTTCGACTCACAATGTTGACCACGCACTAGAAATAGCTGGTGAAATAGTGTTACTTCATCAAGGTGTGTTGGCCCATCACTTTTCTCTTGATGATCAGAGCAAAATGTTAATGGTGGTAAAAGAAATGCCAGTTGAACTGACGCGAGAGTTTGAGATGTCTCTTAGTCAACTCTGTCTAGAATTTGATAGTCGTTTCGACAGAATTTATTCGCTACAACCTCATGATGAAAAGACGCGATTGGCATTGCAAGGCTTGGCAGTTGAATGGTCAAAATATATTGAATTTTTTCTACCAGAAAAAGACGCGCTGATGCCTCTCTTTAGGCTGTTGGCTAGTGGCGAACTTGATTTAACTGCAAAGATAAGAGAGCAAATTCAGGGAGGCAGTGACTAATTTATGTCAATTCGTTTGAGCCGCCAATTATTAAGTAACTTGTTCGATAGAAAAAGCATGCAAGTCTTAATCGTAGTGTCGATTATTTCACTAGGAGCTTTTACCGCATTAACTTATCAAAATTTCCTCTATCTCCAATCGCAAAATATTAGCCAGTTGTCACTTTATAACGAAGCCGTTAAGCCTTTAGTTGGTTTAGCCTTGATGTTTCAAATACTGTTAATGTGCATGGCCAGCTCACTAACTACTCCTTATTTCAAATCAAAAGGGCAGGTTGGAATGGTTGTTCACTCGCCAATCAACGATCTAAAACTCTTTATTAAATTGTATTTAACGGTTTTAACTTTCGGCTTTATCCCGCTAATTAATTACTTGTCAATTGCAATATTTTACTACTGCTTTAGCGAAATTGATTTCGCTTTAATTGTTAGCTCTAGTAGCGCGTTAATCGCCAGTCTATTGCTTTATTCCGCACTAATTATCACGATAGCTTTATTCGTTAAAAATAATATTCTCGCTTTATTGTTAAGCTTAACTGGAGTGTTCATTTTTATAGCATTGGATGAACTATTACGAGTTAATGCTGGATTAAACTCCTACGCTTTAGCTTTGGATTTGATTTTTCAACTAAGAGCTGGCTTGATCGTGCCAGCAGCAATTTCTAGTTGGCTACTTTGGTGGGTTTTGTTTTTAGTTTGCGGTGTGTTTTCATTAAAATACATGCGGCTTCGCAGAACTCGAAGACAAACAATGTTAATTGCAATTTTGGCTTTGGTTGTTATTTTAAATGGACGGTTTACTCCTGCCGCTTTATTCAGCCCAATTGATGTTTCTGCTGAACATCTTAATTCTTTGCAGCCTGTCAATGCTCAAATAGTCTCAGAAATTGAACAACCAATAAAGATTACCGCGGTAATTGATGATGAGAGTAAACATGATGAAATACGTCAGGCAAATAATATTCTTCAACAATATAAGTGGGATATAGAACTTGAGTTTCCCAATCGACAAGCTTTAGGCGCAAAATCTGAATTTGTCGATCAATTTGTCACAGTCGAGATCGGAGACCTACAACAAAGCTTACGATTTCCTTTTGACCGCAGTGCTAAACAAGCGTTATCTGAACTAGTTGTTCAACTATCCACTAGAGCTAATCAGTGGGTTTTATTTGTAGAAGGCCACGGAGAAGCTTCACCCTTTGGTCAAACTAACCGAGCCCTTAGTTCGTTCTATCAATCGTTAAAGCAACTCGGTTGGCCTGTTGCTATGCAGAATTTTTCTAAACAATCTAGCTTGAGTGAAAACACCAAAGTGCTAGTGGTTGCCGCTAGTCAACAACAGTGGTTGCCGAATGAAGTTAAGCTGTTACTAGAATACTTGGCTGGTGGTGGAAATTTATTACTGTTACGTGAAGGTAACGATCAAATACCATTGGCAGTTAACCAATATTTAGGTATTGACCTAATCAAGGGCACTTTAATTGATTGGCAGGGGTATCAAAGTGGTACGCCCCACCCTGCGATTGTTATCGTGAATGAATTTGAGCAACACCCAATAAACACCGGAATCGACAGTTTGCTCGCTTTTCCATGGAGTCATGGATTGTTAGTTCCACCGCAACAAAGCTCAGCACGATTTGAGATCCAACCGGTATTAAAGACACATTCTGGTGTTTGGACAGAATTTAATCCAGAGCAAGAACAGTTAGCATTTAATTCTGAATTAGGAGAGCTTAAACAATCTTTTCCACTGGCCGTTGCCTTGAAAAATAAAAACTCACAACAGCGAGTGGTAGTAGTTGGTGACAGTGGATTCTTGTCAGACTCTGCCATCAATAATTATAATAATCGACAATTCGCCTTAAACTTAATCTCTTGGCTAAGCTCTCAAACCATCAGCAAATCAACCAATGGATATTTAGATAACCACATTAAAACCAACCCTGTTGTTCATTGGATTTTATTGTGGGGTTTTTCGGTGGTGCTGCCGTTTTTAGTCGCTGTGGTACTATTATTTCTACGACACAAAAGAACGCCCAATCTAAACAGTGAGAGTCGTTAAAAAATAAACTCATGACAAAACCTAATCAACATAAGAATTGGCTCAATGTTGTCATAATTACAATCTCAGGTTTGATCTTAGCATTTACCTTGTTAGGAAAATTTTTTGATAGCGGTTTGCCCACTGAGTCTATGACGGACAGTCCGCAGGTTCATCAATTTGAGCTGATAAAAATCGACTTTGGACAGCTGCAATTGCATAAAAGTTCTGACAGCTGGATTTCGCAGCCTATAGGTTCACTCGAGCAAACGCAGATCGATTTAATTGCAAGTCAGTGGGATTTACTTTTAACTAAAGAGATTCAAAAAAATAGTGTCAGTGGAGAGTTTTCGGTTCAATCGGCTTCAACCGTATTGTTGTATTTGAGGGGGGAATCAAGACCGGTTATCTGTAAGGTCATAATAGCAAGCAAACTGGCTTTTGTTGAATTCTTGGCAAGTGGTCAAAAAGTACAAGTAACGACAGGTTTTGCTGAGAGTTTATTGCCTAACAAATCGGCATTGCTGAACCATTCCGACAAAAACACCGATACTACCGATGAGTCTAATAATGCCTGAGTTACCAGAAGTCGAAACCACACTACAAGGAATTCTGCCACATACCCTAGGGCAAACCATAGAGCAAATCGTGGTTCGCCAGTTTAAGCTTCGGTGGCTAATTGACACGGATATTAATGAGCGTTTTGCTGGTGTTAGAGTCAACTCGATTTCTCGTAGAGCTAAATATCTTTTGCTTGAAACTGAGGCCGGGGATTTAATGATTCATTTGGGAATGTCGGGGAGCTTAAGAATTGTAACTGATAAAACTGCTACTAAGCACGATCATGTTGATATTGTACTGAGTAATGGCAAAACCATTCGGTTCAACGACCCTCGGCGGTTCGGTAGTGTGATTGTTAATCAACAGAAGTTCACTCATCCACTACTCGCGAAGTTGGGGCCTGAGCCTTTGTCGGAGGATTTTGATGGAGACTATTTGCATCACGTAGCAAAGGGGCGTAAAGCACCGATTAAATCCTTTATTATGAATAATCACGTGGTCGTCGGAGTCGGAAACATCTACGCTCAAGAGTCTTTGTTTCTTTCAGGAATTCACCCTAAAAGAGAGGCTTGCAAAGTCTCAAAAAAACGAATGCAGGTGCTAGCAGAGACTATTAAGCAAGTATTGTCTCGAGCGATTAAAGCAGGTGGAAGTAGTTTAAAAGATTTCACCGGTGCCGATGGCAAGCCGGGCTACTTTCAACAAACTCTAAACGTATACGGGCGCTTTGGAGAGAATTGTTTGCAATGCGAATCGGAATTAAAACAAGCGACTATTGGACAACGAACCACAGCCTATTGTAGCAATTGCCAGCGATGAGCATTGAAACCATTAATTCTCTGATACCCTATTTGCAAGTTGGCGCAGGGCGTCTTGGTTTGGTGATAAATAATGCAATCAAATCTGAGTCAGAATTATCCAAGTCGTTGCTTAATAAAGCTCATTTGAATTTTCGCATAGCTCCCGTTACCGGATTATCTATTGCACTCTCAACGGCTCAGCCTGTGACTATTGATAGGCTATTAATTTGCATAGCTCCAGGTAGAGATAAGAAATGGAGCTGGAGTAATATATTTTCAGGATTAGAGCGCCAAGTGCTACAACAGCAACTTTTTATTAATGAGCTGATCTTTATTTCATCAACACGAGTTTATGATGGTATTTCGCGGGGGATCGTGACCGCGCAAGATAATCCGATAGCCCAGTCCGATAGAGCCAAAGGAATAATTCAAGCCGAAAAGCAGCTCATTAGATTAGCGAAAACTCATTGTATTTTAAGATGTTGTGGTTTGATAGGCGAGCAGTATCAGCAATTTCAAACGTATTTAAAGCAAGCAGACGGCAAAGTTAGATTTGCTGTGGATATTGACCAGGTTGCCAAAAAAGTCGTTGAACGACTGGCCACAACCTCTTCATCTAATCAGTATTCAATTGTCACCGATGGTAGCTGCTATTACCAAGGCCGTCGGCTAGCATTTGAAGAGTCGATATTTTTGTCAGGTGAGCACAGGTTATTACAACAAAGTGATTGTTTTAAACAACAGGCGCGTGCTGAAAATAGGGTAATAAAAAACCCGGAAAAACCGGGTTTCTAGAGGCTACTCATGTAGTGTGGTCAATGTTCGAGACACTGACCGTAAAGCAATTACTTAATTTTTGCTTCCTTGTACATTACATGTTTACGAACAACAGGATCGTACTTTTTGAATTCCAATTTGTTCGGAGTGCTTCTTTTGTTCTTATCAGTTGTATAGAAGTGACCTGTACCAGCTGATGAAACTAATTTAATTTTATCTCTCATGATCTGACTCCTTAAACCTTAACGCCGTTTTGACGAATTGTCGCTAATACAGCGTCAATTCCTTTCTTATCGATGATTCTCATCCCTTTTGCAGAAACTTTTAGTTTTACAAAACGGTTTTCGCTTTCAACCCAAAAACGATGGCTTTGTAGGTTTGGCAAAAAACGACGACGTGTGCGGTTTTTTGCATGAGATACATTATTTCCAGCTACTGGTCTTTTACCTGTAACCTGACAAACTCGTGACATGACTCTAGCCTCTTTAATATTAATATTGGCCTACTTACGGGTCTTTACGACGATGTTTTAAGCCAAACAATTTAATTCTAAAATTCTGGATTTTGACGCTTTGAACTCGATAGTTTCAAGCTTCGCGTCACAGCGACAATTCAGTTTTAGCAAACTGATTTTCCTTTCTGTCGCGGAAAGGGCGCACTTTATACCAAAAACTGATTGATAATACAACAAAATAGATTAAATAAGCGCCAATCTGGGAGATTTGCGGATAGATAGACTAATTTGCCTAGCAATGAGCTAGAACCAAGCCATATTTTGGTCTAAATTTGACCTCTTTCTGCCAAAGAGACTACTTGGTGACCTGCGACTACTAAATGGTCCAAAAGGCGAATATCTAGTAGCGAAAGTGCTGATTTTAGGGTGTGAGTAATATTGATATCCGCCGGACTAGGCTCAGCAACCCCAGAAGGGTGGTTATGCGTGACAATTACGGCGGCGGCATTATGATATAAGCCCCTTTGAGCTACGACTCTAGGATGAACCGACGATGCGTTAATAGTGCCGAAAAAAAGCTCCTCGAAGGCTATCACTTGGTGTTGGTTATCAAGAAAAAGAGCAGCAAATACCTCATTGGGTTGGTTCCGTAAACGAGCCTTGACGAACTGCTTTACTTGTTCTGGGTTAGATATTGCGTCTTGAGTCTCAAGTTGCTCATGAGCATGTCTTAAACTCATTTCTAAGCATGCCTGTAACTGGACGTATTTAGCTTTCCCAAGCCCTTTTATCATACAGAACTCTGCTTTTGGAGCCGCAAACAAAGCCGCAAGCGAACCAAACTGAAGGATTATTTCCCGAGAAAGCTGCATAACATTTTTACCTGAGGTGCCGGTACGCAAGAATATCGCAAGTAGTTCTGAGTCTGAAAGAGCGCTTGCGCCATATTGAAGTAGTTTTTCTCGAGGAAGTTCATTTCTTGGCCAAGTTTGAGTTAATGACATGCTATTAAATTCCATTATAAGTTGTTTGCCACCAGCGCCATATGGAAGCAGTTTTTTGTTCGATTTAGGCTAGGAGTATCATAAATTAACAGCAATCTTTCGACTGTAAGACAAAAGCCACAAAAAGAGTGAGAAATGACAGTTTTTGTTTGCTATTATAGATGTAAGTGAGTGATCAGTTCGGCTGTATTAGCTTGTGCAATAGGCAAGCTGAATAAATACTAATCATTGATATTTTGAAGAATTGTTTGTCGTTTATCTGACAAACTCTGGAAATCTACCTTGTCTGACATTGGAATTCTTAATCAACCAAGAAAAGTCTTGGTTGGTGTAAGCGGCGGTATTGCCGCCTATAAATCAGCTGATTTGGTTCGCCGTTTAAAAGAACGGGGATTCGAAGTGCGCGTTGTGATGACAGAGTCTGCTTGTCAATTTATAACACCACTTACGATGCAAGCTGTTTCGGGTAATTCGGTGCATCAAGATCTGTTTGATTTAGAAGCCGAAGCGGCAATGGGGCATATTGAACTAGCGAAATGGGCGGAGGTTATTCTAATTGCCCCTGCCACGGCTAATACTCTTGCTAAGATTGCGCATGGAATATGTGACAACCTGTTAACCACTTTGACTGTAGCTAGCCAAGCTAAGTTAGTGATAGCGCCAGCCATGAATCAACAAATGTGGGCAAACCCCACTAGCCAAAACAACCTTAGCCAACTCAAGCAGCTCGGTGCCAATATCGTTGGGCCTGCGGCTGGTGAGCAAGCCTGTGGCGATATCGGGGAAGGTCGAATGGAAGAGCCTTTGGTTATTGCTGAATACTTGGTTGAGCTATTACAAAATCAAATTGACAAAACTACTAACTCTGATGCTGATTTAACCGGTAAAACGGTCTTAATTACAGCTGGGCCAACGGTTGAACCGATAGATCCAGTGCGTTATATCTCAAATCATAGCTCTGGCAAGATGGGCTATGCTTTGGCTGCGGCTGCCAATTCAATGGGGGCTAATGTGGTACTAATCTCGGGGCCAGTTGGTTTGGCTCCACCAAATGGTATCGCATTTGTTTCTGTACAAACAGCGAGCGAAATGCTGCACGCAGTAAAACAACACATTCGAGACTGCGACATTTTTGTCGGTTGTGCAGCTGTCGCAGACTATACGCCACTACAAGTCGCGGATCAGAAAATAAAGAAATCAGAAGAGGCTATGGAAATCAATTTAGTCAAAAATCCTGACATCATTGCCTGGGTCGCAGAGCAGAACCCTCGACCAATCGTCGTAGGATTTGCCGCGGAAAGTCAAAATTTACGACAATTTGCGGAAGGCAAATTGAAGCGTAAAAAGCTCGATATGATCTGTGCCAATGATATCAGTCGTCGTGGGCTCGGATTTAATAGTGATAATAATCAAATTTTAATGTTGTCTTCGAAAGGCAGTGAGATTCAATTACCAGCTGGATGTAAATCGCAAATAGCTCGTAGTATTTTGAATCAAGTTAATAAAGAATTCTTGCTTGAAAAATAAATAATTTTAAAGAATCAACAACGTCTAATCGACCTTGGAGAAAGTTTGTGAAAATAGAAGCAAAAAAAACGGAAAAGCTAAAAATTCCCAAGCTGGAAAAAAACACGTTGCTAGCATTTTCGTTACCTTACCTATTGCTATGTGTATTAACAATTATTTTCGTAGCGATTGTTCAGTACTATATCATAGTAGTGCAACCTGCCACTGAGCGACGAGTTACCTTTGTTAATGTCACGATGGCCACTTACATGGAGTTGGTGTTAAACCGCTTAGATTCTATTGGTGAATCTACTCGAACGGTTTTAAGCGATCCTAGTCTTATTGACGAAATAAAGTCGGCAACTCCAGCGCAATTGACTTTAATAGAAAGTCGATTGACTAATCGGATTCCACTGGTTGAAGGGGTAAGAATTCTCGATACATCGACTCATGAAATTGATTCTGAATCGGTTCCCTCGATAACCAATGTGACTTTGCAATTGATGCGAAGTCTCGAGACCAATAATCGTGTTATGCATGAAGCTATTAATGCGGGCGCCAAAGATCAACATATCGCTGTACTATTGAGAATCAATGGTACCGATAAAATTGCACTAATCGGTGTTAGTTTTGATATTTTTGAAAAAGTACTGCCGAATGAAAGGTTGGTTCCAGGCTACTATGAATTTTTACAAAGCTTTGCTAACCAAAATAGAACTATAACCAGCGTTGGTGATCCGAGATATAAAGTTGGTGACCCAATGGGCATAGCTTCTCTTAATTCCACCCAATGGCGAGTTGCTTTTTGGCCTGCCGCGCCCGAAAAGTTCTCTTCAGAATTTGAGTTGTTAATTTTCTTTGGTGGCTTAGCGATGGTCTTATCTCTAGTCGCTATCGGTGGTTTTATTGGCTTAAGAAATCTTCAAACGAAAGTTAGAAGCGATGCCTCCGGCTTTTTGCGCTGGATAATTGATAACTCTAAGTCGGCTAACGGAATTGCTTCACCCGATTATTCATTGCAGATATTTAGTGATATGTCACAAACGCTTGCGCGGGAGAATTTATCATCTGGAAATGCTAAAGCTGCGGTTGAAAATGACGATTTAGATGCCGCTGCAAAAGCCCTGACCGATGAAACCCAAGGTTCGTTGATAGCTGCTTTAGAAGATAAACGTTCAGGTTTAGAAATCGTCGATAAGAAAGAATCCAATGCGCAAGACGGTGCGATTGCTGATTCAATCTTCAGAACCTATGATATTCGAGGAATAGTTGGCGATACCCTGAATGAGCAAATTGTCACTGAAATTGGCCGAGCGATTGGTAGCGAAGCTTTTGAGCGAGGTGAGCAACGAATCGTGGTTGGTAGAGATGGCCGTTTATCTGGACCTTCTTTGTTGGAGGCTTTAAAGAAAGGATTGGTTCAAAGTGGTCGAGATGTTATCGATATTGGCGAAGTGCCAACTCCTTTGCTTTATTTCGCCACACACTATTTGGACTCCAGTAGTGGCGTAGTTTTGACCGGTAGTCACAATCCAAAAGATTACAACGGACTCAAGATAGTGATTGGAGGTCACACTCTTTCCGGTGATGAAATAACCGCTCTCAAAACTCGTATTGATACCGGTAATATGATGAAAGGGAAAGGCAGTCAGGAAACTACCACTGTTATTCAAGATTATATCAGTCAAGTGACCAGTGACGTTGCGCTTACTCAACCGCTAAAAGTGGCTGTTGATTGTGGTAATGGTGTTGCCGGTAAAGTTGCGCCACAATTATTGCAAGCGTTGGGATGCGAAGTGATTGGTTTGTATTGTAAAGTCGATGGCAATTTCCCAAATCATCATCCTGACCCGAGTAAACCAGAAAATTTACAAGAGTTAATCGAGCTAGTTAAGACAGAAAAAGCCGATGTTGGATTAGCATTCGATGGTGATGGAGATCGCTTGGGAGTTGTCGATTCTGACGGTAATATCATTTGGCCCGATAGACAGATGATGCTGTACGCTATGGACGTATTATCTCGAAACCCAGGTGCCGATATTATTTATGATGTTAAGTGCAGTAAGCACTTAGCTAAGGTAATTTCTTCGAACGGCGGACACCCAATTATGTGGAAAACCGGTCATTCATTGATCAAAGGTAAAATGAAAGAAACTGGAGCACTGTTGGCGGGGGAATGTTCAGGTCACGTGTTCTTTAAAGAGCGTTGGTATGGTTTTGATGATGCTTTATATACTGCAGCCCGGCTATTGGAAATTCTATCGGCAGATACTCGTAAGTCAGTTGATATCTTTGCAGCTCTCCCAAATAGTTTAGCTACGCCAGAAATTAATGTACCAATTGATGATGAACGAAAGCATAAGTTCGTTGAACAATTAACTAATCAAGGTATTTTTGGTGACGGCAAGCTAATTGATATTGATGGTGTTCGAGTGGAATTTACGCACGGATGGGGATTAGTAAGAGCGTCTAATACGACTCCAAACTTAGTCATTCGCTTCGAAGGTGATGATCAGCAAAGTATCGATAAAATGAAGCAATTGTTTAAGCAACAAATGTTAATGATCGATAGTCGTTTGAAGTTAGACTTCTAAGGAGTTAGTTAGGGTTATGAACGATAAGAAAAAAAATAGAAAACAAGATATCTTGCAGAATCTAGCGTTTATGTTAGAAAACGAGCTATCCGATCGAATTACAACGGCGAAGCTAGCTAAGCAGGTTGGAGTTTCAGAGGCGGCTCTCTATCGTCACTTTCCGAGTAAAGCTCGGATGTATGAGTCGCTTTTAGACTTTTCCGAGGAAAGTATCTTTGGGCTTATTAAGAAGATAGATGCAGAGCCACTGAAAGCCGTTGAAAAAATATACCAAATTAGTCATTTACTTTTAGGGTTTAGTCAGAAAAACCCGGGTATAAGTCGTTTATTGACTGGAGAGGTATTACTCGGAGAGCCGTTGAGACTGAAAGAAAGAATTTCGCAATTGTTTGATAGGTTAGAGCTTGAGTTAAAGCAGATTCACCGAAATGAAGCTGTCAAAGAAGGTAATTCTAGCCTCAATTCTGCCGCTGTAGCTAAGCTGGTTACCAGTATTTTGGAGGGGCGAATCCAGCAGTTTGTCCGTTCTAAATTTAAAATACTACCAACCGAGCATTGGGATGCTCAATGGAAGTTCATCCAACCCTCAGTGGAACAGCTTAGCTAGTAATTTTTCATTCTTTGGCGCAAGTATTCAAGGTAGTTCTTTCGAATCGCTTTAACTGGTGTTGTTTTACAAAATGCAACGCCAGCTTCTTCTGGAGAGCAGGATACTTCCAAAACTATTTGCATCTTGTTTTCGGGGGCTGGTATTCTAGAAAACGATAAAGCGATATCTTTGGATTCTTCTGGCCGACTAGTCAATATTAATGAGTTAGTGATGATTTCGATCTTACCAGTCGAATTATCTCGAGCGTAAATTTGTGCTAATTGCCAAGCTCTATCACAACCTTGACTGTCTTTACAGCTATAGATAACCGGCTCAGTACCTTCTTTTTCTTTAGCATCTTTTCTCAAAGCCAACCTAACACTCTCTAACTCTTTGTATCGAATGATGTCTCTTTCGAAGCTCTTTTCAACGCGAATTTTTTCTTTTTCCAAGAAGCTTGTATTTAACTCATTGTTGGCGATTTGATCTTGGGTATCTTGAATATCCTTTAACAGCGTTTTTGCCACTCTTTGCCCTAGGCGTTCATAAGTAGCCGCTTGTTTTTGTTGGTCTTCAAGTTGAAGGTGGAGTAGATCCTTTTTACTGTTCTGAATTCGGATCCTTTGCTCAAGACCAAGTAGCTGTGAATCTCTATTTCGAATAATGTCACCAATTGAACTAAATTGACGAAGCAAATCAGCGTCATGTCTTATTTGTTGTAAGCGAGCGATCTCTTTGTTGCGTTCCTCGATACGAGCTAGCCGATCTTCTTCTAGCTGGGCAAGGGTCTTGGTGGGCTCAACATGTTTAATTAGCTTGCCGGTTTCACTAATAACGTCATATCCGACTAACTCCATTTCTTTGGTAATTTTATCTTTAATTTCCACAGCACCTTCGGGGGTTTTATATCGATAGAAGTTTTTGGCTGCAAGTTGCAGACTAACAAGTGCTGTTAGGAGGCTTAATATGACCCAAATGGTTTTATTCATAAAAATTGTTTTCAATCTCTAATGGTTACTCATTGAGACACCGTATTGGTGCCTATAGTTCGTGATAGCCGCTAAATATTCGCTGAGTTTATCTTGTCCTTCAATGTACTGGTGTAAATCATCCAAATTAATAATAGCATATACCGGTAATTTGTATTCTTTTGCTAATTCTTGGATAGCTGAAAGCTCAGTTTTGCCCTTTTCCTGTCTATCCAAGGCTATTAGAACTCCTGCTGGTTCAGCTCCGGCATGATTAATTAGCTCAATCGATTCTCTGATAGCTGTTCCGGCTGTTATTACATCGTCCACTATAAGGACTTTTCCATCTAGCGGAGCGCCAACCAATTGACCGCCCTCACCATGATCTTTGACTTCTTTGCGGTTGTAGCAAAAGGGAACGTTCTTGCCATGGTTTCTAGCCAAAGATACTGCAGTCGTGCAACCTAAAGGAATGCCTTTATAGGCGGGACCAAATAACATATCAAACTGGGCATTTGCAGAGATTAAAGTGTCTGCGTAACAATCGCCTAGAGTGGCCAGATCTGACCCGCTGTTAAAAAAGCCAGCATTAAAAAAGTAGGGGCTTTTTCGGCCAGATTTAAGCGTAAATTCGCCAAATTTTAATGCTTGTCGTTCAATTGCCAATTCTATAAACGTTTGTTTTGTTGATGACATGGTTATTGGAGTCAGAAGTTACTATCTAATCGATAAGTTTACCGCGAAAATGCGGTTGGTCAAATGATCGTGTCCAAATACTCTTAAAATCATCGCTAATTCTTTATTTATTTGGTTATTTTGAGAATTGGTACGTCAGCGAGGAATTAACACCCCTTAATTTTTTCCCAGCGTTTTTCTGAAAGCCTAGAGTCTTGCGATGGGATGCGACCCGATTTCCTTAACCGTCTCTCTCTTTCAGCTATTTCCGTCTTTAATCGCTGACAGCGCTTAGAGCGAGACGTTTGAGAGCTAGTTTGGCGATTGGAAGGAATATAAACGGGCTTTATCTTAGGCGTTTTGGCAAATTCAGTGGTCTCTGTACTGACAGTAATTTTCTTTAAGTTGGACTGGTCCTCGTCAACTGCTTTGTCAGAAAAGTGCACCGTGCCTTCATCATCGACCCATCGATAAACCTCACTTTTGGTAATATTTCTGACTTCGCTGGTAGTTTCGTCAGTCGATGAAACCGACTCACTAACAGGTGTTTGGTTAGTTTGTGGGAACAGCCCGTTCAAAAGATTTAGTTTTTGAACAATTACGGCAACAGAGGCAATTATAACAAGCGCCAATAAAAATCTAAGCATAATAACGATAGGAATCATTTAGGTATCTTAAAATATAGCTGAAATTATCACACATCTCGAATCCAAAACTAAGTTCAATTCTCGGATTTGTCATTGAATATCTGTAAAAAACAAGGATAATCAACTAATTGATGGCGATTTCTACGGCAGAAAAATTGAAAAATTTCGATAAAATTGACACAGATATTCTTACTGTTCTCTATCAAAATGCTGATATTACCAACAAAGACTTGGCGGATTGTTTAGATATTGCTACATCGACTTGTCAAGAACGGGTCAAGAAACTAAAAAAATTAGGTGTAATAAAAGGCTATCAATGTGAGTTGGATTTAGCTCAGTTTTCCGGACATATCGAAGCGATGGCAGCGGTTAAAATGGTCAAGCATACTGGCGTTTTGGCAGATAAGCTTCGGGATGATCTATTAGAGTTGCCAGAGGTGATCCAAGTCTTTCACATGGGAGGTGAAAATGATTTCAATGTTCACATTGCGGTCTATAACACCGCCCATTTAAGGCAATTGATATTTAGGGAGTTTACTTCGCGAAGTGAGGTCCTAAATGTAGAAACTTCCTTAATATTCGAACATCGACGCAGCAAAGTGCTACCTAAATTAGACTTTAAAAATTAATCCCTAGCGGGACAATAACTAGTTTGTGAACAATCGCTATTAAAGACTGTACCAAATTTGACCTAGCTTTTCATGCAGTGCCTGTTGGCTTTTGAATAGGGCTTTTGCAGTTGGTAAATAGTCTGTCCATTTTGAAGTCGGAGCCTGAAAAACAGTTGGTGCCGGGGTGACTTTAAGCGAGTAATTGGAAAATGCTTCGATGGCTCGTTGCATATGGCTGGCATGGGTGACTAGCAGTATTTCTTTGATTCCGCTATTTAATAGAATTTCACTAGAATATTGAGCGTTTTCGGCGGTGTTCTTGCTTTTAGTCTCTATCCAACGAGGAGCGATGTTAAAGGCAGACACCATGACTTGATTCATCAATACGGCTTCGGCAGTCGCCTCGCCGAAAACGCTACCTCCTGAGACTAATATGGGCAAATCGGTTTTTCTTTGCAGCCAAGTAGCGTAATGAATTCGTTGCAAGGTAAGGGCACTGACGGTATCTATGCTCCCAAACTCTTCGGCTAAATTGATACGTCCACCTGACAAGATCACTATTGCAATATCACTTCTTTCTGTTCTAGCGATTTGCTTGACCTTTTCCTGAGATAGCGAGGGAATAGTTTGTAAGCTCTGATGCAGGGCTTTAGAAACGATTGGTAAAGAAAGTATTAAAAGACTTGAAATGGATATAATTGCAGCTGTTCTGGCAAGTCTTACTCTTCTTAGTTTGAGTAATACGACAGCTACCACTAAGAGTAACAAGTTAATTCCGGGTGGTAAAAGTAAAATACCACCAAGTTTGCTGATAAATAGCTCTAGATTCATAGCCTAATTGACCATAATGAACGGAATTTTAGACTATACAATAAATGCTATTAAATCGTGAGTATTCCTGGCAAAAAATACGATTTAAGACCCTATAACGCCTAGGATTCTAAAGATGACAAACAGCGAAATAGTTCATTGCTGGCACTTTCCATCCGCTTTAACTGCTCTCTCATTCGGCTTGAGTCACCCGCTTGATAACTACGCATAGCCTCTACACCGCAATCATGTACTTGTTTGTGGGGCTCTTCAATTGCGGAATAATTTGACGTTCCAGCGAGCTTTTTACCTTCGCCTTGATAGTACCATTGGCCAAGACGACAGTTATGATGGTTAGTGAAATCATCGACTGATACATCACTGTTTTCTAGAATGACAGAGAAAACTCGTGTTTTCCAAACGATATGATCGAGTTTAACGGTTTGGATAAAGGCTCTCATTGCAGAGTGATTTATTACGTCCCTCATTTCCTTAGATGAATCTAAAATATGTTGGTAGGAGTTTCCAAGCGTACTATTTTGTTCAGAAATAGACGCTGTATAATCACAAAGTTGTTCAATTTGAGTAGCTGCTGTCGCAGAGTCGCTATCAATAGTGTCAATTAAGCTGCCAATTTCACTGGTGGCATTACCAGTGTTTTGAGCGAGAGAACGAACTTCATCAGCAACCACAGCAAAACCTCGCCCTTGATCACCTGCTCGAGCCGCCTCAATAGCTGCGTTGAGGGCGAGCAAGTTAGTTTGATCAGAGATATTGGTGATAACACTAACAAAGTTGGCGATGCTATCAGAGACTGCTCTTAAAGAACTCATTTTTTCACTACTTTCGTTAGCTCTGATGCCAATATCATCAACAGTCGAGCTGATACTGGCTAATACCTCGCTTGATGAACTAAACACATCATTTAGGTTGGTCATTGCGCTATCTTTTTCCATAATACTGGTAGCTAGTTCGGCAGCTGATTCTCTGATTTGCTCAATATTTTCAATCGAGCCTAACAGCATATTATTGAGATCTTTATTAAGGCTAATTTGAAGTTCTTTTTCCTCAAACTGATGGTTTAGTGATTCAAATTGCGATTCTAAATCTTGGTATCGAGCATTCGAATCATTAAGTTGGCGAGTCAGTTCTTGGTTTTTTAAGGTAAGTTCTTCTATTTGTTGTTTGTTTCCGAATAACATGGACAGGTTACCTTTAAAGTTGTCGAATAACAGTCGTTAAAGTCGTTATTGAGAAAGCGCTAGGGACAGCCAACTCCTGCGAAATCACAGTTTTTTAAGTTATATAATTAAATGTAGCAGAAGAGCTAGAATTTTGTAGAGATAATTACGCGAGCTATGCCCGCGGACTTTTTGAGCAGAAAATGACGTTTTGCGGTAGGTTTATTTTATTCGCCTGACTTTCGCTGTTGCATTGAGGCCGTCGATTTTTGCGGTAAAGCTACCTAAATATCCAACAGTTATGGTTATTTTAGGATTTTTCAGGTGTTTATAACCACTCTGAGCCCTTCTTACCTCCCAGATCTGACCGTTTTCTAAATGAAGCTTCTGGCCTTTAACCCACTTTTTAAAATCGCCTTTTAAATATGAAGTTATACTTGAATTAGATTCTAGCTTCTTACCAAAGTTATTGACTGCAGAATTACTGGTTTGATTGGGGCTAGGTACAGTTTCTGAAGGAACATTTTCTACTGCTTTTTCACTGGTTTTGGTTTGAGTCTGTGTATTAGTTATATTTTCTGCTCGCACTGTATTACTTTTATAGTTCTTTAATTTGATGTTGTCAAAACACTTTAGTCGTAATTTATTCGACTCAATTTTAGCGCATTTAGCAAGTAAATGGTGCAGTGAACCAATGCTAAATTCTTCCGCGCTAAGGTTTTTTGCATAAATTAACAAAATGGCTAATAACAGGATTAAGTTTTTCATTTCAGATTCTCGATTACACATTTGTTTTACTTTTTGCCCATTATGGCGAAAATTAATCCTAATTCAAACAGAATCCACATCGGAACAGCAAGTAAAATCTGTGAGATCACATCCGGAGGTGTAAGCAACATCCCCACTACAAACACGCATACAATAACGTAAGGGCGTTTTTGTTTGAGGCTCTCAACCGTAGTTAGCCCAGACCATACCATCAAAATAGTCGCTACAGGAATTTCAAATGCGATACCAAAGGCAAAGAACATTTTTAACACGATATCTAAGTAGCTACTGATATCGGGTAATACCTGAATTCCAGTTGGACCTGCTGCGGTTAAAAATGCCCAGGCTAAAGGAAAAACGACGAAATACGCGAAAGCCAATCCACAATAGAAGAGTAGAATACTCGAAAACAAAAGGGGATAGGCAAAGCGTTTTTCATGACGATACAGTCCTGGAGATATAAACCCCCACGCTTGATGCAAAATAAACGGCATTGCGATAAAGACAGAAAGAACCGCCGTCATCTTAAAAGGCGTCAAAAAAGGCGAGATTATATCGGTCGCAATCATATTGGATGATTCTGGAAGATGCGCTAATAGCGGAGCAGATAGCACTAAGTAAATATCATTAGCCCAGTAAATCAAGCCGACGAAAACAACTATGACTGCCAGTACCATTCGAAGTAATCTATCTCTCAGCTCTAGCAAGTGAGAGATTAGTGGCATGTCTTTCTGTGGGTCGTTATCTGCTTCAGGCTCAGTCATTTTTGTTCTTATTTGGGCTATCTAACTGGTTTTCTTGTGTCAGTTCAGTTTGTTCTTGCTTGACCGCATTTTCCGCTTTTAAAATTGATGCATTGTGTTGTTCGATTTCTTGATCGAAATCGTTTTGCAATGCGTTGGCTTCCGAATGGATGGTATTTTTGGCCTGCTCAAAATCTTGTTTTAGAGAGTCTAATCCCGAACTTTGCTCTAACTCGGCTTTTTGTTGAGCTAACTGCTCTTGAAGCTCTTTTACTTTAAGTTCACGATCTATTTCTGTCTTGATGGACTCAAATCCTTGTTTAGCTTTTCCTACCCATAAACCAACAGCTCGAGCTGCTTTCGGTAGCCGTTCAGGACCCAGCACTATAAGAGCGATAATACCTATTACGAGTAGCTCCAAGAAGCCCATATCAAACATCAAATTGGCCCTTATTTTTTAGTTTTTTCTTCTTCTTTGATGACTTCGCCTTCTATTACGTTAGCGTCTTTCTTGTTCTCAAGGTTTTCTTCTTTTTTATTTTCGTTGTCATCGACTGCCTTTTTAAAGCCTTTGAGCGCGCCACCCAAATCGCTACCGATGTTCTTTAGTCGTTTTGTTCCAAATAACAAAATAACAATGACCAAAATAATAAGTAATTGCCAAATACTGATACCCATAGTTCTCTTCTCTTTTTATTAAGTGTTTTCTAGACCATTATACGGTCATAGCTCTATATACTTATACGAACGGTAGTGGTCCACCGCCTAATAAATGAATATGCAGGTGAAAGACCTCCTGTCCTCCCCCCTTTCCGGTATTAATTATAGTCCTAAAGCCGGTGTCTAATCCTTGTTCTTTTGCCAACTGCGGCAACAATAGCATCATTTTACCGACTAATTCTTGGTCTTCTGGTAACAAATCATTTAATCCATCAACATGTTTGCGGGGAATCACAAGTAAGTGAACTTTTGCTTTCGGAGCAATATCTTTAAAAACCACGACATTTTCGTCTTGGTAAACAATGTCTGCAGGGATCTCGCCTCTCTCAATTTTACAAAATAAACAGTTTTCCATGTGATATTCCCAATTTGAATGTTGAGTCGATAAAGAATAACCCTAATGGCTTATTGTCGCCTAAACGAGACGGCAAAACTAGCCAATCCCAAACCAATTAGCAAGCCGTTTAACCAAGTCCTATCTATTAGCCCCGGCGATAACTGAGCGGGAAGCTCGACTAAGCTGATTAAAATGAATGATACTCCAAGTAACGCCCACTTTATTCGCTTGGAATTTAGGTTGGTGGATTGCCTCATGGCGTCGATTGAATTAATCAATAATTGCTGTTGCTTCGACTGATGCTTGCTCGAGCTGAGAAAATCAGAGATTTTTTCTGGAATTTCAGGCAATTCCTCCAACCAACGGGGCGCTTTATGCTTGATTTTCTCTACCGCGGCCCACGGACCATAAGTGTCCGCTAACCATTTCTTTAGAAATGGCTGAGCGGTTTCCCATAAATCAAGCTGAGGATAGAGTTGTCGGCCTAACCCTTCTATATAAAGCAAAGTCTTTTGCAATAAAACTAACTGAGGCTGAACTTCCATTTCGAAACGACGTGCTGTTTGAAACAGTTGAACCAGAAAGTGGCCGAATGAAATATCAGCCAATGACTTACCGAAAATTGGTTCACATGCCGTTCTGATAGCTGATTCAAACTCTTCGATAGAAACTTGTTTTGAAACCCAGCCTGATTGCACATGCAGTTCCGCAATGCGGCGATAATCGCGATTAAAAAATGCTACGAAGTTTTGCGCTAGATAGCGTTTGTCAGATTCATTAAGTGTTCCCATGATGCCGCAATCAATTGCTATATAGCTGGGATTTTTGGGGTCTTTGCAATTAACGAAAATATTCCCCGGATGCATATCAGCGTGAAAGTAACTGTCTCTAAATACCTGTGTAAAGAATATTTCGACCCCGCGATGAGCCAGTTTTTGCATATCTACACCGGCTTCTTTCAATTGTTCGATATCCCCAATTGGAACACCGTAAACCATTTCCTGTAGCATTACTCGTTTGCGAGTATTTTGCCAATATATATCAGGAACGTAGAGCAACTCTGAGTTTTCGAAATTTCGCTTTAATTGTGTGGTGTTAGCCGCTTCGATTCTTAAGTCTAATTCATTAAACAATGAATCTTTATAGTCTTTGACGACTTGAATTGGATGAATGCGTTTACCTATTTCTGAGTTTTGTTCAAACCATTGAGCCAATAATTCAAGCAGTTTAATGTCAGCAAGGATCTTTCGTTTAATTCCGGGACGAATGACTTTTACTACAACATTTTCACCGCTCAATAGTTTAGCACTATGAACTTGTGCCACGGAGGCCGAAGCCAGCGGGCTTTCATCAAAAGTTTCAAAAATATCTTCTAGTGGTTTGTCCAAATGCTTTTCGATAGTCTTAATTGCTAGTTGACTGGAAAAAGGCTCAACATCATCTTGAAGCTTGGCAAGAGAGCGAGCCAGATCATCACTCAATAAATCTCGGCGAGTAGATAGCATTTGGCCCAATTTTATAAAGATCGGGCCTAATTCCGTTAAAGCTAGATTTAGTCGTTCGCCTCTAGACAGGTTACGGTATTTGCTAGGGGTAAGGGCGAACAGTTTTAACAATAGATTGTATTTAGCGATGGGGGTCTGAGAGATAAATTCGTCTAACCCATATCGAATCAATATTCGATTAATTACAAAGGCGCGCCGGAGAATAAATAGTTTTTTCATAGAATTATCTGAGGCGCCTTCACGTTTTTGAATTATTTAAATTAGTCAAGGGCGTCAAACTGGCGGTTGTTTGTTTGAGCTTTTTGATTCGAGCCGCAAGGCGATCTGTTTTACTACGCGTTAGGTCAACTTGTTCAAAAAATAGTTGCTGCTCCGCTGCTGGAGGGGTAACTTTAATTTCCTCCTGCAGATATTCTGAAATATCTTGTCGGGTAGAACGGCCAGTATTTAGTAGCCAACCCCCAAAAGCTTGTAACCCGGTTGTCAAAGTATGTCCAATAGGGTCTCCAAGAGCTCTTGCAATGGGTTCTTGCCAATCAATTTCAAGTGATTGTGCAAATTCTTGAAACCTTTTGGCCGTACCTATTTCACCGGAAAAATGTAGTTCGCCTTTAAAAATTGAGTCGACGCTATGTTCATTGGCCGCGGCTGCCATAAAAGCAGCTAAGTTTCCATTTATGGCTGCGGATACGGGGCGAGAATCATCGTTTGAAACGGTTAAGGCACCACCTTCAAAACTAAAGAAGTAACATAAGCCGAAATCTTCAATTTCTATTTTGATGACTTTATCGTCAAAGCTAGACAAGCCGTTTGCAGCTTCTGGATCCAGCGCAATTACTTTTCTGGCTACTGATTGAATCATCGCAGCTGAAACTTGGTTGAGTGGCATAAGTCTAACCTTCCTAAGTGCTCAATTAGTATTTAAAACCACGATGTAGAGCAACAATACCACCGGTAAGATTATGATATTCACAATCATCAAATTGAGCTTTTTCAAACATCGACTTAAGAGTTTCTTGGTCCGGATGCATTCTAATCGACTCTGCTAGGTATCGATAACTATCTTCGTCATCAGTGATCCAATGGCCGATCTTAGGAAGTAAGTTGAATGAGTAGCTATCGTATACTTTGCTGAGAAGCTCATTGGTTGGCTGCGAAAACTCCAATACTAATAGACGGCCGCCCGGCTTTAGCACCCGATACATAGACTCCAGCGCCTGTTGTTTATCGGTAACATTTCTCAGGCCGAAGGCGATAGTAATACAGTCGAAATAGTTTTCTTCGAATGGTAGGCATTCGGCATTGACCTGAGCAAAATCGATATTATTGATTAGGCCTTTATCGATCATTCGATCGCGACCCACTTTGAGCATGGAGTCATTAATATCAGCGAGAATGATCTTTCCGTTAGGGCCTACAATTGGAGAGAACAGAGCCGCTAAGTCACCTGTACCACCGGCTAAGTCCAATATTCGGCTGCCAGCCCTAGCGCCACTTTTTTCTATCGTGAACCGTTTCCACAAACGATGGATACCAGCGGACATTAAATCGTTCATCAGATCGTATTTTACCGCCACAGAATCGAACACCTGAGCGACTTTGCCTTGCTTCTCTTCAATGGGTACATCGGTAAAACCAAAGTGGGTGGTTTTTTGCTCTTTCATGAGATGAATTAGGGGTTTGTGACTGATTTGGGGAGTATATCAATAGTCAATCCGATAATCAGTTAAAATTGGGTGTTGTTTGATCTGGATTCTAAAGCTAATTAAGGTAAGATCGAGAATTGCACCGCAACTCGTGGTTAATCTTATTCTCACAACCTCTATGACAACAGATACACCTTTAAACTTTTATCATCAAGCGAAGAATCGACCGCTTATTATGGGGATTCTTAATATTACCCCTGATTCGTTCTCTGATGGGAGCTTATATAATTCTGTTGATAGTGCATTGGAAAGAGCAAAGGAAATGCAGCACCAGGTTGATATTTTTGATATTGGCGGTGAATCTACGCGACCAGGCGCAGCTGAAGTTTCGGTTGAACAAGAAATCGATCGAGTTATCCCGGTGATTGAAACGGTATCGCAACTTGGGATCCCGATTTCAGTGGACACCAGTAAAGCGCAAGTAATGCAAGCGGCGGTTAGTGCTGGTGCTAAAATGATTAACGACGTTAGAGCTCTGCAAGAGCCCGATGCATTGCGGACTGCTTTAGAATTACAGGTTCCAGTTTGCTTGATGCATATGCAGGGCCAACCCAGAGAAATGCAAGAAAAGCCCCAATACAACAATGTGGTTAAGGAAGTTTCTGAATTTTTGTTACAGCGTGCACAAATATGCCAACAAGCGGGTATCAACAAGGAGCTAATTTGCTTGGACCCTGGCTTTGGGTTTGGCAAAACCCTGCAACATAACCTAGAATTACTCAGCAAAATGGACCAATTGGTGTCCTTGGGTTATCCGGTTTTGGCTGGGTTGTCCCGCAAGTCTATGCTGGGTTTGCTCACTAATAAGCCTGTTGAAAAAAGACTTGCTGCTAGTTTAGCGGTCGCTCAAATTGCAATGCAAAAGGGCGCAAGGATAATTCGAGTCCATGATGTTGCAGAAACTTATGATATACGTCAGGTTGTTCAAGCGCTTGCTGAACTAAACTGATTAGAGAGGTTTTTACTCTATGACCTCGCTTTTTAACGAAAATTAGGGAGCTTGCGAAGCTATTTAGCAAGCATCTTTCATTAGATTTATAGGAATTTAAATGTCTAAAAAGTATTTCGGTACCGACGGTATTCGCGGTCAAGTAGGAGAGTATCCAATTACTCCTGAATTTGTCATGAAGTTAGGTTGGGCTGTTGGAAAAGTCCTTGGGAAACGACCTCAGGATAGAATTGTCATCGGCAAAGATACTCGTATTTCAGGTTACATGTTTGAGTCTGCTTTGGAAGCGGGTATAGCAGCTGCAGGTATGAACGTGCAGTTATTAGGCCCAATGCCAACCCCTGGAATCGCCTATTTAACACGAACTTTTAGAGCTGCGGCTGGAATTGTAATTTCAGCGTCGCATAACTCTTATTTGGACAACGGTATTAAGTTTTTTTCGGCGGAAGGAACTAAACTGGATGATGATATTGAAAATCAAATTGAAGCTTATCTCGATAAAGATATGACTACAGTACCGGCCGATAAACTGGGTAAAGCTAAGCGGGTTTCTACTGCAGCTGGTCGATACATCGAGTTCTGTAAAGCCACTATCCCTGCCACATTCAGTCTTGATGGCCTAAAAATAGTGATTGATTGTGCTAATGGCGCAGCTTACTCGGTGGGACCCAAGGTTTTTCGTGAGTTGGGTGCGGAGGTGCAACCTGTTTTCAACAATCCTGATGGTCTCAATATCAACGAAAGCTGCGGTGCAACTGATGTAACGGCTCTGGCGAAAATTGTTAAAGCCAACAAGGCTGATTTGGGGATTGCTCTGGATGGCGATGCTGATCGACTGATTATGGTAGACCACAATGGTGAAGTGGTCGATGGTGATGAATTATTGTATATCATTGCTAAAGGTGCGCATGATAGTGGCAGGCTTGAGGGTGGTGTTGTTGGAACTCTGATGTCAAATCTGGGCTTAGAAAAAGCTCTTCAAAGCCATGGAATAGAGTTTTTACGTGCCAAAGTGGGCGACCGATATGTGATGGAGTTGCTCAAGGAAAATGACTGGAACTTCGGTGGCGAATCGTCGGGACATCTAATCTGCTTAGATAAGAATACTACTGGTGATGGCATTATTGCGGCGCTACAAGTTCTTGCGGTGATGGTATGTGAAAACAAGACCTTGGCTGAGCTAAAAAGCGGTATGTCAAAGTATCCGCAAACCATGATCAATGTTAAAGTGTCTAAACGTCAAGACCCGATGCAAAATGAAACAGTGGTCAATGCAGTGAAAGAGACTGAAGCAGTGTTAAAAGACACTGGGCGCGTTTTGTTGAGAGCTTCAGGAACTGAACCGCTTATTCGAGTGATGATCGAAGGTGAAGATGCTAATCTCGTACAAAAGCTAACTGAGCAGTTGGCCGATGTGGTTAGAGACACACTCTAAATCAATAAAAACAAAAAGAGGATATGATTAATGCTTAATTCTTTGTTAGTGAAAGATTATATGGCATCGGCAATGATTACCCTAAAACCTGGGGTCGATATTGTTGAAGCAGCGCAAACATTACAAGAATATCGATTGTCTGGCGCACCAGTAATCGATGATCATAACCGAGTTATCGGCTTCCTATCTGAAAAAGACTGTCTCCACACTGTGCTGAGTGCGGTTTACAATCAGGACTATGGTGACTTGGTTGAAGACAGGATGACTAAAAATATTCAGAGTGTTCATCCTTCAGATAACATCACAGACATTGCTGAGCGTTTTCTAAAAGACGGTGTACGAATGTATCCGGTAATAGATAAAGATGTTTTGGTTGGTATGATTTCACGTCAAAGCGTACTAAAAGCGTTTTGCCAAATAAGCAAAACTACTCCTCACAAATAATCGAAAAGAAATTTCGTAAGGCTTTTAAACTCAATGTCACAGGTTTCACGAGTTAAAGAATATTTACTCGATCTTCAAGATCGGATCTGTTCAGAGTTAGAAGCCTCTGATGGTAAAGCTCAGTTCATAACTGACCAATGGCAACGAGATCAAGGCGGTGGCGGTCGTACTCGAGTGATCAGCGAAGGTGCGGTTATCGAAAAAGGCGGTGTTAATTTCTCACATGTCCATGGTGACTCTATGCCCGCCTCAGCAACCGCCCACAGGCCAGAGCTTGCAGGTCGAAGCTTTCAAGCCATGGGGGTTTCTTTGGTAATTCATCCGGAAAACCCATTTGTCCCTACCTCGCATATGAATGTGCGCTTTTTTATTGCCGAAAAGTCAAGCGAAAAACCGGTTTGGTGGTTTGGTGGTGGATTTGATCTAACGCCTTATTATGGTTTTGAAGAAGATTGCCAACACTGGCATAGTGTTTCAAAGCGAGCTTGTGCGCCCTTAGGTGATAGTGCCTATGCAAAATACAAGAAATGGTGTGATGACTATTTTTATATCAAACATAGAAATGAACAGCGAGGGATAGGTGGGTTATTTTTTGACGACCTAAATGAACCGGATTTCGAAACATCATTCGACTTTATGCAAAGTGTCGGTAACCACTATACAAAAGGGATTATCCCGATATTCGAAAAACGCAAAGACACACCGTTTGAAGATAAGCATGTTGCTTTTCAAAAAGTCAGGCGTGGCCGATATGTCGAGTTTAATTTGGTTTACGACCGTGGCACTTTATTTGGCTTACAGACTGGCGGTCGGACCGAGTCAATTTTGATGTCATTGCCATCCAATGTGGGTTGGGAATATAACTACCAGGTTGAACCCGGTAGTGAAGAAGAAAAGCTGACAGAATATTATTTGAAACCTAAAAGCTGGGTTTAAATATAAACTAAAAGGCGCACAAATTACTTTCTAACTATTTGTGCTGGCCCTACTATTTCAGGATGCATCATGGCTAAGTATACAATTCAAAATCAGTTCCCGAATAGTCGACCAAGAAGAATGCGCACGGATGATTTTTCTCGTCGTTTAATGGCTGAAAACAAAGTATCGAGCGATGATCTCATTTATCCGGTGTTTGTACTAGAAGGTGAGAATCGAGTTGAAGATGTTCAGTCGATGCCTGGAGTTCAACGCAAAAGTCTTGATAAACTTCTTATAGAGTTAGAACAGGTCTGCCAGCTAAATATTCCTGCTGTTGCGCTTTTCCCGGTAATTGATGAAAGTAAGAAATCATTACTTGCCGAAGAGGCATATAACCCTAAAGGGCTAGTTCAAACGGCCGTAGCAGCAATCAAAGATAGGTTCCCGCATCTAGGAGTAATTACCGATATCGCTCTTGACCCATACACCAGTCACGGACAAGATGGCATTATTGATGAACAGGGTTATGTGCTTAATGACACCACCGTTGAAGTATTAGTAAAACAAGCGTTAAGCCATGCTAAAGCCGGAGTCGACATCGTTGCACCGTCTGACATGATGGACGGCCGAATTGGGGCGATTCGGAGTACCTTAGAAACTCATGGATTTATTAATACCAAAATTTTAGCTTACTCCGCCAAATACGCTTCAGCTTTTTATGGGCCGTTTAGAGATGCTGTCGGGTCTGGTGGAAACCTCGGCAAAGCAGACAAGAAAACCTATCAAATGGATCCAGCCAATGGTGATGAGGCATACCACGAAATAGCTCTCGATCTGCAAGAAGGTGCTGATATGGTTATGGTTAAACCTGGGATGCCCTATCTAGATGTGATCTATCGTGCAAAACAAAACTTCAGAGTTCCTGTAATGGCTTATCATGTTAGCGGAGAGTATGCGATGTTAAAAGCTGCATCTGCTAATGGTTGGCTCGATGAAAAGAAATGTGTTTTGGAAGCGATGTTAGGCTTCAAGAGAGCCGGAGCAGACGCAGTTCTTACCTACTATGCTAAGGATATCGCATCCTGGTTATTGGAATAGGTTTAATTCTGCTCGGACTATTAAGTCGCGGTGGAGAACATGCCTGTTGTGGAAAATCATTGCTTTCTAATCCTTACCAATCCAATGTTTTATTTTTCCAATAGCAACTAGTCTCTTAGTGCCACGTTGGTTCGATAGATGGTGAGCAAGTGCCACTCAACTTTCTCTATATTATTTGATTGAGGACTTAATCTGTCGAGTTAATTGCTCAAACTGGCTTACCTTCTCAGTATCATCTAAATCATCGTAGCCATCGGTCAATACTTCAAGCTCAGCGAGGTGCTCGGTGACAGCTTGAACGTTTGAGTTTAGTTCTAACTGGTGTTTGAGTTGACCAATTGCGTGATCAATTTGTTGTTGGATCTGTTGGCTCATATTAACCATCAGTTTGTCAGACTCAGCTAAAGTATAAGTGGTCAGCTTATGTTGAACGATTACTTCGTGAATGATTTTTTCAGACTGGGTTGCCATCGCTTCTTCTGATTCGGCAGAGTGGGTGGCCTGTTTTAATATGAGAGCAACGGTTTCTCCTATTCGGTCAATTTTCTTGCGAATGTTTTCCCCAGTTCCTTTAGATTGATTTGCCAGATTTCTCACTTCATCTGCGACCACCGCAAATCCTCTTCCCTGATCACCTGCGCGAGCAGCCTCTATAGCCGCATTGAGCGCCAGCAAATTAGTTTGCTCTGCGAGCGCCTCAACTTCTCCCGCCATTTTAGTTAGCTGATCCATAAAGGTCGAAAGGTTTTTAATTTCTAATAAAGAGTCCTGTTCCATTTGCGAGATGTTGATTAGGGTTTCTTTCAGGTTTTCTAAATCCCCTCTAATGTTCTCCGAGGATTGTTTGACGTTTCCACTTGCAGAGAGCCGTTCTCCTTGTTTAGGGCCGCTATTAGTAAAGTCGACAGCTGTCGAAATATCTTCGGAAATCGCATTAAACTGTTTTGATAGTTGGTTGTTGGCCTGATTTGAAAGCTCAAGTGAATCTGCCAAGCTCTTTTTCAAGCTCGGTATAATCGTTTTTAGGTAGGAAGAATAGTGCTCTTGTTGTTCAGTTTGACTATTTTCAATTGATTGTTGATTGCTTACTAATTCTTCGAGTCGGGCTCGCCACCGAGAATGAATACGGTGAAGCATAAATAAAGCTAAAATCGATAATAGCAAGGCTATGTAGGTAAGCCATTTAACCTCTAAGTAGACTAACGGCAGACAAATTATCACTGTAACTGCGGTGGCAGCTAGGTAATTGCGGCTTAACTTCGACAGATCTTCCATGAAATCGTACCTTGTAGGCTGTTGATTAATATCAAATAAATAAGTTTTAAGACATCTACAACTTTCGTTAATAAATATAGCAGTTAATTACCTGAAATCCATTATTTTCAATCTAAATGGGTTTCCGAATGAGCCTATCATCCTCGCTAAAACCCGATGTCGCCAATTTGTCATTTTTGTGTCATTACCAAGGTTATGCACAGTGCAGCATCAGTTATTCACAACTTATTCAAGTAAGCAAATTAAACAATAAAAATAAGATAAGTATTTGATAAATAATAATAAAGTTTGTCATATTTTTGTAATCTACTGAGTCAATCGATCGCTGTTAGGAATTATGAGATGTTTTTATGCACTTTTTTATCCACAGGTTTTTAAGGCTGTGAAAATTAATTGTTAAATTTTAATGAGTTAGCGTTATTTCTTATAAAATACTTTAACTTGTAAGTTTGGTTGAGTATCTTTTTTAGTCGATTATTTCTGCCAAAATCAGATCAATTTAGTTTCGCTACACCGATTAATTCTGGGTTAAACTAGGCCATTCTGGCGAGTAACTATCCTAGCCAGCTAACACAGCTAAAATAAAATGAACAATTAGTCCGCTGACCGCTTGTGTAAGTCGTCTACTTGCCTAATTGGACACTCAGGAAACTATATGACAACAGACAACAACCAACCACTAATTTTAGTGGATGGCTCTTCATACCTTTTTCGTGCCTATCATTCTATGTCTCAGGCTGGTTTTACAAACTCGAAGGGCCAACCTACTGGTGCTATTTACGGTGTTGTAAATATGCTCAAAAGTTTGTGCAAGCAATACGATAGTCAACGGATTGCGGTGATTTTTGATGCCAAAGGAAAGACTTTTAGAAATGATATCTATCCTGAATACAAGGCTAATAGACCGCCCATGCCTGATGATTTGCGCTCTCAAATAGAGCCGTTGCATAACATTATTCGAGCATTAGGTTTTCCTATTTATGCTGTTGAAGGGGTTGAAGCCGACGACGTCATCGGCACGGTTTCGCGGATCGCGACTGAACAAGGCCAAGAAACGGTCATATCTACGGGCGATAAAGATATGGCGCAATTAGTTAATCAACATGTCAGTTTGATTAACACCATGACCAATGAGTTTCTTGATATTGAGGGAGTGAAGCAGAAGTTTGAAATACCACCCGAGCGCATTATCGACTTTTTGGGTTTGATGGGCGACAAAGTTGATAATATTCCAGGGGTGGCTGGTGTCGGTAAAAAAACAGCACTTGGTTTAATCCAAGGAATTGGTGGTATTGATGAGATTTATAATAATCTCGATAAAATTGCCGATTTACCAATTCGAGGAGCCAAAAAACTTGCTGAAAAAATGACCGATAACGAAGACCAAGCAAGACTATCCTATGAGCTAGCGACCATAGCATTGGATGTCGAAGTGCCATTTGATATTGACGAACTTCACATACAAGCACCTGATAAAGAATTATTAGAAGAGTATTATAAAGAATACGAATTTCGGACTTGGCTAAAGAACTTGAAAGCAGGTCAGCCACCTTTACCGAGCGCGACCACTCAAACTAATTCAGCAGTCGAGGAAACTGATGCGATTGCGGCGGTCCAAGAGTCGAGTATCGATCACAGCCAA
>JBDVOJ010000123.1:0-26855 GCA_039969155.1 Kangiellaceae bacterium
ATGGATCAAAAAGCTAGAGACCGCTGGGGTATTCGCTATTGATACTGAAACCACCTCCCTTAACATTATAGCGGCAGAATTGGTTGGAATATCCTTTGCGACAAGTCCTGGCGAGGCTGCTTATCTGCCACTGAACCACCGCTACCCGGGTGCGCCAGAGCAGCTTAATCAGCAATTAGCGTTGCAGCGATTGCAACCGATTTTAGAAGACGAAAAGATTGTCAAAATTGGTCAGAATATAAAATATGACATGAGTATTTTTAAGAATGTTGGCATCCGTTTGGCGGGGGTTAAGTTCGATACTATGCTGGAGTCTTACGTGTCTAACAGCGTCGGCAATCGGCATGATATGGGAACGCTAGCCAAAAAGTTTTTAGATCACGACTGTATCAGTTTTGAAAGTATTGCGGGTAAAGGAAAAAAACAAATTACCTTTGATCAAATTGATTTAGAAATTGCCGGGAAATATGCGGCTGAGGATGCGGACGTCACTTTACAACTGCACCACGCATTGTGGCCGGCTTTAGAAGAGCAAGAAGGTCCAAAAGGGATTTTTGAAGAAATCGAAATGCCGTTAGTGGAAGTTCTTTCTGACATAGAACATCGTGGAGTATTAATTGATGCGGAATTCTTGAGAAAGAAAAGTCACGAATTTGGCACCAGAATTATTGAATTAGAAAACAAAGCTTATGAGCTAGCTGGTCAGCCGTTTAACTTGGCTTCACCGAAACAATTGCAAGAAATTTTATTTGAAAAGATGGGATTGCCCGTTTTAAAGAAAACCCCAAAAAAGCAACCATCGACTGCCGAAGAAGTATTAATCCAACTTGCTTTAGATTATCCGCTACCCAAAGTGATTATGGAATATCGTGGGTTGAGTAAATTAAAGTCGACTTATACTGATAAATTGCCGGAAGCGATCCAGCCAAATTCTGGTCGAGTGCATACTTCTTATCATCAGGCAGTTGCAGCCACTGGACGACTCAGTTCTAGTGATCCCAATTTACAAAATATTCCGGTAAAAACACCGGAAGGTAGAAGCCTAAGAGAAGCGTTTATTGCTCCCCAAGGATACAAAATTCTAGCGGCCGATTATTCTCAAATAGAATTAAGAATTATGGCTCACCTTTCACAAGATGAAGGCTTGCTAAAAGCTTTTTCACAAGGGCTAGATGTGCATAGCGCTACTGCCGCAGAAGTTTTTGATGTTGAGCTTGAAGAGGTTACTCCTGAAAATAGACGACATGCTAAAGCGGTTAATTTTGGATTAATCTATGGTATGTCACGGTTTGGATTAGCCAAGCAATTAAACATTAGTAATGACGAAGCCGCTCATTATATTGACACCTATTTTGCACGTTATCCGGATGTAGGAACTTACATGGAGTCAACTAAAGAGAAAGCTAAAGAATTAGGCTATGTTGAGACATTATTCGGACGACGTTTATACCTTCCTCAGATTAATGCGAGTAATGGCATGTTAAGGCAAGCAGCTGAACGAACCGCGATAAACGCCCCTATGCAAGGTAGCGCGGCAGATATTATCAAAATAGCAATGATTGAAATAAACAATTGGTTACGACAAGAAAAACCGGATTGCTGTGTGGTGATGCAGGTGCACGATGAATTAGTCTTTGAAGTCGCCGAAGACAAAGTCGAAGAGTATCAAAAGAAGATTGTGGAAATCATGACTAACTCTGTGGAACTGAGTATTCCGCTGATTGTCGATGTGGGTGTCGGAGATAATTGGGAGCAAGCTCACTAGAGCCTGCTTGGAGGAAAGCCAGTGAAACAATATAAAGTTTCTAGTGCACCAGAAGATATATCGATTTCTGTTGTACACCAATTTTTGACCGATTCATATTGGGCTAAAAGTATTCCCCTTAAGACGCTGCGAAAAGCCATCGACAACTCACTGTGCTTTTCGGTGATTGCAGAGTCTAGCGAACAAAAAGAACTTGTTGGATTCGCGCGAATGATCACCGATAAAGCAACCTTTGCATACTTGGCAGATGTCTTTGTTTTGGATTCTCACCGAGGTAATGGTTTAAGTAAACTTCTGATGAAGTCGATTCTTCAACATCCCGATCTGCAAGGTTTAAGAAGGATGGTGCTAGCGACAAAAGATGCACATGGTCTGTACCAGCAATTTGGGTTTAAGAAGTTAGCCAGCCCAGATACTTTTATGGAATTATGGGACCCTAACGTCTATCAGTAAATGCTGGCTAAATATTAGTAATCTAAGGAGTGAAATTAATGAGAAAAGTGGCATTGGTGACAGGAGGAAGTCGAGGTATTGGTGCGGCGACATCCATGCTACTTGCAAGAAATGGCTTTGATGTTTGTGTCAATTATAAAAATAATTCAGCTAAAGCCGAGCAACTCCTCACCCAGTTAAGAAACTACAATTCAAACTGCATTGCGATCCAAGCAGATATTTCAGATGAAGAGCAAGTGGTTGCTCTATTTAATCAAATCGATATTCAGTTAGGCACAATCGGCGTTTTGGTTAATAACGCCGGTATATTGAAGAAACAAGCACCGATTACTGAGCTTAGTGCTGCGCGGATCAATGATATTTTAACCAATAATGTCACTAGTGCATTTCTTTGTTGCCGTGAGGCAGTGAAGCGTATGTCGACAAAACGAGGGGGAGTAGGAGGAAGTATTGTCAACGTGTCTTCAGCTGCCTCTAGGTTAGGCGCACCGGGAGAATACATTGATTATGCCGCGTCTAAAGGGGCACTGGATTCTCTTACTATTGGATTATCAAAAGAAGTCGCAGCCCAAGGCATTCGAGTCAATTGTGTTCGACCGGGATTTATTTATACCAATATGCATAGTGATGGTGGTGAACCTGATCGAGTCGACCGAATTGCTGCTAGTATTCCGATGCAAAGAGGTGGACAGCCAGAGGAAGTAGCGCAAGCGATTTATTGGCTATTATCCGAAAACGCTTCCTATGTCACTGGAACGTTTATTGATGCTGCGGGTGGTAGGTAAAAAAATTACAACAACTTACCACAGAGGTACGGAGAGCACTGAGGACGAACTATTTTTTAAGTTTAGTTTTCCGATTGAGCAATGTCGTTGTCGAATAATTGAGAGATAACGTTGAAATTTGATGTAAGGCATAATCGTAGTTTGAATAATCGCTCGATCAAGCGAACTAAAAATTAACCCAAGAATACTGAGTATTTTAATGAAAATAGCACCACTAAAATCACACCAATTATCGGCCAATATCAGCGTTGATGAGCTACCGTTTAATTCTTTGGAAGAGTTAACTCCAACGACGGAGTTTTTGGGTCAAGAGAGAGCAAAGTCAGCTTTAGCCTTCGGCTTAGAAATGAAACGGCTAGGCTATAACTTATTTGTAATGGGGAATACTGGTACTGGAAGAATTTCGATGGTTAAGCAGCACCTTAGCTCCAAGGCTCAACTAAAGAATTCTCCACCAGATTGGGTCTACGTTAATAACTTTGAGGATGTGAGTGAACCATGGGTGATCGAATTACCTACAGGAATGGGGAAAAAATTAGTCACCGATTGCCGTCAGTTTGTCGATCGAATATTAGCTATACTACCTGCGGCATTTGAAAACCCAGGATACCAACGTCAAAAGACCGCCATTGACCGGTTGTTTAACAGTAAAATTGAGAGTGCCATTACAATACTCGAGAAAGAAGCCAATCAAAAAAGCATTTCTCTTTATCAAGAAGCTTCCAATATTTCTTTTTCTCCTGTCATCGATGGTCAAATTGTAGATGATATTAAATTTGCCAGCTTATCGCAGGAGCAAAGGGATCAAATCAACTTGACGATTGTTGAGTTGGAAGAGAAATTAAATGAAGCGTTATTAGAGTTGCCACAGTGGAAACGTGAATCATTCGATTCGTTACAAGCGTTAAAAACCAAAACGATTAATCAAGCACTTAAAGGATTTGTTGACGAACTAGAAAGTAACTACGCAGGGCTGTTGGGTGTGCAGATTTATTGTAAGGAGATAAAAAGCAACCTAACCACTTTTATTCTCGAACATTTTGAATACATTGAATCTCCTGAGGCAAAAACAGAAGCTGCTCTAAGAGAGCTCTTACAACAAACTTTTATCCCTAATCTTTTAATCGGTAACAATCCTATTTCAGGCGCTCCGGTCATCTACGAGGCCCATCCAACCTACACCAATTTATTTGGTCGAGTAGAGTATTGGAATGAGGGCGGAACCAGTACAACTAATTTCCAACATATACGTAGTGGAGCGATACATCGTGCCAATGGTGGATATTTGGTACTTGAAGTAGAGAAGCTTCTTGAAGAACCTTATATTTGGGATCAACTCAAACAAGTATTGCAAACTCAAGAACTTAAATTTGAATCTCCGCTAATTGAAGTTCAAACTGCGTTGACTGTGGGACTGAGTCCTCATGGAGTGCCTTTAGATCTAAAGGTGATTTTGGTTGGTAACCGCGATTATTATTATCAGTTGCAACACCATGATGCAGAGTTTAGAGAACTGTTTCGAGTATTAGTCGATTTTGACGAAGAGCTCGAGCAAACTGACGAATGTCTTACACACATGGCTCGCTTGGTCAAAGGGTTTGGTGAGCAACAAAATTTTCTTGAGCTGACCACTGAAGGGTTTGTTGAATTAGTTCGCTTTAGTGCCAGATCTTGTGGACATCAAGAAAAGTTGAATGCTCGATTTGGAGAAGTGTTCGAGCTTTTAGGTGAAGCTGATACCATTGCAAGACAAACTGCAGCAAACCACATTGCAGCTCGAGAGATTATTGCGGCTCAAAATCAACGAGAATTTCGTCATTCTCGAATTCGTAACAACATGATGGAAGATGTCCTCGATGGTCAAATCATCATCAAAACCGATGGCAAGATGATTGGTAGTGTCAATGGTCTAACGATTTGGGAAATAGGTTCAACTGAATTTGGAACACCGGCTCGAATTACCGCGACCGTTGCGCCCGGTCATAAGGGCATTGTAGATATCGAAAGAGAAAGTGAGCTAGGGCTTTCTATTCATTCCAAGGGAGTATTGATCCTGTCTGGCTATATTGCCAGTCAATATGCAAAAGAATTCCCGCTTACACTTTCTGCAAATATTGTAATGGAACAATCTTATGGGCTTATCGATGGTGATAGTGCTTCATTAGGTGAACTGTGTGCATTAATCTCTGCGATAACCGAGACACCGGTTAGCGAGTCGTATGCAGTAACGGGGTCGATTAATCAGTTCGGTGAAGTTCAAGCTATTGGAGGAGTCAACGAGAAAGTTGAAGGCTTTTTTATGCTTTGTGAAGCTAGAGGGTTAACAGGGCACCAAGGCGTTATTATTCCAAAGGCTAATTTGCCACATTTAATGTTAAAGCCTGAGGTTATTCAGGCGGTTGCAGATAATCGATTTCAAATATATGCGGTAAGTGATGTCGCTGAAGCCATTGAACTATTATGTCTACCAGAGGAGCATACCCTAGAATCTTTTAACAGACTGATTAGTGATAAGTTAAAAGCATTGCACGATATTTGTGACAGTGATGAAGAGGAAGATGAAAATCAAGAAGAGCGAGAAAGAGCTGCACGGGGTTAAGTTTTATCGTGTTGCGTGTATGGGTTGAGTTCACATAACAATTCTGTCATTGATGATGTACTGTCGTAAGGCTAGTTTTTACCTAAAGCAGAAGTTTTTCTTTTCCAAGTTCAATGCTTCGACTCCGCTCAGCAACCTTTTTGTTTCGCACCGCTTCGCTTGCGTGCGAGTAACTTTTGGCCAAAACACCACCAAGAGTAGGCGTTCTTAGACGAAAGTAACCAAAACTGCTTTTCGCTGAAGATAACTAATTGGTTACTTGTTGAAAGTTATTTCAAGCCTGAGCGGTCCTTATTGGTTGAAAGAGAGTCAGCGGAAGAAAAGAGCTCGCTGGCGCTCATTTACTTTTCTTGTCTACCCGCTAACTCATGAGTTTTACTGATCCGTTATAGCCGCTAGGCGGATAAATCTTCGGCAAAAATATTCACGTCACTGATTATGTGTAGAGAAAAACATTTAGAAGTAAGTAACTGTGGGATGGGCCACACAGACGAACAGGTGGTGGGCGTCCCTTTGAAACCAAAGGCAATTATTAGGTCAATGTCGGTAGCCCAGTGCCAACGACCTTAGCCTTTTTGCCTTCTTTTTTGGCTAGAAAAAAGAAGGTCGCAGCTAGAGCGCAGCGCTGCGAAACAAAAGGTTGCTGAGCGAAGTCGAAGCATTGACCTTGACTTTGGTTCTTTCAAAAAGAACAAAGAAAGATGTCCCTTTTGGGGAAAAAGTTCTCACTCGTACCGCTCTTCCCAAAGTCCGCTTCATTGTATGGGCTGCGACACAGTCTGCTATACCTATGTAGTTGGCCTAATCGTCGAATTTTTGATTAGTTTGTGTTTTTGAGTAAAGAATATTGGCTTAATTCTCGAGCTATCACAGTAATATTTTCTGCCGATAGCTTGCTTTGGTTATTTTAGCATTGGTTAATTCTGCTATTTCCGAAGCTAAAGTATTCATAGCCTCAGGTTCCCCGTGAACTAATACTAAATCAGGTTTGTTTTTGAAATGTAGGAACCAGTTAATTAAACCTTGTTGGTCAGCATGGGCCGACAAGCCCCCAATGGTGTGCACGCTAGCCCTCACAGGGACGCTTTTTTTCCAAAGTGAGATTCTATCCATTCCATCAACTAGTTTTCTTCCCAGCGTTCCCCTAGCCTGAAAGCCGACAATGATTACATGTGCATGGTCTCGCCAAATATTGTGATCGAAATGATGTTTAATTCTTCCTCCGGTGCACATCCCGCTACCTGCAATAATAATGGCGCCTGATTTCACCTGATTGATTTTTAAAGACTGTTCGGTGGATGAGGTCATATGCAAGTTTGGCAAATCAAAAATACTGCCGTTCGTTTGTTTAGCCTCAGACGCATCCATGTCGTAAATTTTAGAATGCTTTGCGTAGACTTTTGTTGACTCTATTGCCATTGGGCTATCCAAAAATATATCCCAATCGCCGATGTTCCATTCTTCAAAATGGCGTTTGAAGGTATATAGCAATTCCTGCGTTCGACCTACCGCAAATGCGGGAATCAAAATATTGCCTTTTTCGCTTTGAGCCTTGTTGAAAATCTCCCCCATTTCTTGCCAGGTCTCGCCCCAATTCCTGTGTAATCGGTCGCCATAGGTACTCTCCATGATTACTAAGTCGGCGGAGTCTAGATAAGTGGGATCTCTTAAAATAGGCGCTCCTAGATGGCCGAGGTCGCCGCTAAATACAACTCTACGCTTTTGCCCATTCGCTTGTAAATCAAGCTCAACGATCGAGGAGCCCAAAATATGACCTGCGTCGCGCAGCGTAACGTTGATGCCTGGCAAAATACTTTGGAACTGTGAATAATCGAGTGGTTTGAAATAACGCATCGCGTATTTCGCTTCCTCTTTAGTGAATAGCGGTTCGATAATATCTTTAGCATCATGATTTCTGATTTTATTTTGCCATCTAGCATCTTTTTCGTTAAGAAAGCCGGCATCCTGGAAAAGAATATCGCAAAGATCAACGGTCGCTTTATGAGCATAAATTGGACCGTTAAAACCTCTTTTAACTAAAAGTGGAATTCTTCCAGAATGATCTAAATGGGCATGAGTAAGAATGACAGCGTCAATTTCATCGGTACTAAATGGAAATGGGTCATAGTTATGTCTTTCATGACTGCTTGACCCTTGGATCATTCCACAATCAACCAGTATCTTTTTGTTTTCGATGGTTAACATGAAACAAGAACCTGTGACTTCTTGGGTTGCGCCAAAGAATTCTATGTACATTTTTGTTAGGTCCTCATTTTAATTGAGCGATTTAGGAATTCTGGTAATGGTGACGTAAAAAACGACTGGTAATTTCTGCAAACAACCAACTGATAAAAATTAAACCGGCGATTTCTATCACAAGTGTTTGGCTCAACATGGTTATGTGCAATAGTTCATTAAATACTTCGAAGTTTAGTACCATAATTTGTAGGCTAAAACAGGCCAAAATAGCGAGCAATACAAAGTGGTTCGATTTTGGCTGCGTGGCTGTTTTTCTCGCCGGAATTATTACCGATAATTGACTTAGCGTAAGATAAGTAAATACGGCTGTTTGTACCAAAACTAGGTCAAATCCCCGAGTAGGTAGCCACCAAAATAGAAACAGAGATACTGACCCGATGAATCCACCAATCGATAGGGTAAAGATCATCGCCGAACGATCGAGTAGCGGATTAGTGGCTGGTGAAGGTTTTTTAGACATCAGGTTTGGATTCTTATCTAGAGCGACAGTGAGTGCTGGGAAAGAGTCGGTCAACAGGTTAATCCATAGGATTTGAACTGCTAGCAACGGTAATAATAAACCCGCATTTTCATCCCGTACATTGGCGACTATAGCTATCACCATTCCAAACGCTACTAATATTATTTCGGCTAAATTAGTTGAGAAGAGAATTCGAATATATTTTTTAATGTTTTCATAAATACTGCGACCTTCTTCTATAGCAGCCACAATTGAAGCAAAGTTATCATCCGCTAATACAATATCTGCGACTTCTCGACTAACATCACTTCCCCTCTGGCCCATCGCAATACCGACATCTGCAGCTTTTAAAGCGGGAGCGTCGTTAACACCATCACCTGTGACAGCAACAGTCTGTTGCTGTTGTTGCAATGTAGTAACTATTTCTAACTTGTGTTCTGGTTTTACTCTAGCAAATACGTTGGTCGTTTTAATTTTCGAGGCTCGTTGCTCTTTTGACAACGCTTCAAACTGCTCTCCGGTAATAACTTGCTGTGCCTCTATTCCTATTTGCTGAGCAATGGTTAATGCTGTTGCGGGATGATCCCCCGTCAACATCATAATTCGGATACCTGCTAATTGGGCCTGTTTGACAGCATTGGGAACTTCTGGTCTCGCTGGATCTTGAAGCACCACTAAGCCGATCCATTGTAACTGAGCTGAACGAATGCTCTCGCTATCGTCTTCTGACCAAGCCAACGCAAGCAATCTGAATCCTTTACTAGCATATTCTTCTGCGAGTTTTTGCTGAGACATTCTTTGTTTCTCATCCATTTGACACATCTGCATAAGTACTTCAGGGGCGCCCTTGTAATAGCTGCAAAAGTTTCCAGCATGTTTAACCGAAACACGCATATACTTTTCCTTAGAATCAAAAGGCTGGCTACTCAACCTAGGAAAATCAAGTTGTATTGCTGCGGGGTCCACTGAGTTTTCGATTAAATATCGATACAGTCCTTGCTCGAGCGGGTCACCCGCGCCAGTATCTACCTCCGCATCGTTAGCGATGGACATGGCACGATACGCAAGCGACTCATCTTCTACTAATAATTCACTGACGTGCATTTTGTTCTCTGTGAGTGTGCCTGTTTTGTCAGTAGCGATAACAGTGACAGAGCCTAAGGCTTCTACCGCAGCCATTTTCCGAACAACTGCCTTTCGCTTCGACATTCGTTCAACACCAAGAGCGAGTGTCAGAGAAATTATCGCAGGTAAGCCTTCCGGGACGGCTGCGACTGCCAGCGCTACGGCAAAAAGAAACATTTGATTAAAGCTCGATAATCCTTCGACCGAAAGACCGAGAAGTAATAGACCCACTGCAATTAAGACTACCGCAATACCAATTTGATGACCAAATCGTTGCAATCGTTTTTCAAGAGGGGTCTGTCGATCGTCAAGGGAGGAAATCAAAGTGGCTAGTTTACCTAATGTGCTTTTACTTCCTGTTCGAGTAACTCGAAAATAACCTCTTCCCTTTACCAATAATGTCCCAGCGAATAATTCCGTTCCAAGAGATTTTAAAACTGGCTCTGATTCGCCGGTAATGACTGATTCATCAACGATTAACTCCTCATCATCTAGGAGGGTTAGATCTGCCGGTATTCGTTCACCAGACTCCAGTCGCACTAGATCTCCTGGCACTAAATAGTATCGAGCTATTTTTTCTAGCTTCTCATCTCGAATGGTCCAAACATTTTGAACCGCGAACGACTCAAGCTTAGCTAATGCATTCTCAGCTTTGGTTTCTTGCCAAACTCCTAAACTCGCATTGAGAATTAAGATGGCAGCAATAGCTAGGGCATCAATGGGAATATTGGACTTATTTTCCAACCACCAGAGAGTTAAATCGATTAATAACGCGGCCAGAAGAATGTAAATCAGTGCATTTTTAAATTGGTGAATAAAACGGCTAAAGAGCGAGATGGTTTTTTTTTGTGGTAATTGGTTTAAACCATGAGTCGCCAATAGAGACTTGGCGGCCTGCTTTGTTAGACCAGTGCGTGAGCTAGTTTTATCAATCGAGTAGGCTATCAAAATAAAGGGTCCATAAGATATCTATTATTGATTTTAGCAGTGACAGTTAAATAACCTAAATGTAGATTCACTGCTAAATATTCTAACAAGTTCATAACCATCTGCGTCGGGGCTAGATCAATCTAAATGCGCTTAAAGTGTGCAAAAGATCGTTCTATCCAAAAAAGTATTATTTCTAATCTGTTGCTGTCTCAATAATGTCTGTAGCTTTTAGCTTAGATTAAACGCTATACTTCACAGTATATCAGTCGATTTAACCGTCATAATATTACTTTAAACTAGGGTAAAAAACATGCAAGAACTCACCATTCAAGCACCTGATGATTGGCACCTACATTTTCGAGATGGAGATCTACTTACGGAAACTGTGGCAGCTACTGCGAGATGTTTTCGACGAGCAATCGTTATGCCGAACCTAGTACCGCCAGTCACTGACGCTGAAATGGCACTAGCCTATAAAAAACGAATAATGAATGCTGTCCCTAACGAAAATCAATTTGATCCCTTAATGACACTATATTTGACTAATCTAACAAGTTCTCAGACTGTCATCGATGCCAAACGAGCGGGTATCCCTGCGATTAAGTACTATCCCGCCGGTGCTACAACCAATTCTGATGCAGCGGTAAAACAAATAGAGTCCTTATACCCCGTTCTACAAACAATGTCCGACGAAGGGGTTTTGTTGCTGATCCACGGTGAAGTTACAGACAGTCACGTTGATATATTTGATCGAGAGAGAGTTTTTATAGAGACCGTTTTAAAGCAGATCACTACAAGCTTTCCCGATTTAAAAATTGTACTTGAGCATATTACAACCTCTGATGCGGTTGAGTTCGTCAGTGCCGCAGGAAAAAATGTTGCAGCAACTATTACTCCCCAACATTTAATGCTAAATCGCAACGACCTTTTAGTTGGCGGAATTAAGCCACATAATTATTGTTTACCCGTACTAAAGCGGAACACTCATCAACAAGCGCTGCGTGCCGTGGTGGCAAGTGGCTCAGAGAAGTTCTTTTTAGGGACAGATTCTGCACCCCATGAAAAAGACAAGAAGGAAAATGCTTGTGGTTGCGCTGGCTGTTACAGTGCTTGGAGTGCTTTAGAATTGTATGCACAGGTGTTTGAAGAGTTAAATGTGTTGGAAAATTTGCAAGGATTTGCCAGCCATTATGGTGCCGATTTTTACGGGTTACCTCGCAACCAAGGTACGGTAACATTGATAAGAGAGCAATGGAAAGTTGCTAAAGAAATCATCTTGCCCAACGGTCGTTCGATTGTTCCTTTTTATGCAGGAATGACCTTAGACTGGAAACTAAAAGAATAACTTATAGCTCAGAACAGTTGATTATTTTGTAGCGTATGTGTTTTCCAGAGAATTGTTTAAGGATTTTTTTTAAGAACAGCCATAGTTAAACGTGATATACAGGTTGGTTTACCCATATCGTTAACCAGTGGAATATCCCAAACCTGGGTAGTTCGGCCTAAATGAATTGGTTTGCAAGTAGCGTAGACAAGTCCACTGCTAACTGATTTTAGATGGTTAGCGTTAATATCTAAACCAACGCAATAGTGTTGCTCGTCAACCGCCATATTTGCTGCAATACTACCAACTGTTTCAGCAAGAACTACAGATGCTCCGCCATGTAATATGCCCATCGGTTGGTGTGTTCTTGGCTCTACCGGCAT
The DNA here is from genome assembly GCA_039969155.1 of Kangiellaceae bacterium. GTDB lineage: Bacteria > Pseudomonadota > Gammaproteobacteria > Enterobacterales > Kangiellaceae. The sequence continues at coordinate 12,084 of JBDVOJ010000123.1, forward strand.
ACTGGCAGTCATGTAATCATCGCCAAACTCAGTAATCAATATGCCGAGTGTCTCTACTAAGGTATTTTTACGAGAATGATTAAGCGAGTTTAAATCAAATGGTTTCTTCCAAATAGACATGCGTCGTTTTTCACCGAGTCAAAATAGGAGTGCTGATTATAGTCGACCCGTTTGCACAACTTCAATTAATGCGAGCAACGCTTTATCAGAAGGGCTTTTTTCCATCAAACGTTGATAGAGCATCAGTGCTCGTTCATCGTCACCTTTTTTATAGTGCTGCCAGGCTTTAATCATGCCGTTTTGATTGTGCAGTTTCTCTTTTCTTACACTGATAGTATCTTGAGAAAAAACCTCATACAAAGTAACGGGTTTGGATTTTCCTTGAACAAAACAGGTAGCAATAAAGCGTAAATTCTTTTTGTCAAAGTGTTCTAAGCGCATCCTCAATTCTTCTGAGATTAAAATAGGGGAATGAAATGTCTTTGTGAGTGCTTCAATCCTAGCTGCGGCATTAACAGTATCCGAAATTACAGTTACGTCCATTCGAGAACTGGTTCCAACGGTTCCGAGCATCATTTTACCGGTATGTAATCCAAGACCGATTTTTACTGTCGGAAGATTTCGTTGTCGCAGTTTTTCATTGTATTTATCAAGGGTTTCCATCATGCCAACAGCCGCTTGAACTGCATGGTCTGCTGAGTTAGGAAACAGCGCCATAATACCGTCGCCCATATATTTGTCGATGGTGCCACCATATTTATTAATCACCGGTACCATTATTTTTAAGTAACGATTAATAAAACTAAAGTTTTCACTGGGAGGCATTGATTCAGAAAGGCTGGTAAAGCCACGAATATCGCAAAAAAGTATGGTCATCTCTTTTTCAACACAATCGCCTAGAGCGGTATTTTTGATTCCGGTAGGACTAATAAGCTTTAGTATTTGATGTGGTACAAAACGGCTATAGGCTTTGTTGGTGCTCACTAACTCGTTCCGACTAACCTGCAGCTTTAAAATCATTAAATTGAATTGTTTGGCTAAATAGGTGAATCCACCAAACCCAGAAAGTGAAAGGTTAAAGTTAAAATCATTCTTTATCAGCCGTTCTATGGCGTCAGTCAGTTGTTCAAAAGGACCGGTAATTTTACGGGCAAAAAAGATTGAGGCTACTAGTAAGCTAATAAATAAGAAGCTGATAGTGACTAGCATGGATTCAAGCAATTTCTCTTTTAGCTGAGAGACTTGATGGTTTGAAACTTCCACTACCACAATACCAGCTGAGTTACTTTTAGAGTCCAATATAGCCGCAAAGCTAATATACTTCTGTACGTTTGAAATATCTTTTAGTAGCACTGTTTTGCTAGTTTGTTTACTTTGATGGAATTCTCGTATTAGTTTTTCAAAGCTTTCGCTGGTCACCAGTTTACTGCCACTTAAGAAAAGTGGGGTTTTTTGTTGTTCTTGGCGAATGTCAGGGATTACTCCATAGTGAATGCTCTTTCCTGACTTAGAAAAATTTACGGTATAAATAAAACTTGCAAATTCATCCGCTTGCATGGTTTTCAGTAGCGCACCATTGTAGCGTTTATAGGGCTTAGTAGACATTGATTTAGACGAACTAAAGCCTCGATGTATATTGCCATCGATAAACGCCGCTGTCGTCTCAGCTTGCATCATTTGCCTATGTAGGAATTTATCAATTAGATAAACTTCGGCACTGCGATAAATACTATAACCAGTAATGGTTAGAATTAACCCCGCAACGAGCAAAAACCACACGATAACGTGACTTCGGAATTGTCGATTGGAAGAAATAGCCAATATTGTCAGACCTTGTAATGACAAGAAGGTCGTTTTTAGGGACCTGCAAATTTTCGTAAAGGTAACTATAAATCTAGGCGTAATCAGCGAAAAAGCAAGAAACTAAATTAAAATATATTGGTGGTTGAGATATAAAGTTAAACAATCGTTTAATTCGGATTTTGTTTAGGCAGTTTTAAGGAGCTAAATGACGCCGCCCTGTTTTAGGGCAGCCTGAAATAACAAGTGATCAAGTTAGATCGATGTTTAGATCCTATTATCGGTTCTCATTTACTAGTTTTGCACTTTAATGGTGCAATGTTGGTGGGGGTGGTGCTTTTTTGGTGCGTTGCTTGATTCTGCGTTAAACTCTAGTTTAGTTATTTCAAGGTTCAAAGGTGATCAATTAGTTGGCATCAGCTTTGCATTAATTGGCAACAACAAGTTTTTAGCCCCATTTTCGTTTAATTTAAGTACTGAGGAATACAGCATGTCTGATAATAAGATCTTAGCAATGATCGAAGAGAACGATGTAAGTTTTGTCGATTTACGATTCACTGATACTAAAGGTAAAGAACAACATGTTAGCTTGCCTGTTCATTGCGTTGATGAAGACTTCTTAGAAGAAGGTAAAATGTTTGATGGTTCGTCTATTTCAGGTTGGAAAGGCATTAACGAGTCAGACATGGTTTTAATGCCTGATGTTGAAACTGCTGTAATGGACCCATTCTGCGAAGATTCTACCTTGAATCTTCGATGTGATATTTTAGAGCCTGCGACTATGCAAGGTTACGACCGTGATCCTCGCTCGGTTGCAAAACGTGCAGAAGCTTACTTAAAATCAACCGGCATAGCCGATACCGCTTATTTTGGTCCAGAGCCAGAGTTTTTCTTGTTTGATGATGTGCGTTTCCAAATTGATATGAAAGGCGCTTCCTACAAAATCGATTCTAACGAAGCGGCTTGGAACTCAGACCGTCGTTATGACGATGGCAATATGGGTCATAGACCTGGCGTTAAAGGCGGTTACTTCCCAGTTCCTCCAGTAGATTCATCTCAAGATATTCGCTCACAAATGTGTCTAGTATTAGAAGAAATGGGCGTTATGACAGAAGCTCATCATCATGAAGTTGCTACTGGTAACCAAAACGAAATTGCGACCCGATTTAACACTTTAGTTGCAAAGGCTGATGAGACTCAAATTTTAAAATATGTTGTTCACAATGTAGCTCATGCCTACGGTAAGACAGCGACATTTATGCCTAAGCCTGTCGTTGGTGATAACGGAAGTGGTATGCATGTTCACCAGTCTTTAGCTAAAGATGGTGTTAACTTGTTCGCTGGAAACAAATATGGCGGTTTGTCTGAAACTGCATTGTTTTATGTCGGTGGAATTATTAAGCATGCAAGAGCAATTAATGCTTTCGCAAACGCTTCGACTAACTCTTATAAGCGTTTAGTTCCTGGCTTTGAAGCGCCTGTCATGCTTGCTTATTCGGCTAAGAATCGAAGTGCTTCTATCCGAATCCCGCATGTTCCTAGCGAAAAAGGTCGACGAATCGAAGTAAGGTTCCCAGATCCTACTGGAAACCCTTATTTAGCATTCAGTGCCATGATGATGGCAGGTCTAGACGGAATTCAAAACAAAATCCATCCTGGCGATGCCATGGATAAGGATCTTTATGATCTACCGGCAGAAGAAGCGAAAGAAATTCCAACAGTTGCTTCTTCATTAGAACAAGCTCTAGAAGCATTAGACGCGGATAGAGAGTTTTTAACTCGAGGTGGCGTATTTAGTGATGACTTTATCGATTCTTACATCGCACTTAAGTCTGGTGAAGTTGAGCGTTTAAATATGACAACACACCCTGTTGAGTTTGAACTTTACTACAGCCTGTAATTTGTCAGTTTGACTTAAAAGCCAGTCTTTATGACTGGCTTTTTTTTACCGACAGTTTGCTCATACCATAGAAATTACAAAGTCTTCTGTCGATTTGCTTACCAATTTATTGAACTCAGTCAATATCTCGCAGACTAAAAACTATCAATGTATCAAATAGTTTGCTAGTTTTAAGGTATCCATGTAACCGGGCTGATCAACTCAATGAACCCTACTAAACTAATCCTAATTTCGCTGCTTAGCAGTCATATTGGCTTTTATTCGGTTTTCTCGAATGCCGCCGATAGTGATAAAAAAGCCGATAAAGAATCATCCGAAAGCCATCAAAAGGAGACCAAAAAGCTCTATAAAACTATCGATAAGAACGGCAAGATAAGGTTTTCTGACCAACCCTCGCCAGGTGCAAAAGAAATTGTAATGGAAGAAGTGAACTCAATAAAAATGGAAAAGCCAAAGGTTGATATTGAGTCTATGGTTGAAGAAAACCAAATAAAGCGCGATCCTAATGCCGATTATTATCGAGTGATGTCTTTTCAAGGCTTAGAAAATGACGGTGTTGTCAGGAATAATGGTGGAACGGTTACTCTCTCTGTAACTCTTGAGCCGGCGTTGAGTAAAAGCCATTTTCTAAAGTTTTACATTGATGGTCAGTTGGTAGGCGAAAAGCAAAAAGAGCTAACTGTTACTGCTAATAATGTTGAATATGGTCCGCACACTGCGCATTTTGAAGTTATTGCGAGTACTGGAAAAGTAGTCCAACAAAGTGCCAAAGTGAGTTTCAATTTGTTGCATGTTGTCAGAAAAAGAGTAGGCAACGTTAATAGCTTAACAAACGATATTCACAAAGCATCTTTGCCGCAGCATCCGAAAATTCCGAGTTATGACTCTATGAAGAAAACTGATAACTAGTTCGTATTAATAGAGCATTTAGTTATATATTATTGCACTGGCTAGTGAGTTGATTTGATCAAAGTGTAGCCAAGCCCTCTACAATCTATCAAGCGCTGATTTACCATTAGTATTTGTAATACAATCCCTGAGTTGCCCGCTTACGCGGGCATTTTTTATTGGGGACAGTTGAAAAGGCGATTGGCTTTACAGTTCGTCTTCCAGCTTCTTTTCTAGATAGTGAATGTTGGTGCCGCCTTTCTGGAAGTTTTCATCGGCCATAATGCGACGTTGTAATTCAATATTGGTTTTAATGCCATCAATGACTACTTCATCCAGTGCCATTTGCATTCTTGCCATAGCGACTTCCCGAGTCTCTCCATAAGTGATTAGCTTGCCAATCATCGAATCATAATAAGGTGGGACTTTGTAACCCGAATAGATATGTGAATCCCATCTAACTCCTGGGCCGCCTGGAGCATGGTAACGAGTTATCGTGCCAGGGGAAGGAATAAATGTTTCGGGATCTTCGGCATTAATTCGACACTCGATCGAGTGACCTCTTAGCTGAATATTTTCTTGCTTGAACGAAAGCGGTTGGCCTTCAGCAATTCGAAGTTGCTCTTTTATGATATCAACGCCAGAAACCAATTCAGAAACAGGATGCTCAACTTGCACTCGAGTATTCATTTCAATGAAATAAAATTCACCTTTCTCGTACAAGAATTCAAAGGTTCCAGCTCCTCGGTAGCCCATTTCGATACAGGCGGCAACACATCGTTCGCCGATATATCGTCGTTTCTCTTCGGTGATGCCAGGTGCTGGCGCTTCTTCAACAACCTTTTGGTGTCGACGCTGCATAGAACAGTCTCGTTCACCGAGGTAAATTGCATTGCCGTGATTGTCGGCCAGAACTTGGATTTCTACATGGCGAGGCGTTTCTAAAAATTTCTCCATGTAAACCATATCATTATTAAATGCGGCTTTAGCTTCAGCCTTAGTCAAAGCAATTGACTCGATAAGATCTTCTTCTTTTCTTACGACTCGCATTCCGCGACCGCCTCCGCCACCGGAGGCTTTGATGATTACTGGGTAGGCAATTCGTTTACCCAAAGCCAAATTAGTTTTGTCGTCATCACCAAGTGGGCCATCTGAACCAGGTACACAAGGAACGCCAGAACGTTTCATAGCTGCAATTGCAGAGACCTTATCACCCATAAGACGAATAGTATCCGCAGTTGGACCGATAAACGTGAATCCACTGCGCTCTACTTGTTCCGCAAAGTCAGCGTTTTCAGCCAAAAAGCCATAACCAGGATGAATGGCCACCGCGTCGGTGACTTCAGCCGCAGAAATTATAGCTGGGATATTGAGGTAGCTGTCCATGGGGGAAGGTGGGCCAATACAAACTGACTCGTCTGCTAATCTAACATGCATAAGGTTTTCGTCGGCAGTCGAATGTACCGCTACGGTTTTTATACCTAACTCTCTGCATGCTCTTAAAATACGTAGAGCAATTTCTCCACGATTTGCGATTACCACTTTATCAAGCATTTTATTTTCCAGAAATTCGTTTTACTTTTCAAAAACAAAACTGATTTTGTTTTCATTAAACCAAAAAATTTTTTTAGTTGAGCAATTGAGTGAAAACTTAAATCACTCAATTTGTTATTCAATAATGAATAAAGGCTCGTCAAATTCAACAGGTTCGCCATCACCAACTAGCACGGCTTTAATGACACCCGCCTTATCAGCGTCGATTTGATTCATCATTTTCATCGCTTCAACAATACAAAGAGTATCGCCAACATTAACTTTATCACCGACACTAACAAAAGTGTTTGCACCTGGAGACGGAGCTAGGTACAAAGTTCCTACCATAGGTGATTTAACTTGATGACCCGACTCCACTGCTGGAGCAGGTGCAGCAGCTTCAGGCGCTGCACTAGCAGCTGGAGCGGCAGCTTGAACTTGAACCGGCGCAGGCGCAGGCGCCGCGGCTATTGGAGCCATCGCTCGACTTATACGAACAGACTCTTCGCCTTCTTTAATTTCAATTTCAGCGACCCCAGATTCTTCGAGTAATTCGATTAATTTCTTTACTTTCCGAATATCCATAATGCTCTTACCTTTTGTAAATGGTTATATAAAAATTATTGTTGTAAAAATTTGCTGTTAAAAATTTGTGTCTCTAAAAGCTATTGTTTTAAATGTTTAACGGCAGATTCAAATGCCATTAAATAACTGTTAACGCCAAACCCTGCAATGATCCCAACTGCTAAATCGGAAAAATAACTTTGTTTTCTAAACGGTTCTCGTGCGTGAGGGTTTGATAAGTGGATCTCTATAAATGGCAGCCGCACGCTGGCAAGTGCGTCTCTAATCGCTACACTGGTATGAGTAAAAGCCGCCGGATTAATCAATATAAATTTAACGCCTTGGTTGATGCTTTGTTGAATTCGATCGACCAATTCATGTTCCGCGTTGGACTGAAAGGTATTTAACTCAATCTGATGTTCCGATGCTTTTTCTTGTAATTGCTTTTCAATGTCTGGCAAACTCAATGAACCATAGATCTCCGGCTCTCTTGTGCCTAGCATGTTCAAGTTGGGACCATTAAGCAATAATATTTTCATCGATTCTAATTAGTTCTAATTCGTTATTTCTAGTCAACAATCTGAGCTTTAACTAATCACCGAAAGTTTATTCGCCAGTTGTTAACCCTTACTTTTGACGCGCTCGTAAAAGTAGCGGCTAAAAGTCGTTAAAATCTATAAATAGCCGCAAAGTGACACTTTACGCCGATTTGCGCTGAAGTTAAAGTGATTTCTCGAATAAATATGAGTTGTTGCTCACGTTTATGGATTTTAGCGACATAAAGGCGCATTTTATGTCGTTTTGAGATGTTAGGTGGACGAACCAGTTGAAGTTGTTCGATTAAAAATGGGATTTAGGCCGAGGTTCCGGCTTTCACTCGATAGAATTGAGTGAACAAATTTCTAAGCATTAATCCTGCTAGTAGCAAAGCAGAGGCTAGATAGATACCCGAAGTTTCCATTGTGTGCGCGTTGGCAGCAACAAGTGGGATATTGATTTTCATCATTGAAATGAGCCAATTGGTTAAATAACCAAGAGAAATACTGGCAGTAAATAAGCTAACTAGATAAGCGATTAAAACCCTATTTCCCATTTCTTGTCGAATCATCCCCATGGTTGCAATATTTGTCGCTGGTCCCGCGAGCATAAATACCAAAATAGCGCCAGGTGACAGTCCAGCGGCGAGAAAGCCTGCCGCTATTGGTGTTGAAGCTGTTGCGCAGATATACATCGGGATCCCAATAAGAGCCATAACTATCATGGCTAGCAATCCATCGCCCCATTGTAAAAGAAAATCCGTCGCCACCCAGGTTTTGATGGCAGCCGCTAAGAGCAATCCAATTAGCAACCACTTAGTAATATCGATCAGTAATTTGCCACTAGCAAATTCAAGGGCATTGAACAGCAGTTCTGAAAACTTACCGCGTTTGTGAGGATCGGCAGCCACTGATTTATGACAACATGGCGCTTTTTGAGCGGCTGGCGGTATCTCTGTTGATTGTTTGTCTGACACACTAAACTTAACCAGTAAACCGGCATAAATAGCGGTTAAAATCGCTGAAATCGGCCTAATAATGGCAAAAAAAGGTCCTAAAAGAGCGTAAGAGACTGAAATTGAATCAACACCAGTCTCAGGCGTTGCAACCAAAAACGAGATGGTGCTTGATTTAGATGCACCCGAGCGTCTAAGTCCAATTGCGGCAGGTATAACTCCGCATGAGCAAAGAGGCAGTGGCGCGCCTATGATCGCGGCTTTGATAATCGAGCTAACCTTATTGTTACCCATATGTTTTTGTAAAAGAGCCATGGGAACAAACCATTTCATTAATCCTGCGATTAATAAACCTAACAGCAGCCAAGGTGCGGATTCGACAAATAAAATGATGAAATTATTTAGAAAATTCACTGATTGGCTCCTTTGAATGGGGCTGAGGATCGTTATCTAGATCGCTTTCTGCAATAGGGTGGATGCGTCCATTTGAAAACAGCGTGTTGTCATCGAGGCTGGATAAAATGGTACACCCTCGTGCACTTTCAGGGCCGCCGCAGCACGCATTGTATAAGTTATCTAACGCTTGCTTCATTTTTTGAAGGTCGGCAATTTTTGCCTCAATTTCATTAATTTTTGTTCCAGTGTAATTTTTTACTTCCTCACAGGTGTAGCTATCTTTATCGGCTCTTAAAGAGAGCAGTTGCTTAATTTCCTGCAATGAAAAACCAACTTTCTTGGCGTGAAGAATGAAACCTAAGCGCTGCTTATCGGCTTGACTATAGAGTCGATAACCGTTTGACGAGCGCTGTTGAGGGATGACCAGTCCCTTGGATTCATAGAATCGTAGCGTTTCTACTGAAACATCGCATTGTGAGGCTAATTCGCCAATTTTCATATGATTATTCAAACCAGATAATCCAAACATTGAAAAGCTAATTTATAATAGAGTATAAACCCTAAAGTTTACTATAGGGTCAATAGCTGTTTGATATTTATTCGAGTCCAAAGCCGGATTAGCCCTTAATCTGTTTATCGACTAGTTCGCCCTAAAGAAATTCCATTTTTAGCACTCAAAAGGGTTGAGTGCTAAAAAAATGTCCCCATATACCCCCTGTCAATTATTTATTAACCATCGCTAGTTGCTAAATTCAATAAGAATAGTTTTGACTAGCAATTATTAGGAGAGACAAACAAATGGGTATTCGTCCTTTACACGACCGAGTTCTAGTTAGACGTATGGAAGATGAAACAGTGAGTGCTGGCGGTATCTTGATTCCAGATAACGCAAAAGAAAAGCCAAGCCGCGGAGAAATTCTCGCTGTCGGAACTGGGAAGCATCTGGATAACGGTGACGTGCGTCCTTTAGAAGTTAAGGTTGGCGACAAAATACTATTTGGTAAATATTCTGGTAACGAAGTCAAAGTGGACGGCGAAGAGCTGCTTGTCATGCGTGAAGACGATATCGTCGGCATCATTGAGTAAGCTAAAAATCGAGTTATCTAGAAAAGTTTTGAATATTTCGTAAATTTAAAAGAATTTTATTAAGAGGAATCAAAAATGTCAGCAAAAGACGTAAGATTTGGTGATGACGCGCGTTCACAAATGGTGAATGGTGTTAATACCCTAGCAAACGCAGTAAAAGTAACTTTAGGACCAAAAGGCCGCAACGTCATCTTAGATCGCTCATTTGGCGCGCCAACGGTGACTAAAGATGGTGTTTCTGTTGCTAAAGAAGTTGAACTAGAGAACAAATTTGAAAATATGGGCGCACAAATGGTTAAAGAAGTTGCATCGCAAACTTCTGACGTTGCCGGAGACGGAACAACCACAGCGACTGTTTTAGCTCAATCAGTATTAAATGAAGGACTTAAATCGGTTGCTGCCGGTATGAACCCAATGGACCTTAAGCGTGGAATTGATCAAGCTGTTAAGGCGATTGTTGCTGAGTTAAAAGATATCTCTGTTCCATGTGAAGATGACAAAGCAATCGCTCAAGTTGGAACGATTTCAGCAAACTCTGATAAAGATGTCGGCGATATCATTGCAACAGCAATGGGAAAAGTTGGTAAAGAAGGTGTTATCACTGTTGAAGAAGGTTCTGGTCTTGAAAATGAACTAGACGTTGTTGAAGGTATGCAGTTTGACCGTGGTTACTTGTCGCCGTACTTCATTAACAATCAAGACAGCATGTCAGTTGAGTCTGAGTCTCCGTTCATTTTGATCGTTGATAAGAAAGTATCCAACATCCGTGAATTGCTTCCTGTACTAGAAAGCGTCGCTAAAGCTGGCAAGCCACTATTAATTATTGCTGAAGATGTAGATGGCGAAGCGTTAGCGACATTAGTTGTAAACAATATTCGTGGAATCGTTAAAGTTGCTGCCGTTAAAGCGCCTGGATTCGGTGACCGAAGAAAAGCAATGTTAGAAGACATCGCTATCTTAACGGGTGCTAACGTGATTTCTGAAGAAGTGGGTATGTCCTTAGAAACTGCTACTCTAGAAGACTTAGGTACAGCTAAGAAGATCTCTATCACTAAAGAAAATACAACCATTATTGATGGTGCTGGTGAAAGTGCAAACATCGAAGCTCGTGTAGAAATGATTCGTCGCCAAATCGAAGAAACTTCTTCTGACTATGACAAAGAAAAGTTACAAGAGCGTGTTGCTAAGTTAGCTGGTGGTGTTGCAGTGATTAAAGTTGGCGCAGCCACTGAAATCGAAATGAAAGAGAAAAAAGCTCGTGTTGAAGATGCATTGCATGCAACTCGCGCAGCAGTAGAAGAAGGTGTAGTCCCTGGTGGTGGTGTTGCTTTGGTAAGAGCAGCGGCAAGAATCGACGAGATCAAAGGCGAAAATGACGACCAAACTGCAGGTATTCACATTTTACTTCGCGCAGTAAACGCACCTCTTCGTCAAATCGTTAACAATGCGGGTGATGAAGCATCTGTGGTTCTTAACAATGTTGCAAATGGTGAAGGTAACTACGGTTACAATGCTGCTACTGGTGAGTACGGCGACATGATCGAAATGGGTATTCTAGATCCAACAAAAGTAACTCGAAGTGCACTTCAACATGCCGCTTCTGTTTCTGGATTAATGATTACTACCGAAGCAATGATTGCCGATCTTCCTGCTGACGATGCTGCTGGTGCGCCTGACATGGGTGGCATGGGCGGTATGGGTGGCATGGGCGGTATGCCAGGCATGATGTAAAAGCCACTTAGGTAAAATTAAAAAGGCTCCCTAGGGAGCCTTTTTTTGTAGCCTATAGAAACGAGTGCGTTGGATATTCTGAATTTCTGTGAAACGTAGCACTAGAAAAATCTCAAAAATTAAGTTTTGTCGGTCAATCTACTCTATATTAGTAAAGTGAATTCAATTAATAATAACTAATTAGGAGAGAAGTATGTCAGATAACAGCCCTTATGAAGCACCGGAAAGCGATATTTCAGTTTCTGCCGGTCCGACAGTATTGTCGATCAAGGAAATCTATTTATCTTTTGAAGGCCGGATTCCACGCAAAGTTTATTGGTTATATGGAGTGCTTGGGCTTTTCATCGGTACTATGTTGGCAATCGGTGTAGTCTTTGGTCTCGCATCTGTTCTTGGTGATTGGGTAGGAGTATTGGCTATTCCTGTCTACATCATGGTCATTTGGGCATCTTTGGCAATTCAGGTTAAGCGGTGGCACGATAGAAATAAAAGTGGTTGGTGGGTACTTATTGGACTGATTCCAATTGTTGGTCCAATTTGGCAGCTTGTTGAGTGCGGCTTCTTAGAAGGTACGCCGGAGAGTAACCAGTTTGGTCCTGTTCCTGGTAATTACTAACTAGGCAAATGGTTTTAAAAAGAGGCTTTCGAGGCCTCTTTTTTTTGAATTCTAAATAGGTGTAGCGGAGAAGAATCCGAATATGAAACAATTTTCAGAGGCTTGCGAACGCAATAAGCAAGTTATATTAGAGACTATTAAGCCACTTCTAATTGATAAGAAATCGGTGTTAGAAATCGGAAGTGGTACCGGTCAACATATCGTTCATTTTGCTCAGAGCCTACCACACATAAAATGGCAAGCTAGTGACTTGATGGAAAATCATCCAAGCATTAACGCATGGATAGCGGATTCCAGCGCTAGAAATATCCTGACGCCGCTAGAGTTAGATACCACATCTAACGATTGGCCTAATACTAAATTTGACGCTGTATATTCCGCCAATACAGCCCATATCATGCCTTGGAATGCTGTCGAAGCTATGTTTAAAGGGGTTGCCACAATTTTATCCAAGCAAGGGCTGCTCGTGTTATATGGCCCATTTAATTACAACGGAGAATTCACCAGCGAAAGCAATCGCCAGTTTGAAGTTTGGCTTAAGCAAGTTAATCCCTGTCGGGGAATTAGGGATTTTGAAGCGGTTAATCTACTAGCTGAGCAAAATGGACTTAAACTCGAGAACGACTTTGAAATGCCGGCCAATAATCGATTGTTGGTTTGGCGTAAATATCAACAGAGGTTGGACTAAATCGAGGCATCTGGACTTTGAACAAAATAAATTGATAACTCAGTCACCATTCAGCTTCTATTTAACAATATTTTGGTATTTTTGCGCTGCAATACCTATAGTTATCTGTAGCATTAGAAACACTGCATAACTTTTTTAAATATTACGAGATTATTTATGAATAAATTACTTTCTATTCTTTTAGCCGTCGGACTAAGCACCTTAATGGCATGCGGAGGTGGTGGAGGAGATGACCCCGAGCCAGAGAACCGCGCACCTACCGCCAGAGTTGCTGCGAATTTCGACGTATTTATTGGTGACTCAGTAACTTTGAGTGGTACTCAAAGTAGTGACTCTGATGGTTCCATTGCCAGCTATGTTTGGGCTCAAACGGCTGGAACTCCTACTGTGACGCTTGAGAATGCTGATACAGCTACCGCATCTTTCACAGCGCCGGATGTAACTGCAGATTCTGATTTAACTTTTCAGCTGACTGTAACTGATAATGAAGGTGCAACGGCGACAGCAACCGTCGTAGTCACAGTTAATCTTGATGATCCTCCCGTTGCCATCGCGCCGGACGACTTTAATGCTATTGAACTGACTAGCGTTTCGCTTGATGGTTCGGCGAGTACAGATGATAGGCAGATTGCTAGCTATTCTTGGGAGCAAATTGAAGGTGATACCGTTGTTCTTGAGAACCAAGGCTCGGCAATTGCAAGCTTCGATGCACCGGAAGTCGCTGAAAACCAAACGCTGTTAATGACCTTTGAATTAACCGTTACAGATTCCAATGGTGCGAGTTCTACAGACACCGTCGTAGTTACAATTATTGACACTCCAGAAGTCTCAACTCTGCAAGGAAAGGTCACATACGATCACGTACAACATAACCAATCAAACAATACACTTGATTACGCTGGGGCTGTTGTCGCTAATGTCAGAGGTGCAACTGTTGAACTGCTCGCCAACGGTGGGGCGATTCTCAGTACGACAACAACCGATGAGAGCGGAGACTACAGCTTTGAAGTTGATTTTGGCACTGCCTATACTGTAAGGGTGAAGTCAGAACTTAAGAAAACAGGCGTTGCGCCGACTTGGGATTTCACGGTTGTTGATAACACTAGCTCAGAAGCCATTTACTCAATGGAATCTAGTGTTGCGGCAATTTCAAACGCTGTTACAAATCTAAATATCCATGCTCCCTCAGGATGGGACGGTTCTGGACTTAATAATGCTCGAGTAGCTGCTCCGTTTGCGATTTTAGATTCCGTCTATGAAGCTAAAGAGAAAGTTATCGCAGTAGACAGCTCGATTGAGATGGTTCCGTTAAAGCTGAATTGGAGTATTAATAATGTAGCGGTTAGCGGTGATAAAGCTAACGGGGAAATTGGTACATCTAGTTTTGATGGAACTGAAATTTTTATACTCGGCGACAAAGTTTCGGATACTGATGAATATGATGGGCATGTTGTAGTTCATGAATGGGGGCACTATTTCGAAGGTAGACATTCACGTTCAGATTCGATCGGTGGTCCACACGGTGGCAACGATAAGTTGGATATTCGAGTTGCTCTAGGAGAGGGGTTTGGCAATGCTCTTTCCGGAATGGTAACAGACGATCCATTTTATCGAGATTCGTTTGGTTCAAGTGGGTTCGCTATCAATGTTGAAAACAACCCATCTACCAATAGAGGGTGGTATTCTGAATCATCCGTACAAAGTCTGCTTTATGATTTTTACGACAGCAATAATGATGGTTCTGACACGCTGAGTCTAGGATTCGCTCCAATTTACGAAGTATTGGTGGGTGGCGAAAAAGACACAATAGCTTTTACTTCAATCTTTTCTTTTGCAAACCAACTTAAGCTATCTGAACCGTCAAGCGCATCAGCTATCGATTCACTATTGTCTTCTCAATCGATAACAGTCACTGATGATTTTGGTACTGGGGAAACCAATAATGGTGGGGATTCTAGGAATCTGCCCGTATACAATAGTTTGACGGATAGCGGTAGTTTGCAAGTTTGCAGCTATGGAACCAACGGACAATATAATAAACTTGGTAATCGCAAATATGTAAGGATCGATATTACTAC
>JBDVOJ010000124.1:0-54534 GCA_039969155.1 Kangiellaceae bacterium
CAAAACCAATGGTCTTTTATTCACCCCTATAGCGCCCGCTATATCGTTTCTTCTGATGGCGATAAAATTGGCTACTCGAATCGCGAGCTAAAAAAGCAGGAAAATATTTGGCAGTTATCGACAGATGCCGAGGTTAGCAAATACTTCCTAAAAATGACTAGCCAGGAGTTTTCTCGGTTTACCCTTATAGACAATAAATTAACAACATTAGAATTTGACTCTAAAACCAAGATTTCATTTAAGAAAGAACGTCATATGAATCAAATTTTTGATTGGGATACTGGTACTGAATTGGGCAATAGAGACAATAAAAAATGGCGATTGGAGCACAGTGAGTTAGCCTATGATCGTGTCTCACACCTAATTCAAATGCGAGCTGATTTACTCGCTCAACGCGAAGATTTTACTTACGCCGTGAGCTATAAGGGCAAATTGGATCTATATAGTTATCAACATCAAGGTACAGAAGTTATTACAACAAAGATGGGAAAACTTAAAACCATTAAGTTTTCCCGTAAAAAGGCTAACGGCGATATTTTTATCGTTTGGTTGAGCCCAGAACTCAACTATTTCCCGGCTAAAATAGCCCAACTAGAAGACGACAAACCAGAAATCACAATGACTCTCGAACATTTGGATTATCAATCAACAACGCTTGTTTCAAAGTAAAGGCAAGTTAAACTTTTAACCTTCTCAATTTGCTTTAATTAACGACAACACCTTTTCCTCAGTACTTCTCATTCCGGCAGCTTTACCTAATTTTAAGGAGTCTTCAGCAGACTGCCCTTGCAGTTTAAACGCTCGATAGGCAAGTAACCCACCAACACGATTACTGCTCGCGCAATGAACTAACACCGGTTGAGACATGTCTTTAAGTACGTTATCTAATATCTGTGCATTTTCTATGTTAATACCGTCACTTCCCGCCACTTCAATTGACACATATTTCATTCCCAAGTCTTCAACAACTTTCTTTTCATCAAACTGCTTAAACTCGCCTTCGGTACGTAAATTCACTATAACTTTTGTCCCGTTTGCCGCCAATGTCTGCAAATCCTTGATACTTGGCTGACCTCCAGTCATTAAATTAGTTAAAGGTTCCGCAGTATTTTTCATTTCTAGAGCAGTTTTATGATCTGACGCAATTGCAGAGCTGGCAATAAGTGCTATTACATATACAGAAAGAGCTAGGGTGCGTAATAATGTGAGCACGGTATTCTCCATTTGTTGGGGTTAAAAAACAATTAATATCAGTGCAAAGCTACCTCGTATTATATCGTTAGTCTATGATTTTCTATCGAAAACAGTGATTCTTTTGATGCAGACTCGTGTTAAATACGAACAATAATCAACATCAATAAGTAGCAATTAACGGTATCTTTCGATACTGTCGATAAGCGGTATAATTGAAATTGACTTAGGCCCCTCGCTTCGCTTAATCTTTAGTTATCAATAATAATCATAACCGGAGGCAACATGTCCCTTACCAATGCTTTTGCACTTTTATACGGACCAGATAAAGAGTGGCATAATATTAGCGAGCAGAAACAAAGTATTAGCCATATTTATCTAACTTATTTAGTTTTCTTTGCCGCAATACCGCCGGCGGCTGCGTTCGTAGGTAGTACCTACGTAGGCTGGCAAGTCGGGAGTGGAGAAACTCACACTCTTACAGTTGATAGTGCACTTAAACTTTCAATTGCGGCTTACATCGCTATATTAGTAGCGGTTTTAGTTCTTTCCATGTTTATACAATGGATGGCAAAAACCTACGGAGCCAAGCCAAGCCTATCGGAATGCGTTAACTTAACAGCATACAGCTTTACACCGTTATTTTTGGCTGGTTTTTTAGGCGCATTTCCGATTTTATGGCTTGATATGCTAATGACGTTAGTAGCGATTGCAATGTCAGTTAATCTACTATTTAAAGGTGTCCCAAAGCTAATGGGGATTTCAGAAGAAAAGGCTTTTCTCTTTTCTAGCTCAATATTAACCGTTGCTATGGTTAGTTTAGTCGGGATGTTGGCGATTACTGTGATTTTTTGGGGCTCAGGTCTATCACCAGTTTTTCAAGCTGGCTAAGTAAAATTGGATAACGCCATTGATATTAATCAATAGAGTAGGTATTTAAATTGGATATAATCTTTTGGCTGATTCCTCTATCTATTGCGATACTCGTTTTGGCTATCGCAATATTTTTCTGGGCAGTCCGCACGGGCCAGTTTGATGACTTAGACTCACCGGCAATAAATATACTTTTGGACGATGACAAACCAAATCAGGATAAACAGTAGCTCCATGTACAAGCTATTTTACTTAAAACTGATTGTTCTAGCTTTCGCATTGGGGAGCTTTTGCAAAGCCAGTCCAACACTGCTCGTCGACCAAGATTTTAATGTTATTTCAGTTAATGGCAGTAGTTACCAGAGCGGGTTTCTCACCTCTGATTCAAAACTTCAATTACATCCTGGTGTCAATAAAATAGCAGTCGAATATGAAGTTGTTTTTGATCAAGATGACGAGTTTGATTTGGTCAAATCCGATACTTTAGTGATCAGTTTTTACGCAACAAGAAATAATCATTATGTATTGAATTACTTGAAACCAGCCAACTCGAGAGCGGCAAGACTGTTTGCTAAAAATCCTATGATAAGTATATTGGATCACTCAGGTAGTCACTTAAAAGCGTCAAGCTATTTCCTTGGTTCCAAATCTGAGGGATTCATTAACCAACAAACAAGGCCGTCTCTGATTGGACAAAAACCCATAAGAATCACATCGAAAAAAACAATTAATTCAACTAAAAGTCAATCAAAAAGCACACCGTCTAGAAATAATAATACTGCCACCAATGCCGAACAACAACTAGACTACTGGTGGCAAAAAGCCACTCCTAAACAGCGCCAATCTTTTCTCAAAAAAGTCTTGAACAACGAATAGCGGATATTATCATTGGAATCAATTAGCTTAGTTGGCGCTGTATTACTCGGTCTTATGGGGGCCGGACATTGTTTAGCAATGTGCGGTGGAATTATTTCTAGTTTGTCCGCGTCCAGCCAAGGACAAAATCCAAAAACAAATTGGTGGTTTGTGGTTGTTTACCAGATAGGTCGAATCACAAGCTATACCCTTTTTGGTTTGATTGCTGGTTTTATTGGCTTTCAATTTAAGCAAGTTAGCCCAATCCCTATTCTACAAATCGCCTCAAGTTTATTGTTGATTGCTATGGCTCTCTATATTAGCCAGATTTGGATGGGATTGAGTTATCTTGAAAAAATTGGAAAGAAATTCTGGAACCTTATCAGCCCATTTGCAAAACACCTTTTGCCGGTTGTAAGCCCTAAGCAAGCATTCATATTAGGAAGCCTTTGGGGATGGCTACCATGTGGCTTAGTATACACCAGCTTGGGGTATGCTTTATCACTTGCTAATAGCTTTCAAAGTGCGCTATTTATGTTTTTATTCGGTCTAGGCACTTTACCAGCAACTTTACTTGCAGGCAGTACTAGTCTTGGATTCAAAAGAGTACTTAATAATAAATTAATTCGTTGGTCGGTTGCCGCGGGATTTATGGCATTCGGAGTATTTACTCTCTACTCTCTTTTAGCATCACCAGCGCACGTTCATCATCACTAAACCTCTCTGATAAAAGTCCGTTAAGCGATATCGCATTTTGTGAGCTTAATAATTGTCGGCAGTATTTCTTCGTATGAACTAGAATTAAGCTCATAAAATATAAAAACACACCACCCTTTTAAGCTTTTGAAGATAAAAGGCATCCAGCTGTTTTAAACCTTAACAACCTGAGTATTAGCATAACATGAGTAGTTTTGACCAAATAATCGAATCGTTAGTGGTTGCCTCCGTAGCTATTGGACTTTTAACAACCTATCTAACTTTAAACAAGATTTGGTCACGAAAAAGCGATGCTAATGTCGCCAAAAGTGTTTCAGTTTTCGCCTCGATTTTGGGAATACTTTCTACGGTTCCCTTTTTGATCAAATACGGATTTCTTGATGCCGAATACAAAGGCGCCTTTAAGGCCTTGGTAAGTATTATTACTGGCGTTATTTTCTTGTTAATCGGAAGTGGCTTTTGGGTTAGAAACCGTAATAAACAAGAAAGTTTATGGGTTAAATTTAAGCGAGCTGTAAAACTCGAAAAACACGAAGCTGGCGATTTAGTTAAAGCGTTACTAAAGCCAACCGGCGCAGACAAAATGCTAAACATTCTCATTCAACTAGCTCAAATTGATAAACGCATTGACGAGAAAGAGTTTCAGTTTATTGAGACTTTCGCTGCCAGTTGGAGTATTCCTTTTTCAAAAGATGATTTAAATAGTTATAAACATGAATCTCAAGATTCTAGCTACATCGAATTAAGACATTCTGTTGCAGACTACCTAAACCTTCGTCCCCCTATTGAGCAATCAACGCACTTACGTGATGTTTTGAATGCCTTAGCAAAGTCTGACCAATCTATTTCAGAGCAAGAGCAATTTATTCTGGAAGAAATCAACTCTATGTTAGAAGCTTATAAAGTTCAAAAAGGCTTCGATGCGAAATTTCAAGTTGTGATCGCACCACAAAACAAAGACCAAGAAGATTTGCTTAGAAATATACTACCAGAATTAGTGATTAGTGAATCTGCTGGCGGAAAAGGCTATTTAGTAGGGAACTTTTATTCGATGAGGTTTGCAAGAATGGTTTGTACTAAATATCGAAGCTTAAACCTTTTTACCGCAATTGAAACTGTCAGCAATATCCAGCAAGTCCAAGCTGGTGATTAAACTGTTTTGAGTTGCGCTTTCTCTAAGCTTTCTCGTATACGCGAAGGGACTTTTTGTTGAGCTTGAAGTATTGCTTCTTCAATTGCGCATATAGTGGCTTCGATATTTGCACTACCGTGGCTTTTAATAACAATACCTCTCAGCCCTATTAAACAGGCACCATTATATCTCTCTGGATTTATCTCATCTTTAAACAAGTTCAAAACCGACTTCGCTAACAAACCAATAAATCTAGTCCACCAGTTCTTTTGAAATGCATGTTTGATTTTTTCTAGTAAGAATACACTTAACCCTTCAGAAGCTTTTAGCACATTGTTACCGGTAAATCCGTCGGTGACTATGACTTGATAATCACCGCTAAAAATTTGATTACCTTCAACGAACCCACAGAATTGAACGCCTTCTAGATTTTCAATAAGACCAGCCGCTTTGCGAAGCTTTTCAGAACCCTTTATTTCTTCTTCTCCCACATTTAGCAGGCCAACTTTAGGCGATTCAACACCATCAATCCCTTTGCATAACTCATTTCCCATGATTGCAAATTGCGCCAATCGCTGTTCATTACATTCTACGTTAGCGCCTAAATCTAGAAAATACACTTGCCCGTTTTTAGTTGTGGGTAATGCAGAAATAATTGCGGGTCGGTCAATGCCGGGTAGCATTTTCAAAATAAACCGAGAGATGGCCATCAATGCACCGGTATTTCCAGCACTAACACAGGCGCTGGCTTGACCGTCTCTTACAGCCTCTAATGCTAATCGCATTGAAGACTCTTTCTTGGTTTTTAGCGCAACAGATGGTTTATCGGTCATCAACACATCATTCTTAGATGGAAAAACCGAGAGGTTTGGGTATTTGTCTATTTTGTGAAGTTTTAACTGAGCTTGGATTAACGACAAATCACCAAATAATAGGAACTTGGTGTGGCCATTCTCGGCAATAGAATCTGGGTTTAATAAGACTCTTTTCACTGCTGGAATTGTAACTGAGGGGCCAAAATCGCCCCCCATACAATCGATTGCTATTGTTAAATTAGTCATTTTGACTAAATTAGTTTAAAAAGCTTTCGATAAATCTAATAGAAAATTTCAACAATCGATAATTAAATTAGATTACTTTACGGCCACGGTAATAGCCATCTTCTGTCATGTTGTGACGAAGGTGAAGCTCACCAGTCGTTTGATCTTCAGATAATGCGGACGTATTAGAAACTAGTGCATCATGTGAACGTCTCATACCGCGACGAGCGCGTGATTTTTTACTCTTTTGAACAGCCATTGGATTAACTCCTAAGTTTTACAATTTTAAAATCAGTTCATAAGCTGGTGACAACCAGCTTAATCAATTTTTTTCGAAATCTACATTTTCTAGAACCTGAAAAGGGTTCTTTTTAGATTCAGCTTCTTTGGGTAAATCTCCATAAGAAAACTTCATCCCTAATTCTTCGCTCGCCTTATTGGCGATCAGAGGAAGCGATAATATGAGTTCATCCTCAATCACTTCCTTAATATCAACTTGTCCATCTTCGACCAGCAAGGGTTCATATTCTTCATCTAGGTCGTTAATTTGCTCTTCTGTAATAACCATACAGTAAGTCACGGTAGTATCAATTCGATGGCCAATCGGCTCAAAGCTTGTTTGACACTCCAATACCACATCGGCAACCACATGCGCCTCTACCAAACAACGCTTTCTATCGTCTAATCGACCGCTCAAATGGGCCTCAATAGTGCCTTCATTTGAGTACAAGAGACTGTCTATACGACCGAAATCTTTGACTTGCCATTTATACTTTAACTCACCCTCTTTATTTGCTAATTTTCGAGGTTGTATAAAGGTTTTCAACTCAGATTTCACATCAGTCTCCATCATAGGCGCGCGATTCTACCCAAAAGTCCCTCAAAAGGCAAAACTAATCGCCTGAAAACACTAATAAACTTAGCTTAAAGCGAAATTTACAGCAAATTCGGCATGGATCTCCGTGGTATCGAATAATCGAGCCTTAGTATCTGCCTGTTTAAGTAATAAACCAATCTCTGTACACCCCAAAATTACGGCTTGCGCGCCTTTGCTAATAAGCCCCTCCGTAATCTTTACATAGCTTAATCTGGAATCAGGCTTGATTTCGCCCTTACATAATTCTTGATAGATGATTTGATGAACATCATTACGCTCTTTTATCTCTGGCGTAATCACATCAATGCCGTGCTTTTCTATCAACCTTTGTTTATAAAATGCCTGTTCCATAGTAAATTTGGTACCTAAAAGCCCTACTCGTTGAATATTTTGGCTTCTTAACGTATCAGCAGTTGCATCGGCAATATGTAATAAAGGTAAATCACATTGCTCAGTAACTTGATCAGCTACTTTATGCATAGTATTAGTGGCGATAACAATACAATCCGCGCCCGCGGCTGACAACGATTGTGCAGCATTACCCAAAATAGCAGCCATTTCGGGCCATTTTTCAGCCACCTGCAGAGCTTCGATTTCAGCAAAGTTTAGGCTATACAGTACGATCTTAGCCGAATTCAATCCGCCTAGTCGCTCTTTTACCTTGGTATTGATAAGCCGGTAGTAGCTTTCAGTGCTTTCCCAACTCATTCCGCCAATAATGCCTATGGTCTTCATTCTTCACCTAATAGATCATCTATCAGAATAACAGGCTCTATTTCCGCACCATCCAGTTCTTCATCCCAATTCACCCCAACATACAGACCATCTTCGTCCATTCCATGCAACCAAGCATCAATAAAATCGTCAATTCTAATTGGGTTAGGACTGTAATCGCTCCAATCGTCGCAACATGCGGCAAGCGCTTCTTTTTCATTAGACCAAAATGGCATTACCTGAGCATCGTCAAACTCATTAGACTCACAAATAGCAAACCCTTCGTTATTCTTAAGGTTCCAAACCACTTCAAATTCATCGGCTTCATCAATAAATCTTTCGTAGTTAGCTTTATAACTGTCTGTCATCTTTTATCAGTTTTCTAATTAATAAGGTTGGGTTGTATTCTAACAGAAAATAATCAGTATAATGCCGAATAGGCAGCCAATAATAAGCACATTTCTATGCGGTCTCAAACGACGACTAATACTGATAAAAGCGAAAACTGGAATTCGGTTAAATACTTATTTCCCTACTTAAGTGAATACAAAGGTAGAATTTTCACCGCATTTGTCTTTTTAATAGCTGCAAAACTTGCAAGCATTGCCCTCCCTCTATTACTCGGGCAAATTGTTGATGGCATGAGCCAACAGACTGACTCGACTAATAATTCAAGTTCAATTTTTAATCAGTTGTGGTTTCTAATCCCTACTTCGTTGGTTTTACTGTACGGATTATTGCGGCTTGCAAGTGTTTTGTTCGGCGAAGTCCGTGACACTTTATTCGGGCGCGTAACAGAACGAGCAATGCGCAGGATCGGCTACAAAGTATTTCAGCATTTGCATAGTTTAGATTTAGACTTTCATTTAGATCGCAAAACCGGCGGATTATCTCGTGATATTGAACGCGGCGTGTCTGGGATTAGTTTCTTAATGCGATTTATGATATTCAACATATTGCCCACTCTATTTGAAATTGTCATGGTGATGGGAATCTTTTATTCTCAGTTTGGTATTAAATTTGCGTTAGTAACCTTTATATCAATTATTGGATATATTAGTTTTTCTGTCATTGTTACCAATTGGCGAAACAAGTTTCTAAGAGCCGCTAACAAAGCCGATTCCGATAGTAACAGTCGGGCTATAGATAGTTTACTGAACTACGAAACTGTAAAGTACTATACCAATGAAGCATTTGAAGCGAAGCGCTACGATGCAGATTTGGCGAACTGGGAAAAAGCTCGACGACAAAATAGACTCTCTTTGTTTGCCTTAAACTCCGGCCAAGCTTTAATTATTAGTGCATCTATGACTGCTATGATGTACCTCGCAGCACTTGATGTCCAAGCCAATCTGATGACTCCAGGTAATTTTGTAACGATTACAGGTTTAATGATGGGAATTTTTATTCCTCTCAATTTTTTGGGTTTCGTTTATCGAGAAATAAAAATGTCATTAATCAACATCGAACAAATGTTTGGTTTGTTAGCGGTAGAACCAAAAATTAAGGATTCACCAAATGCCTTAGAATTAATAGTTGAGCAAGGAGTAATCGAATTTCAGAGTGTCAATTTTGGTTATTCCGATCAGCGACAAATACTAGACGATATTAGTTTTAATGCTAAAGCCGGTGAGACAATAGCGTTAGTCGGGGCCAGTGGCTCAGGCAAATCTACCACTATCAAAATGTTGTTTCGTTTCTACGACCCCGATAGCGGTAACATTCTAATTGACAATCACAATATCGCGAACATTACTCAGCATTCACTAAGATCTGCCATCGGAATCGTGCCACAAGATACTGTACTATTTAATGATACTATCTTAGAAAATATTCGTTATGGTCGCCCTTCTGCAACTCAACAAGAAATACAGCAAGCGATCGAAATGGCTCATTTGAGTCGTTTTATAGAACAGTTACCCGAAGGCACTAACACAATGGTTGGTGAGCGTGGGTTAAAATTATCTGGTGGAGAAAAACAACGAGTAGCTATCGCTAGAACCATCTTAAAGAACCCACCTATTCTAGTATTTGATGAAGCTACTTCATCATTAGACAGTCAGTCAGAAAAAATCATTCTAGATGCAATCAAAGAACTAGCCAAATCTACTACCAGTCTGGTCATTGCTCATCGCCTTTCAACCATTGTTGACGCCGATAAAATACTGGTATTCGATAATGGCAAGATCGTTGAGCAAGGTACCCACGATCAACTACTAGCCCTTGGCCAAAAATATCAACAGTTATGGCTGGCTCAACAAAAAGAAGAGTAAAACATGTCATCACTTATCTTAGCTTCCTCTTCAAAATACCGTCAAGCCCTGCTCTCTCGTCTGGGTGTTAATTTTGAATGCATATCTCCGGCTATTGATGAAACACCACTTCCTAATGAAACCCCATTACAACTAGTTAAACGACTTTCTATCGATAAAGCCAACAAAGTGGCTCAAATTCACCCCGAAAAATTCGTACTCGGTTCAGACCAAGTCGCAGTATTTGAACAGAAAATCATCGGCAAACCAAAAGTTTTTGAAGCCGCTTATAAGCAGCTTTCTGCATTTTCAGGAAATAGTATTCAATTTCTTACTGGAGTGGCGTTAATTAACAGAAAAGAAAAAGTTTGCTCATTCGAACATTCCGAAGTCACAGTTAAATTTAGATGTTTAACAAAACAACAAATTTGCAGCTATCTAGAGATTGATCAGCCCTTCGATTGCGCTGGAAGCTTTAAAGTAGAACGCCGAGGTATCAGCCTTTTTGAATCAATTAACTCTGATGACCCAACCAGCTTAGAAGGGTTACCGTTAATCAAAGTTTGCAGCTTGTTCAGGTCGGTAGGCTTACTTCTTTAGCTTGAACTAATTGGTTAATCTTCTGTATTGATATTGTACTAAACCAATACCTACTATCATAAAAGCTATCCCTAAAAGTTCCAATTGATTTAAATAGTCATTTAATAAAGGCATAGCAAACAAGGCGGTAAATATAATCCCTGACATAGCAATAATACTTGCTTCATATGCTTTTAAGTATTGCATTACTTGACTAAAAACCGTCATCGCTAGCGCATTGGCTATCACTCCGTTCAAAATGATGACAAGCCAATCTTGATTGCTAATTGGATTGACAGGAAAGTCGATTACTAGACCTAGTATGATCAATGGTACTCCACCAATACAAACTGAAAGCGTGGCAATTTGGTGATGACTTAGGCCGTGCTGTTTAGCTAACTGCAAATTTCTAATCAAAATATTAGTTAAAGCCAAACATATCACCGCAAAAGAAACACTTATGATACCGATAAGCTCACCACCCTTAGGTTTTTCGTAAAAAAATACCCACAATCCAACAACCGCTATCAAAGCACCTAAGATTTGTAATAACTTAGGTTTTTCTTTGAGTAGAATAACACTTAAAAACATTGTGACGATACCTACAAAATTCATTAAGTAGGCATGAGTGGTAACCGGCAACAAATCAAGTGAGAATATAAAAAAGAATCGAACTGCGCAGTAATTGAGTAAGCCAATACCAATCAAGATAAGCCAAACCTTTGGCTTAATCGAAACGAACAATGATTCCTTCCTTACAAACAACAAATAGATTAGCATTGCGACTATCGCAAATACCATCTGCAGCCAAACGAAAGTATAAAATGGCACTTCAGCTAAAGATTTTTTTGCCAATGTAATTACAAATGATATCGCTACCATTGCAAAAAGTAATTTTAAACTTGCTTGAGTTCTTTGTTTCATAGATCAGGGTTAGGAATTATTAACTTTGCCTAAGAAAGCAACTTAACTTTTTCTTTTAACTGAGTTAAACAATCGAGCACTGCTATCGGCCTCAGGTCTCCTAGGGCTTGCGGGCTACTAGCTCCGGTTGTAACACCAATAGAATCCACTCTTGCATTTTTCGCCATATTAATATCATGTACACTATCCCCAACGACTAATGTTTTATCCGGATCAGAGCCTGTTAAATCGAGCAATCTGTGAACCATTTCTGGATGAGGCTTTGAGGTTGCCTCATCTGCGCAAACAGAATACTCGAAATAGTTTTCCAGTCCGACCGAGGTCAAGGCTCTAGATAAACCGTGCCTAGCTTTTCCGGTTGCAACTGCAGCTTTCACATTGTTACTCTCTAGCCATCGTAGCAAATCCATCGCACCTGGAAAAAGTGGGGATGGCGTTTGATCTTTATCAACATATTGTTCCCTATAAACATCTCTAATTCTAGTCTTTAGAAGTTCTCCAGCAATCGGAAAAAGTTGGCTAATAACCGCTTCCATACTTAACCCAATAGTACTCTTGATCGCCTCGACTGTTGGCACTTGCTCGTCAACAATTCGCGCAGTCTGCTGCATACTCGAAACAATTCGAGCAGTCGAGTCCATCAGTGTTCCGTCCCAATCAAAAATAACAAAATGATAGTTTTTTTTCATTGGATACCTGTTAATTTGAAAACACCGTAAGTTGTTTAATGATTCGTATCATTTTATCAGGCATTGGAGCTTCAACTGTCATAGCTTGTTCTTCTTCAGGTAATTTAAAAGTGAGCTTTCTCGCATGAAGTAAAAACGTGTTTAATTGCAATGCTTGTAGGATCTTTTTGTCATGTTCTAGATTGCTATATTTTTGATCGCCTAATAAGGGACAAAAACAATGACGTGCATGAACCCTAATTTGATGAGTACGTCCAGTGATTGGTTTTGCAACAACTAAAGTATAATCCCCTAGCTTTTGTTCAATGGAAAAATGAGTTTCTGAAGGTTTACCATTAGCATCAACGATAACCTCTCTTTCTCCTGATGGTCGTTCAGTCTTTAATAGTGATGCCTTTACTTTTGAGTTTTTTTCTGACCATTGACCCGATACTATTGCGACATATTCTTTATTCATTTTCCGATGTCTTAATTGATTTTGGAAATGAATTAAGAAAGACCGTCTTTTAGCGATTAATATACAACCAGAAGTATCACGATCGAGTCTATGAACTAATTCTAAAAACTTTTCTTTGGGTCTAAGCGCTCTCAAGGCTTCTATCAAACCATAAGACAATCCGCTACCGCCATGCACTGCGATGCCAGATGGTTTATTAACAACCATGTATTGCTTGGTTTCCAAAATAATACAGTTTTCTAGGTGCTTGATTTGTTCTAAATTGGAAAAGGAGTTACTAGCTGTTTTTTCGGTCACTCTTATTGGAGGGACCCTGACCATATCATTGGACTGAAGTTTATACTCGGCCTTAACCCTACCTTTGTTTACCCTCACTTCGCCCTTTCGAATGATCCGATAAACGCGACTTTTTGGCACCCCCTTTAGCAAAGTAAAGAGAAAGTTATCGATTCGTTGACCATGATTATCAGCATCAATTTTCAAAAATTGCGCTTTTTCAAAAGAGTTCAAATACTTGAGAATTAGGTTAATTAAGTTTGAGGGTATTATCCAGTAAAAGCTGTAGGTTGGCGAATATTTTACTGGATTTTATTCTGTCATGAATTTAAGAGTTATTTAACACTAAGCGACATTTTCCTGAAAGTATTCGACCAAATGTTCATTAATACGCCGATTCAGCCAAATCTCCATACTTGAACCATCTTGTAAGGCAGCCTTCATCACTTTGTTTTGCTTGTCTGCGGCTAAGCTGATCGAATAATTACCAACAAAAGGCACAGTGTCTTCTCCACTTTGCTCTTGATGGATCAGGCAATAATCATCAACACATTTAATAAAGTTCTTTTTGATCTCTTCGGCTGTCTTACCATCAAATTCTAATAAATCGAGAGAATTAAGTACTTCTCCGGTCAAAATAGACCTTCGATCATCGAATTCGATTTTGCCGATAAAACCTCTGTGTAACAGCATCTATACACTCCAAACAACTGCAATTGGGCAGCAGAATCGCTACCAACTAATGTCTTACAGTAAATATAGCAGCTATCTAAATTTTGACAGTGAAATCGTTAATAAAATTTGAAACTGTTTAAAACGTTGTTTTTTTATGCAAAAAGACCATTAAAATGCTCTGGACAGGCAATAATAATAGGTTCTATCCAGCTGATTTTTATGGAAATATTTATTCAGTACGCACACTTTTTAAATTTTTGATGCCAGAATGGCACCCTGCCGAATTGCGCGTTTAGCATCAAGTTCTGCGGCAACATCAGCTCCACCAATTAGATGAACGCGCTCGAACAAATTCTTCGCTTCTTCATACAAAGCTGTGTTAGATAATTGTCCTGCACATAAAATAACATTATCAACTTCTAAACAGTTTTCTTTTCCCGATTGATTGATATGTAACCCTTGCTCATCTATCTTCAAATACTCGACATCATTTAACATCTTTACTTTTTTGTGCTTTAGACTTAAACGATGAGTCCAACCAGAAGTTTTACCTAACCCAGCTCCAACCTTAGACTTTTTGCGTTGTAGTAAAAAGACTTTCCTGGGCGATGCTTCAATTTCTATGTTTTTGGCCAAACCACCTCGACGAGTATATTCCGGATCGACTCCCCACTCTCTATTCCATGCCTCTGGGTCAGTTGTTAAAGACTTGTTATGAGTTAGAAACTCTGCAACGTCAAACCCAATTCCGCCAGCACCAATGACTGCCACAGATTTACCCACAGCTTTTTTGTGCTTTAAAACATCGATATATGATAAAACCTTTGAATGCTCAACTCCTTTGATTTTTGGAACTCTTGGCAAGATGCCGGTGGCTATTACTAATTCATCAAACTGCTCGCGCTTTAGTGATTCAACCGTGACATTAGTATTTAACCTAACCTCTACTTTGTTTTTTGTTAACATGTTTTTAAAGTATCTAAGAGTTTCGTAAAACTCCTCTTTGCCTGGTACTTGATTGGCAATATTCAATTGTCCACCTATTTTATCGGCGGCATCTAGCAAGGTAACTTGATGACCTCGCTGAGATGCGTAAACGGCAAATGATATTCCTGCGGGGCCCGCACCTACGACGGCAATCGATTTTGGTTGTTGGGTTGTTTCGAAGTTTAGCTCGGTTTCTTCACAGGCTCGGGGATTAACCAAGCAGCTTACCAATTGGTTCTTAAATGCATGATCTAAACAAGCTTGGTTGCATGCAATACATGTGTTTATTAAATCTGCCTGATTATTTTGAGCCTTTTTCATAAAATCAGGATCCGCGAGTAGCGGCCTTGCCATAGAGACCATGTCCGCTTGACCTGCCGCTAGAATTGTTTCTGCAGTTTCGGGATTATTAATTCTATTGGTGGTTATAAGAGGAATATTAATATGTCTTCGTATTTTCTCGGTAACCCAAGTGAAATTAGCTCTGGGTACCGATGTGACAATTGTGGGTATTCTCGCTTCATGCCAACCGATCCCTGTATTAATGATCGAAGCTCCAGCAGCTTCAATTTGTTTACCTAGCTCGACCACCTCTTCCCAGCTACTTCCGTTTTCAACCAGATCTAACATCGACAGCCTATAAATGATAATAAAATTGGCATCAGTAATCTGTCTTACTGCTTTTACAATTTCTATTGGGAACTTAATCCTATTTTTGAATTCGCCTCCCCACTTATCATTTCGTTTATTCGTTTTACTGACTATAAATTGATTTATTAAGTAGCCTTCTGACCCCATAATTTCAACGCCATCGTAGCCCGCTTTTTTGGCCAATCGAGCACAGTTTGCAAAATCCTTAATTGTCTTTTGAATTCCTCTCTCAGATAATGCTTTTGGTCTAAATGGGCTAATCGGAGATTTGATGGCTGATGGAGCTACCGCAAATGGGTGATAACCATAACGACCGGTATGTAGGATTTGCATGACAATCTTGCCGTTAGCTTGATGAACCGCATGGGTTACTTTTTTGTGTTTGCCTACTTGCCATGGAAAGCTAAGCTGGCAACCAAATGGGGCGACTCGACCTGCTAAATTGGGCGATATTCCACCAGTCACTATAAGACCAATTCCCCCTTCCGCCCGCTCCTTGTAGTATTGTGCTAGGCGGTCGAATCCTCCCCACTTTTCTTCTAGCCCGGTGTGCATAGAGCCCATAATTGCGCGATTAGCAATCACGTGATTGTGAACTTTCAAAGGTTGGAACAGTGTTGGGTAATGAGAATTTTCAGAATCTAACGGGCTATTTGTCATGTGCAGTTTATGATTAGAAAGTGTTATCGCCCATTATACCGATAACCCACCTAAGCAAAAGAAAGATTTTCTAACACTTTAGATTAGACGATAGACTCTATATATATCAATAACTTATAGTATTATTCTACTAGCATACTGGTTTCGTTAATAATAGGACTAACATTTTAATAATGATTGGTATAAGCTAGAGAAATATTGAATTTTTCTGATTACTAATTATTTCACCTAACCTAAGGATCTTTAATGACAAAGCTATTCAAAAATTTGTGGTACGGACTCGATTTGAGCCGCAAAATTTTTCTTAATTTTGTATTTTTTCTATTTATCATCCTCCTAATCAGCGCAATCGCTAGTTCCGGCGATAAGATTAAGGTCGAAAATGGTGTTGCATTAGTATTACAACCCAATGGCTATATAGTTGAACAGCTAACCTATAGAGATCCGATTGATCAGGCGATGCAGGAAGCAACCGGTAATGACGATGCACCTGAGACACTGCTGTATGATTTGATCGACGCCATCGACAATGCAAAAGATGATAAAAGAATTACTAGCTTAGTGATTTCCACTAACTACCTCTGGGGTGCCGGCGTTACTAAACTTCAAGATCTAGCTGCTGCGATTCAGGATTTTAAATCGAGTGGCAAAAAAGTCATTGCCTATGGCGATAACTATTCACAAGCGCAATACTACTTAGCCGCACAAGCAGACGAAGTGATTTTAGGCTCTCAAGGAGGACTATTTATCACCGGTTTTGCAAGAGTTGGAACTTATTTCAAGTCTTTCCTAGATAAAATGGGCGTTAATGTTCATGTTTTTAAAGTAGGGACATTTAAATCTGCAGTCGAACCTTTTATAAGGGATGACATGTCAGATGAAGCTAAGCTTGCCAATCAGGCTTGGATGTCAGATTTATGGAATGAATTCCAAAAAGATATCGCCGAGCGACGCTCATTAATGCCCGATGATATTGCAAGTTATATTAATAATTTCAAAGAGAACTTGGCCTCCAATAATGGCGACGGCGCAAAAACAGCGCTTGAAGCCGGTCTAGTTGACTCTCTTATGAGCCGTATCGAATTTCGCGAAAAAATGATCGACTTGGTTGGTATGGATGATAAGTCAAAAAGTTACAAACACATCACCCATGCTAACTATCTAAAAGCCATTCGTTCCCCTTTAGAATACGTAAACCCTACGACCAAGAAAGTGGCGGTAGTTACAGCTAAAGGTAATATTATGGACGGCGAACACAAAGAAGGCGTTATCGGCGGTGATACCATTGCTCGGCTAATTAGAAAAGCTAGAAACGATGAAAATGTAAAAGCCATCGTATTGCGTGTCGATAGTGGCGGTGGTTCAGCATTTGCTTCAGAAGTTATTCGTCGCGAGTTAGTAAAAGCACAAGAGCAAGGTATAAAAGTAGTTGCTTCGATGGGAGATGTTGCCGCATCTGGTGGTTATTGGATATCAGCGACCTCTGATGAAATTTGGGCTAAACCGAGTACGATAACAGGTTCGATAGGCATCTTTGGCATGATCCCAACATTCGAAAAGCCACTAAACGAATGGGGAATCCATAGAGATGGAGTCGGTACTACCAAGTACGCGAATCCTATCGATGCTGGCCAGCCATTGTCTGAGGATGTTGCTGAAATCATTCAGACATCAATTAATGCTGGATATGACAGCTTCTTAGATCTCGTCTCAAAAGGTCGAAATATGACCAAAGAAGAAGTCGATAAAATCGCTCAGGGCCGAGTGTGGTCAGGTAAGAAAGCCCATGAATTAGGATTAGTCGATAACTTAGGAAACCTAGATGATGCTATTAAGTCTGCAGCTAAACTAGCAGGGCTTGAGGATTACGATGTACTTAATGTTAAGCGGACACTTTCCGAAAATGAAAAGTTCCTGAAAGAGTTATTTAACCAAGCTGAAATCACTGAGCTTATGCAAGATAAGCAAGTGAAAAATTTCAAGCCGAGCCTTCAGGGCAAGGTAATCCAGCAAGTTTCGGAAACATTTCAAATGTTAACATCTTGGAATGACCCGAATAATGCATACGCTACTTGCTTTTGCGAGATTAACTAATACAGCCTAATCATTAACTTTAAATTAACAAGAAAAAACGGGCTTAATAGCCCGTTTTTTTTGCCCGAGTATCGCGAACTAGCCACTTCTTCTATTTAGGATCCTAGCTCTTATTATGCTTGCTAAGGTTATTCCAGTTTGTGCTTTATCTATACCCTGTGCTTGGTTATCATAACCCTAATTATCTCTTTGGACTTCTATTTGTCATGACCGAAAAGAAAGTTTATATCGCCTACACCGGTGGCACAATTGGCATGAAGCCAAGTGAACGCGGTTTTATTCCCGAGGCAGGTTACTTTACAGAGCAACTTAAGCGCCTTCCAGAATTAGCTTACCCTGATATGCCAAATGTGGTTATCAATGAATACGATGAACTTTTAGATTCTTCAAACATTACCCCTGACGATTGGTTTAGAGTCTCAGAAGATATCAAAGCCCACTATGATGACTTTGATGGCTTTATCGTTCTTCACGGTACTGACACTATGGCATATACAGCTTCGGCGCTTTCGTTCATGTTAGAGGATTTATCAAAACCAGTCATAGTAACAGGCTCGCAAATTCCTTGGTCGCAAATGCGTACCGATGCTCGTGAGAACTTAATAACGTCTTTATTGCTGGCCTCAACTTACGATATACCGGAAGTGACTTTGTATTTTCATAACCGACTGTACCGCGGCAATCGCGCTCGCAAACTTGATGCCAGTGGTTTCCATGCGTTTAAATCACCCAATTTTCCTGCACTTGTAGAAGTTGGCTCACAAATTAATGTTAACCAAGAACTCATCTTAAAAGAACCTTCAAAACCACTTTCAATTAATCGAATTGCCGCTCCAAAAGTAATGGTACTCAGTTTGTATCCCGGTTTTTCCACCGATGTACTAGAAGCAGTATTACACTCTGGAATCCAGGGATTAGTTTTGATGACTTATGGCATGGGAAACGCGCCTTGCAATGATCAAAAGTTTTTACACTTGCTTGCAGCAGCAAATCACGCTGGAATTATTATCGTCAATTGCACTCAGTGTATAAAAGGAACGGTTGATATGTCCAGTTACGAAACTGGCCATGAATTATTAAATGCGGGAGTTATTAGTGGATTTGATATGACGCCAGAAGCAACATTGACCAAGCTCAGTTATTTGTTAAGCACTGAATGTTCGACAGAAGAGATTAAACAAAAGATGCAGATCTCTTTACGTGGAGAACTGACCAGAGATTGATAGGACTACTAGTCTAATCGATTTCTGTTAGCGATTGAGAGTGCTAGAGTCGATTGGTCCAGATAACCTAACTCCCCACCCAGTGGTACGCCCTGCGCAAGTCTTGATACTTTAATTTTTGGATTATATTTTTGCGCTAATTGAGCAATATAATGTGCGGTCGCTTCTCCCTCAATGGTTGAAGATGTCGCTACAATAACTTCTTCGACTTCACCTTGTGCCAAACGCTCCGCCAACAATGGCATACCGATTTCTTCTGGACCAATTCCATCCAAGGGCGATAGCTGACCAAGTAGAACAAAAAACAAACCACTAAAGCTAGCGGTAGATTCAATTGCTAAAACATCTGATGGCGACTCAACAACGCACAAAGTTGTTATATCGCGTCTTGGATTAGCACATAATGAACACAATTTCTCTTCTGTATAATCTCGACACCTTTCACAATTTCCGATTCGCTGCATCGATTCATTGAGAACATTAGATAGCTGAAGCGCTCCTTGCCTATTACTATCTAATAAATGATACGCCATTCTTTGCGCGGATTTTTGACCGACACCAGGCAAGCATTTCAAAGAGTCAATTAGTTCAGTTAACAGCGAAACGTTTGACATCAACAATCCTAGAATGGAAATTTAAAACCAGGTGGTAAACCAATTCCATTAGTCACCGACGCCATTTTATCTTTAGTTTCAGCTTCCACTCTTCTAACGGCATCATTAATCGCCGCCGCAATTAAGTCTTCCAATATTTCTTTGTCTTCTGTTAACAACGATGGGTCTAAATCTACTTGCTTAACATCGTGTCTACCAGTCATCTTAATTTTGACCATACCAGCACCCGACTCACCAATCACTTCTACACTGGCCACTTCATTTTGAGCATCTTGCATTTTTTCTTGCATCTGCTGGGCTTGTTTCATTAAATCGCCTAGGCCTTTCATTCTTACCTCTACTGTTTTTTCTTTAAGAACATACTAAGAGTAACGCTCAATTTCTGCCGATGATTATTTTAGCACAATTGTCGATTTATCGACGCTCGCCCCTATAGATTGTTGCAATTTAGCCACACACGAGTTCTCGATGAGATTTTGATAAGCATCCTCTAACGCTCGTTTATACATTGCTACTTGCCTATCTTTCGGCGAGTATTCAATTTCTTCGATAGATTCGAATACGATTTGCAATTGTGGTTGTTTAAAGTAACCTCTAATTTTTTTGATCAACGAATGTGACAAATTTTCGGTTAAGAAATGCTCAACCATTTTTAAATAGTTTATCTGTAACTTTCCATCTGCATATTCAGCCAGCGAATTAATTAGAACCTGTTGGCCGTTTCCACTAAACCTCATTTGATCGATCACAACATGCCAATTGTCTCTAGTAATACTCTCGAGATTTACTTTGCTCTCGTCTGGATAAAGTGGTCTTTCATGATAAGCTAATCTTTCTTTTTTGTTTGTGCTAGATTCCAGCTGTTTATCGTCGTTATCTATTCTTGGCGTACTTATTTCTGTAGGGCTATCGTTAACATCCCTCAAGATAGTTCTTTCTGAATCGATTTTTGAAACAACTTGATCTTCTGTGCTTATTTGATTACTAATTTTTGTTTCGTCAGTAACCTTTATTTGCTCTTCAATTTCTATAGCGTTTGTTGTATCTCTGGCAACTTTAGAATTATCGGCGACTAGAGATAGTTTTGCTTTCGGGTCCGGAGGTACTGGTTGAACATTGCTAATTGGTTGTTCTTTTAGTGCTTGAACTTCTGAATGTCGTGCAAAACTCTCTGTCGCTTCAGCTTGAGTATTGCCTGAGGCATTCATGGAATTAATCGGTCTAGTGGTTTCTATCGGACCGTTATCTTTTACAGATAAACTGTTGTTCAGGGCGGAAATAGAATCGTTCGACTCAGACTTCGCAACCTCAGCTCGCGAATTAATCAGTTTTTTTTTTGCTGAAGACTGGCCTTGAGTATTGGGGTCTAAAGTTGATTTTGGTCTAAAAGCTAGCACTCTTAATAATGCCATTTCAAAGCCTTGCCTTGGATGTGGGGCATAAGCTAAATCCTTTTTAGCCTGTAAAGATAACTGATAATACAATTGTAAATCCGCAGCAGAAATTTGTGTAGCCAGCTCATTCAATTCTGGATCGGAGTTATCCTCAGTCGCTTGAATTACTGCTAAACGATGCAATAGATTTAACCAATCAGACATCACTTCAATAAAGTCAGGGGAGAACTGAGCCATTTCTTTGATAAGTCCCATCACGGCACCGGCATCATTTGATTGCACGCAACCTAAAAGCCTTATACAAAAATTTTGATCGATTGTACCAAGCATTTCTAGAACAGCTTGTTGACTAATTGATTCACCGCTATAAGCGATAGCTTGGTCTAGCAAACTAAGTGCATCTCTCATCGAACCATCAGCACCTTTCGCTATTGGTTTCAGAGCTGACTGTTCAAATTGAATCGATTCAGCAGTCAAAATTTTACTTAGATGGTCTACGATTTGCTGTTCTTCCATTCTTCTCAAATGAAATTGCAAGCAACGAGACAACACCGTCACTGGCAGTTTTTGTGGATCGGTAGTGGCTAACAGAAATATTACGTGAGGTGGTGGTTCTTCCAATGTTTTTAACAGTGCATTAAAACTATGCCCGCTCAACATATGAACCTCATCGATTAGGTAAACCTTGTATCGTCCTCGAGTGGGCCTGTATTGGACGTTATCGAGTAATTCTCGAGTATCTTCAACTTTAGTTTTTGATGCTGCATCAATTTCCATCAAATCGACGAAATTCCCTTGGTCGATTTCTGAACAGCTTGCACATTCACCACAAGGTGTCGCAGTTATACCTTTTTCGCAATTTAAGCTTTTAGAAAGAATTCGAGCAATCGTGGTTTTACCCACTCCACGTGTACCGGTAAACAAATAAGCATGATGCAGTCTCTGAGACTCAAGCGCGTTGCTCAGCGCCGTGGCTGTCTGTTTTTGACCCACGAGCTGTTCGAACGATTTAGGACGCCATTTGCGGGCAAGGACTTGATAGCTCATTAAATGTTCAGTACGCCAATATTCTACTGATGAAAGCAGCGATTATAAGCTAACACTTAAGATCTCGAAAGCCCT
Source organism: Kangiellaceae bacterium (assembly GCA_039969155.1). Taxonomy (GTDB): domain Bacteria; phylum Pseudomonadota; class Gammaproteobacteria; order Enterobacterales; family Kangiellaceae. The sequence goes on from JBDVOJ010000124.1 coordinate 21,997, forward strand.
AATCACTAATCCTACCTTAGTAACGGGTTTAATTCGGCGCATTGCACTTGCTATCCAGCGCAAACAACAAAGGCTAAGCTAATCACAAGTATTTCTAATGATATATATTGAATCGTAGACACCTAGCTCCGCTATTGCGTATTAGTACCTTGATATCTAGGATTAGTTGCATAGAATAGTAGTAACAAAATAGCAGTATTACACCTTGTTTTAAGCCGTCTTTGGAGGCTATTATCGTGAATCAATTACAGTTAACAAAACTCTCTAGAGTATTTAAAGTCACTGTTGGATTATTCTTTTTCACTTTGACTAATGTACTAGCTGATAATCTTCCTACCAGTCATACAAATCATTCTAAAGATATAGCAAGCCCTATTGCATACAAGATTAACAATTTGGACGCCCAAACTATCCGAAAGATAGCAATCAGCTATCATCATGCACTATTAGAAGTTGACTATAAAAAAGGCTACATCATAGCGGATTTAACTACCAAAGAAATTGCCTCATTTAAGCACTTAGGCTTCACCCCAGAACCTGCATTAGAGTGGGACCTAAAATACCAATCATTTCTACATAAAATTAATAAATCAGGTTTAGCTAAACAAAAATCTATGACAGGCATTCCTGGCTTCGAGTGTTACCCAACTGTTGAAGAAAGCCTAGAAACAGGTAGTAGTCTTGCGAGCCAATACCCTGATTTAACCGACTGGATTGATATCGGAGACTCTTGGGAAAAAACACAATCTCAAGGCGGGTACGATTTAATGGTATTAAAAATTACCAACAAGTCGATTCAAGAGGACAAACCCAAACTATTTGTTCATAGTTCGATGCATGCACGAGAGTATGCTCCAGCCACTCTAAACCTAGACTTTGCTCAGCTGTTACTAAATAGTTACGAGCTCAATGCTGACGTCAGATGGATTGTTGATTATCACGAAATCCACCTTCTTTTTCATATGAACCCAGACGGACGAAAAATCGCTGAAACGGGAATACTTCAAAGAAAAAACACTAACGAGCAACATTGCCCGCAAGGGTTGGATGACGGCACAATCGGAGTTGATTTAAACCGTAATTTTGCATACAGCTGGAATGCAACCACCAATGGCTCGAGTGGGGTTGAATGTGACCAAACTTATAGAGGTTTAGCTGCTGAATCTGAACCAGAAACAAAAGCGGTATCTGACTATATAAGAGGCTTATTTCCTGATTCTCGCGGCCCGGATTTGGACGATAGCGCTCCATTAGACACGCCTGGAATGCACATAGATATCCATAGTTTCAGCCAATTAGTGTTATGGCCGTGGGGCCAAACACAAACCCCATCACCTAACGATGCGGGATTTGTTGCTCTTGGTAATAAACTAGCATGGTATAACTCTTACACACCTCAACAAAGTATTGGGCTTTACCCAACTGATGGAACAAGCGACGCAGTTAGCTATGGCGAGCTAGGCGTGGCAGCCTTTACTTTCGAGTTAGGCACCGCTTTTTTCCAGCAATGCAGTGATTACACCTACACTATCAAACCAGACAACCTAAAGGCGTTGCTTTACGCAGCGAAAGCCACTGCCGCCCCTTATTTATTAGCTCACGGACCGGATTTATGGCGAATCCAAATCAATGGCTCTGAACAGACTGCTACCGTTGCACAAGGTAATGTCGCTGAACTTAAATTAGCTGCATCGACTAACAGAACGCGTCAAACACTTAGCGGACACAGCGTTAAGCGTGTTGAATATTCAATTAATACGCCAATATGGAAAGATACCGCCCAAATCCATTCCCTTAATGCTGATGATAATACCTTTGATTCGGAGTTGGAGACAGCCACAGCACAGATTGACACTACCAATCTAAGTCAAGGACGGCACACAGTATTTGTCCGGGCTATTAACCAGGACGATCAGGCTGGAGTGACCAGCGCCATTGATTTAATTGTTGCAAATAATAACTCCGCAACCCCACTATTCACTACCACCTGTAGCGAATTGACTTGCTCATTCGATCCTTCGGAAAGTAGCGATTCAGATGGAGATATTATAGGTTACACTTGGTTTTACGGAGATGGGACAAGCGCGTCTTTGGCGACGGATACAGTACATAACTATACTTATCCACAAGCGGGTAATTATTCCGTTACTCTCTCTACCGTAGACGACTCTCAAAACAGGTCGTATGTTTCTACCAATATCGAAGTAACCTCACCCAGCAATCCCCAGCCTGAGCCCGAACCAGAAAGCTCAAGTGGCGGTGGAAGTAACTCGTTAATATTTCTTATTTTATTGACGCTAGTACTATTTCGAAAGTCATTCAATACCACAAAAATCGACAATAAACCGGTCAATAACTAATTTTAAGGTCTTGCAATGCAATGGATTCAAAAGAACTTTGAGCAATTAACTACCGCTGAGCTTTATCTAATTCTAAAACTTAGATGTGAAGTCTTTGTGGTTGAACAGAATTGCCCCTATAACGATTTGGATGATCATGATAGACATCCCAGCGCCATTCACCTATTCACACTCAAAAATGACGCGCTCTGCGGCTACTTGAGAATTCTTCCCGCCGGTTGCTGTTACCCTAACATGCCATCTTTTGGAAGAGTCGTCACAGCAAAATCTGCCAGAGGTACAGGTGTAGGACGAGCTTTAGTATCAAGAGCAAACCAGATTATGGATGAAAACTGGCCCCAGAGTACCTGCCATATCTCTGCACAAGCATACTTAGAGCACTTTTATCAGCAACATGGATTTCATGTTGTAGGAGAGCCCTACCTTGAAGATGGAATCCCGCATATTGGCATGGAACGTTTACTGATTCGAACCTGATCGTCATTCTTTTTTAACGAGACACTACCTGGCTCTATTGAGCCAGCTAGCTCGCGTAACGACTTAACCAATTAGTTTTATAAAACCGCTGAAAAGCAATGGGCAACTTGAATAACTAGTTAGGTAAACTATACTTCTAAGCAACTACTTGTCGATTTAATTTGGTCATTTTCTATGACGTTTTACAATGCTTGAAGAACAACTTGTTGAAAGCCGCAGGCTATCGGTTGCTCAACTAAAGAGCGATCTTGTCAATAAAGCATTAATCATTCTAGGAATCATTTCCATTCCGGCCCTAGCTAGTTCGCTATTACGCTACTTTCAAATTGGCTTTTTACCGATCATGGCGTCACATATTGTTATTGTGTCGCTTATTTTGTTTACCACTATTAGAAGAAATTCACTCCCCTACTTATTCCGAGCTTCGGTATTAATAGGGATATTTATGATCATCGGCATCAGTGGAATTTCGACATTCGGTCTTACTGGAAACGGTGTACCCTTTCTATTTACCGGAATTGCTCTTGCAACTGTTCTTTTTAGTAAAAAGCTAGGCTTAATATTTTTTAGTATTTCGACACTTGCAATTATTGCCTATATGATAGCGGTAAACTTGGGTTATTTAGAATTCACCATTGACTTTAATGCATATACTTATGCATGGAGCTCGTGGATTGCCTATCTGCTGGCATTTAGCTTACTCTGCATTATTATCGTTACGGTACTCGGCCGCTTTAATCAGTTCTTCTTTGAACTTGTTGAAAACTTAGAAAAACATGTCGCAACCAACACTAAGGAACTTGTTAAGGCAAACCGAATCAAGTCAGAATTCTTGGCAAACATGTCACATGAAATAAGAACTCCAATGAATGGCGTTCTGGGCATGCTTCGGTTGCTAGTTCATTCAAACTTAAACAATGATCAACGTTACAAATTAAACCTAGCGAAACATAGCGCAGAGTCTCTATTAACCATCATTAACGATATATTAGACTTTTCAAAAATAGATGCTGGAAAGCTTCAACTCGACAACATCGATTTTAACATCAGTAACCTCTTAAGTGAGTTGGCCCATTCTTACGCTTTAGGTATCCAAGAAAAGCAAGTTGAGTTTGTATTAGATTTAACCGGTATTGATGTAGAAATAATCCACGCTGACCCTGTCCGAATTCGACAGATTGTCACCAACCTGATTAGTAATGCGACAAAATTCACTGAAAAAGGCAAAATTGTTTTACAAGCTAAAACTCGGCTCAATAGCAATGGCAAAATATCATTTGATTGCGCTGTCTCAGATACTGGTATTGGGATTTCTAAAGAACAATCTAAACATTTATTTGAAATGTTTACCCAAGCCGATGCTTCAACCACTCGAGAGTTTGGCGGAACTGGGCTTGGCCTCGCCATTAGTTCGCAACTTTGCCAAATCATGGGTTCAGAGTTAAAGGTCGAGAGTACCCCGGCAGTCGGCAGCCGATTTTACTTTTCAGTTGAACTTCAAGCTGGCGCGAACAGTACCCCCAATCCAGCTTTCAACCAGTTCGACGACTGTCGTATTTTAGTCATTGGTAAACAACAACAAACTACCGATATTCTAGTGCAACAGTTGTTAAACTGGAACGTTTCGGTCGATGTATGCTCTGATGTCAGTCAGTTAAATGTAAAACTCAATGAGCTCGCGCAGGCAAAACACAATTGCGCTTCGGTTATCTTAGATTTGGATTTTAAGCCATTGTTATCAACTGAATTAGTTCACAGATTATATGCGACATTCCCTGATAGCAAACCGGCATTGACCTTACTTATTCCTATGCACTCTCAAATAGATACGCCTAAGTTTCCAAAAGACTTGAAACTTTCCACCATTGCAAAACCTGCGACCCCCGACGATCTTAGGCTAAATCTAATTGAGTTGCGTAAGAATACTTCGATGCCGAATCAGTCTAGAAAAGAAGAGAATCAATTAATTTCATCAGAGAATAATTCACCTATTGAACTGGAAAGCACCTCCAATTCAGATAGTTTAACCCAAGAAAAGATCCGTCTACTCAAACAAACAAAATCTCGAATTCTTATTGTCGAAGATAATATGGTCAACCAACAAGTCGTGATCGGAATGCTAGAAGAAATTGATGCTGAATTTGAGCTGGCAGAAAATGGAATAGAAGCGCTACAAATTTTAGAAGATCAAAAAACCAGATCTTTCTCCTTGATACTTATGGACTGTCAAATGCCAAAAATGGACGGTTACCGTACTACCAAGGCAATTAGAAAACTAAATTTATTCACCGTCGAACAACCAGTAACAATTGTTGCAATGACGGCGAATGCTATGAGTGGCGATCAACAAAAATGTTTGGACGCGGGTATGGATGATTATATGAGCAAACCAATTGAACCTTTAACACTATACACTATGCTGGAGAAATGGCTGATAGAGAAAAAATGAAGACTAGTTCTCTTCCCAGTAATTATCGACGACCAATCTAGAAAAACATCTCCCTACGCTTGTTTACTAAATAAAGTGGTAGAGCAGCGCATAATTTTAATGTCTCGACCCTGATTTACGTACCGTTCATACAAATTATGAACTTCCGCCAAGGCGCCGGCTGGCTCGACCAAATCAAAGCCAAATGAATCATAATAGTGAACTAAATTTGAGTATGGGAAAGTAAACGTATTGCAAGTAAATCGGGTCGATAGCTTTTTCAATAGTTTGCTTCCTATCCCTTTGTTTTGTACGTGGGGAGCCACAGCGACTGCTACCAGTAATTCGAAATGATGATAGCGACGAATAATCCCACTTGCGATAATTTGTTTATTTGGGTCTTTCACTACCGCGCACAGGTCATCCGATTTAGCCTTTCCCCTAAAATGAAACTTTCGATAGTATTTGTTGGCTCGTTGTGTTTCTATTTGACTTAACCATTCTGGTTGATAATTATTTAGATCAAATTCCATATGACTCGAAAAACCTGTAATCAATGTATGCGCCCTACTGCTCTTTGCTATTGCAGCAAAATCCAGCCAATCAACAACCGCTTGGAACTCATAATCATACAACATCCAAAAGAATCAAAACACCCTTTTAACACTGGCAATCTGGTTCATCAATGCCTAAAGAATAGTACATTGATGATTAAAGAACGATTGTCTATTGACGAGCTAAACCAATTGTTAGAAGTTCCCTGTGCGATTTTGTACCCTTCAATGACCTGGTTGCCAGAAGTACCAGAATTAACTATAGAAAAAAGTGCAGATAACCAATTTCACATAAACGGCGACACGGAATTAAGTCATGCAGTAAAGCGATTAATTGTTATTGATGCTACATGGCGAAAATCTAAAAAAATGATGTTTCAACATTCACAGTTGCAACTTGTGCCCAGAGTTAGTTTAATTGGGAATTTAAAATCAAATTATAGAATCAGAAATAGCAAACTGTCGGGTGCTTTGAATAGCGTTGAAAGTGTTCATTTGGCATTTAAAACGCTAGAGCCAGAAAATCATTTCGAAAACATGATTGAAGTATTTGAACATATGGTTACCAGCCAATTGAGTTATCAAATAAATACAAGAAATAACAACGAGGATAGATCATAAAATAAAATAGTCTTAAGCTTATAGGCCAAATGTCTCGCTAACAAAGCTCCTCTTATAACTTGCATTGATCGGCTAAATTCTTTAATTTGTCACTTCATATTTTTAGAACCACAGGATACCAATATGCTCAAGTATGCAATTAACCAAAGGCGATTCTTTCTCCTGCTACTAGGCGCGTTGGTTGCTGGGTGTCAGACAGCCCGTTTTCAAACCGCTGAGGATGCTAGCTTGTTTGCTACCCAATACGCCGCTCCCGACCTGCTTGCTAGTTCTCTACCAGAACTCATCGAACAGCTCAATTCAGGGCAACTGACCTCTTCTGAATTAGTCTCAAATTATTTAGTGCGGATAGAGCAATTAGATCGAAAAGGTCCCAACCTTAGAAGTATTATTAACCTCAATCCCGAAGCAATATCTATCGCCGAACGAATGGATTCTCTTCGTCGACAAGGTAAGGTGTTAGGTCCTCTTCACGGAGTTCCTATCTTACTCAAAGATAATATCGAATCAAAAGATAATATGCCCACCACCGCTGGCGCGCTGGCTCTTAGCAACAATTTCACTGACAGAGATAGTCCATTAGTAGCAGGGCTACGAGCTCAAGGTGCAATCATTCTGGGTAAAACGAACCTCTCACAATGGGCTAATTTTCGCTCTGAATCATCCATGAGTGGTTGGAGTGCACTAGCGGGTCAAGTTAGAAATCCTCATATGTTAGATAGGAATCCTTGTGGTTCTAGTTCAGGTTCGGGTTCCGCAACAGCAGCATCCTTGGCAGCCGCCAGTGTTGGTACCGAAACCAACGGGTCTATTATATGCCCTGCTAATGCCAATGGTATTGTCGGTTTTAAACCGACCGTCGGAGTTATTCCTCAAACCCATATTATCCCCATTTCCAAAACGCAGGATACCGCTGGGCCAATGACGAAAACGGTCAAGGGTGCGGCTATCATGATGAACGCAATGGCTGGAAACTCAACTCGCATCGATTATCTAAGCGGGCTCGATAAGAATTCACTTAGCGGGGTTCGTGTCGGAGTACTTAAGTTCGCGCAAGGTAGTAGCAAGCCAATTATCGATTTGTTTAACCAATCGTTAGCCGATCTTAAATCGGCTGGAGCAATTTTGGTTGAAATAGAAAAAGGACCTCAATTATCTAAAGAATATTGGAGTAAAAGCTATGATTTGTTGAAATATGAATTTAAGCACGGACTAAATCAATATCTAGCATCGACCGACTCAGCAAAGGTTATAGTTCGAGATTTGGCTCAGCTTATTCAATTTAATCAAACCAATCATTCTTCCGAGCTAGCGCTTTTTGATCAAAGTATTTTTATCGCTTCACAAGCTCTTGGTTCGCTCGAAGATGAACAATACCAATCAGCGCGTGCATTAGTTCCTAGTGCTTCAAAAAAGACGATTGACGACCTGATGGAATCATATAATGTCAGTGTTTTGGTCGCGCCATCAGGCCCTATCATTCCAAGAATAGATCCAATTAATGGCGACGTTTGGCCTAATGATTGGCCTGGAGCGGGTACGTACGCGGCTAGGGCTGGCTACCCTCATATTACAGTTCCAATGGGTGGTGTGAATCATCTGCCCGTGGGGTTATCCTTTATTGGCTCTCAAAATCAAGACGCTAGAATATTGAGTTTCGCTTTTGCTTACGAACAAATTTCGAAAAGAAAACTTAATCCGAATTATTTTAAAACCGCTGAAGACGTTTCGAGTATTAATCGAGCAATGTCTGGAATTAAGGAATAAGCAATTTGGACAATCCACTGCAAGCCATTCGAATCGTATTAGTTAACACCCATCACTCTGGCAATATTGGTTCTGCAATCAGAGCGATGAAAACCATGGGTCTTAGCGAGTTGGCCTTAGTTAATCCTCGCTCTTTTCCCGACGCGGAAGCTACTAGCTTAGCTGCCGGTGCAGCAGACCTTCTAGATAAAGTAACAGTATACGATACTTTGGAAAACGCGATCGCCGATCGCACACAGGTGTTCGCAACTAGTGCACGTCAAGCTCATAGCTTTACCCGTCCACAACTATCAGCAGAACAAACCGCCGGATGGGTTAAACATAACAATAAAGAAAAAATAGCGATTGTTTTCGGCGGTGAACGTGATGGATTAACAGCGGATCAAATTGCACTTTGTCAGCAAATATTATACATACCCGGAAATCCCAACTACAGTGTTTTAAATGTTGCGGCAGCCGTGCAAATCGTATGCTATGAACTATTTAAATGTTTCACTGTAATATCACCGGACGAGCCAACCTCGACACAAAAAAGAAGCGCTACCCAACAAGAACTCAATCATTTTCTTCAAACCAGTGAAACGTTGTTAAGCGACCGAGGTTATATACGTGAGAATCAAGCATCTGATTCAATGAAAAAATTTAGGACCTTAATTAATCGAATTCAACCAACCACAGAAGAAGTTAATTTATTGCGAGGAATACATAAAGCGCTGACAAGAGTTGTTAAAGACTAATAGTAGTCAATTTACTGCAAGTATGAATACTGAGCTTCATTTTATTTTTTGATAAATAAAAAAAATGCACAGTGTCGGAAATAAAATAATCAAAGCAGTAGTCATGAAACTTCCCAATGAATAAGCTAAAGAACTCCCAGTTAAAGCATGATTAAGTTGAGCTACCATAAACACTAAGAATAACCCTAATGGCAAACCCAATACTAGCGCGCGTATCAATAACGGTAAAAACCTCTTTTGCTGCTTACTCTTACTCACAGAAAATATCGACTCGATAATATGGCTTAAATCATCATTAAAACGACTATCTCGCAACTCCATGGCGTTAAGCGTACTAATCGTCTGTATTTCCTTGGGAAGGTCATCTTCGTTGGGCATTTTAGTATCGTTTAGCAAGATCGGGTAGACAGCGGCGTTGGACTTTAGAGCTGTTTCAACTTCTAGTCTTACATAGTCAACCTCTTCCTCAAGCCTGTTTACGCCGTTAGCAGTGATTCCCCATTGATTACCAATTAGACAAATCACCACATCGGATTGCTCGATAGAAGAAAAAATCTTATCAGAAAAGTTTTCTCCTCCTTTAATTGTATCAACATCATGAAAAACGTTTAACTTTGGAAATAAATGCTTTAATCTGTCGGCAATCCTGCCTGCCGTCGCCGCGGCATCTTGTCTTCGATAGCTTATAAATAGGGAACGTATTTTTTTTGTTTTTATCATTGCTTCAAGCAACCTCGTTGGGAAAGAAGACTTTTATTCAAATCAATCCAAAGTAACCATTCGTATTAGACTAATCAATTTGAATTAAAGTGTTCTATTTATCTGTTAGAGAGCGCTCGTCGACTCTTTCGTTATTAACTCCCAAATACCAGAACTTTCTAAATGCGTCCTTGTTTGGTGCTTACCCGGTATTCTAAGATTAACCGTTTCTTTGGCACTCTCGTCACTAGCCTTATCAAATTCATAAACTAATGCGAACACTTGATGCTGTTCCGTGAATAGTTTACTTGCCAATGTCTTAGGTAATGAAACGTTACCATCAGATACCCAACTTTGTGCTCGTTTTGCACTGACCGATTCTTTGGTAAAACTAAACGACTCGGTTGTCACCACAAATACAATAATCCTATAAGTCCCTTGCTCAGCATAGAACAGTTGATTTAGGTATTTTTTGAGTGAGAATTTTTTTTCACTTTCTATAGCTCCAATCCACCGCTCGTCACCTTCTTTAGGTGTCGCATCTTCGTTAATTTGCTCTAATCGAGTGGCCATCACAAATGCATCAGGCTGCGACTTAATCCCATAATAAGAAACATCATAGTACCCTGTAGCTTCTAAGGATTCACGAATCATATTTTCGACTTTAGCCAACTTTGGATTGACCGATTTTATTGATAAGTATTTACGTTGGATTAATGAAAAAGTGGATGGCTTAGGAGGTGGCCAAGGAAATGATTTAATGGTTTCTCCTTCATTAAAGCTTTGTGTATAGCCTTGTTCAGCACGGCGTCGTGCTTGCTCGGCTTCGATTCGAGCAATTCTTTCACTCTCTGCTTGTTGGCGTCTTTGTCGCTCAGACTGCTGTCGAGCTTGTTCTGCACGGCGTCTCGCTTCCTCAGCCCGTTGTCGCGCTAAAGCCTCCGAACTAGCCGGTGGAGGAGATGGTGGTGGCGCCCCCCATTGCGGAATATCTTGCGGTGAACTGGGTTCTCGCGTGGTATCGGATGGAGGAGCATGTTGCGCACAACCAAATAGTAGTAGCCATATAGGAATGGTCATTAATAGATAGGTCGACAGCTTCAAAATCTACTTCTCAAATTAATAAAGAACGATTCAACAATGTTAGTACAGCCCCTATAAAATGTAAATAAATCCAATGTGAATGTGAATGTGAATGTGAATGTGACCATTATGACCTACTAGTGATTTACTCGAATAGTCAGTAAACTTTTGATACCCTGTACCACCAATTTTAATAATCGCCCTTCAGGGAGTATAAAAGCTATGAAGTATCTTTTCATTTTTACATTTAGTCTCTTAGCAAGTATATCCAGCTTAGACGTCAGCTCAGCCAAGCACAATACAAAACAGCCCACTCAAGTAAATTTCAGTGACACCTTTAAAAAGACTAAAAACCTTGTGTTGGGTGTCTATCTCAATGGTGAGTTAGGTCAATATGGATTAAAACTTAATCAACAAACCAATGATGGCCTTAAGCACGCGATATCTGTCACTGGTTTCGAGGCGAAGGCTAAAACGACACAATTGATCACAGCCCCAAAAGGATCAGATTTTAATCAAATACTACTCGTCGGCCTTGGCGATAAATCTGAAAAACTAGCGGAAAGAAAGTTGCAAGAGCTTGGTGGAAGTTCAGTACAAGCAGCGGTAAAGACCTTTAAAAGTAATTTTCAAATGGCTTTTGATTTAAATTTCCAAGATGCGGCACAAATCGCCTACGGTGCGAAACTCGGAAGTTACTACTTTGATAAGTATTACACCGGTGAAGACCGTATCAAGCATCTCAAAGACATTCATTTTGTGACCTCCGATGCTAAAGCAGCAAAAACCTTCTTTAAAGAACAACTTAATCCACTAGCCAATGCCATTTGGTACACCCGCGATATTTCTAACGAGCCAGCGAATATTATTTACCCAGAGAGCTTTGTTAAGCGTTGGAAGAAACATTTAAAAGGTCTGGAGAATATTAAGATTACAGTTTTCGATGAAAAAGATATGCTCAAAAAAGGCATGGGAGCGATTTATGGCGTAGGCCGTGGCAGCAAGCGCCCGCCTAGGATGATGGTAGTTGAATATAGTGGTGGTAAAAAGGATGACGCGCCTGTAGTTATTGTCGGTAAAGGGATCACTTTCGATACCGGAGGAATAAGTATTAAAGGTTCCAACAATATGTGGAACATGAAATTTGACATGTCCGGTGCTGCGAGTGCCATAGGAACCGTTCATGCATTAGCTGGAAGAAATGCCAAAGTGAATGTTGTCGGCATAGCAGCACTCGCTGAGAACATGCCTGGGGCCAATGCTCAAAGACCAGGAGATGTAGTGACTTCGATGTCCGGTAAAACCATTCAAATTCGCTCTACCGACGCTGAGGGTCGTCTGGTGTTAGCTGATGGGGTCTATTACGGCGATATAACATACAACCCGCCGCTATTAATCGATTTAGCGACCTTAACAGGATCAGCCAGTAGAGCCTTAGGCAAAGATTATGCTGCCTTCTTTACTCGCCATGATGAGTTTGCGGATCGATTTATCGCCATGGGAAAACAAACAGGTGAAGAAGTTTGGCACTTGCCGCTAAACAAGAATCATTTTAAAGCGATAGAAAATAAAGTCGCCGATGTTATGAATTCTGGCCCGACAGCTCCTGGGGCTAGCGCTGGTGCCGCATTTATTGGCACATTTATAAGAGAAACAACACCTTGGGTACATCTTGATATTGCTGGTGTTGCTTGGAATGAGAAGGCAACTGACCTTAAAGCATCACCTGGTTCTACTTCATATGGGATCCAATTACTAAATGGCTATATTAAAGAACATTTTGAAAAAAAGTAGTATCCCGGTTTGTTTCTAAACTCACTTTAGGCCCGAAAGGAGTTGGGCTTAAAGCCTAGTGTATAAAATCATGTACTTATAATCTCGCACATAGAATGCCGATTCATCTGGTCGGTTTTTCACTTATCCAAAGTTTAATAAGGCCTTTTACCACTACTACTTGGTTATCATCAAATGCTTCAACTTGAACTGATTGCTCACCAGGTTGCCATTGTTCGGCTGACATTTTGGCGACACAACGAATATCACTTCCAGCCTTAGCAGTGTATTCAACCGTCATACCTTTGGGGATCCAACGTAAGTGTTTCGGTACCGATGCTTCAGCCATCACTCCCATTGCCATTTCTAAACCATTGCATATCGCGATCACATGAACGGTTTTAATATGGTTAAACACCCTCTTTCGTTTTCGAATGATACACTCGCAATGATTGACTCTTAAGTCCGTTATTAGCGGATAGATGCTGCTAAAATACGGTGCAGTTCTACACACAACTTTGGAAAAGAGATAATTTCCAAAAGGATAACGCACTAACTTTTGATAAATTCGCAAGGTTTTGTTTACCGCAGAATTCTCAGATTTCTTCATTGTTCTCACTAACTCTTAATATTTCTAATTTTAGTCACTTGTACTCAAAGTTATACGCAGGTATCTTTATCCATAAACTAATCAGCATACAAGAGTGGCTATGGAAAAGGAACTAAAACAAGAATTCGCTCAGCTCCAAGCGATTTACAATACCGTCATAGATTTTTTTGTTAACTACAGTTTTCAACTGGTCGGCGCGCTAATTATTTTAATAATCGGACTAGTTTTTGCTAAACGCATTGCTAGATTCGTACAAAACCTCTGTGAGTCTAAAGGTATTGACGTCACACTGTCTCGATTTATTGCCAACGTGGTTAAAATTCTAATTATTTTCATGGTCGCGATAATCTGTTTAAACAAAATAGGTATCAGTGTCACGCCATTTTTGGCAGCCATCGGCGCTTTATCGCTTGGCGCTGGACTGGCATTACAAGGTTTGCTTTCAAATTATGGTGCTGGCCTCAATATTATCTTAACTCGACCGTTTGTTGTAGGCGACACCATTTCTGTCAAAGGAGAAACAGGCCAAGTACAAGATATACTACTTGCGGCGACTATTATTAAGTCGGAAGATGATGTCAGAATTACTATACCCAATAAACACATTATTGGTGAGATATTACACAACTCTGATCAGCAAACGCTGCTGGAGTTATCTATCGGAGTATCCTATGCGAGTGATCTTGATAAGGTAAACTCGATTCTACAAGACGCTTTAGACCGACATAGTGAAGTTAGTAAAGACAAAGAGCCGCTGGTTGGAATAGCAAATTTCGGCGACAGTAGTGTTGACTTTGAAATTAGAGCTTGGGTTGATTCAAGCCGATTAAATACTGCAAGATTTGCAATCAACAAAACAATTTGGGAAACCCTTAAAAAACATCAAATCGAGATTCCGTTTCCACAACGAGAAGTAAAACTAATACCGGCCTAGCCCCCCCTTAAAACCAAGGCCATTTCCGGAATGGCTACAACAAGCGGGTCAAGTTAAAACATTGACTCGCTTTCTTTTTATGCTAGTCGTTATTTTTGAGTTGCTTAGACTTTGGATTTTGCGGGCGCTTCAACGACCCAGCCTTCTTCAGGTTTGGGTCTATTTGCTAAAGCCATTTTAGCTAACTTTATCCCTTTTCTTAAACCAAGGACTTTAATCGCTGTTACTAAACCAGCAATCATTGCTCCGGCAACTCCGCAAGAAAGAATGTCTTGTCCGGTCAACCAAAGACCTGAAATACTTGTCTTTGGTTTTAACCAATGTTGTTCAAAACGACTGGGCTCATGTTCTAGGCCGTAAATTTCACCTTGTTGGTACTCACAAAAGAAGGCTGTTGATAAAGGGGTGGAAGTTTCATAATAGTCGATCTTCCCTTTTACCTGAGGAACTTTTTGATAGAGCACCTCTAGCATTCTATCTGCAAACTTCTGACTAAGCGCTTGGTAGTCTTCTCCCCTTTTTCCCCATGTGGTCTGTCGCCATTTTTCAAATAATTCGAACCCCGCGGGGGCAACAATTTCGATAGTTGCTCTACCGGGATACCGACTATCCCATGAAGGATCTTTGGCAGAAGGAAAAGAAATATAAACAACTGGCATTGGTTGGTTAGGATCGGCAAAAAATGCGTCGACATTTTCATCATGCTTTTCATCGAGATATACCCAGAAATTTGTTTTGGGTAAATTAAGATTTTCTGCGGTGTCTTTTAATCCAATAAACAAACCGACGTTGGTACAAGAACGTTTTATCTCTCTTAATTTAGTATCATAACCAAACTTTTTAGATACATCTACTGGGACTAAATTTTCAAAAGTATTAAAGACCCCAGCGTTACTAATAATTGTTGGCGAGCGAATTTCCGTTTCGTCATTCATTACCACTCCAACAGCTCGATTATTTTCAATCAGAATATTTTTTACTTTTGCGTAGGTAAAAACTTCTCCGCCAGATTGTTGTATTTGAGGAATAATAGTTTCTGCAATTTTAGAAGCTCCGCCAACAGGATAATATCCGCCGTTTTGGTAATGACGTGCAATCAAACTATGGATTAAAAAGCTCCCTTTTTTTGGTGGAATTCCACTGTCACCCCATTGCCCTGTCAGTACGGCAATAAGTTTTTCATTGTTAGTAATAGAGCTCAGTACTTCATAAGTTGTTTGGTTAATAAATGAAGGTTGTATTTTCTTAATGATCGGTTCTGCAACTCTTTGTAACCAAGAAGGTAGTAGCTTATTGAGCGTGAATAATCGTACTCCGTCATTCGCTTTCTTGATCATTTCTAAATAGCGATCGATAGCTCGAGCTTCATCTGGAAATTGACTCTTCATCTCAGCCGCGAATTCCTTTTGACCGGCTACCAAATCATAAGATTGTTCACCTAAAAATATTCGATCATAGTTAGAATCCATGGCAGCCCATTTGAGCTTGTCATCACTAATAAAATCAAATAACTTTCTAGACATGGTCGGATAGCCCACATCTCCAATATAATGAACTCCGACATCCCATTCGTAGCCTTCTCGCGAGTAGGCGTGAGTGAATCCGCCAGCCGTATAGTGTTGCTCGAGAACTAGCACTTTCTTACCCATCGCAGCTAAACAACGTGCCGATGTTAATCCACCAATTCCCGATCCGATAACAATAGCGTCATAACTTCCATCCAATCGATTTGCGCGATAACGTTTACCGATTCTGATAGTGCTTGGTTTCTTGCTACGTTTATTTGTATGATTATTTTCTAAGGAAGGTATCGACGACATAGGAATAACAAAAGTAATAACGAAAGAACACTAGTATAACTAATCTAGAATGGCTTAGATAGACACCTGAAATTCTAGCGGCTTAAAGAATAGAAGGCTCAAATGGGCTGGTTAGCTTGTTTTTTCTCGTTCTGCATTATGCTCAAACTCTCTTTGGCAAAACCAACACCCACTTCTCTATAAAAATTGAAAATATGATCAACACCGCACTCTTCTAGCTCTTTTATCTGATCATCAAAACGAGCAAATGCGGCTACTTTGCCTTGATATTTAGCTGACTTAAGCTGGTTTTGAATATTCCGAATATCAGCCATCTGCGGTAACGCTATTAGGACTAATTCTAGGTTGGTTAGATCCATAGTTTCCCATAACTCAGCGTCTTCACCATCACCAAATATTATTTGAAAACCTTGTTGCTCTAACGATCTTGCTCTTTCCTCGTCGGCATCCATCGCCCACACATTTTCACCCAAGCTTTCCCGAAGCGAATAATAAGTGCCCTTACCGACTCGCCCCATCCCAATAATTAATACCTGCGCATCCGCCAGTTTAGACAAACGTCTTCTTCGTAAGGAGATTGGATGCTCAAATCGCTTAAGCGTTTTTTTGTATTTTTGATAAAGTACATGAGCTTGACGATAAACAATGCTATTTAAAACGAATGAGAAGGATACAGCTAACGCCAGTATCACTAACCAGTCCTGGTGTATCCAATTAAGCTGCACTGACAATGCAATCACAATAAGTCCAAACTCGCTGTAATTGGTTAAAATCAGCGAAGACAGAAAAGCATTACGAGCTCTAAATTTCATCAGTGCTAAGAACCCATAGAAAAGCACACCTTTCAGTGAAACCAATAACACTAACAATAGAGCTAATACAACCATATCGGAGTTTGGTAATGCGGTAAAACCGATGGAAAGGAAAAATCCAATGAGAAAAAGGTCTTTGAAACTCATTAGGCTCTTGTAGAGTTCGGTCGCTTTCTTATTATGGCTTAGCAATGCACCGATGACTAAGGCACCTAGCTCTCCTTTTAAATCCAAGAGATTGAATAATTCATAGCCGCCAAAAGCTAAAAAGAACCCCATCAGTGGCATTAATTCACCGTGCCCAGCATTTTGTATGAGTTTGTCTAAAGCGGGTCTAATGAATATTAGTAAGAATAATGCTAGAGCCCAGAGAGAAGGAATTTTACCGGTTGCTACTACCATGAAAATCACCGCAACGATATCTTGCAGAACCAATACCGCGACAGCAAATTTACCGTGCTGGGTTTTTATTTCCCCACTCTCTTCCAGCATTTTGACAACACAAACCGTTGAGCTGAAGCTCAGAGCAAAAGCAATCACGGCAATGGTTTTGAGATCAAGAGCTTGAAAAAAATTCATCGAAATTAGAGCCAAACACCAAAATAGCCCGCTAAAAATAACAATACTGAGGGCCATGTGTCCGACGGTAGTCACCCAGACTTCAGTCTTTATCAGTCGTTTTATATTCAGCTTGAGACCTATAGTAAAAAGCATTAAGGTGATGCCGAGATCTGACAATAAACTAAGGACTTCGCTAGACTCAATACCAAACGAGTGCAAAGTGAAGCCGGCGATTAAATAGCCGACCAATGGTGGCAGTGACAACATCCTCACAGACATGCCGAAAACAAATGCAAATACGATCCAGATAAAATCCATTAGTCACTAAGTTGCAGTTAAAAGGTACTCTATTAACCATATAAGTAAAATAGCCGAAACACAAGTAACTGTTTGATTATTATTGATTTAAAGAGTCAAGCTTTGAAATAGAGCGAACGTAAATGTAGAATATCTCAGTTGTAGGAATTTCGGGTGATTATCTCGCGAGTTTAGATTAATCACCAGATTCGACAACCCAGTCAGGCAAGGGGCGTTTAGTCCATCTAGCGAAGTGCATTTTCTCGCCCAAATAGAATCGCCGGTAGGCGGCAACTGGCTCACCTTCTACTTTGTATTGATCTGGCATTGCTTGGGCAAACGGTGTTAGACCCATTCTTTGGTATTTCTCTTTTTCGATTTCCCTGAGCGTGGCTATTGATTTGTGATCCTGGGCTTTATTAAATCGATATCGATACTCATCGTTTAATGCTACCGCCAAATTCGAGAGCCATTCAAAGTTTTCGTAAGAACGCTCTACCCATATCACACACGGATGCTTCATATGCGTTGACTTGTAAGGAGTCGTTATCCCCTTCTTATTTAGAGCGGTGCAAAGCATTTGAACACTTTCCAAAATCATCTTGATCACATGCTGATCACAATGGAATTCTGCGCACTTTGTAATATCATCATCTAAAACAAAGATGTTCATTTTTTAACCTAACTTTTTTGATGGAATTAACTAATTGAGTGATTAGAATTGAACTTTGTAAAAAATAAAAGGAGACAAGGCTTTCCTTTAGTTCAATCTAAATGAGAAAACTTACCTGCGTTAAAATGGTGATTGCATAAACTTTTTTAGAAAGTCTTTACACAGTCGACCGTCATCATCGATGGCTTAAGCTAGAGAGGCTTTTTCGGCCGTCGATTAGTCATTAGTTACTGAGGAAGGTTTACTCACTGGCGTACTCATTACCTGTTATACGGAGTTGATTAGAATTGGATCACTATTAAAACCAATCGGAGTAAGCCTTCCAACAATTTTGAAATTCTTCGGTTGCTTTGTAGAGATAAATAAATGGTCTTAATCTTCCTTAGTCGAGCCAGCGGATGCTACCGCATCCGAGACTTCGCTGATATCAGGCAGATCATTAATTTTAGGTTGGCGACGGCGGCGAGTCTTTGCTGGAACCATATGTCTCATTGATTCGAGCTTGCCGAAACAAAGCAATTTATCATTTGCCTCTAAAGTTCGATCATTTCTCGGGTTAGGAATGACCTTAGCACCTCGGTATAAGGTTAATACATTAATGTCTTGTTCTCTCAGTTGAGTCTCAGCAATCGTCATACCATCAAATTTTGAACCTTCCGGTATTAGTATTTCTGTCACTCCGTAACCTTTACTTACTGTCAATCGCTGACGGACATCGATTTCTGGAAAATCGACTTGGGCGGCGATGTATTCGACAACGGCTCCCGCAATATCTAATCCGGTACAGGTTTCTATACCTTCTAGCCCAGGCGATGAATTGACTTCCATTATTTGCGGACCATCTTTTCCTTCCAACATATCTACTCCGGCCACTTGCAAACCCAATATTTGAGCGGCTCGTACCGCCGTTTCAACATACTCCGGCGACAAGTCAACCGCTTCAGCAACTCCGCCCCGATGAACATTACTTCGAAATTCTTGGCCTTGTGCTACTCGTCTCATGGCTGCTACGACTCTATCCCCAATCACAAAAGCTCTAATATCCTTGCCTTTACTTTCAGCGACGAATTTTTGAATCAGTACATTTTGTTTTTGACTTTGTAATAACTCAATAATCGACTCTGCAGCATTGACCGTTTCTGCTAAAAGCACACCGATACCTTGGGTACCCTCAATCAACTTGATAACAACTGGAGCTCCACCAACTCGTTCTATAGCAGCCAACACATCTTTTTTGTCTCTGACAAAGGTTGTCCGAGGAATCCCGATATGATGTCGACTTAAGATTTGTAAACTACGAAGTTTATCCCGAGAATTAGTTATACCATTGGCGTTGTTAGCGCAAAATACATCCATTTCTTGAAACTGTCTCACCACAGCGGTTCCGTAATAAGTAATTGAAGCGCCAATACGTGGTAAAACAGCGTCATAGTCGCTAAGTGGCTTTTGCTTAAAATAGAGATCAGGTACTCCGCGTTGCAAATCGATGGCAAACTTAAGTGTGTTAAGTACTTTAACCTTATGCCCCCTTTGTAATGCCGCCTCTTTTAATCGCATAGTGCTGTAAGAATTTGGACCACATGAGAGTATTGCAAGTTTCATCAGAATTGCTCCTTAGGGAGTAAGATAAGTGGAATTAAAGTCTAGATTCTATTCTTTTGCTGCAAAGTCAGTATTGTTGTTACTGCTGCAATTGGCTAACCTTAATGTAATTGATTTGACGGTGTTTTGAAAGCCAAATCTTATTCTATTCCTGCTTTCGCGATTGTTTTTGAAGCGCAAGGTTTTCAATCTCAAAGCCATTCATGACGCTCGCAATTTAGCTAGAAAATCTCTAATATGAACGATTATTCTGCTAACTAATAACAACTAGCAATTGCAATCGGTGAATACTATGGCTGAACCTAAATCTAAGCTTACACAATTCTCTAGCGGCGACTATTGGATAAACTTACTCAATTCACTTTCGGATTGGGCAAATGAAACTTTAGCTTCAGTAGATACCTTGGTCGAATTAGCGATTATCCTAATGACCGCAGCATTAGCCTGGCCAATCGCAAAGTACCTACAAGAGCAACTCAAAAAAGTAAAAACCACTAAATCGCCAGTGTCTCTTTTAGGGCGGCTCTGGTTAACCGCGAGCCGTATTGCCTTTCCTATTACATGGGTTATCGCCCTCTGGATTTCGGAACTGATTCTAGCTGCCGTCGAGTTACGTCACGGTATACTCGTGATCATTGCCAGTATGATAACCGCCTGGGTAATCATCAGCATTGCCACCGTATTTGTAGCAAACCAGCTCGGAAGGAAAGTGATCGCGAGCTCGGCCTGGTTAGTAGCGGCACTTAATATTGTTGGTCTGCTCGATGAAACCATCGTTTTTCTAGAAAGTACCTCCTTTACTCTAGGTCAAGCGAATATTTCTGCACTGGCTGTCATTCAAGCAGCCATCGCGCTTGCACTATTGTTATGGACCACTGCTATCGTTGGACACTTGATCGAAAATAGAATAAAGCAGTCAGATAGTTTGACCCCATCTTTTCAAGTACTTTCAACGAAACTTTTACGAATAGCGTTAGTAATTGTCGCTGTCATTTTTACTCTATCCATTGTTGGAATCGATCTTACAGTATTTGCGGTATTTGGTGGAGCCATTGGTGTTGGTTTAGGCTTTGGATTGCAAAAAATATTTGCAAACTTAATCAGTGGTTTTATCTTGCTGGTCGACAAATCAATTAAACCTGGTGACGTAATAGCCGTAGACGATGATTACGGAACCGTGAGTTCATTAGGCGCTCGTTATGTCTCAGTTTTAACCCGCGACGGTATTGAACACCTTATTCCTAATGAAGAGTTAATCACCACAAAAGTAGAAAACTGGTCTCACTCGAGCAACCTACTCCGTTTGCGTAAAATGGTTGGGGTGCATTACAAATCTGACGTCCGATTAGCCATGTCTCTTTGCATGGACGCTATGAAAGAGACTTCGCGAATCTTAGATGATCCTGCCCCTAACTGCCTACTAGTCGATTTTGCAGATAATTCGGTTAATATTGAAATGAGATATTGGGTAGATGACCCAATGAATGGTCGTGCCAATGTTACTAGTGAACTAATGCTGACCGTATGGGATAAGTTTCATGAAAATGATATTGAAATCCCCTACCCGCAGCGCGATCTCCACTTTCGCTCATCGGATATAAATCAACCTGTAAAGGTAGAACCATTCAACAAGGATTCGGAAAACCAACGCGACTAGAAACTCGGTCGTGCTAGTAGGCTTAATTGACCGAATTTTTCATACAATTTTGCCGATTTATGTATCTATATTAGAAACAGTGATACATACTTCGACACGATTTAGAACTCGCAGATACCAACTGCCAATTAACGACAAATAAAAGGGTTAAGAAAAAATGAGCGACGAAACCACCGGTATTATTGTTATCTTGCTTTTATTGGCCATTAACGGCTTTTTTGTAGCGGCAGAGTTTGCCCTTGTGAAGGTAAGAAGTTTCCAGATAGATTCACTCGCAGATAGCGGAAGCAGAGCGGCAAAACTGACTCAACGCATCCAGAAGAACTTAGAATCATATTTAGCCGCGTGCCAGCTAGGAATAACCATGGCATCGCTTGGATTAGGTTGGGTTGGCGAACCTGTAGTTGCGGCGATGTTGGAACCTGCTTTTCAGGCGATGGGTTTATCCGAAGCAGCAGTTCATACTACCGCTTTTATTATTGGTTTCCTTATCTTTTCTTCACTTCACATCATTGTCGGAGAGCAAGTTCCAAAAACCTTTGCTATTCGAAAGTCAGCGCCAGTTTCAATTTGGTGTGCCTATCCTCTTCATTGGTTTTATCTTGTGGCATTTCCGCTAAACTGGCTTCTGAACAAAGCATCCGGAACCATTCTCTCCTGGTTTAACGTGGAAGAAGCGACACACGGCGATGTCTTGTCGGATGAAGAAATCAAAGGAATTATTAACACTTCTGAACAGCATGGCGAGCTTGATGCACACAAAGCGACCATGCTACACAATATGTTTGCTTTTGATAGCCACACAGTACAACAAATCATGGTTCCTAAGAATCAAGTCGAAGTGATCAACTTGCAATCTTCTTGGGAGGACAACCTAAAAGTAATACAAGATAGTCATCACTCTAGATTTCCCGTATTTGCTGAGGACCTAAACAACCCTGTCGGAATCGTATTGGCAAAAGACGTATACAATACAGTAGTGGCTAATGCAGTCGTTGATGGCAAATTAGATACCGACTCGTCAACTGATATCATCCAGTCAAATTTACGAGAGCCTATGATGGTTCCAGAAAGCCAACAAGTGAGTAAACTATTTGAATTAATGCGTAAAGATCGCGTCCATCTGGCAATCGTGATGGATGAGTATGGTTGTTTTTCAGGCGTAGTCACCATGGAAGATATGCTAGAAGAAATAGTAGGAGAAATTTCGGATGAGCTTGATATTCATGAACCAGAAGCACAAGCTCTTTGGGTTGAAGATCATTGGGAAACAGATGGCACTGTCTCGGTGACTGACTTTTCTAGGATCACCGCGATCGATTTTGCTATCAACCCAGACGCAAATACGATCAATGGCCTATTTATGAAGATGATGAATCGAATGCCTAAAAAGGATGATCAATTCATTTATAATAACCTGAAGTTTATTGCCCTAGAACAAGTTGGAAATAGAGTTGGGCGGGTGCATATATTCCCAAGTGATGGCGAGATAGAGAGCGATATCACGGGAATCGATAGTCAGTAAAATAAAGTATTAGAATACGATTGGTATCAATCGACCTAGATAAAATGAGATTTTTGCCCAGTATAATTAAAAATTCATAATCGCTAAATTAAATAAATTTTGAAAGCTCGTGAAGAGCAATGGAGGTTACTAAATTGATCCTCAAACGATTAGTAAAAAACATTAAAAAGCAAGATTGGTTTAGTGTGCTGTTAGAGTTAAGCATTGTAGTGCTCGGTATCTACTTGGGGTTTCAAGCCACGCAATGGCAAGCCGAGCGAGAAGCCAAACATGCTGAGTCTCAATTGTTAATGCGTTTGCTAGAAGACTTAACCAATTTGGAAAGCGAGAATCATAGAATTATTGGCCACTATAATGTACAACTTGAAAAATATAACAAAGCATTAGAGTTTACTCGCAATGACGATTCGTGGAAGTTAGAACACAAAGTTTGGAGGAAGCAGTTACAACCTCTAATGGGCTATGCCGATCCAGTAGTCGACCTCCCGGTTTATCAAGAAATAGTAGCGACCGCGCAATTCAGCAACATTAAAAATCAATTATTTCGATCGGAGCTTACTCGCTTCGCTCACAAACTTGGAAACACCGAAGATTCTAATAAAGCCTTCCTGACTCTTTACGGACCAGCCTATCAAAGTGTATTCGATCATTTAACGGAGCGCAAAGAGTTCCCCAATGATGTAGCTAAGAACAAGGAACAAAAAAGGAAGCAATTGATTAGAGATCTGCACACGATGCGCAACACGGTTTCCTTGTTGAGAACATTCACTAAATCCATTACAGAGCAAGCTTCAACGCTGAGGATTCAACTCGAACAAGACTCGGTTAAACCAGACTCAGCTTAGCCAAGCTTTTTTAGTTGAGGTCCCTAATCATCAAGCGCAAATTTCGATCTTAATGAGTTTAAGGCATCCACTGAAAATCCTCGGTCGTAGAAGTACAAAATCTTTCCGTTCTCATCTAGTAGTACGACACGAGCGTTATTAGGATTAGTATTCCCAGTAAATTGCTGTAATTTGTCTCCATCTTTATAAACGGTAATCACGCCTTTCCATAACTCCTTTGGTATACCCTTTCTCATTCCATCATCAATAGTCGTTTTAAAGAATCGCGGGAACATACCCTGGATGGCAGGAATTTCATACGTTGGTATTTTCGTTCCAGTCATGTCTAATCCAATTAACCATCGGTCTATGTCAAACTGTGAATTTTGCACGTAACCGAGTAACAATAATGTCTGCTGCCCTTTAAATTCAGATGGTATTTCTGCTGGCTGCTTTTCAAGTGAAGTACCAGTGACAGAAATAAACTTATCGCCAACGATATCGTTGTTAGAATAAGTCGTTGTACAAGCAGAAAGTAAAAGAACCACAAAGCTAAGGCTGGTTAGCTTGAAAAGAAAGCTTTTCATAATAGATGTCCGTAATCGTTAAGGGTAATTATTATGTTGTTTTGTACGGTATTTTTAGAATGGTGGATTAAAAAACCAAAATATTTGACTATTTAGTCATTTTTTATGGTATTGAGCTTAGCTTCTGCTGCTTTAAGACCCTTGTGAGTAGGAGAAAACAAAAAACCTCTTCGAATTTGTCGTCGCGCTCGGTCATACTCTTTGCGCGCAATATAATTTAAAGCTCGCACCTCATAAGAATCGGCCGCTTTTAACATCATATTCTGAGCTGTTAAATTGTTTGGCTCAATTGATAGCACTTTATTAAGAGTTTCGTAGGCATTATTACCTTCCGGTACCGTCAGTTGGTTTAGCGACATTTGCTTTTCAGCTAACCGTATCAAGCTGCTTACTTCCGGCTCGAACAAATCTTTGACCCAATCAGGGTGAGTTTTGGTTTCGTAATATAAATATGCATAACTTCCGGTAGCAATCAATAACAGCATTAGAAACCAACGCCGGATCACTCGACCAGTGTTCCAAAATTCGTCTTCAGTAGGCAATGACAAGGTATCCATCGAACCGCCAGTTAAGGAGTCTAATCCGTTTTCGAGATTGTCCATGGGCTCGAGGTCATAAGCGTCAGTGTCATAGTCATCTAATGAAACTTCTCTTTGAATCGTATCTGAGTCCATTGGCGAGCGCTGAATGATGGTGTCAAGTTGACTCTGAAGGGAAGTTTCGTTCTCCAACATGTCGCCTAAAACTCGACAAAACTCGGCCACCGAAGTAAATCGATGCTCAGGCTCTTTATCCATCGCGATATCGATAAACCATTGCAACGCTGAGAGTCGGCGAGGAAGTTCAGGTATCGGATCACTAATTTGTTTCATCGCTATTGCTATTGATTCATCTGCGTCAAAAGGCAAATATCCGGTGATTAATTCAAAAAACAAGATACATAACGAATACTGGTCAGCTCGTGCATTGACTGCAAACCCGCGACACTGTTCAGGACTCATGTAACATGGAGTTCCAAGAAGTCCTCCACCTTGAGTTAAATGGGTGTCCCTTTCGATATTTTTGGCTATACCGAAATCGGTTAAAATTGGAGTTTCTGGATCTCTAAACAAGATATTATCTGGTTTAAGATCACGATGAATAATATTATTTTGATGGGCAAACTCTAACGCACTGCCGATTTGTAATACTATATTGAAGGCATCTCGCAAACTCACGCCGTTGCGTAAACGATCATGCAAGCTACCATACTTAAGATATTCCATTGCGTAATAGCTGTACTCGCCACTATGAGAAATATCATGAATTGTCACTATATTTGGATGTTGTAACGAGGCTAGATTGTGCCCTTCATGAATAAAACGCTCTTTATGATTGTTTTGATCAGAATGAGTATTTTCAATAGTGTCGATCTTTTGAGATTTTAGCATGACCTTAAGTGCAACTTCACGGCCAAGCGAATCTTGCTCTGCTAAATATACAACAGCCATTCCGCCCACACCGAGCTTACTTTTAATGGTATATCCAGGGATTTTTAACATCGACTAAACTGCCACCTATTATGTCGGTTTTCAGTCATCGCGCTTCCACTGAGCTTTGCATGCAATTGTATTAAAAAATTGAAGTGACCCATTTTTAGGATTTTCTTCTCTAAGTGTTTGATTATTTGAGATTTTGTTATTCCAATCTAATAAGCTTAGCATCTTTTAACAAAAATATTAGAATGTCGTTTATTAATTTGACTATTTCGGTTTGTTCCACGCTTTTTGATCTAATTTTAGCTCTTTAAAGGACGCTTTATCGAACTGAGGTTCAGATATGCCACTATTTAATTGTTTTTGATAATCCCTCAGAACTCTCATTCCCACCGGCCACAAAAATCCCAACGCGATCAAATTTCCTAAGGCTAATAGTCCCACCGCTAAATCAGCAAGCGCGAAAATGGTGGTTAGCTCTTGTACCGATCCCCACAAAATTTGGCTAAAAATAATCAACCTATATAAATTCAACAGCACCTTATTCTGCTGAGTAAAGAAATTCAAGCCGTTTTCACCAAGGTAATACAAATACAAAATAGTGGTAAAAGCAAACAACGTCAGTGCTAAGGTAACAAAAACACCAGACCAGCCACCGATATGATCGGCCAATGCAATTTGGGTCAGCGTTATTCCCCCTATCTCACTATTTTCAATATACGAGTCCGACAACAAAATAATAAACGCTGTGACAGAGCATAAAACGATGGTATCGATAAATACACTAAAAGACTGAACAACTCCTTGCACTACGGGGTGTTTGACGTCTGCTACAGCGGCGACATTAGCGGCGTGTCCAAGACCTGCCTCATTGGAGAATAATCCACGCTGAACTCCCATAAGTATAGCTGCGCCAACACCTCCTCCGACCGCTTGTTGCAACCCAAACGCACTTTCGACAATAACCATTAACACGTTTGGAATTCTTTCAATATTGGTGCCAATCACGATTAAGCCAAGCAAGAGGTAACCCAAAGCCATTATCGGAACAATCCACTCGGCGACTTCGGCAATCCGGCGAATACCGCCGAAAATAACCATCAAGGTTATTCCCGCTAGAATGCCTCCGGTGTATATAGTTGGGACTTGAAAAGTCTCATAGAACGACGAAGCCACAGTAAAAGCTTGCAAGCCGACCAAAGCAACCCCGACACTGAGGGCCAATAAGCCCGAATAAGCGATCCCCATCCACCGGCTATTCAAGCCTTTATCCATATAGTATGCAGGCCCCCCTCTCACTGAGCCATCAGGTTGAATTTGTTTATATACTTGCGCCAAGGTGCATTCAAAAAAGCTAGTGGCCATACCAATTAACCCGACCAACCACATCCAAAATATCGCACCTGGGCCCCCGAGAGTAATTGCCACAGCGACACCTGCGATATTACCAGCCCCAACTCGACCAGCAATAGTAACTGCGAACGCCTGAAATGAGCTAACCTGCCCTTGATGGTGTTTCATTCCCTGCTTCAAGACACTGAACATATGTACAAAGTAGCGAAATTGAACAAACCGCGAGACCAAAGTGAACCAAATACCTAACCCTACCAAAACTACGATTAACAACTTTCCCCATAATAAGCTATTGACGGCTTCCAACATCTCATTCTCCGACTGTATAACCAGTTCTTTTAATTAATTTATCGTGCTACTCGACCTACTCCTTTCAAGTATGCTCGCATTATTGCCTTTTTAAGGCAAACAAGCGCGATTTTTAAACCCTGGTCATTTATTCGTATACTTTTTAACCAAAAATCCAGGTAAATGATGTATTTTTGACAACATCTCTATAGAATTAGAGGACCTCAAAACAAAAGTCGGTCTAACCAACTTGCTTTATATCTATAACTAAAGAGGCACCACAATGAAAATCCAATCGATATTAACTCTATTCTTAACAATTTTGATTAGCAGTAATCTGTGTTTCGCCGCCGACGAAAATAAGGACAAAGACACTTCCAAACCTACTAGTAAGTCTATTAAGAAAGTGAAAAAAGACGCGACTAGCGGTTTACCAACTGGCAAGAGAGACGCGGCATCTGGTTTACCAACAGGTAAAAGACAGCACAAACCAATATCAACCATAAAAGAACTTGATAAATCATCCCCTTCAAGCAAAGCAGGCTATCGCTTGTGTCCAGACGGCACCAAAATTAACCCAGGAGAGAAGTGTCCCGAGAAGAAGCAGAAATCAAGATTAAAACAATGCCCTGATGGTACAAAAGTAAAAGCAGGCAAGAAATGTCCTAAATAATAGCCCAATAACGAACCGCCAAGTCTGATTAATTAGCTTTTACGCCACAAATTAGTCAGACTTACTATAGTTCCATTCTGGCTGAATGGCACTCTCAAGTTGATTTTCAACGCTATGCTTAAATGAAAGCGCTTAACCTAATAATTTCTTTTAGACATAACTAATCGCCCCAATTAGACTAAACATAGTCTAAGCCCAGCCGATATAATAATGATTGGTGAGCGCTTAAGTACTAGTAGAACTTAGGATTATAAAAACTATAAAATTAATGAAAATCAATATACCCTTAACAATCGGCTTAGCTTGCTGCTTTATTAGCAACCTTTTATGCAGCCATGTCATTGCGGAATCCTCACAGGCCTCAACCCCCTCTAGTGGAGAAAACCCTCTGCCCTTACCCTCACTATTATCGACAGAAATCTTTTCGCCAGAGGAGAAGGCACTAATAAACAGCGGTAAAGTCTTTAAAGTTTGCAACGTTATGCAACAAGCTAGCGAAACGGCCAGCCTCGATATTGTTGAACTTATAGCCAATAAAAGCGGGTTGCACTTTGAGTCCACCCCCTTACTTTCTTGGGCTGATGCTCTTGATGCATTAAAACAAAGGAACTGTGACATATTGCCTTGGGCCACTAAGACGGTCTCCCGAAGTGAGATTATGAACTTCACCCGGCCATATGTGCGAATAAAGCGCGTTGTTATTACCAAAAAACAACAAGCCTATTTTCGCGATCTAGATGAGGTTGAGGATAAAATATTTGCGATGCTGAAGAATAATCACGCAGTCGCTCAAATTAGGAAAGAATACCCTAATATGCAGTTTGTTTATGTGGATACAGTGCAAGAAGAATTAGATTACATCTTCCAGAACAAAGCTTACGGAACGATCGTTTCAATCTACTCGGCTGCAAACCTTTTTAATAATGCTGAGCAAAGGGAGCTAAAAGTAGCCGGAGTTCTACCTCCTATCTATGACGATATCGCTTCATTAGCAACCATTAAAGAAAACAACCTACTTCATAACATTTTAGAAAAGTCGTTAATTGCCACCGACCCAAGACTTATTGACGAGTTTATGACCGAAGGTGCGGTAGTTAGCTATGATCCCGAGGTTAACTATACTAAGTACTGGGGCGTTGCGTTAACAGTCATTATTTTGGTTTGCATGCTCGCGTGGTGGAACAGATATCTCAAGAACTTGAATCATAAGCTAACAGAATCCCAAAGAAAGCTAGAGTTACTTTCCGAAACGGATCCCCTAACAAAAGTCTATAATCGATTAAAAATGGACGAGGTGTTTGTCAAAGAAATAAAAAACTGTCAGCGCTATCGTTTGCCACTCTCAGTGATAATGTTAGATATCGATCATTTTAAAAAAATTAATGACCAATTTGGCCATGTCACTGGCGATAGAGTATTACAAAAAATTGCAAAAGTTTCTCGTTCTAACCTTCGTACGAATGATTATTTGGGTCGCTGGGGCGGTGAAGAATTCTTAGTCATTTGTCCGTCAACGAATCTAGAAGAAGCCGAGTTAGTAGCCGAGAAACTTAGAGCCTGTTTAGTTAATACCGAATTCGATCCCATTGAAAGGGTCACCGGCAGTTTTGGCGTGGCTGAATGGACAGACGATGAAACTCAGGAGTCAATTATTTCGCGAGCCGATGCAGCTTTATATCGTTCCAAACACAACGGTAGAAACAAAGTTTCCAAGTAGCTCCTTTGTTGATTATAGTGTTTAAATCAGCCTTGGCTACTCAGTAGTAACCCACTAGTTCTAATCATAATTATTTCATTATCAACTAGTTCAAAAAAGCCGGAGTAATGACTCCGGCTTTTTTGAATTTGTATATTTACTTAATACTGTATTAGTTGATTATTTCAATGGCTGATCACTTAATCACCAATACATCAGCTTTTACCTTATGAAGAACATTTTCAGCGGTATTACCAAGCAGTCGACCTCGAAGACTCGTTGAGGTTTTATTACCAATAACGACTAAATCAGCACCGATTTTATGGCTTATTCTACATATCTCTTTAGCAGGCTTACCTGACAATAAGTGTAATTTATTTTTATCGAGCCCAGCTGTCTCTACTAAATGACCTATCACAGGATCGAGTTTATCTTTGATTTTAGCTTTATAGGCAACCGGATCAATAACATCCAAATCAGCAAGAGCTCTTGGGATACTCATTGAATAACAACCATGAACCTCACTATTAGTTGCTTTAGCAAGTTGAATGCTCTGTTTCAGAATATCTTCATTTAGTCTAAGAGAGTGCTCGTCATTAGATGCTAGGTCTAGAGCTGCGAGAATCACACCACCTTCTCTCCAAGGGTTATCTCCAACAATCAATACAGGATCTGGACAATTTCTCATCAGTTGCCAATCGGTCGGAGTATACAAGAACGCCTCTGAACGATTTCCTGATTTAAATACGATGTCGAAAGAACGCTGATCACATCTAGCCTTGACCCAGCGATCAAGAGAATTTTCCCAAACTACATCGGTTTTGACATTGACGTCGCCTAAGTCAATATTGGACAAGAAATCTTCCATCTCTTTTTGCTTACTATCTATGTATGAATGACGAACTTTACGCTTCTCTTCATGACTTAAGATATCTGAGCTATCAACTCCAGGCGCATGAACAAAACCAACAAATTCGATGCTGGCCCCCGTGCTTTTCGCCATTTCTAATGCGTGATGAAATGCTGGTTGTTTAGTACCTTTTTTGTCGGCAATGACAAGTAATCCTCTCATTTTTTTTCTCCGAGGTTTAGAGTTAATAAATAGCTAATACGTAGCTTAGCAAAAATCCAATTTAAATAGTTAAATATACGATAGAAAATTGAGCTAGATCATAAATGAGCAATTAACAAAGTTCACCATCATCACCTCATTATTCTTCATTTAACCTAAAACATAACCACTAATTATTTTGTTAAATTTAACGATATCAAAACTTCCCTTAATCTCAAAAGACACTTTACCGACCGCGCTGATATAAACCTGTATTTCACAATCTAAGTCGAGAGTTCCAGAGGTCTCAATTGAAAACGTTTGGATTTTACTGAAGGGAATGGAAGTATAATCAACCTTTGACCCCGTTATCCCTTGAACGTTAGCGGCAATAATTCGTTTATTAGTAAAAACGACTTGATCCCTAACCGTTTTAAATGTGCCTACAATCATTTCGCCGTCTATTAGGAATTGAGAAAATTCCTCTCTAGCTTTTGAATTATCAATGGGCTTTAGCTTAAAGACCGCGGACTTTTGAAAATCTATCATACTGGCTCTCTAGGTTAATGGTGATTTAATCACTAGTTTTGGATTTAAACTACCTCAATTGTATAAGCATATAAGTACTGTATGCAAATGCAGGTAAATCACTAGGTTTTGTGTCACTTATAGAATAATATTAATGATATCATGGATATACAAGCTAGCACTTGGATATTTACAAGGCGACAACTTATAGGCTAAAGAGTACTTTTCTACATGTATTTCAGTACC
Source organism: Kangiellaceae bacterium (assembly GCA_039969155.1). Classification (GTDB taxonomy): domain Bacteria; phylum Pseudomonadota; class Gammaproteobacteria; order Enterobacterales; family Kangiellaceae. Next base: position 53,708 of record JBDVOJ010000124.1, read on the forward strand.
AAACATCTTCCGGAAGAAAGCCATTACATTCAGCTAGAAACAGGTTATTGCCACTATAGACTTGACGGTCCAGCCGATGGAAAGCTGCTAGTCTTGATTCATGGAGCAACAGTTGCCGGTTGGATATTTGAACAACTTCGACCATTCTTAATTAAAGCAAAGTTTCGACTATTGACCGTCGACCTTCTGGGGCATGGTTACTCTGAGCGTCTCAATACGGAATACAATATCGATTTGTATAAACGCCAAGTATTAGAACTGCTGGCTTCTGTCGATAAGGTGGGTTGTTCAAAACCAATTAGCTTACTGGGACATTCCCTAGGCGCAGCAGTTGCTGTTTCACTAGCCAACGAAAATTCTCAGCGATTTAAACGGGTCGTTTTAACCGCCCCACTCATCAATTTTATCGAAAATATGCCTATCGTAAAGCTATTCGCCATTCCCGTACTTGGTGAAATAATAAACAAACTTTATGTTATCCCCATGCTAAAACGTCGAAGAAGAAAGCGATACGCAGCTATTGCCGACGGTCGATTTATTGAAAGGTTTATGTCGCAATTTTTAATTTCTGGCTTCGAGCGAACTGTATTATCACTTTTTCGGAGCGATGTTCTCGCTGATAAAACCGAGCTGTATAAAGCTTTTTCAGAAAAAGGTGTCTCCTCATTAGTGATCTATGGCGAACAAGACGAGCTCGTGACTCCTAAGCAAATTGGTCATTTAAAAAGTATCATGCCAAACTCTAAGTTTATCGGATTAGCCGACGCAGGACATGCGTTCATACTTAGCGAGCCTGAACGCGTAGCAACTCATATAATTAATTTTCT
>JBDVOJ010000125.1:0-14187 GCA_039969155.1 Kangiellaceae bacterium
AGAAAAGGCTAAGTTATAGAAATCTAAAGGCTACACTTCGACTCACCTAAATGATTAAAGACTCTTACCACAGAGAGCTCTGAGAATAATTGTTAAAAACCTCTCCAGATGGAGACGGCTCCATGGATGGAGAAGGTAGAGCGACGCAGGAGGCTAAAGCCGAGGGCTAGGGAGAGGGGAGCCGTTGGATTAGATCTAAAGAAAGAGCCAGTTCGACTTACGCGCTTCTTTTATAACCACTACATACTTCCTTTTCTTATTCCGCTAATGTACCTTAAGACTAATCCTAAGAAACTCATCTAAACCATTATGAATCAACTGATTAAAGAGCATATTAGCGTCGCATCCAATGCCTCCGGTAGAAAAATGCATGTGGCAGTGTATCGGTTCATCGGTGAACAACCAGGTCCTAAAGTTTATATTCAAAGCTCAATTCATGGTGCGGAAGTACAAGGCAATGTGGTGATTTATCACCTTATTGCGTTTTTGAAAAATAACCCCATTCGTGGCGAAGTCATCTTAGTACCAAACTGCAATCCTGTTGGAACCAATATCAAATCCGGTGAATACACCCTTGGCCGGTTTGATCCTATCAACGGGCAGAACTGGAACCGCGGCTATTATTATCAGGAATCTTTAGTGAGTGAATTTGTTGACTCGCTATCCGATAACCTATCGATTGATCAAGTAAAAGCCTCTTTTCGAGCAAAAATGAGAGAAGCGATTGATACTGAACTCAATAAACCTTGGGGTATTGGTTTGGCTTCTCGGCTTAACTTACAACTCCAAAGGCTGGCATTAGATGCCGATATTGTGATCGATTTGCACAATGGTCCAGTAGCAACTCGTCATATTTACGTCCCAGAATATGCCAAAGATTCCGCACGTTATTTTAATATTCCACATATCATCTTTATTCCCAATGTGTTCGGTGGCGCTCTCGATGAAGCGACCTTTTGTCATTGGTGGACTTTAACCAACAAACTATCAGAAAAGTTTCCAGATAAAACATGGCCGGTTCCTGTTGAGGCTTTTACCTTGGAAATGGGTAGCCAAGAAGTCATTGATTTTGAGTCAGGACAATATGATGCCAATGGGATTGTGACTTATCTAAATTATAAGGGCTGCTTGGTTGATAATGACCTTGAGCCAGAAACTATGGAACGATATGCGGTCAAACTAAGCGATTATAAAATTTTGTATACCCAAGAGGGCGGAATTGTCGAATACAAAGTGAAGCCGGGGCAGCATGTCAAAAAAGGTGAAGTGATCGCCAAGATACTCAATGTTGATGACCTTGAAAATGACAACGCCGTGAGTTACCTATATGCGCCTGATGATTTGATTGTGATATTGCACTTTCCTTCGGCCTCTGTGCTGTGTGGGACGCAGTTGTACAAGTGCTTTGTGAATTATCAAGTTTTAGATTGAACATTTAAAAATAGAGAGTTTCAAAAGAGCGAAAAACATCTATTGAAACAGAGGCCTAAGAAAAACTCATAACTTTCTCAAATCATTCAAAGTACTGCTCATTAGCAAAAAGAACTAAGTTGCATCACGATTCAGCCTCCTTAAATAAAATAAAAACAAGAGCTACATTATGCGACCAGAAAAACTAGGACTTGGCTAAAGCAAAGCGAGAAGGTGAGGTAATAACAATTGTTGCCTCTCAAGAGGACCCTGTCGTTTTGCTCGGTGATTTATTAGTCGATATCCGTAAAACTAATATGTATGACCATCGGGGAACGACTGGCACACGAGTTGGCGATAGAAAGTGCGGACAAGTGGGAAGCCGATGTCGAGTGGAGGGGCCACCAATCGTTTGGTAGGCTTTAAAACTAGCTGGTTGCGCGGGAGGCGACTTACTTTCCGCGCATCGAACAAGCTAGGCAAGTCGCCGCTTTACGGCAAAGATTTATATTTTAATTCCAATCTGGTAGCGTTCTGCTGATATAAAAATAACTAATTCCCTAAAATAATGGCCCTTTCAAACACCAATTTGCCTTAACAAACCGACGTCCCTTAGAAAATCAATCCTAATAATTAGAACATGGCTATACTTTATAGCTAAATAATGTCTTTTTTGAATCATTGTCAAAGTCGATAATACGAGTCGATTACTTAATCCGTCGGTCGTCCGATATTGAGCTTCTACATAAGTGATACCGGAAAACAATTAATTCTACGGTTAGATATGTCTGAGAATAATAAAAAATACCTTGCCTTTATTTCTTATCGTCACGCTGATAATAAGGAACCTGGTCGTCAATGGGCGACTTGGCTTCACCAAGCGATTGAAACCTACCAAGTACCATCTGACTTAGTCGGAACCAAAAATGCTCGAGGTGAAGAAATCCCAGAACGGATTTACCCTATTTTTAGAGATGAGGAAGAACTTCCCGCGGATGCCGACCTTGGCCGATCGATTGTCAACGCGTTGGATAATACACGATTGTTGATTGTCTTATGTTCACCTCGAGCGGTCGCATCGACTTATGTTGCTGATGAAATCGACTATTTCAAGAAAAGTGGTCACTCTGATCGAATTATTGCCGCCATGATTGATGGCGAGCCTAATACCAGTTGGGACGAAGGCAAACAAGCGATGGGGTTCACTGCCGAACAGGAGTGTTTTCCAGTTCCTTTGCAGTTTGAATATGATTCAGAGGGGAACCGAACCAATAAGCATGCTGAACCAATAGCTGCTGATTTTAGGTTAAACGTTGATGGGACGCCGCAACAATCATGGACATCGGTTGAAGCTTATAAACAAACCCTACAATCCGACAAGTCGTATGATAAAGAGCAAGTTGCCTCTCTTTTAGGAAAGTTTAGTCAGCAACAACATCTTATGTTGTTAAAGATAATCGCGGGCATTCTGGGACTTCCTTTAGGCGAGCTTACTAGACGAGACAAAGAATATCAGCTTGAAATTGAGCGGCAAAAAGCAAAGAAGCTGAGACGTTGGCTTTCAATCGTGGGAGTGTTGGCATTAGTGGCTGTTATTACTGGCGCATTTGCTTTCCTAAAACAAATTGAAGCGACTGATGCCAGACAAGTTGCGGAAATAGAAAAGGGCAATGCCGAGAGTAGCTTAGCAGAAGCCTATGCTGGATATGGTAGAAATGAGTTACAAGATAAGCAGTTTGAAGAAGCGCTATTATACTTTCAGCACGCCAATCAATTAAGTATGGGTAAAGTCACCGCTGAAGAAGAGTTCGAAGCTAGAAAGCAGTCGTTAAGAAAAGTATGGAGCAACAAAAGAGGAGTTAGGTTTGATGGTACTCCGTTTGTTACTGCCAATGCTCGCTATGTGGCTGGTCGAGTAGCTGAGCGCGCAGTCCTGTTTGATTTAGAGAGCCAATTAACCAGATTTAGTTATCCGATAGTCACTACGGGCGATATTCTGTTGCTTGCCTCGGGTAATGGCGAATTTCTATTTGAATTTAACACCAGTCTACAGAAGCTTCGCCGTATCAATACCAAGAATAATCAATCGCTAGAGTTAGCTTGGCTAGTGGAGCGAGGGGCCTCCATCTTCTGGCCGTCAGAATCTGGAAATGAATTACTAGTCTTCTTAACCAGCGGTGATATTGAGTTAGTCGACTTAGTCACTAATACGTTGATTGATAAAGTATTAATGGCCGATATATTAAAAGTTTCGCCGGAGTTCGGTGAAGATTTAAAGCAAGACTGGATATCGGCATATTCTGATTTTAAAGTGGCCAATAATGGAGACGCGTGGACCTTAGTCAATAGCTCAGGACTTACTCTGCGGTTAACCGGCGGTGGTCAATCTTCGAATCTGAGTGCTTCGTTATCGGTTGAGGGTGCGGAAGATATCAATGTAAAAATTCAAGCGCCATTATTTTCAAGCCATAGTGATAAGTTTGCGATATCCAACGACGGCAAACGAATTGCGAGAATAGAATATCAAACGTGTCAGTTCCTAATAGGAAGTTCTCAAGATATTGACTGGATGAGGGTCGCCAATCACGCAGAGATCTGGGATTTGAGTACCAGAAAGCAGTTATCAAGGATCCCAATCAATTGGTCTGAGCCTACTGAGTTTTTTGATACTACTGAGGCTTGTGGTGAAAATACGAATTTCGAATTTAATTTGAATGACAGTCAAAGAAGTATTGCCGGAAAGGTCAATAACTTTTTGAATAATGTTTCGTTATTCTTTGGTCAAGATTATGACTTGAGTATTAATGCCAATGGAAATAATTATTTATTGAACGAACAAAAGATTCCATTTTCAAGACATTTAAGGGCTTCGTCGAAAAAGGAGTTCTCTAAAGCCGCATTTGGGAATGTCGTTGTTATAGAAAAAAATCTAATTAACTCGCAATTTAAAACTGCCTATGATGGACAGTTTTGGGTGTATCGGATAGAAGCTGACGGACAAACTTCACAATCAATGCCGGTATCCTCTGTCCTTAGTTTTGATAACCGCTTCTTGGTTACACTATTTTCAAATGGCAATATTCAAGCACGAAACCTAGTAAATGGAGAGGCTGTTAAACAAAGTATCACGGTAGTCGATCAAAACTATACCACCTTGTGTCAGACTGAAAAATCGCATGAAGTTATCCTGGTATCGCAAAGTTCAATCGAACGCATTAATTGGTTGAATGGTAAGCGTCTTTGGAAAAATGCAATATTACCAACTCGTTCGAGAGTTACTAGTTGTACCTCAAGTTTAAAAATGAACGAATTTAGTGTGGTTAAATCAAATTCTGACAAGTTGAAAGATGGTGGCGCGAATAGCGATAGTCAGCCCACGACTCAGCCCACTTTGATAGAAGATGAACACTCACAGGTGCTTAGATATTCTCTAACAGGCGAGCCGATAGAAATCATCAATGCAAAAGATATCGCGCTCAATCGGCCGCTTTTCGTTCATTACACCGATATAGAAAATCAAGTATATATTGCTAATTTTGCCGGTGTGATGCTTTTTGATACTGAGTCAAAGTCAATTATCGATTACCTTAGTTTGGGACGAAATAGCAGTGAGTATGGGGTGCCTACGAGCATCGAGACTTCGTCGGATTATATCTCCACTTATGTCGGATACAGTAATGGAAAAATCTATCGATTTGCCAATGGTAATGCACAATTGCTGGCTGACCTAGAAATGCCAGTCATCGATATTACTCTTTTTGGGAATATCGCCAAAATTACCACAGGATTTAATCCTAGATCAGAATTACAACAACCGAACCTTATCTTGTTAACAAAAGAGGCGACTCGAAGTTATTCCTATGAACTAGAGCTCTCGAGTCTATCCCTACGTAAAGTCAGAGGTTATTCGAAAAAAATTGTTGAAAGAATGAACAAGAGCTATGACGGTTATGAGTCTCTAGTTGAGTTTACCGACGGTACTGCTGCTTATTTTAGGCTTTCTACTTTAGAGCCTGTGATTAGCGATTTGAGTAGTGATACTCGGCGTAAGAAATTCGTCACAACTAACCAACAATTTTTAACCGTTGAACAGAGTAATCAAGGGTTGTTACTGACTAGTAGTAGCGCTGAGCATGAACTTGAGGTGCCGTTGTTAAATTCACGAGGTGTTTATTTTTCGCTTCTATCCAACAGAAAGTGGCTTTTTATCGCTATAGAAGATAACAGCAATCTAAAAACTAAAACCTATTTGCTGAATACAGAGACCTTAATGATAAGTCCAAGTTTGAAAGTGGTCGATAGTGAAATAGGCAACCGTTTAAGTACGGTTAAGATTAACCTAACAGGGACTCATGTTATCTCTTGCGATGGTGCAGAATGTGCTCTATATGACCTTAACCAGATGCGCTTCAGTCAACAGTTTTCGTCCTATGAGATTGAGCCAAGTGAAACTATAAAACTAACTGAAGCAATCTCTGAAGTGGTTTTCACAAATAACGCTATCGTCATTACCACCCTTACAGGGAAGCTACAAGTTTGGCAGAAAAATACCAGTGAAGAAATTAAACAAGAGAAAGGGTTTGCTGACGAGTCAGTTAATGAGAATGGATTTTTCATGCTAAAGGAAAGAGCGGATAGATTCTTTAAAAATGTTATTTATAGCCCGAAAGCAGACCTGATTTTTGCCGCAGACAGATTAGGTGCCTCTATTCTAAAACCCGATCTATCGTTAGTTAACAGAATTTCTGAAAACTTCTCTCGAGGCCATGTCCTTCGTGCTGACCTAAAAGAAGAGTGGCTACTTGTTGTTGAAAAAAATGGTTCCGGAGGGACTTTGAATGCGCAAGTTTATGACTACAAACATCAACAATATATAAATCATTTTTCTATTGCCGGTTTGAGTCTAATGTCTATGAACCGATTAGATAGCGAATTTGATGGTGTGTTATCTTGGACCGATAATGACGGGAACTTGCTTGAATTCGAAATAAAGCGTGCGGTTGATTACGGACGAAAGTTTGTTAAGTTCGATCATTCTCAAAGGATCAATTTTTCGCAAATGTTAAGTGGTAAGTACTTAGATAAGGTGTCGATATTTGAAATGTCGAACAATAATATGTCTGGAATTTTGAGAAATTTAAAAAGTGGTTCTGATTTAACTAGTCGAGAACAGCCTTCTAGCAATAAAAAACTATTCGAGAACAATAAATTAGAACAGCAAATATTGCTTCCTGCCGATCGCGCTTACCGAGATCGATTCTACCAACGCTTGGGGTTGTTAAGCGGTAGTCAATGGCCTAAGAATGAGAGAGACCTGTTAGACGAGAAAAATGATGGTAAGGAATTAATACTTCAATCGCCAACGAATAGTCAGGCGGATTCGAGCCGAGATTTAAGACTTGTGTCATTAGAGTACCAAATAAATAAATTTTTCAGTGAGAACAAGGACTTTAGTAGTTTTATTAGTGAGTTGGAGAGAATTGCTCCAGAGCACTTTTTTGTTCGATTTTCAAAATTACAAAAGCTATTCCAAGTTGATAGTTATCAAGCTTATCTCTATGGCATTCGTTATTTACAAGCCTTAGGTGGAAGAGCTCCTTTTAACACTGGGCTTTTTGAGCAGCAATCCTCCGACGATTCTAGAATACTGATAAAGGGTGTGGACTCTACGATGCTACATAAATTTTCCGGAGGCGTTTTTAGTGCAGCTATCCAATCGGGCTTGTTTCGTAACGCCTATGAATTATTAAAAGCCTATCCAAATTCATTCACAAATCCTCAATTCAGTCAGCAGTTACTCGTACAATTGACTAACTTAGGTTTGTACGAACAAGCTGAATTTGTGCTGAAACGAGAATTAAGCAACCTTGAAAAGTTCGGTAAGATAGAAACTAATCAAAGAAATAAAAACACTTATCAAAGTTACCAACGCTATCAGAAAATGCTGCATCTATATCTGCGATTAAGGACCGAGTTGAACGAGCTTCCAAAGATGTGTTTGGGGGATGTTCAACCCAATTCTGGTATACAAACCTCAAATTGGAAAGCGGGGGATTGTATCTTAAGAATTGACGGTCAATCACCGATCGACTTGGCATCGACTTTTCCAAAACTTCAGCTCGCTAGTGCCAATCAGATGGACATTAGTGTTTTGCGTGAAGGCAAAGTTCTAACGCTGAAAGCTCCGACATCCTTAGTTGGTGGAGCTTGGCATATGCTTGGTTATCAAGGGCGTTATGTGATAAAGGTGAAAACAGTAAAGTCAGGTTCGTTAGCTCAGCGTATAGGGATCCAAGCTGAAGACTATTTATTAGCCGTTGATGAACAACTCATTGGTTCGCCCTTGCAGGTAATGAGAAACCAAACCACCAATAATCAATTGTTAGGTTTATTGGACGTAAAACCAACGGTCAATTCAAAGTTATCGATTTATCGAACTAAAGGCCGCTTGACTGACCAAATTATTAACCCATCGGTCCAAGCGCTTGTTGGTTCTCATCCACTTTCATTTTTTCCGGGAGATTTGATTGAGGTTGAGCTTTCAGAGTATGAAGAATTGGGTATTTCGATTGAAATGGCATTATTGTTGACACCCACAAAGTAAAACTAACGTTGGTTTGGTGCTGACAGTACAAGCTTTTCTGAATATGACTCTATTTAGAAAAACTTGTACTTACTGAGGGATCTGCTAGTAAATAATTAAATACTCCGGAAAGAATATTACCAAGGTCAAAACGATCACTTGTATGATAATAAAAGGAATAACGCCTTTATAAATTGTTGTGGTTTTAATAGATTTTGGTGCTACACCTTTTAAATAAAATAGACTAAAACCAAATGGTGGTGACAGAAACGAGGTTTGTAAATTCATCGCAATCAAAATGGCAAACCAAACCATATCAATATTTAGTGCGATGGCAATAGGCGCGAGAATAGGAACGACCAAAAAAGCGATTTCAATAAAATCGATAAAGAAACCTAGAATCAAAATGGCGAACATCGCTAAGAAAATAAACGTCCATTTCTCACCCGGCAAACCGAGCATAAAGTCCTCTACCAAGTAGTCACTACCCGAATAACTAAACACCATAGAAAAAGCGGTCGCACCAATTAGAACCGCGAATATCATGGAAGAAACTTTAACGGTTTCTAGCGAACTTTGTTTGATTTGTTTAATGGAAAAGCCAGAATAAAAACTGGAAAGAATAATAGCTCCAATCGCCCCCAATGAGGAAGATTCCGTTGGTGTCGCAATACCGCCAAAGATTGAACCTAGCACGGCAACAATTAAAATGAGTGGTGGCACAACATCAATCAACGCTTGTTTAATCAGAGCACCTTTGTCTTCGTCAATTTTTAACGGAGGACAGTAGCCAGGTTTAAACTTTCCTAACGCAAGAATATAAAGTGCATAACAAACAATTAACAAAGCGCCTGGTAATACAGCTGCTTGAAATAAATCACCTACTGAGATCCCCATCACATCGCCCAGTATGATCAATATAATCGAAGGAGGGATGATCTGGCCCAAGGTTCCAGAAGCGCAGATAACACCGGTTGCGGTCGGTTGATGATAATTGTTTTTTAACATCACTGGTAACGAGATAACTCCCATCGCAACGACACTGGCACCGACAACTCCGGTTGATGCAGCAAGTAGTGCACCAACAACAATTGTTGATATCGCAACACCACCCGAGATACCGCCGAATAGTTTGGCAGATGATTCAAGCATTCGTTCCGCCAGTCCGGATTTTTGTAATACGATACCCATAAATACAAACATCGGGATCGCCATTAAGGTGGTGTTTTCCATTATGCTCATAATCCGATAGGGCATAAAGGAAAAAAGCTCGGGACCCATGGTGATAAAGCCAACAATAAGAGAGACTCCGGCAAAGGTATAGGCGACCGAATAACCTGCGAACAATAAGAATAGTGCGATGATAAATAGAATGATGCCAACCATTACACTTCCTCCTTTGCGGGACTCTTTGAGCGAGATTGAGGAGATGATTGATCTTTGGGTGTATCACGTAAAATTGTAATTTGAGTGAGTACAACTTGCAGTAAACACAAAACGACAAACACTGATGAAAGTGGAATAACCGAACGAATAATCCAGCGATGCGGTAAGCCTCCAGGATCAGCACTTCCTTCATTCATTTCATAGGCTTCGAAAGCATATCCATAACCGTAATAAATGATGAGCAAGGTGATGGGTAAAGCTAACAATACTGAGCCTAGAATATTGACCCAGGCTTTGACTGTCGGTGAGAAATTGTCATAAAAAACATCCACTCGAACGTGGCCATCTTCTTTTAGCGTATAACCGATCCCGAACATAAACATGGCAGCAAATAAATGCCATTCGAGTTCTTGCATACCGATGCTAACATCGTCAAACAGGTAGCGCATGATCACATCGTAAAAGACGTTGAGTAACATCAGCACCATTAGAAGGCCGCAAATAGCGCCAACGTAATCGATCAATTTAGAAAGTGAGTGTTTGACTTGCATAGAAAATTCTAATTATTAATTCTGAATACAAGAGCAAGATTATACTACAGCTTTAGGACAATGGATTAAAAGATTGAAACAGTTAAAAACTTTTGCCACGAAAACAACCAGAGAACCTCAAAAATCAACGAGAATTAAAACATTTGGCCATGGAGGTGAGGAAAACCTAAAAAAAGATAGTGTTGTAGATTGATTCCAACATAAGTCTATGTTCAGACCGACATTCTAGCGCAGTGACGCACTTCGACTGCGCTCAGTGAGCTTTTGTTTTTAGCTTTGCAACCCACACTTAAACCTAAGCCGGCTGAGCGGAGTCGAAGCCTCGCCCAACTAAAAGGCAACACCGCATCCAAATTTCGGGCTGTGGTGCACTTCGACTGCGTTCAGTGCGCTTTTGTTTTTAGCTTAGCAACCCACACTTAAACCTAAGCCGGCTGAGCGGAGTCGAAGCCTCACCCTGCTAAAAGATAAAACTACTTAACTTCAGAGAGATTCAGATCGCTAAACTCTTCAACTTAGGTTAGTGAATATGAACTTTGACATTACTCATCGTTATCATAACTATCCAAATAAGCTCGATCTGAAAAATTAGTCCACGCTCTAACTTTTTGCCCGTAATTATGAATCGAGTCGAGAATTTTCTTGCTCATTGGATCTTTTGCGGCAAACTGATCGAGTAGCTTTTTATTCGCTACTTTTATCGCTCGCATTACCGGTTCAGGGAACGTTTTAATTTTAACGTTTGGATATTCGCTTTGAATCGTGGCTAAGTTGACCGCGCTTTCATGCATTGAGTGCGCATACATATCATAAGCGGCTGCTTTCATAGCGACTTTAAGTATTTGCTGTAAATCCGGTGGCAAGCTTTGGTAAGCTTTTTGATTGACCATAAATTGGAGTTCCGTAGCAGGCTCATGCCAACCGGTATAATAATAAGGAGCGATTTTGTGGAATCCCATACGTAAATCTAATGAAGGCCCAACCCATTCCAGTGCATCGATGGTATTTCGTTCTAGCGCGGTATAGAGTTCGCCCGATGGAATATTAGTTGGTTTAGCACCTAATTCCGCCAATACTTCACCTGCAAATCCTGGGATACGCATTTTTAGGCCTTTGAGGTCTTCAACGGTATTGATTTCTTTGCGAAACCAGCCACCCATTTGATTGCCAGTATTGCCTCCAGGGAATGAGAGAATGCCGTATTTGTCGTAAACTTCTTTCATAAGCTGCTCGCCGCCGCCATAATAAAACCAGGCATATTGTTCTGGGGTCGTCATTCCAAAAGGCAGTGTGGTAAAGAACATGGTATTGATATCTTTGCCTTTCCAATAGTATGAGGCTGAGTGGCCCATTTGGTATTGACCATTTTTAACAAAGTCGAATATACCTAGGGCTGACTTATGTCGGTTAGCCGAGTCGATTCTAATCAGGAGTCTGCCATTGGACATTTCTTTGACCATCTTAGCCATGTTTTTAGTGGTATCACCAAAAATTGGAAAGTTAGGGCCCCAGGTTTCAGCCAGTCGCCAGCGATAGACTTTATCGGCTGAAATAGCGAGGTTGGGCGCAATCAAGAGAGTAATGGCCGTGAGTATGTTGACTAAAAACTTAAGTTTTCGGCGGGCTACACTGGTTAGAAAAGGCATTGAACCACTCCTTATAAAAATGGTTAGGTGGTGATGGTTGAATTGGGTATTAGCAATCAGCAAAGATAACAACTGAATCAGTAAATAACAACCGACTAGGCCAACAACCGAACTCAGTTAGCCCAAAGTCTAATCCGAACCATCTCCGCAGCGGTGTGAAAGGTTCAGCTAAATGATTCGACTAGTTTATTGGTTAAATTAGCCATTGATGAGTGCAAGAAGTATTGACCACTGGATGGTAGAACATGGTAACGCTTTAATTGCTCTTGCCACATGAACTCTAACGAATAGCTATGCAAATAGCCTCGATCCGATTCGGTTCCGCCATATCGCGCATCGCCTAAAATGGGCGAGCCTATCGATTTTAATGCGACTCGTATTTGGTGAGTTTTGCCGGTTGTTGGTTTGATAGCAAAGAGCCGAATTCCTGGAGAAAGCGACTGACTGCGAAACTCAGAAATTGCGGGATTTGATTTATTTAGTGTCAGCTTCCAACTACCCGATCGAGCTTTGACCATATCTCCACAAATCTTTCCCATTTTTTTCTTTGGCTTCTTATCTGAAATCGCAAGGTAGACCTTTTTGACTTGACGCTTTTCAAATAATTCTCCAAAAATGGCGGCTGCGGGCGCCGACTTAGCAAAAATAACTAATCCTGAGGTGATTTTATCTAATCGGTGGACCGGCCAAAGCTTTATTTGGGTTTGTTGTTCTAATCGCTGTTGTAAACCAAGTGTTTCTTGCTGGTTATGAAATGAGACCTCTGGTGGTTTTTCTACAATCAGATAATCGAGGTTATTTTCTATAATTGAAAGCAATTCAGCGGCTCTTTGAGTGGAGTGAGAATTCGAAATTATAGCTGATTAGACTGCTGGTTTTTGACTGATTTAGTGTTTGTTAGCACAAATGACTGAAACTATTTTTCTCTAAACGAGTCTTTTTAGGTAATATTGACAAAACTTTCAGATGCAGGTGGCAATATTTTTCGTTGAATTCGCTCAGTGATAGACGCATAATTTAGACTTGTACGCCTCTTTGGCGTTTGATTTTGCGTTTTTTGATGGAATTAAGAAAAGGACTATGCATCAGCCTATAATCTTTTTAGAGAGCCAAATTTCGGCTATTCTACTAAGCTTAGGAAGTATTGTGTGATAGATATACTTTAACACCATGATGGGAATTTAGTCCCACGGTTATGGAAAACTCAGTCATGTAAGGCATGGCAATTAAGGATTTACACTATGTGGTCAAAAATGGAACTTGTTAGTCGGAGCAGAAAATGGCATTAATTATGCTCGTCGACGACGATCCTCAAATGCTTCGATTGCTCAGTGATGTGATTGATTTAGATGGACACCAAGCGCTTCTAGCTGAAGATGGTGAAGTTGCAATCAACTATTTCAAACAGCACACTCCCGATTTAGTGATAACTGATATTTTAATGCCTAATAAAGAAGGCCTAGAATTTATATCGGAAGTCAGGGAATTACACCCTAATCTGAAAATCATTGCTTACTCTGGTGGCGGTTCTTCCGACCCTGAAAGCTACTTGGAGTTTGCCAGCGGCATGGGAGCTGACAGAGTGTTCACCAAACCAATGCCTTTGGCAGAACTGCGAGCACAGATAAAACAATTACTTGAAGAATAGGGTTGGCGGGCAAACTTTTATCAGTAGATGTTACGATTAATCAACAAGGTCAAAAATCTACATACCGACACTCAAATAATTACTCGTATAAATACAGGCCACCGGCCTGTATCTTGTCAAATATTACTAGCACCGTTGAGGTTGAACAGAATAGTTTGCTAGCTAAAAACTAGTCTTTATAAGCCACGGTAAACCAAAACTGGCTACCTTCACCGACTTCACTGATCACTCCAATTTCACCGCCCATTAGCTCAGCTAGCCGTTTAGAAACAATTAAGCGTAAACGACCTGTAAAGCTACTGTTACTGAGTTTGGTGGTTTGTTCGAGCGAGTCGAATAACTCTTTTTGAGCTGCTGGGGCGATACCTATCCCTGTGTCAGAAATAGTGAATCTTAATAACTTTGAACCGGCCTTGGCTGTCAGGTCTGCATACAGTGATACTTCCCCGGATTTAGTAAACCGGATCGCATTACCTAACAAGTTACGTAATATTTGTTTAATTCGGTATTCATCCGCGGTTAGTAATTCAGGCATTTCAGGCGCACTACTGGCTTGCAAGGATAATCCTTTCTCATTGGCAAAATGAGAAAGCTCAGAAGACAATTCGTCAACCAATTCTCTAACGCTAAACTGTTTCGGTTTTAAGCGAAGCATTTGAGCATCCAATTTTGAAAAATCTAAAATGTTATTAAGGTTGTTCACCAATGTTCTGGTTGAGCGCTTAGCAATTGTTAACAGTTGTTTGGGCTCAGGATCAAACGGGTATTCGGACAGCAGTTTTAACATGCTCACCACGGATTTCATCGGAGTGGTTATTTCATCACCCATTCGGGATAGAAATTCAGATTTTAACCTTGGTGCGGCCACTGCCGTATCACGTTCACTCTCAATGTTGGTCTTAACTTTTTGCAGTAAGTCTTGGCTTTCTTGAAGCTTACGTACATCTATTGCAAGAGCTTTCT
>JBDVOJ010000126.1:0-60880 GCA_039969155.1 Kangiellaceae bacterium
TCACTGGGCTCTAACAACTTGTTTGATGAGTATCCAGATGAAAACCCTCACCAGCTAGGATGGGGTGCTAAGTACCCAACCACATCACCATTTGGATTTAATGGTCGATTTGTTTATGGTAAAGCGACTTACCGTTTCTAAGAAGACGTTAGTCTAGAAAAACCCCAGCTTCGGCTGGGTTTTTTTATTCATTGGAATTCTTAGTAAGAGACTTCAGATAATTTTGCCAAGCTTTAGAGGCTTGCTCTTTTTCTTGGTTTGATAATTCAGCATATCCTTTGGGATAATCCCAGCCATATCCCCAGCGAAACTTAGTGGGCCAGTAAGGGGAACCACCTACCCTCACCCCCGCTAGCATTAACTCAGCGATCCGAGGTTTGCCAACGGATTCCACGCATTGTTTAAGTTGAATGTCCGCACCTAGTCTTTGTTGTTTTGTTCCGCCTTGCCAATAGGATTTATCGTGCTCAACACAGCACTTAAGCCAAAGGTTTTTTTGGGCCAGAGTGCCGTCAGGAAATGAGGAGCAACCATCACTGGTGAATGGTTTTATCGTCTCCGCCAAAATTGCTGCTGGCCAAAAAATGAAACAAAAAACGACAATTCTTCGTTTGATCACAGAAAAATACCCATATACATTAACTTAATTCGACTTCTTAACTTCCATATCAAGGGCTAAATCTTTCGCGGCTTTGACGCTCATCATCTCGATGAGGCTCATTGCATTACTTCCCCCATTGCCCGACTCACCCATCTGTACTTCTGGTACCCATTTTTGTTTTTCAATTGCGGAAGCGAAACGTTCCATCACTCGCTCATAGGTTGCTAGCTTTTGAGCCAGAGCACCGTCAGCTTCCATGACAATTCTTTTGTACGCGCCGTCCCCTTCCCCACGAAGTATTTGTTCTTGCTTATACTCTGCTGCAGCTAACTTTTTTTGTTCCGCCTCTAGCTTATGCTGTCTTGCAACTTCAACACTTTTTTGAGCGGATATGACGGCGACTTCTTTTTCTCGTTGTGCGTCGACAATGGCTTTTTCTTTAACAACTTCCTTTTCATATTTTGCCATCATTACATTGGCTTTACCTTGCTCCTCTGAAGTAATCGCATCTTGTTTTGCTCTTTCAGCGTTCGCCTTTGCAGTGATTATTGCCATTGTTGCTTCTCGCTTTGTCGCAATTTGTTGAAGTGTTTTAGGCTCAAAATCCCAATCAGTAATTTGGAAACCATTAACAGTAATCCCATAGTCAGCTAAATCGCTGAATAGATGAATCGGTAACCCATCGGCCCCAAAACTTATTACTGGAATATTCTTAGTGACTGTTTTTCCAGTACTTTCGTCTACCGTATCTATTTTCTCTAACTTGGTTTGAAATTTACCTTTAGATATTTGTTGGCTAGACCACTGTGTGAAAATACTTCTTTTCTCAGCATACGCTTCTTCTGAACTCATCAAGCCTGCAGTTAGATTCATTCCTTCTTCGGTGACTGATTTTATTAACTTTTGAGATACACCTCTATTTGAGCGAAATGCTTTATGTAAGTGAAGCATGGTTTCTTCATCGCTGGGAAGTGAAAACCGTGCTTTTCCGTAGACGGTACCAGTACCCCCATCTTGATATCTCACTGATATACCAACTTGATCAATCGAAGAGTCTACTTCGGCCGAGGACTTATCGTAATCGAATGTAATTACATCGTTATATACCTCTGCAGTACCAAACCACTGCGGATAAATTCCAGGAGAGAATTTTACGTAAAGAGTTCCTGTTGGATATTGGACTACAGTTCTATGACCGGCATTATTTATTCCAAATGCCATGACAAGTATAGCGAGTAACGCGACAACGAGTACAATGCCGATTGTGAGTTTTGGAGAGGTTTTTATCATTTTATTTTCCTTCTAAATTGTTTTATTCAAGCAGATTGATTCCCTAATAACGATTACTATATATATAAAATTCCTAATATACACTAAGTATTATTGCCGCTTTTCCTTAAAATACAGATGAAAACCAACTTAAAAAATGAGTATGTTAACTTAAAGTTGATATTTTTAGATCGGGTGATGGGATAATTAAATTACTAATCTAAAAATTAGCATAAATACTCAATATTTGAGTTATACTAATTAAAATAATAGTTAAATCAAACGCTTAAATAACGATAAATCATTGTGAGTGACAAAGTCGATTTCGAAAAAATAAAGCAACAAGCTGCTGTCATTTTTAATGATGGGAAGCGAAAGTTTGCGTATTTGATAGAATGTGTCAACCGTTTCGGTATCTCAGGCTTTTCATGGTGGTTAAAAACCCACCAACAAAAAGACGAATTTGAAATTGCGCTAGGCGACTTACGCGTAGAATTGGACAAAGATGATGCTAACCTTTTAGCCATGGAAAGAGTTTTTAGTGACTTTATAGTCCCTGAAGACGATTTAGGTCATGTGTTTTGGTATACGGATGCTCACAATAAGCTGCTTAAGTTTGAAAAGGAACTTGAAGATAACAAACAGTTTAGTATCAAGTTACTACAACAAGCGATGAATGAGCTAAAATTTATAGGTCAATCCGATGAATTCCATCAAAGATATCAGCTAGAGGCGATTCAACAGAGGGTTAAAGATATGTATCAAGATCTCCAGCAAAAAATCGTTGAACAACAGTCGATTGAAAGAGAGAGAGTTGAAGCCGATAAACAGAAACATTCGGTTGAATTAGCGCGAATTGAAGCTGAAAAAGCGGCAGATGTCGCTAAAGCTAAAATGATGGAAAGCGTTAAGATCAAAGAAAAACGGCTTGCTATCATTGAAGAAAAAAAGCGAGCTATCGCTGAAAAAGAAGCTTCAGAGATAAAACTTCAAGAACAGAATGAGTTAGCTGAAATAAAGGCAAAAGAGGCAGAGCGTGAACGCCAAGCGAAATTGCAAGACTCTTACCGAGAGCTAGAACTTAAAGAAAAAATCAAGGAAATGCCGTTGGAAGAAATTATTGAAATGGCTAACAATCAAATCGCTAATAAGAAAATTTTGACCTTTATCCAACTAGATCAATTATCAAAATTAAAACAAACCATCGAAGATAAGAAAGCAGAGTAACTCCAAATGGTGAATAGCCATTAACCCAATTTCGCACCGTTATCTATCGGTTTATCAGGAACCGCTAATACTACCTCACCATTTTTATCATAGAAGCCGGTGACCAGACACTGTGACATAATCGGCCCAATTTGTTTGTCTGGAAAGTTGACCACAGCAATCACTTGCTTTCCAACGAGCTCCTCGGATTGATAGTGATTTGTGATCTGAGCGCTGGACTTTTTTATTCCCAGTTCAGCACCAAAATCAATATGTAAAATGTAAGCCGGGCGTCTCGCTTCAGGAAATTCTTCGGTTTGAACGATGGTACCTACTCGCAGTTCAACCTTCTCAAACTCATCCCAGCTAATATTGGTCATTTATTTCTTTGAGCAATTTGAAGGCATAGCTAAAGTTTGATCAACCACTTCGAAAACTTTGTCGTAGCCGCCTGCTTTGGTAACGTCAAATTTATAGCGATGGTTAACTAATATAGTTGGAACACCAGCTATTTTATATTTGGCCAGCAACCTGAAATTATCATCTAGTGCGTTCTTAGCATTTTCCTGATCCTGAAGGGCTGTTAGCGCTTCATCTTTAGACACTCCTAAAGTGGCTAAGAAGTCAGCGGCTTCATCTTCTGAACCAAATGCTTTTTGTTCTTCATGCAGACGGCTAAACATTTTAGGCATCGCTTTGTCTAAAATGCCTAGTACTTCAGCAGCTTGATGAACGATTAAAAAAGCTCCAAATTGCTGATTTCCAAGATGCGTAGGAATTGCTACAAATTTCACCTTACCGGCGTTCTTATCTTTCCATTTTTTAGCGTGCTCTTCCAAGGTATAACAGTGTGGACATTGGTAGGCAAAAAACTCAATAACGACCGGTTCACTGCAACTCTCATCGGATTCAACGATGTCATAAGGCAAGCCATTGTCAGAAGTTGCCTGCGCAGCTTGCTCGACATGTGAATGTCCTTCATGGTCATGAGTTTGAGCTTCTTGTTTTGCCTCTGTTTTGGCTGTCGATTGAGCATCTGGCTCAGTCTTAGCTGAATCATCGGAAGCTGGCTGGCATGCACTTAATAGAAGTGCTAGTAAAGCGATTTTGGTTAATTTCACGTTGTTACCTTTGCTAAAGTTAAAGCTTTTAATTGAGCTATTCTATTGGTTTTGGGATTGTAGCAGAGATAATCAGAAGCTGCAGGAAGTCTATTCTAGATTCCTAATTTGCTTATATTAGAAGTGTTTAGTAATAGAAAACATCAATTCAGCCTTTCGCTGAACCTCTTTTTTGGCTCTATCAAGACTCCACATAGTGGTTTGGTTACCTGAGTTCTCGTATAGGCAGCGGCCTTTAAGAGTTAACATATAGATCACTGGTTTAGTATTTGATTGTCTATCTAGTCCAGGTCCGATGCGTTTAGTTGAGGAATAAGGTGTTTTGTGGCTCCTACTTTGAGATGAATATAATGATATTTGAGGCTCAAATTGATACTCATAGTGATTCGCAAACAAAGGTTGCTTGGCGTTGAACAGTGAAAATTGGATGCTTGCAATATCATCAAAGTCGCGATTAAGCGAAACCAAATGATCTTGGTCACCGGTAAAGTAAAACTCTTTGGTCAGGTTATCGACAGGTTTTTGACTAAGATTAAGCCTCATAGGCTCAGTTGAAGATTTTACCGAATACTCGCTAGAGACGATTGACCTCTCCTCCGCTATCAAACTATTGGGAGGAATCGCGAGCGCTAAAGAGCCGGCAATTAGACGGATCCACTTTTGTTTTCTCAATATTCTAGCTATTTGAGATGGGTTTATAAAATCTAGTTCTGTCAGCGCTTGGCCTAGCTTAATATTATGCTGCGATTGATAGTCAAGGGCTTGGGATAATTGATCTTCAGAAAGCAAATTCCTTTTGACTAACATATGCCCGATTCGGGTATGTGAAATGTCTGAGAAATGAGCCAAGGATTTACCTCTCTGGAGCTAGATATGAACAATGTACAGGTAATTACCTATAAACTTATTATCGGCTTGAGAGGGATTTTCTTGAGTGATTTTTGACCACTTAATCGACTATTCTGTGGAAGTATTGAGCTGTTTTTCTAACTCTATAACAAGGTTTTCTCGAGCACGCTTAAGTAAGCGGTTACTATCATCGTGTTTCTTCCAGTAAGCACTGCCAAATACAATATGATAACGGATTTCGCTTGATAAAGCCTTTAATTGCCCCTCAACTGCGGTTGAGATTTTTCCTTTCAACTGCTCCAAAGCGCTATTGGGTGTTTCTGGAAGTACCATTAAAAAACTCCCGCGGCTAGTATTGCCTATCATATCAGCCCACCTTAGCTCGTCTTGAAGAGTATCTTTGATCGCTTGCTTAATATCATCTTCTTCGAGTTCCGCAGGGATGTGATCGATGATGATATGGAGTTTAAGGACACATAAGGGGTTGTCGTAGCGCCGACTACGACTGACTTCATAATCTAGGAATTCAACCCAGCTTGGACGTTTAGGAATTTTTGCCATTGCCAGTTTGCTTGGCTTAGACGTGGCATCTCGATCTAATGCGAAGTAATGCAGTGTTCCCTTTTCGGCGGAAGTAGACTCTTTGCGCCAATATTGAAACTTAAGTGCAGACGAGCTTTCCTTATCAAACAGTTGTACCAGATGCGTTTTCTTATCGATTGCTTCCATAGGTAGCGCGGCTAGCAGATGTCCAACCACATTTTCCTTGTTCAGTTTGGTGTCTTCTAAAAAGCGTTGGTTGCACCAACTGATGCGCTGTTCTGAATCTGCAAACAAAATTCCTAGCGGTGATAAATCCAGAATTTCATTGTTATCTATGTGCATGCTGTTTTCCCAATTTCTAAATACACACCCAACCTCTATTTAGTCTGTGTTATGCGTTCTAAAGTTAGGTGTTTAAATTTACTCAGTTGACTAGCAGAAATAGCCTATCTAATCAAAAATCATACTACAATTAAGTATATACCAAAAATCTAGAGTAATCGTAGTTTCAGGCTTTTAGCGAATCTGAGACCTAATCCACTAAATTAACTAGCTATTGTGAACAAAGCCCAGTGAAAGATACTGAAATAGACCGTAAAAATATCACTAGCCTTAAGAAAGATTTTATCCGACTCAGCCAAAGACGATATAGTCGAATGGAGTCGAGTTTGAGTGGTGTTCAAGCCGATAAGCTAAAACTGATCCCGCTACTTTTTCACGTCAACCACCCAATGTTACCTGGCTATGTTGATAAGTTTACTCCTTGCGGCATCCCAAATTACACACCCAGTCATGTTGAAAAACAGATTGCAAAAACAGTTAGTCAAAGTTTTGAATACAAACCAAGAGCTCACCTAAAATACAAAATAGCATCACTTTTCTTAATGGGTAGCATGGGGACTTTAGGACAGTCCAATTCAAGTGATATAGACTTATGGGTTTGTCTGGATGAGGCATTAGACGTAAAGCTAAAGGAAAAACTCTTACAAAAAGCAGCCGGTATAAAATTATGGCTAGCAGAGTTTGGTATCGAATTGAACTCCTATATAGTGACTAGTGATGAGTTTAGCGAGAAGAAATCAAAAAAAATTGAAAGAGACAATTGTGGCAATACTTTAAATTACTTATTACTCGATGAGTTTTATCGAACAGCTGTGTGGATTTCGGGGCGTTGGCCACTGTGGTGGATCATACCAAATAACCAATCTTACCAAGATTATTCCAAGCGATTATTATTGCAAAAACACATCGATCCCGCGGATTGGATTGACTTTGGTGAAGTTAAAAGTATTCCAGCTCCGGAATATTTTAGTGCTGCACTTTGGCAACTATACAAAGCGATTGAGTCTCCGTATAAGTCCTCCGTTAAGTTACTCGTTTTGGAAGTTTATGCCAAACTTTTTCCCTGCGCCGGCGTATTATCCGAGGAATTCAAACAGTTGGTTTATGATGGGCGAGCGGATGAAGAAAGCATTGATCCGTATTTGCTAACTCTTAGGTTTGCTGAGAAGGCGTTAGTCAGTAATCCTCATCGATTGGAGTTTCTCCGCAGGGCATTCTACTTAAAAGCCAATATTAAAGTCAGTTTTAACAAAGACCGAAAAAAAAATTGGCAATATCAAACAGTCAAACAATTAGCGCTTGATTGGGGGTGGACGCAATCAAAACTGGATTACTTAAATGGTAGGAACCTTTGGACGATTAAAGAGGTAAAAGAAGAACGTAAAAATTTAGTGCGAGAGTTAACCAACTCTTACCATTTTCTGAGCAATTTTTCTCGCGTTCACGGAGTGATTAATCGAGTTGCTAAAAATGATCTTCTATCCCTAGGACGTAAGCTTTATTCTGCTTTTGAGCGACGAAGTGGAAAGATTGAAATACTTAACAATGGTATTGCTAAAGATATATTTGAGTCGACCATTACCATTCAAAGAGAAGCCGACAACAAGTGGCTACTATATATCGGACATATCGAAAGTAAAAAATTAGCCGGAAGTATCGAAGCGCATACCGCCGAATCATTGTTTGAGTGTTTGTTTTGGGGGTGTGCCAACAATATCATTTCTTCCAAAACTCGTTTACATATTTTTGGCTCGGCAGACTATTTGAATCTGAAACTTGCCAATGAAATGTTAAGAGATATCGAGTCTCTAATTAAGCAATTCAATTCTTGCGAAGGTATTAATCAATTTGAAACAGAAGCAAAAATTGTCAAGATTGGTATCTTTGTTAATACTAGAAACGACCCACTAGCTGAAGAAAAAGAAAGTAATCTTTATCGTGTAGGGGAAGGAAGTGATTGTTTATCATGGGCGGATAATAAAATTAATCTAGCCAGTCACTTTGATGTGGTATTGTTTAACAGTTGGGGTGAAATCTCTACCCTCCATTACAGCGGCAAATTCGCATGGGTAGAATTTTATAAAGATTATGCTCAAGTGATAGCGGAAAATAACGGAAGCTTCCCTGTATTCTGCAGAGGCCTTGTACAACGTGATCAAATAGTTCAGCGCATTGAAAAATTATTAACAAGCTTAAACAACCTTCGAGCCAACAGCCTAAGAACGGATTATGCGCACCGATACATCATGATGGTTTCGGGAAAGCCGCAGATAATAGACTTGTATAAAGATCATGTAGCCTATACTCGTTATCAATCGATGCCAAAGCTATATGATGGATTAAGTGAAAATACCTATTCTGATCAACCTGAAGTAAAGATAAAGTTTACTGTAGATGAGTACATGGAACTTAATCCCTTTATCACTTCAGTCACTAAAAGAAGATTTAGTGAGAGCTTGGATTTCTTTGTTTCTTGTAAGAGTAAACAGATCGTTGAAGTAATTATACGCTCAGCCAATGGCTCACTTTATTTTCAGGCTCATAGAAATATTAACATTACCCAAGTAGTTAATCACTATCAGCAGTTTTTTGAAAAAGTCCAAAATCGTAGCCTTTTAAATAGTGGTTTATTAGAAACCGTTAATTACTATCAGCTGATCGGCTCGGAGCAAACCGACAATCAAAGGTTCAAGCCAATTGCTCCCAAATATACCAATCAATTTTTAGACTTTTCTCAAGTTCAAGCCATCGCCACTCAAAAGCATGTTTTTTCAGCCGGATTTGACCTTTATACCGCCAATTCTTGTTTTCTCTATTCTGAGCATGGAGAAGGGGTTTATCAGAAACTCAGAAATGAGATATTATCGTTTAGGAAAGATACAACGAATTATCCAATCTTTCTGACGGATATTGATTTATCGGCTATTGATAATGATGTTTCTATCGTAGAGTCATTGATTTATAAAAAGACGATTGAAACAAAATTAAATAAGTTGAGATAACCTAATTTAAATTCATCTTGGATGAAATCGCCATTAATTGTACACTCAAGCTAGAATAAATTGTCGATGCTGAGAATTTAGCGATAGATCCGGCAAAAATTGGGAATGAGTTTTATATGAATTTAATTGTAAATCTATTAATTGTTAGCACCTTGATTCTGAGTTCACCGTTATTAGCAGAGCCATCGGTTATTAAAGGCCAGTTTCCTCCTGAAAAAATCCAACTAAAAGTTCGTCCATTATTAAAAGATGTTCGAGCTGCCCAATTAGCAAAAGACGAAAAGCTAATTACCGAAATCACCAACAAAATCATTCAACACTTAGGGCCATGGGCTGCTAATCCGAGTCAAGTGCCTAGTTATCATGCTCCAATCAGTGCCGAAGCGCCGTCAGAACAAGAAGTTTTGGCAGTGTGGGAAAAAATAAATCCAAGAATAAAAAAGAACGCCCTTTGGATTGCCGTTCCAGATGGGAATCCAGACGCAATGACCGGTGGTCTTCGCCAAGCGGCGAGACCGATTATTTCAAATGTAGCAATGCACGCGTTTAAGAACAAAAAGCAATTTGATAATTTGGAATTCGTTATCGCCGGTGCAGATTATTTGCTAAAACTGCAGAGAAACAACGGTTTATTTCCTTCACCTGACTTACGAGGAGATGATCAAACCTATACTTCGTTTAATAAACGTACACTGAGAAAAAATCCTGATGCGTTGGTTGAAGGTTGGTTTGTTGATGATTTTCGTGGAGAATTACAGCTGGACCACGCGGTTAGTGGTATTGCGATGCTAAAAGCATATCAGCTAACTAACGACCAAAGATATCTAAAAAGCGCTGTGGCTGCAGCGGATTGGGCTATATCCAAAGATCTTGACACTAACTGGTCATATAATGCTTATAGCGCTTGGCTATTGGCAGAGACTTATCAACACACTAACAAACCAATTTATCTTTTTCATGGAATTGAAAAATTAAAATTAGGCGTTTTGCCTGGCTTGTTGGATTCTGGTCGATGGTTTGACCCGGTAAATGCTCGTCTTCTCTATCACTCAGCTAATGTGCGTGGAATGATTGCCGTCTACAAGAATTTGCCCGAAGAAAACCCATTGAGGCTTACCTTGCAACAGAAAATCGTTTCTGCACTTAATAATGCTAGTCAGCAAATTATCAATCACGGAGCATCATCAACGACAACATCTACCGAGATGTTAGTAGAAGCACTCAGGGAGCTTGGGGATAATGACACTTGGCGAAAAGCTCTGAATATCAATATAAATGCGGCTATAGATGCTTCCAAAGGTAAAGGTGAGTCAGCAATTGGAGTCTTTTTGCCAAGCTATATTGAATTCGCTTTTGCAAAAAAGTAGTCCTGCTAATTTTTTTCGAATAACCAAGGCTTAAGCTGGTTTTTATTGTCTATTACGACTTGTTGAGCCTTTGGATCAGACTTTATCTGTTTGCTGTTGATTCGCAAGAATTGCAAAACATATTCCACCATCGCTCCGCGAGTTTGTATTTGTAGCGAGCCATCCTGCATGCCATAGTCAGTTGCAATGACTGCCTGTTGAGCTTCAGATAGTCGAGGATCTGGTTTGATAATGATTTGTACTTCACTATTCCAGGCAATGTCATTTTGAATGGTTTTGTCTGACTCACCAACAAAATCATAGATATTCGTGATCCTTGATAAAACAAAATCCCGGTACCCTAAACTTTTCTCGCAGTATGCGCGCACATGCCAGCGATATCCGTTGAATACTAAAGTGTGTGGGACAATATTCCGATAGTCTTTTTCAGAAGTCAGCGAACTGTATTCCACCTCAATTCTTTGATTTTCTTTGCAGGCAATAATGATAGGTCGGACAATTGCGGCGTTAACCGCTCTAAACAGTGGCGATACGATTTCTGAATGAGCTTGAGGTAAGTCAAGATTAGCAAAATGGGTCATTAGGTCGCTTTGGCTATTGAGCATGTGTAAATATTCGTTAATTTCGCCTTTGGTTAACACCGGGGAAAATTGTTCACTAGGTGTATAACCTTTTAGCTTTTTATCAAATACCAAATTATCGGGAGCTATAGTTTTTTTATATTCGTTGATATCTTTACTGGCCTGTTGGCGACCAATTCCAAACGCTTTCTGTAAGTGCTTGCTGGTTAAACGTCCCTCCCACAGAGTAATAATCTCTATCATACGGTAGCGCAATAGCCTATCCCAACGATAAGGCCATGACTGAACAGTGGCAGCGTTACTCTCAGTCTTTGTCATTAGTTTGATTCATATAGCGGTTTAAGGGACGTTATGACCTGTAGAGGCAACCCAGATTCGATACCATTGTTCTCTAGAAAGTGATAGTTTCTGAGAATTTAAAGCAGATTTGAGGCGCGCTATCTTTCCGCTTCCAATGATAATTATTGGTTTACTCGGCATATTGAGGATCCATTGATAAATAACTTGGTCGACAGAGTCAGCGCCAATTTCATCCGCAATCTTAGAAATTACCTTTCTTAGTCTAACTAACTGGGGAGTGTCACCAGTAAATATTTGTCCCCCAGCTAATGCGGACCATGCCATGGGGCGAGTTCTTAGCTGTTGCATTTGGTCAAGAGAGCCGTCATCGATGACACCCAAATTAACCGGATTAATTTCCAATTGGTTTGTGGCAAGAGGAAACTCTAGGCGAGATTGAAGTAGCGAAAATTGAGATGGCGAATAGTTTGAAACTCCAAAGTGACGCACTTTTCCTTGAATTCGCAAAGAGTTGAATGCTTCTGCTACTTCGTCAGCGTCTAGTAAGAAGTCAGGTCGATGAAGTAACAATAGATCGAGGTAATCGGTTTTAAGACGAACCAAGGATTTTTCAACCGATTCCAAAATCTGTGGTTTGCTACTGGTATAATGTGAAACTCTTTTGGAGCTAGTTGCTGTTTCTAAATGGATGCCACATTTTGTGACGATTTGAATATCTTTTCTTAATGACGGTTCAAGGGCTAAAGCTTCTCCAAAAAGCGATTCACAGGAAGGCGACCCATAAATACTGGCATGGTCGACGCTGGTTATACCTAATTCTATATGTTGTTTTAAGAAGTCTAATCGTTGTTGAATAGTCATCTGCCAATCAGCCAATCGCCAATATCCTTGCACAAAGGATGACAACGACAGTCCGTTAGGCGTTAACGTGACAGGCTGAGCTTTGGATTGAATTTCTTGAGCCATCAAAGGTCCTTGTAATAATTTGTCCAAATGATTCTTAATAGTTTGGCTAATATACCAATAAAAAATTGATTTCCTTAGGGAAATTGTTGAAAATCAATGGAGATAGCGCAATTAGTCATAACGGATACGTGTTTTGCCAAAAATTTCTTTCATTGTTTGCATATTGATCTTATTGCCCGGTTGTGGAGCAAAGGGAGAGCTATTTCTGGCTAAGCCTACTTCTGAAAAGGCCACCGATACCGTCAACACAGATTCTAAAACCGACCCTCAAGTAGTCGAACCCAAAGCCGAAAGCGACCAAATGAAGCCTAGTAGTCCTAAATTGAAATTGGAGTCACCCAGCAAATGATGGTTAGCTTCGCTAAAATGCACGGACTCGGCAACGATTTTATGGTTGTCGATACGATATCGCAAAACGTCTACTTCAATGAGGGTCAAATAAGACGGCTCTCTGATAGAAATAAAGGGATCGGATTTGACCAGCTGTTGTTAGTAGAGCCCCCTCCTCAACCGGATGTCGACTTCCACTATCGAATATTTAATGCGGATGGAACAGAAGTCGGCCAATGCGGCAATGGCGTTAGGTGTTTAGCAAAATTTGTTCGGCAAATGGGGCTAACTTGGAAACAAAAAATTCGAGTAAGCACCGTTAATGGCATTATGGATCTGCAGTTTATGCGCAATGGGTTGGTCAGTGTCGATATGGGGGTTCCACAGCTAGAACCGAGCAAGATTCCCTTAAATGTCGAACAAGAGTCGATCGACTACCAGCTGCAACTGGATGATCAACAGCTCTCCTTTGGTTCCGTGTCGATGGGTAATCCTCACTGCGTTTTAACCGTTGAGGATGTAGAGTCTGCGCAAGTTGATGATTTAGGTGAGGCGATAAACAATCATGAATTGTTTCCCGATGGCGTTAACGTGGGCTTCATGCAAGTGGTTTCAGAGAGCGAAGTTAAATTGCGAGTGTTTGAGCGAGGTGCCGGCGAAACACTAGCATGTGGTTCAGGTGCCTGTGCTAGTATGGTGGTTGGTAGACTTCAACAAAAGCTCCAACAAAGAATAAAAGTCTTTTTACCCGGTGGCCATTTGCACATTGATTGGCAAGGCAAAGGCCAATCTCTAAAAATGGTGGGACCGGCAGAATTTGTTTATCATGGATATATCGAAGTATGAAACTATCTCAAAGCCAAGTATTAGAATTGAATAAATCGAAAGAAAACTTAGCCCGTATCTATGAAATGATGGATGAGGCTAAAGTAAGACAATACTTGTTGGACAATCCCAGCTTTTTGGTCAAAAACCCTGAATTGTTAAGCCATATAGAATTGCAATATGGTGAGCAAGAAACGTTTTCACTGGTTGAAAGGCAAGTCAAAACTCTAAGAGATAAGAACAGTAAGCTTCAAGGTCAGCAAATTGAAATGTTGCAGACCGCTCACGCTAACGAAGAATTGTTAATGCTTTGTAACCAATTTATGCTGGATTTGGTCGAGTGTGGTAATTTACAAGCGCTAACTGCGACTATTGTTTCTCAGTTAAAATCTAGCTTCAATTTAGATGGAGCAGCGATTATCTTAGTTGGTGATTATGAGCCTTGCGCACCGGCACAAGTATTTGAATCGCCAGAACAAATCAAAGAGCTTCTTAATTGTCAGTTTCCTGATAATCAACCGCTTTGTGGCCGTCTTGGTCAAACACCAAAAGAGTTATTATTTGGCGAATTATCATATAACTATCAATCCTGCGCTCTAATTCCGCTTGGTGAAGGATGTCGTAAGGGATTGTTAGCACTCGCAAGTAAGGATGTTGCCCGTTTTGATCCGGAAATGGGGACGCTTTTCGTTGAGTTGATAGCCAAGTTTGTCGCAGCCGTTATCTCTCCTTATGAGCGAATCTAATTGTTCAAAACGTTTTGATGCTTCTAACGGATTAGCATTAGTCGATAGCTATTTGGCGATCTTAAAAATTCAAAAGCAGTATTCTGAGCACACTTGCAATAACTATCGATTGCAGTTAGATAAGCTGATCGAATTTCTGAAAAAACAGGCGATCACCGAGTGGTCAAGTATAAAGCCTATTCATGTTCGCCAAATGTCCGCTCAACTTAATCGGCAAGGGTATTCATCTCGTTCCATCGCACTTTTTCTTTCGAGTTGTCGTAGTTTTTTTCACTATCTTATTTCGCAAGATGTATTACAACTGAATCCAGCAAAAAACATTCGCCCACCCAAGGGCGACAAAAGATTGCCAAAATCAATGGATGTTGATCAAATCAATTTACTCCTCGAGTCGATTCCTTCAAATACTCAAATTGGAGTCAGAGATAAAGCGATAGCCGAGTTATTCTACTCGAGCGGATTAAGACTAGCAGAATTGGCAGCAATTAATTTAAAGGATATCAGCTTAAAAGAAAAACTAATAAAAGTCGTTGGAAAAGGGAATAAAACAAGAATTGTACCGGTTGGGACAAAAGCTATTCAAGCCCTTAATAAATGGTTTTCGGTTCGTTCAAATTGGCAAAAAGACGATCAACAATCAGCCCTTTTTTTAAGCCAAAAACGGACTCGACTATCACATCGAAGTATTCAAAAGCGATTAGAGTATTGGGGGAAAAAAGTCGGCTTAAATGCTAGTTTGCATCCTCATAAGTTTAGGCATTCATGTGCAACTCATGTGTTGGAGTCATCTGGAGATATTAGGGCTGTTCAAGAATTGCTAGGACACTCGAATATTTCTACCACTCAAATATATACTCATTTAGACTTTCAAAAGCTAGCTCAAGTCTACGACAAGTCGCATCCCAGAGCAAAAAAGTAAATGAGCATTCAAGCAATAAAGCTATTGAGTTTTGATCTCGATAATACTCTTTACGATAATCGACCTGTAATTAGGGTGGCGGAATCAAAAAACAAAGAATACCTATCTCAAGAGTTTAAAAAGCAAAACATAGATTTTGATTTTGAAGAATTCTTATCGATCCGTAACGAGTTAATGAACTTAAAGGATCAAGGTGGTAATAATTACAATAACCAACTGGAAAACCTCACCTACTTGCGGCACCAGGTATTAAAAAGATTTTGTGAGCGGTTGAATGATTCCGAGCAGATTTGTCAAACAGCACTTGATCTGTTTTTACAATACCGCTCTCAAGTCTCTGTCCCCAAAGAAATAATTCGACTTCTAAATAGCTTATGCGAGCGGTTTGTAGTTGTAAGCGTCACCAATGGTAATTGCGACCCTTATCAAACCAGTATGGGCAAGTATTTCAAGAAACACTATGCGCCGAATCATGGTTTTCGAGCCAAGCCTCATCAGCATATGCTTGAGACAATTAAGCAAGATTTTGATGTGAGGTCAGAGAATATCTTACACATTGGTGACCAACTGGATACTGATGGAAAGGCCGCTGAAAATGCAAACTGTCAGTTTTATCAATTTTCACCATTCGAACTCGGCCAATCGGTATCCGATAGTTGTGAGCAGTTGATAGCCCATTTACAACATCATTAAGGAATTTCTCATTAATACGAATAAAGCTGAACTAGTTATTGTGGGTAGTGGAATATTAACAGCTGCTCATCTAACTCAAGAAACTATCTCTAGAATTAGCTCCGCCGAAATTGTTTATGCCCTCGTTCCAGATGCCCTAGGTATGAGTACGATTAATAAACTCAACTCGAAGATAGTCAATTTAGCAGACTACTATTTTGATCCTAACAGTAAACGTAACGGCAACAATAGGCTCGAGGCCTATGAAAAAATGGTGGAAGT
The DNA here is from genome assembly GCA_039969155.1 of Kangiellaceae bacterium. GTDB lineage: Bacteria > Pseudomonadota > Gammaproteobacteria > Enterobacterales > Kangiellaceae. The sequence continues at coordinate 15,922 of JBDVOJ010000126.1, forward strand.
CGTTTTAGATTCAGTTCGTAGCAATTTGCGAGTTGTTTGTATTTTCTATGGGCATCCGGGAATATTTGTATACCCTGCCCACAAAATGATTGAACAAGCTAGATCAGAGCATTATCAAGCGAAAATGATACCAGCTATCTCCGCAGAAGACTGTTTATTTAGTGACCTTGGAATTGACCCCGGAAGCACTGGTTGTGTGAGTTATGAGGCTTCGCAATATTTGTTCTTCAATCATCCAGCTAACCCAGTCGCAACAATGATTTTGTGGCAGATTGGCGTCGTGGGAGACGAATTCTTGACTCGACTATCCCCTGCAGTTCATGGTTTGAAGATGCTGGTTGAACGATTGACTAAAGATTATCCAGAAGACCATAAAGTCATACTCTATGAAGCGAGTACTTTACCTATTATGCAACATCGACAGGAAGAAATATCGATAGGTGAGCTAATCAACGCACAAGTTTCTACCATTACTACTTTGATTGTCCCTCCATCCAAGCGTCTATCAATTAATCATGAGTTTTGCAAAGCGTGGAATATAGAGATTGAAGAACTCAATTAACGCCTTGCGGTAGAGGTGCTAAAGCTAACTATATTGATGTTTAAGCGTATTGGCTGTATAAAGGTCAATCTAAATCAACTCTAATTAGGAAAAATATAATGAGTCAGGAACTGACAGATTTTTTAACTTCTTTAGCAACTGATCAAGAATTAGTCGATGCATTTAACAATGATGCTGAAGGGACTATGGTCGCTCATAATGTTCCAGAACACCACCGTCAATTAGTGCATGATAAAAATTATACAGAGATTCAAAATGTGCTCGGTTCTGATTACAGTATTTCAACTAATCACGTTATTAGAGCTTATAAGGATTAGCCTTTTTAGTGGGTGCTAAAAGTTTTTCAAATGTTAATTTACCGATTTATCCTTGGGCTGTTTTCAGTGGCTGTGGTTGTATTTACCACGGCTCCAGCTGTGGCAGTAGAGTACTCTTCAAAAGAATTGAATGAGAATGCATACACTGAATTTCAACAAGGTAATTATGAAGCGTCATATCGTTTATCAAATAATGCATTAGTACTCGCTGAGAGGGAAAAAAATAGTATTGAAAGGTCCCGGGCGTTAAGCAACATAGCGTCTAACCTAAGATATTTTGGTGAAGTCGAGAAAGCATTAGAATTGTATTCTCAATCGTTGCAACAAAGCCGTGAGATCAATGACCTAAATGGGATGTATCGATCGCTAAATAATTTAGCTAGTATTTACTCGGACATTGGCGATCACTCTGTTGAGACAAAATTTAGGCAACAACAACTTGCTATTAGTATAGAGACGGGAAATATTGGTGATCAAGTTACCGCTTACATAGGCTTAGCGCAACACAAAAATACTGTCAAACAATACCAATTAGCAACCGAATTTATCAGCCTCGCAAGAGAGACCTTGCTAAAAGAGCCGGATCCTTTCTTAGAGATTTACATTTTATTAACAGAAGGAAAACTCTTCGAAGCAAAAGGTGAATTAGAACATGCTATAAGTTCGAATAGAGAAGCAGTCCGTCTTGCAGAAGAAAACGACTTTCAAGGATTGAAAATTAGCAGTGCCACCAATATCGCCGAGTTGTATTTAAAAGAAAAAAAGTTTCAAAAAGCGATAGAGGAAGCTAAGGTTTTACTCGAACGCTCAATTTCTATCCGGTTGCAAAGCAAGACGTTACAACTTCATTCTATTCTTAAGCAAGCCTATGAGTCGTTAGATAATTACAAAGAAGCTTTATATCATGAAAGAATGGCGAATCATGTTCAGCAACAGTTATCAGGTCAGAAAGTTAGGTTTTTAGGAGAGATCACTAAAATAGATCGCCAAGTATTACAGCAGCAAGAAAAGCTAGTGGAGCTAGAGAAAGATCAGCAGATTATGGCACTAAAGCTGAAACAACAAAAACAAAATCAGTTCATTTGGATCGTGTTAGCCATTCTAGTTTTCGGGATCTCCTTTTTCCTCTACTACCGACATACCAGTCGTAAGGAAATTTTCAGACAGAGAAAATTAAACCAAAGACTGGAGGAGTTAGATAAAGTAAAAGACAGGGTACTTACCAACACATCCCATGAACTAAGAACGCCGCTCAATGGAATTATTGGCTTGTCTGATGTCATTATAAAAGATGAAGACAATAAGTTTTCCGAATCCACTCTAAACTGTCTAAAATTAATCAGGTCATCAGGGGAACAATTGGCTTTAGTAATTAATGATATTTTGGAGTTATCTAAGCTTAGAAATAGCAGCTTAACCATTGTTAAAAGTAAGTTCGATTTGCAAGAACTTATAAGAGATGTGATAGCTGTTTGCCAGCCTAATATCAGTGGAAAAGGTATTAGTATAGTAAATAGAAATGATGGAGAAAAAACCTTAGTTTTTTTGGACAGAGGCAGAGTACAGCAGGTACTTTTCAACATCGTTGGCAACGCAATTAAGTTTACTGATAATGGAAAAATAGAAATTCAATGTGAGATTGATGCTGAGCAACTAAAAATCAATGTGTACGATACAGGCAAGGGAATACCAGCAGAAAATCTAGAAAGGATTTTTGAAGGCTTTGAACAAGTTGACGCAGGTAACTCTAGAGAGCAACCTGGAACGGGATTGGGTTTGGCAATTACTAAAGGAATTGTTGAAGCTATGGGAGGCAGTATAGAGCTTACTTCGAGACTTGGTATAGGAACCCAAGTTTATATAGTATTACCTCAGTAAGGAAACTGCGACCTAGAATCTGAGGGAAAGACAACTCAATCCGCCGTCAATTTTCTGAAATTCCGATACATCTACTTCTCGCACCTTATAGCCTGCATTGATGATTAATGCTTTGGTTTTTGGGAAGCCTTTTGGAGTTAATACGGTGTCATTAATCCAAACACTATTCGCGGCGTAAGCTTCTTCTGAAGGGACCTCGAGTAGGTTATATTTTTGAAATTCTGGTTTAGTCAAAAACTCACCACAAGCTAACAAGTTGTTGTCTTCTAAATACCCTAATCCGGTTTTCAAATGCAGTACTTCAGACAAGGAGACAATTGACCCTGAAAGATCATGTTTTTTAAGTATTTCTATCATTTGATTGGCTCCATCTAAATTCGTCCTGTCAGACAACCCGATGTAAAAATGAGAGCCAACCATCATAATGTCACCCGCCTCCACTGTACCAGGATTCTCAATTCGCTCTAGGGTCTTATAAAACTGATTAACAATCGGTTCGATTGATAGCACTTCACCTTGTCGAGATAACGCTCCTGGATTGGTGATGACCGCACATTTAGGTGTAAGTAACGCCACATCTTCAACAAAGGTTGAGTCTGGATATTCTTCCGAGGCTGGTAAGCAGGTTACCTCTAATCCACATTGTTTGAGGGCTTGGATATAGTCCTGATGTTGAATTAAAGCTTTTTGATAATCGGGTTTACCCAAATTAACACTGGTTAGGCCGTCAATCATCGAACGGCTTGGTGTTCTTACAATGGCTTTTGTAAACATTCTACAGACCCCTTAGGTTCCTTGTTGTTGATTCTGAAAACTTAGTTTTTGGTTGAATCAGAAGTATCTCTGAGACTAGCGCGTACTAAATTTTGGAAATGCAATACTCCGCTTTCTCTTTTCATACACAGTGGCCCAGCAAGGTAGCTTCCAGATTCCAGGCCAACTTGGACTTGTTCACAGATCGTTATGTCTTCTTGTTGTACTTCATCGCTAAAATTTTGATCTTGGTGAATAAGTTGTTTGGTTTGTTGCGATCCCATTTTGGCATAATAGTAGTCAAAAACAACTTTAGTTTTTGATGGTCCCATAGGAATGATGATGTTGGTTTGTAATCTTCCTGGTAAGATATTGAGCATTAAGTTTGGAAAAATACAATAATAATGCGCACTACCCTCGCCATAGTAGATATCAGCTTGATTATTTTCAGCGCTATCAAGTGGACTATATTGATAACTATACCAAGGGTGAAGTTCCGTTGTGTAAAGGCGATAATCAAGCAGTTTATTTAAGCCCGGGTGAACATGCGGTAAGTGATAGCCTTCGAGATAATTATCCATATAAACTTTCCAGTTACAATTGACAAGGTATTCATCTCGGTGACTAAAAGATAATTGACTTAATTCGATGGGCTTTATGCGCTCAACTATTCCATCTAACAAAGTATCTACACTGACAGTTGGTTTATTGATTGCTGCAAATACTAAACCTTGCCACTCACAGACATACGCAGTAGGCAGTTTATGCTGACAGATTTCAAAATTTTTAGTGGTTTGCATTTCTGGTGCAGATTTTAACTGGCCATCAAGTTGATATGTCCAACCATGGTATTTGCAGCGCAGCACCTTACCGTTACCGTTTTCTGTTGCCAGTGGTCCAGCTCGGTGTCTACAAACGTTATGAAAGGCTTTGAGTTCTTGCTGTTCGTTTCTAAGGACTACCAAAGGAACTTTTCCAATTTGACAGACCACGAAATCACCTACGTTGCTTAACTCGTCGACATGAGCGACAAATTGCCAGTGATTCTCAAATAACTCAGTTAATTCTAAATCATAAAATTTTTGGCTTGTGTAAGCGTCTGAGTGCAATGCGTTGGCGTTGTCTTCGTTGCAATGAGCTAGTAGCGTGTGTAAATCTTGCATGTTTTGCCTCGCGTAGCGACTGCTTGAGTTGATGACATCAAAAATATCTTCTATTGAATCTGATTGCAATGCTAAATCAGCAGTTGCACCGGTAAAATTGACTTGCTACGGATTAGCGGGTAATACTAAAGCATCCACCTATTACTAGCGGTACTTTCGTGCTCAAAAAGTTTAGTCAGAAGAATAATAAGAAAGTAGGCATTTGGATTTGTATCGCTTTAGTCGTGGGTAACATGATTGGCTCTGGAATATTCTTGTTGCCAGCGTCACTCGCTCCCTATGGCGGTGTTAGCATTCTTGGTTGGGCGGTTACCACCGTAGGAGCACTAATGACTGCCTTAGTTTTTGTGCGGTTAAGTCGCAAGTTTCCGAGACAAGGGGGGCCTTACCGGTATGCTTTTGACAATATCAGTCCACTCGCAGGCTTCTCCGTCGCTTGGTCCTACTGGGTATCCATTTGGTGCGGTAATGCTGCGATTTCAGTAGCTGCAGTGACTTATTTAGGTTTCTTTTTTCCTCAATTAAGCGCCAACCCCAGCTTATCGGTAGTGGTCACATTATCTATTCTTTGGTCAATTACCTATTTAAACACTCGTGGAGTTAAACAGGTTGGGATCTTTCAGTTAGTCGCAACCGTCCTGAAGCTTCTACCGATTGTTGCTATTGGCCTTATGTGCTTCTTGGTCTTTGAACCTAAGTCTTTTCAACCGTTTAATTTATCACAACAACCACTAGCTAGTTCGATTGTTGCGACCGCAGCGCTAACTTTATGGGCTTTCTTAGGATTAGAGTCCGCTACCATTCCAGCTGATAATGTCGAGAATCCACAATCGACCATACCTAGAGCGACGATTATTGGTGTAATCGTGGTAGCTGTGGTGTATTTGACCAGCCAAATAACCATTATGAGTGTGGTAGACAATAAAGCGCTTCAGGTCTCAGGTGCACCTTTCGCTGATGCTGCGGTAATTTTATGGGGTGAGTGGGCTGGTAACTTTATTGCTGCCGGTGCTGTCATTAGTTGTTTAGGGGCGCTCAATGGCTGGGTGTTGCTTCAGGGACAGGTACCTATGTCAGCAGCCAGAGATAAATTGCTACCTAGATTTTTTAGCGACCAAAAAGGCGATGGGCTATCAATTGGAGCGTTGATTTTTTCTAGTGTAATTATTTCAATCTTAATTTCGGCGAATTACACAGATGGCATGGTTTCGCTCTATACCTTTGCGATCTTGGTTTCGACTCTTGGAATTTTTATTCCCTATCTACTTTCTATTTTTGTTGACCTAAAAATGATTTTTAAGCATTGGCGACAGCAACAAGACTATTGGTCGGTCATCACCTCGGTTTTTGCTTTAGTTTATTGTCTTTGGGCGATAAGTGGAATTGGAGCAAAGGCGACTCTCTGGGGAGTTGTTTTAATAGCGAGTGGACTACCCGTATATTGGTATATGACCAGAAAAAAGTGATCCAACCTCGGCTTTTGTAACCATTTATTGATCTGAGAAAATACGACTCACAACGAGACTGTTAAACTATCTTCTATATTGACTAATCGATTTGGAGGGGAAGATGATCCATCAACCAGGTATTGCTCAAACTAATAGAAAAGCTGCGGTTTTTGCTCACTTATTGTTTTTGATGAATATAACGTTCCTACCGATTGTCTCATTTATCTGGCTGCTGGTTATTTACCAAAAGAACAAAGCAACCGCCGACGTTGAAGTTCTGGCTCACTATCATCAATCGATAGTAGCAAATATCGTTTCTGGCGTTTTGCTCGTCATAATAAGTGGACTCATCTTAGTAGTCGGTGATTTACAATCGGCTTACACGTGGATGTGGTTGATTTTATACTTCACTTGCATTCATTCAGTGTTGATACTATTAGCCGTTTTCGCAATGATGAAAGCCAACAATGGAAAACCCTACTCCTACCCTGTTATCGGCAAGTTGTGGCAATAGGTTGACGTGAGTCAATTGAGTGAAAAAAAAGCTGACACAGTTCGCTTGGCCGGCCAATTAACAGCACTTATTTCTAAAGACCCATTTAGGCTAGAAATACTAAAAATAGTTAGCCAGTTAAATTTACCAGATTGCTGGGTTGCCGCTGGTTTTATTAGAAATTTGGTATGGGACCATTTACATGGCATAACAACGCCACTTTCAGATATTGATGTGATCTATTATTGCACCAAAAATCGTTCCCCATATGCTGACTTAGCCATCGAAAAGAAGTTGAATCAAAGCCATGTTAAAGCTCTTTGGTCAGTGAAAAACCAAGCACGAATGCATTCTCGCAACGGCGATTTGTCCTACCAAAATTGCTTGCATGCTATGAGTTACTGGCCGGAAAAGCAAACGGCTATTGCGGTAAGGTTGGATTCTAATTGTGAAATAGAGCTACTGCATTGCTTTGGCTTAGATGAGCTATATTCTCGAAAAATTACTCACAACCCTAAGAGGGAGAAAGCGATATTTGAGCAACGAGTTTTAGATAAAGGCTGGTTAAAAACCTGGAGTCAACTTTCAGTAAACTAAGCGGTATAAATTGAAGTGCTATTTAAAGCTTTTGACCCCAACCTAACTTAGTCCGTAGTACCTCGAAATAATCATAATCCAACGGGTGAACTAAGCACATCTCTATTGGATAGGGCTTGATTCTAATCCGGTCTCCAGGTCGCAATGAAATAATTACTTGGCCATCACAACTGAGTTGGGGGTTATGTCGATTAGTTTCGCTAATAACAATATCAATGACTTTTTCTTTATTAACGGCGATCGGCCGGCTGGTTAAAGTATGTGGACACATTGGTACCAAAACAATGGTGTCAGTTTGAGGAGCGAGAATAGGCCCACCCCCAGAAAGCGAATACGCGGTGGAGCCAGTTGGGGTTGAGACGATAAGGCCATCAGAGCGTTGGCTATAGACAAATTTTTGGTCCATATATAGCTCAAAATGGATCATTCGAGCTATTTCGCCAGGATAGAGAACAACATCATTCACGGCATTGGATGAACCAACTGATTTTTCTTTTCGAAAAACTTCAGCGTGTAACAGGAATCGGTTCTCTAAAGTATATTGACCTTCCAATATCGGCGGTACTCTAGTATCAACCTCAGTTGGTCTGATATCTGTTAAAAAGCCTAGATGGCCTCGATTGATGCCTAGCATTGGTAAGCCACTATCGATCAAATCGCGGGCAGTTTTTAGCATGCTGCCGTCGCCTCCGACGACAATCGCTAGATCACACGTCTTGCCGATTTGTTCGAACGAGATCTTTTTAGCGTTTCCTGTAGGAAAGTCATAGGTATCTGATTGCGGTAGAAAGACTTCTAATCCCAAGTTTTGAATTTGCTCGCACAATACATCGATGGTTTCTTGCGCAGCTTGGCTACCTGGTTTACCGATTAGGGCGATTTTTTTGAATGGTTTTAGAGTCGACATGAATTTTCCATGATAGATTAGACAACCCGATCATCATTGCTAAAGGGATTGATTTTCTTGTTATCGCCCCAATCATAGTAAAACTTGGACGAGCACTCTTATAACAATCTTTATACAATCATATTCTATGTTTTTCTATTGATTATCAATAATATAGTGACAATATAATTAAAAAGTTGGAAAAAACACTAAAAAAGCTATGAAAGAACGCGATCTTATCTTAATGAAGTCCTTGATTGAGTCTTATGTCAAACAAGGAACCCCTATCGGTTCGAAAGCTTTACTTCAGTCTTCTCATCTTTCGGTCAGTCCAGCAACCGTCAGAAACATTATGGCGGATTTGGAACGACAAGGGTTATTGTTATCCCCTCACACCTCCGCCGGACGTATTCCTACCACACAAGGCTTTCGAATCTTTGTTGACCGACTGGTTAAGGTACGTTCACTCCGTTCCGATGTAATCCAACACGTTAAGCAGAATTTAAATCCGCAACAAGAAACCAAGGCATTATTGGGTAACGCATCTCAGCTATTATCTGAAATGACTAAAATGGCGAGCTTAGTTCAAATACCATGCTCCCCAGTTAACAAAATTCAACACATTGATTTTGTGCCGTTATCCAGCAAACGCTTGCTGGTGGTTTTAGTTTTGGAAAATGATGAAATCCAAAATAGAGTTATTTCAGTTGATCGAGATTATCAACGTGACGAACTGGCGCAAATGTCGAACTTCCTTAATCAGCAACTTGTTGGCAAAGATGTCAGCTCGCTGCGGCAAGATTTATTTGGTCAATTACTCAAAGAAAAACAACAACTCGATGTGCTGATGCAAAGGGCTGTGGATTTCGCAGCGCAAGGCATCCAACAGGAAGATAATTCGTCTAGTGAAAATCAACAACCTTTCCATTTGTCAGGCCAAACCAATCTGGTCTCAATGGCATCTCATGGGCAGTTGGATAACATTGAAGAGGTGTTTTCTGCCTTTAAACAAAAGCAACAAATTATGGGACTTTTAGACCGTTCGCTGGCAGCCGAAGGCGTCAAAATTTTTATTGGCGAAGAATCAGGCACCCAAGCATTAAGTGGTTGTAGCATTGTTTCAGCGCCATACAAACAAAAAGGTAAGTCAGTTGGAGTGCTAGCTGTTGTTGGTCCCACCCGAATGCAATATGATAAAGTGATTCCCATAGTCGATGTAACCGCCAAAATGCTTTCTTCAGCTTTGGACTTCAAGGCTAGTTAAGCAGTCTATTTACCTTTTAAGTTTCATCGGCTTGGCTTAGAACGTTAAATACAATAAAGATAAAGGGATTACCATGACTAAACTGTTGAACATCGCGTTAGTATTGTTCGTTTTCTCGCATAACCTTCAGGCTAATCAAAGCGACGAACAGCAAATAATTGATAATGTCCATGCAATGTGGAAAGCGGTTGAAACTGATAATTTAAAAGCTTACTTAAAGCATATTCATCCTGATTATTCTGTATTTGGTGAGGGAGACGCCTATTTGCATAAGGGTAAGGACAAGGAAGCGATAGATTATGCTGACTACATGCGCCGTTCTGAAGGCGTACGAACGTTTATGCATCAGCCAGAAGTAACCGTCAAAGGAGAAACTGCTTGGATTACCTACTATTGGAATGACGCCGGATACATCAACGGAGAAAGATTTACTTCTAGAGGAAAGTCGACCCGAATCTTTGTCAAAGTAAATGATCAGTGGCTATGTATTCACTCACATTTCACAGAGCTGCCATAGGTTTCGGCATATTGGTCGCCAAAATGCAACGACTAATCGACTAATAATCTCGCTTTTAACTCGGCTAATTCAGGCAGGCCAGAGTATTGTTTTTCTTGAATTGGTATCGCTTCCCAAGCTGGTTTATCACTGCTGCACACATGAGCAACAACCTGCTCAACCTTGGCGCCTTCTAATAACCCGACTGGTACCCAAAATTGATCCGTATTGCGCAGTCGATTAGGAACTGGGCTGCCGCATCGGCTACAAAAGTTGCTGCAGAAGCCGCTTTCTTTAACATAGCTCGTTATTAGTTCCATGCCAGTTAGCCATTTTAGGGCATTTTCATCGACAAAGGTGGCGGCATTAGCGGCTGCTCCGGTTTGCTTTTGACATAAGCTACAGTGGCAACGATAGATCCGTTGAACGGATGTGCTTATCGAAAAACTAACATCACCACAAAGGCATTTTCCAGTTATCGGCGACATATTGATATTCTCCTAAGTGAAGGTCATTGCTAGTCTAGCTAAAATTCTTGCCCAATAGAAATAAGCAAAAACCTTCTTCTTCAATATCCTTTTCACTAAATTTAAACAAGAGACTGAGAGCTAGATCAAAAATTAGCGGTTAATCCGGCTAATTTACCATAGATTGAGCTATTATTAAGGCTAAGTAGTTTCATTGTGAGCTAGATCTAAACAAGCTAGCCGTTCCAGCGGACAGTTTCGCAACATAAATCGAAAAGCGACAAATCATTTTCCTATGAAAAACAATTCCCCACTAATATCTGGGTGGTTTTACTTTTGGCTAGTATTAACATCATTGTTAATTTGGGCGGATCATTCTGGCTATTTGTCTCAGATCGAAGCTTTAAATCTAAGAATGGCCAGTCTTATAAAACAAGAGGTGGAAAGTGAGGATAAGTCTTTTCGGGTGGCTGTATCGAGAAAAGACCATAATGAAGTAGGCGAATTTGAAAAGCTAATCACCAAATATCCTAATGCCACAATCGCTATTCTTGCAGATTTAAACTCTAATTCTATCCAACAAATCAACCGTTTTAATTTGCAAAATCGAGAGATATTGGTTTTATCAAATACCGCAATAAGTTCTAATCGTCTTGCCAAAAGTAACTTGATTCAACGTTGGTTAATAACAAATTCAGAAACCAGTACCTGGACCTCATTGGCTAACTTAGAAATTACTCAACAACCTATTGCAAACTCAAACGCCGTGTATTTAGTTGTTCAAAAAGGAGCGAATCTTTTTCCAACTTTGGTTACATCAAGTATTAAGAATTATCACCAACAAGCGAGTGGCCAAGTAAAACTTGAAGATTCAAAAATCACTTTTAATTCTGCCAAACCGGGCTTTGAACAACTGGATTTTGGTCTTCACGGTTTGGTGTATCCAATTAACTACATCAGGCCTCCTCTAGACTTTGAGGAATTATCAGATCTTGTAAGCTCCGAGTTTGATGGAATTTTATTGCTTGACGATTTCTCCAATCCTGCAGGGGGTAAAACTCACCAAGCACTTTTAAGTTTGCAGAACAATAGCTATTTAGTGATTAATGGCATTAGCTATTTGATCTATTTATTGTTGTGGTTTTTTCTTAGCGTTGTCATTTTTTCCTTAAATCATTATTCGTTGGCACGAAGGAACATGTTGATCGGGCTTATCACAATGATTTGCTTGGTTGCACAGGTTAGCCTAATAAATTTTTCAATCTGGCTACCGATTCAGTCACTACTATGTCTCGCTATATTGGCTGTTACTATAAATCTTGGCTTGAATAGAGAGCGGCGATTGTTAAAGACAAATCAAGATAAACTTAATGAGGTGCTAGCAGAAACTGCTTTGAGCTTCTTAAGAAATCAAAAGGCTCAGCAATTGATAAGTTTACTAGAAAATACTCAACCCAATTTGCAACTAATTGAATCTATCAAAGAAGTTGCTACCGAAGCAGAGGCCTATAAAAATATTTCGATTGCAAGTCAGCTTTATTGTTGGATCTTAAGTCATGATAAAAACCATGCCTATTGTAAGCAGCGCTTACAAGAAATCGACCAGCTTAATGAGCCCGAAGATTTGACGCAAACGATTGTAATCGATGGAAACGAAAACACTCAACCAGCAACATCCAACAACCTTCTGGCAATCAAGAATTTTGGTCGTTACCAAGTAGAAGGCATTTTAGGAAAGGGAGCGATGGGTGTGGTTTTTCAAGGGGTTGATCCAAAAATCAATCGGCACGTAGCAATTAAAACTTTGCAACTACATGATGATCTAGATGATGAATCTTTAACCGAGAAAAAGCAGCGGTTTTTTAGAGAGGCAGAAACCGCAGGAAACCTGAGTCATGCCAATATAGTGACCATCTACGATGTTGGTGAACAGAAGCACGAAAACTCCAATCAATCGTTGGGTTATATTGCGATGGACTTGCTAACAGGAGCACCGCTTTCAGAATTTGTTAAAAAAGATAAACTTTTGCCGCCATCTTTGGTCTATCAATTAATGATTCAAATGACTGATGCACTTGATTATGCGCATCGACAAAAAGTTATCCATCGCGATATAAAACCAGCGAACATAATCTTTGATGATGACTTACAACGCGGTACTCTAACTGATTTTGGTATTGCATACATGTCTGACCATAGCAAAACCAAGACAGGTACAATCATGGGCAGTCCGTATTATATGTCGCCGGAGCAAGTGATGGGAAAAACTGTAGATGGTCGCTCTGATATTTTCAGTCTTGGTGTGACGTTTTATCAACTACTAAGTGGTCACCTTCCATTTAATGGCGAGTCAATCGCAACGGTCGCTTTTCATATAACTAAAACCAAACATGAATCAGTAAGAAACTTAAATAAAAAACTTTTAACCAGCTCAACTAGAATTACTAACAAAGCCATGCAAAAAGACCCGACAAAACGTTATCAGTCGATGCAAGAATTTAGGCAAGCACTAGTTAATGCGCTTAAGAGGGATTATAAAAAATCACCGTTATAATGAAAACTCGAATCCATTCAATATCAGATAGAGGTGCATATCGTCCTAACAACGAGGACAGCTTCAAGTATGGTGAATGTTTTAATGGTGATTTGATTTGGCTGGTAATAGCCGATGGTATGGGTGGTCATCTAGCGGGAGAGGTCGCTAGCCAAATATTAGTTGATGAAATTGAACACTCTATCTGCGCCATTGATAGTCCAGAAAGTGTCGATTGGTTGTGCTGGTTAGAAATAGAAATGAATCGTGCTAACAATAAAATACTATTAAACTCACATAAAAAACCTGAACAAAAAGGAATGGGTACCACAGGAGTGGTAGCGGTCATCTATGCAGGATACTGCTATTTAGGTTGGGTTGGGGATTCTCGATGCTATTTATATGAAGCAAAAAACAATCATCTGGCTCAATTGACGGTTGACCATACGATGGTTCAAGCCTTATTAGATAAAGGCGCGATAACTCAAAAGGAAGCGGACACTTCTAATAATAAAAACATGCTTTCTAAAGCGATCGGCATTAGAAAGGGTGTTGAAGTTGATGTTAAGTCACTACCGATTCACATCTCTGCGAGCTTATTATTATCAACCGATGGATTACATGATAGTCTTAGCTCGCAAGAATTATCCGAGTTTATGCAAAGCCTTTCAGCCGGCGATGATGTTTGTCAAAAAATGGTTGCAAGGGCAATCAAAAATGGTAGCAAAGATAATATCACTTTGGTTAGCATTAAATTGTTATCCGAATAAAACTAAACAATAGACAGTGGGAATAAAATGGCCTATTTAGCTTTAATTGTTGAAGATGTAATTATTAATAAGTGGGAGCTTATAGAAGAAGTCACGATTTTAGGCCGCGCCAAAGATTGCGATATTCAAATAGAAGATCAGTCAGTGAGCTCAAAACATGCGCGGGTGGTTTCTGAGCCAGACCCATTTCTTGATGGAAATCGCCTTTTATTTATTGAAGATCTCAAGAGTACTAATGGAACCAAGGTAAATGGTAAGTTGATTTCCAAACAAAAGTTATCGGATGGTGATGCACTAAAAATTGGATTTACTGACTTTCAATTTATTGAAAATAACAATAATAACCTTGACCAAACAGCTGTGATTTTGTCGTAAAGATTTTCGGATTTGTCAGCGACTATAAATTGGAACTGGATAAGTAAACTAATCGCCGACTTTTAAAAGTCGGCGATTTGGTTTATGACGCGAAGAAAGAACTAAGTTTTAGGGACTACCTTGAACACCCCGACTTCAACAGAAGAGACGACTACTTTTTCTCCGCTATTAATTTTTCTCTGAGAGGACGATTTATCTAACTCAACTCTCCAATTAACACCACTATAAGTTGTGGTGCTGTCAGTCTGTTCATCAAGGTCACTGTCTAGATCGAACTCATGACCAATCAAATCGCTACTATTATCTTTCTCGGGTGCTTTCGAGCCTTGCAATTTTTTTAGTGGCTTCCACAGCAATGCGACACTAAGCCCACTAGCCAAACCGGTACTTGATATACCTGCGATCCAAGTTTCGGGTAATATGCCCATCATCATTAACAGTCCAGTTACAACAGCCCCTATTCCTGCAAACAAAAACACCCCTGTGACAAAACCAGTTGATACTTCAATAACTAAAAACAAAAAGCCAAGTAGCATCCAGAATTCTGCTTGATGAGCGACAATGTAATCATTGATCATATTGATACCTCTTATGAAGCGCCTTTACCGGCATTTAATTTGTTAATGATGGTCATTGCTTCGGCGACCATACTTGCTGCACCGCTCTTTTCATCGGGTAATAAAACCACGGTAGAATCTTTGGCAATCGCTTTCTTAGCGTCGATGGCTTCGCTTGCTAATTCAAGCTGAATCGCTTTTTGACCTTCGCCTGTTATTGCAACTTCACCAACTGTTTTAATCGCTTCAGATTTAGCGTTAGCTACCGCGATGATCGCTTGTGCTTCACCTTCAGCCCTTAGAATTTGTTCTGCCTTTTCAGCTTCTGCCGATAAAACTTGTGCTCGCTTGGCACCTTCAGCAACATTGATAGCGGATTGGCGGTGTCCCTCAGACTCTAAGATTGTCGCTCGCTTTTCGCGCTCTGCTTTCATTTGCTGTTCCATTGCGTCTAAAATGGTTTTAGGCGGCTCGATGTCCTTAATCTCATAGCGAAGTACCTGAATTCCCCAAGGCTCTGCTGCCATATTGATAGCTTCAACAATGTTGGCATTTAACGATTCTCTTTCTTCAAAGGTCTTGTCTAAGTCTATTTTACCGATCTCACTTCGCATGGTTGTTTGGGCTAATTGTGTGACCGCAAATACATAGGCGTCGACCCCATAGGAAGCTTTGTATGGATCGAGAACCTTAATATACAAAACTCCATCAACCACTAGTGAAATATTGTCTTTAGTAATAGCGGATTGGCTCGGTACGTCGAATGCGTGCTCTTTCAAAGATTGGTCGTAAGCTACCTTATCAATGATTGGAAACAACACATTAAGTCCAGCAACCATGGTTTTGTTGTATTTACCAAATCGCTCAACAACAAAGGCTCTGTTTTGTGGAACGAATTTGACCGAAAATTTGACTAATGCAAAGATTAAAATTGCTAGCCCTGTCCAAAAATTAAATAGGATGTTCATGATCTCTTCTGCAGCCATATTGTTTTCCTTTTGATCTTAGGTAAATGTTTGCGCTCCTTAGGGAACGATTCTGAAAGCAAATTATTCCCTCTAGGATACAGGTATTTAGCGCTTAAACCATGATCCAAGCGAATATTTTGAAGATATCTTGGACATGCTAAATAATGCGGTGTTTATTACTGAGATTTAGCAGTTTTAGCGGTATAATCCGCGAAATTGTCAGTATAAGCCGCGAAAAAGAGACTATCCATAGCCATGCCTAAAATTATAGTAGGTTCATTTTCTTTTCTATTGCATGTTGTTAACACGCTTTTTTGGGTAGTTCCCATCTTCGTGTTCGCACTATTAAAAGTTTTATTGCCACTACCCTTTGCTAAAAAAATTCTCGATAAATTATTAAACGGTTGTGCGAGTCTATGGATAGCTTGTAATGGTGTTATTTTGCAGTCAACCAAAACGATTGAGTGGGATGTGGAATTGCCACCCAATTTATCGACAAAAGATTGGTACTTAGTTATGGCTAACCATCAGAGTTGGGTTGATATTTTGGTCTTACAAAAGGTGTTGAATGGCCAAGTGCCTTTTCTGAAATTCTTTCTAAAACAACAGCTTATTTGGGTTCCTGTATTGGGATTAGCCTGGTGGGCGTTAGACTTTCCATTTATGAGACGATACTCAAAATCCTACATAAAAAAGAACCCTCATAAGAAAGGTAAAGATTTCGAAACGACTAAAAAAGCTTGCGAGAAGTTTAAAACTATCCCTATTTCAATTATGAATTTTTCGGAGGGTACTCGCTTTACCGAAGACAAACATAAGCGTCAGAATTCGCCGTTTCAGCATTTACTTAAACCTAAAGCCGGCGGAATTGGTTACGTCCTGACATTGATGGGTGATGAAATTACAAAAATTTTAGATGTCACTATTGATTACCCCAATCACCACTCACCAAGTTTTTGGGATTTGATGACAGGCCGACTCGATAAAGTAGTTGTTCATGCCGAATTGCTAGATATTCCACAAGAGGTTCAAGGAAGCTACATAGAAAGTCCAGAGCAACGCCGCAAAGTGCAAAAGTGGGTGAATGAACTGTGGTTGCAGAAAGACCAAAAGCTGACACAAATTCGCTTGAAAGAAGTCGGCTAGAATGCAGCCAAAATAAGACCAACATACTTAGCTAATTTCATTCGGGCGTTACCAATAAACTGGTCGGTAAAAAGCGTGTAGGAAGATTAAACCTATAGAAGCTATTGCAACCCAAAAGGCAATCAATCTGGATTGCTGAGTTTTGCCTCGTTTCAAGGCAATGGTTCCAGCGACAATATAGCTGATCAGCAAAATAACCTTAATACCCAACCAACTTTGTTGAAATGGATACAGTCCACTTATTAGCGATAAGTAAATCGCTGCAGCTAGTAATAGTGTGTCGTTGATATGGGGAAGTATTTTCACTAGCTTCTTCTGAAGCACAGGATTATCTTTGTAAGTCCACCAGCCTCTGATAGCAAAGCCTATTACCGACAAAACAGCGGTTAGAATATGAATTTTCTTAACGACTAAATAGTATTCCATTTAACTTGCCCTTTAAATTGATTTCCAACCGTTTGTTTAAACTGAGCTTGTTGCTCAGAAGCGATTTCAAAACTGACTAAAACCCTCGATTGGAAATCGATTGCTAAAGATTGGTGTTGATAGTTTTTTAGAAGATGCTCAAAGTCTTGAAGCTGCGGGTAATCAAGATTGCAGCTTAACTGACTATAGTGAATTTTTTGTCTGAGTTTTAATCGCTCGAGCGCCAGCTTTGTTCCGCCACCGTAAGCCCTAGCCAAGCCACCTGTTCCCAATTTTGTCCCACCAAAATAGCGGGTACAAACAGCAACAATATCACCCACGCCAGAATGTTGAAGTATATGTAGCATTGGCTTGCCAGCCGTGCCAGAAGGTTCACCATCATCGCTACAGCCAATTAGAGTCGTTGATTGAGGGTTGCCGACGATATACGCCCAACAATTGTGCGACGCATCCGAATATTGCTGGCTAGTTGACTTGATAAAGGCCTTGGCCTCTTCAACACTCGCGACATTTCGCACCTGAGTGATAAATTGGCTATTCTTGATTACCTCCTCAACATCGAGAGCGTCTGCGGGGACTTTATACGGTGAACTCGTCATTGGCTTCGTTCGACAGTAGTTAACTGACCTTGGAAAAAGCATCTCTAGTTAGGTTAATGACTTTATCATCTTTGACGACGATATCATCCTCAATCCTGATCCCACCATAGGGTTTAAATGATTCTATTCTTTGCCAGTTAAATGCCTGATGATGCTCGCCATGGTGCCATTGCTTTAACAGTGATTCGATAAAGTACAAACCCGGTTCAATGGTGTAGGCCATATTGGATTCCATCTTTCGAGTGGCACGCAAAAACGGATGTTGGCTGGGTGGCGGGTTCGCTTTGCCACTAATATCGGCAAATTGACCACCGACATCATGGACTTGTAAGCCAATTAAATGGCCTAGGCCGTGCGGGAAGAATGTGCTGGATATACCCGTTTCGATTATTGATTCGGGCTGTAAATCAACAAACCCAAATTGTTTAATGACCTTGGCGATTTCTAAGTGAGCAGAAACATGCAGGTCCAAGTAGTTTTGATCGGTTTTGATCGAGTCAATACAAGCGAGCTGCATTGCGTCCATGGCATTAATCAGTTCAGCAAATTCATCATCGGCGAATGAATAAGTTCGAGAAATATCTGAGTGATAGCCATGCGCCGTCACCCCGGCATCAATCAGAAACGATTTTGATTGGGGGGGCTTAACTGACTGGCATTCCATGTAATGCAGGATAGAGCAGTGTTGGTTTAACGCTATGATATTCCCATAAGGCATTTGGTGTTCCAACATGCCTGTTGCTTCTACATAAGCCAGATGTATTTGCTGCTCACTTTTACCCGCTCTAAAGGCATTTTCAGCGGCGATATGAGCAATTGCCGCTTTTTCGTTAGCTAATTTGAGGCAGGCGATTTCATAGTCGCTTTTGTAGGCTCGCTGCCAGTAGATTGCGTTAATCAATGCCTTGGGATTTTCCCGAACATTAGTGAGTTTTTGAGTGAGTCGCGTATGCTCCCCTAACAAAGCTGTCCGTTGATTATTTTCCGGAAAAAATCGGATCGCTTGCTCAAACTCAGTAATGATTTGGATATCAAACACATCAGACCAAAAGCCTGTTGGGTCTTCCGCTGGCGTGTGCCAAAAATCTACGGGCTGATAATAAACCAAAGTGGGTTTGCCTTGATTTCCAATGATTAAATAACTATCCGGTAACTCTGTCAGTGGGACATAGGTTCTATATAGAAAACTCGATTTAAAGGGATAGTCCATGTCATCTTGGTAAATTCTAATTGGCGCTCCAGAAGGCACAACTAGATAATCTAGGTCGTTCTGTTGCATTAAAAGTCGATGACGAGAAAGTAGATCTTGAAAATGATCTTGATAGAGGTTTTTTAGCGATGACATAGATTAACCGAAGCGAAAATACAAAGGCGGCTATTTTAGCATAGCTACTTATCAATTCTAGCGAGATAAAAAAAACCGCCAAAGACTTAGTCTTTGGCGGTTTATATTGGACTGATCTAACTCAGGTTAGAAACGATAGTTCGCACTAACATAAGTGAATCGGCCTTGACCGCTGTGAGTTGAATTAACGAATCCCATAAAGTCATGATGACTGAAAGGAGGTTCTTCGTTAAACAAGTTAGTTGCACCAAAGGTTAGGGTGGTGTTTTCTAGACCCATATAGCTGATCGAGAAATCAACAGTAGTCATAGAACCAACAGTTCTGTCTTCAAATCCACCGTCTGCATCACCTTTAAACGAATCGATAAAATTGACCGCTACACTAGCTGCTAACTCATCTTTAGACCAAGTACTAGCTAGAGTCCAACGCATTTCAGGTTGTTCGAAATCACCTTCAACTTTATTAACACGCTTTCCGCCGTCGCCGTCTGGACGAAGCTCTTCATAATCTAATACATAGTTAAGAATGTAAGAGAAATCGAACTTACCCATATCGGTGTCCATTCCGTATTGCACGTCAATATCTAAGCCTGAAGTATTTAAATCACCGATATTTTGAAAACCGTCAAATACATTGGCAATTTCTCCTGGATCGCCTGGAATAGTAGACGATAAACGCTCGACAACATTTGGATCCAGTCCGAAGGTATTAACAACAAATTGCGTATCCGAGTCGATTACATCTTCGATTTCATAGTTATAGTAATCCACACTAACGCTTAAATCTTCAGAGATTTCATAAATAACACCAAAGTTATAGCTGGTTGATTCTTCTGGACCTAAATCAGGATTACCTTCAAATACTGCTGTATATTCCCAAGGGCCACAAGCAATGTCACGAGCTGTTACAACTTCAACCGAGTTACCTGCTCCTGCAAGAGCCGTACAACGTAGGTTGTCGACTAAACTTGGAGATTCATCAGTTCGACCTAAACCAATCTGATGTAATGAAGGTGCTCTAAAAGCTGTACCAAATGAACCACGAACAACCATTTCATCCATCGGCGCCCAACGGAAGGCTACTTTTGGGTTAGTAGTTGTTCCGAAGTCGCTATAATCCTCGTAACGCATTGCTAGTTGTAGCTCGAATGACTCTAAAACTGGAATAGCAATTTCTGCAAAAATCGATTTATTATCTCTGCTGCCGTTAGCCTGAGTCGCTTCTGTACCAAATACGTCACCACGTAAGAATTGGTCATCCGGGTTATCGCTAATAGTTTCTTCTCGGTACTCAGCACCAACCGCTAATAATAGTGGTCCGTGCTCCATCTCAGTGATTTCACCAGAGATTTTTCCATCAATTGAACGGTTAGTGGATTTACCAACACGAGTGGTATTGGTTTCCATAAAATCTAACGCTTCTTGGGTGTTTGTAGAAGGTTCAAAGGGGTTCCACAATCCGCTATCAATCGCTTCTTGAACACGACGAGAGTTAGGGAATCCGTTAACGCCTCTTTCGATTGAGTGGCTTCGAATATAGTTAGCGGCAACTTCCCAGTCCCACTCGCCCATCACACCATTTAAACCAACTACAGCTCGGTAATAATTGGTATCAGCAATTTTTTCACGATTACCAATTTCAACTAAACGGCGTCGCATGGTTAAGTCTTGTTGATAGAAAGGGTGCGCTGGATCGGTTGCGAATGGATGGTTAACGCTATCTCCTGCCATAAACAATTCATTAAAGCTCGGGCTTGCCGCACCTTTAATATTTGATTTTGCGCTTTGGCCGTTTAGCTCAGTGAAGATGTTCAAATCTTCGTTGATTTTATGGTCACCCATATAATTAAAGCTGAAACGTTCAGTTGAAGGAACCATTGACATTACAGGCGCGTAGTCGTAACGGCAAAGTGTTCCAACTATATCTCCTGCCGCACACACGTCATTTCCGAAAGTATCCGGAAGACGATTTGATGGGTCCGAAGCGAGCGCGATTGTTCCTGGAATACCTGAAGAGCTTCTGAAATCACTTGCGTCCGAATCATTTGGACGACGAGCAGCTTGGTTAGCAGAAGCAGAATAATCTCTGTCTGCATATAAGATTTCATCTCTTTGATAATAATCTAAGATAAATGTGTGACTTGTTGTCGCGTTTGAACTACCCCAAACCATGCTGAAGTTTTGCTCTTCGCCACCGCCATCGGCAGTTGTGCCAACTTTGCCAGAGACTTCGACACCGTCGAATCCTTTTTTAAGAATGATATTGATAACACCCGCGATAGCGTCAGAACCATAGGTTGCCGATGCACCATCTTTTAAAATGTCGACTCTTTCTATAGCTGCTAGTGGAATGTTGTTTAAGTCAACAAATGCGGTATCGATTCCTTTTGCAAAAGGAGATACAGATACTCGTCGACCATTGATTAGGATGAGTGTTGAATCTGCACCTAAGCCACGCAAAGATACACTTGAGCCACCGTTTGCAGTGTCATCGCTTGAGTTACCTTGGGTTGAGAAAGTACCTTGACCGGAGATTGGCAACTTAGTGAAAAGGCCGATAATGTCTGTAACACCGGTTTGTGCGATTTCTTCGGCAGAGATAGTACTTATAGGAGATGGGCCTTCCATATCAGAGCGTTTGATATGTGAGCCTGTAATGGTAATTCGATTACCTTCTTCTTCACCCTCTTCCTCAGCGACTGCAGTCATTGGGATGGTTATTACACTGGCAAGTGCGATGCGCAGAAGATGGTATTTAAATGGAGTTTTTGCCATCGTTTTATGTCCTGTTGGTTATGTTGTCAGTTTCAGAAATACGACTTTATTGATCTGTTATAACTGCCGCTTATCCGAATTGTTTTTATTGATTTAATTACCCGAATTAATTAATCCGGATTCTCCCGTTGTATCAATAAATGTGGCTCAAAGGCAAATATGTGAATATTCACACTTAACCAGTTGGCCCTAAAATCAAGGTTAGCGCTGCGGATACCGTTATTTTGTAGGCAATATTGAATTGTTGATTAATGTTAATAAAAAATTGATTATTGCGACGCAGCAAATATTAGTATGAGCAGGTGAGATAAAAATATCTCACATTGAAATATAAACTTGTTCTAGCTAAGAGGAAGTGAGGTTTGCGAACTATATTTTTAAACCTTTGATGTAAAAAATTAACTCGAAGACAGTTGATCGGATTTTGCTCGTTCAAATGCTCGGCGTTTATCAATAGCCATCGGCGTGATTTGTTGTTCCAGCTTTTTTAACCCGCCCAAAGCGAAAATTAATTCAGCGAGCAGGAATAATGGCCCGATTAAAAGCTGATTAAAGTCATCGACAAATGCGGGTTTAGCTTTTTCATAGTGGTGTCCAACAAATTGAATGATCCAAGCGACCACAAAAACGGTTATCGCTATCCAAATAGCAGAGTCCATTTGAGCCACTATTAATGCGCTATATAACACCGGAACGAGCAATAACATGGCGGCGAGCGCCAAACTGAGGTTTAACATAAAGTAATAAGTGAGTACTACAATAAAGAAAACCATAGAGGCCGTTATCGCTAAGCCCATAAACGTCACGTCAATTGGTAGTTGAATGAGACTGAGTAAAACCAGAAGAGACCAAATAATCAAAGGCACTCCAACAAAGTGAGTCATTACATTTCTTTTGTTAAGGTGAACACTCTTATAGGTCGAGAGTTGATCTTGAACAGTTTTCATTGGGCGACTTCCTGATAAATTGCATAGGTTTAGAGTAACTAAAGCGACAGAGAGCTGCAACTAGCAAAGGAATAAAATTCAAACAAGTGTTTGAATTATTCTGCAAACTCGCTATACTCGTTGTCATCAATTTCGATCATTCCCATTAAATCCAGTGAAATGACTAGTCTTAGCATGGTCTTAGACCATATTTTCACTCGGAAAAAACCAATTTACGGAGCAAAACATGATATATGAAGGTCAGTCACTTCGCTGCGAGATGCTTGATAACGGCATCGCTGAAGTCATTTTTGATAGTCAAACCGGCTCAGTTAATAAATTTGATAAAGACACCCTCGCGGAGCTCAAAGCGGTTATAGAAGCATTGAATTTGAAGGACGATGTGCGTGGCGCAATCGTTACCAGTGCAAAAGGTGTTTTCATCGTGGGTGCTGACATCACCGAGTTTTTGGGAATGTTCAAAGAGTCACGAGAACAGATGATTGCTTGGTGTGAACAAGCTAATGCGATTTTTAGCGGTTTTGAAGACCTACCCTTTCCAACTGCAGTGGCACTCAACGGGTTTGCCTTAGGTGGCGGTATGGAAATGGCACTATCTTGCGATTTTAGAATAGCGTCTGCCGCAGCAAGAGTTGGTTTACCAGAAACTCAACTCGGCATTATTCCTGGATTTGGTGGAACAACCCGATTACCTCGTTTAATTGGTTTTGATAATGCCATTGAGTGGATCGCTACAGCCAAACCGCAAAAACCAGAAGCGGCGCTAAAAGTTGGTGCGATTGATGCGGTAGTTGAGCAAGATGCGCTAAAAGAGGTTGCTATTCAAATGGTGTCTGATGCCGCTGATGGCAAACTAGACTGGAAAGCCAGAAGAAAGCAAAAACAAGATCCACTCAAGCTTAATAAGTTAGAAAGTATGATGGCATTTAACGTTGCCAAAGGTGTTGTGGGAGCGAAAGCCCTACCTCACTACCCAGCTCCAATGGAAGCTATTAGAGTGATGGAAGAAAGCGCTCGAATGTCACGCGACGATGCGCTAAAGGTGGAACATGATGGTTTTGTTAATGTATGCCAAACTTCCCAAGCTCGCGCCATGGTGCAGATTTTTTTAAGCGACCAACTATTAAAAGCAAAAGCTAAAAAAGCCGCCAAAACGGCCACTAAAGAAGTGAAGCAAGCAGCGGTGTTAGGTGCAGGTATTATGGGCGGCGGGATTGCTTATCAATCTGCTAGTAAAGGCATTCCAGTAGTAATGAAAGATATTAACCAACCAGCGCTCGACTTAGGTATGAATGAAGCAATCAAGATTTTAAGCAAAGGCGTTAAAATTGGCAAAGTGACGACCGATAAAATGGCCAAAACAGTCGCTTCGATTACTCCAACTCTAGACTATGCCAATGTTAAGAATGCTGACTTGGTTGTAGAAGCGGTAGTCGAGAATCCAAAAGTTAAAGATTCCGTACTACAAGAAGTTGAGTCGATTATTGCTGATGATGCAATCCTCACATCTAATACCTCAACTATCTCAATCGATTTATTAGCAACCAACCTTAAGCGTCCAGAATTATTTTGTGGAATGCATTTCTTTAATCCAGTACACAAAATGCCATTGGTCGAAGTGATTCGCGGCTCTAAAACTTCTGATGAAACAGTTGCTGCTACAGTGGCTTATGCTAGCGCTATGGGTAAGTCAGCAGTTGTGGTAGAAGATTGCCCAGGCTTCTATGTTAATCGTGTTTTATTCCCTTACTTCCGAGGCTTTAGCTTATTAGTCAACGAAGGTGCTGACTTTAGACAAGTTGATAAGGTAATGACTAAATTTGGTTGGCCAATGGGACCTGCTTACTTGATGGATGTAGTCGGTATCGATACTGGTTACCACTGCGCAGGCGTATTAGCGGAAGGTTATCCAGATCGTATGTCGATGATTGAAGGCGATGTGATCGAAAAGTTCTATCAAAATAAAAACTTCGGTCAAAAAACGGGATCGGGTTTCTACACTTACGGAGTTGACAAAAAAGGCAAACCGAAGAAAGAGTTTGTTGAAGGGGTATTTGATTTAATCGGTAAACCAAGCAAGCAATACGAAGACCAAGAGATTGTAGAAAGAATGATGCTGCCATTAATTTTTGAAGTCGCAAGATGTTTAGATGAAGGTATTGTTGCAACAGCTGAAGAGGCGGATATGGCTTTACTTTATGGCATCGGCTTCCCTCCATTCAGAGGTGGCGCATTAAAATATGCAGATGAAATTGGGCTAGCTAATATTGTTGCAATGGCGGAAAAATATCAGTCACTAGGAACTTGTTATGAAGTGCCAGCAAGCTTCAAAGCAATGGCCGCTAACAACCAAACCTTTTATAACGCTTAATAAGAATTCGGGAGATATTAAAATGAAAGACGTCGTCGTAGTAGATGCAATCAGAACCCCGATGGGGCGTTCAAAAGGTGGAATGTTTAGAAATACTCGCGCTGAAGTTTTAAGCGCAAGGTTAATTCAAGCACTATTGGATAGAAATGCGGGACTTGATCCTGCCGAAGTAGAAGATGTCATTTGGGGTTGCGTGCAACAAACGTTAGAGCAAGGTTTTAACATTGCTAAAAATGCTTCGTTAATGACTGACCTACCACATTCAGTTGCGGGTCAAACGATTAACCGTTTATGTGGTTCATCGATGCAGTCCATTCACGCTGCTACTCAGTCAATCCAAACAGGTAATGGTGATATCTTTATCGTTGGTGGTGTTGAGCATATGGGTCATGTACCAATGATGCATGGTGTTGATTTCGCGCCACAAATCGCTAAACACTCTGCAAAAGGTTCGGGCATGATGGGATTAACCGCTGAGCTGCTAGGAAAAATGCACGGTTTTGATCGTGAAACTCAAGACAAGTTTGCTTATAACTCTCATCAACGCGCACACGCCGCAACTCAAAGTGGTGCTTTCAAAAAAGAAATCATTGCAATGGAAGGTCATGATGCCAATGGCGCTTTGAAGACCTTTGATTATGATGAAGTCATTCGTCCTGAAACAAGTTTGGAAGGATTAGCCAGTCTTCGCCCAGTGTTCGATCCTCGCGGTACTGTAACCGCTGGAAATGCTTCAGCACTTTCAGACGGAGCGTCTGCAATGTTAGTGATGAGCGCTGATAAAGCGAAAGAGTTAGGTTTAGAGCCGATTGCGAAAATTCGTAGCATGGGGGTTGCCGGTTGCGATCCAGCTATCATGGGTTACGGTCCAGTTCCGGCTGTTAGAAAAGCACTTAAACGAGCTGGTCTAACAGCAAACGACATTGACCTTTGGGAATTAAACGAAGCCTTTGCAGCGCAATCTCTACCGGTACTTAAAGACATCGGAATTCTTGATGTGATGGATGAAAAAGTTAATTTGAATGGTGGTGCAATTGCGTTGGGTCATCCGCTAGGTTGTTCCGGAACTCGAATTAGTGGCACGCTTTTAAGACTAATGGAAAGCAAACAAGCGACTTTGGGTGTTGCGACTATGTGTATTGGTCTTGGGCAAGGGATAGCGACGGTGTTTGAGAAAGTTTAGGTTAAACTTTCAGCAACAGGAAAAAGGCGACCTTTGGTCGCCTTTTTTGTTAATCAATCTTTTAACATTTCAAGATTGTATTTCACAAATAGCGTTTCGCAGCGCTAAAGCTAACCTGCGAGTTACTTTTACGAAAAGGTAAAAGTAACCAAAAGCTTTTTTCGTTGAAACGAGCTCGAATGGAAGTTGCTGAATGATTTGTTGCTTAAATATAACTCGTACTGGGTCGTAACGCCCATCGGGTAGAAAAGAACTCACCGAGGGCTCAAACAGCTTTTCTACTGACCCGATGGACACGGGGAAGTCCGGTCGCTCATAGCCACTGGGCGAAAAGATATTCTTTTTCTCCATATATAGTTTGGCGGTTTAGGTAGTACTTGTTTTCGCCTAGCGGCTGTAACGGAGAAGTGAAACTCATGAGGTGGCGGGTAGACAAGAAAAGCAAATGAACGCCAGCGAGCTCTTTTCTTCCGCTACCTCTCTTGCAATAGAGTGGGGCACTGCAGGCTTGTACAAACTTACAAGAAATACATAACAAGCTATTTTCAGCGAAAGAAGTTTTTGCATACTTTTGTATTCTAACAAAAGTATGTCGCAGTTCGAGCGCAGCGCTGCGAAACGCTCTTGACCTTCAAAAAAATATTAAACAACATCACCTAAAAAACGTACTAATATCCCCTAATGACTTCTTCACCATCGCATGTTCAGGCACCCGAGCACCCTCAGCAGGATAACCAACCACCAATAAAATATAAGCCTTATCGGTCTTAGGTCGTTTGCAAATTTCATTTAAAAAGTTCATCGGCTTAGGTGTGTGAGTTAGAGTAACGAGTCCTGAATGATGAAGTGCGTTGATCAAAAAGCCTGTTGCGATGCCAACAGATTCTCTCACATAATAATTTTTATTTTGGTCTTCAATATGAATACCGCCTTTTTGTTGCGCAAAAATACTGATCAACCAAGGCGCTGTTTCTAAGTATGGTTTCTGATCGTCAGTTCCTAGCGCTTCAAGAGCATTCAACCACTCATCCCCTCCACGTCCGGCGTAAAACGCTTGTTCTTCTTTTTCAGCCGCGACTCGAATTTCCAACTTTACTTTAGGATCACTAATCGCACTAAAATGCCAAGGTTGGTGATTCGCTCCACTGGGAGCGGTTCCTGCGGCCTTAATGCAATTCTCGATAATCTTTTTATCGACAGGACGATCCGAAAACTCTCTTATGGTATGCCGTCTTTTTATTTCTTTATAAAAATTTTCAGAGCGGAGAATCATTTCAGATTCAGGATATTCGACAAAATCGGAAAGTGGTTGTGACTGGTGCGGTTTCATTTTAGATCCTTTAGTTTATTTATTGTTGCTCTAATTCAATCAATCCTTGTTCCAGAACTTGGATAAAATAGTCGGTATTCTGTTTGCTAAAAATAATCGGTGGTTTTATTTTTAAAATATTGTAATGCGGCCCTTCGGAGGTTAATAATATTTTGTTTCGTTTAAAGTGTTCGATTAACCATTCCATCTTTTCAGTGGCAGGTTCTTTGGAAGATCGATCATTTACTAATTCAACACCATTAAATAAGCCAACACCGCGCACATCTCCAATTAGATCGTATTTATCTTGAAGCTTTAGTAACTCGCTTCTCATATAGTTTCCTACGTCCAATGCGTTTTGTTGAAGGGACTCTTTTTCAATGACATCAAGTACCGCTTCTCCAATTGCGCAAGAGACAGGATTACCACCAAAGGTATTAAAAAACTCCATGCCATTAGCAAAAGCGTCAGCGATTTCCTTTTTAACGATAACTGCAGCCAGAGGATGTCCATTACCAATGGGCTTTCCAAGGGTCACAATATCTGGTATCACGCCTTGTGTTTGAAACGCCCACATATGCGTTCCCACTCGTCCAAATCCAACTTGAACTTCGTCCGCAATACAAACACCATTAGCCGCTCTAACTTTTTCATAAACCGATTTTAAATAGCCATTCGGCATAATAATTTGACCAGCGACACCTTGCAGCGATTCGCAGATATAAGCGCCAACTTTATCACCGTTTGAATGAATCGTTTCAATCGCTTTGCTGACACTTTCAGCGTAGGCTTCAGCGATAACTGGCTCACTACCTTGATGAATTCCTCGATAAGGATCGGGCAGGGCAACTTTATGAATGTGAGGCTCTGCACCTTGGCCACCAGAGCCATCAAATTTATACGGGCTGGCATTAACACATGCAGCGGTGTTGCCATGATAAGCACCATCGACAACAATCAATTGTTTAGACTGGGTATAAGCTTGGGCTAACCGAAATGCCAACTCATTAGCTTCACTTCCGGAGTTTACCAACATACACACTGATAAAGATTCTGGAAATGTTGCTAATAATTTTTGGGTAAAGTTAACGATATTTTCATGTAAGTAACGAGTGTTAGTATTTAACTTAGCCATTTGCCTTTGACCAGCCAACACAACATCAGGGTGGCAGTGCCCAACGTGACAGACATTGTTCACCATATCTAAGTAGGCATCGCCATTGGCATCGATTAAATAGGCACCTTCACCTCTTTCAATCTTTAGTGGTTGCTGGTAGCTTAAGCTTAATGAGCGAGCCATATGTCGATTTCGGTAATCAGAAATCTTTTGATATTGTTCGGCGATATCGTGAGTTAGACCACAAGTCTTTAATAACTTTAACTCGCAGGAAAATGCAGAGAGCTTTCGCAATTTCTTTAATGCCTCAATTGCCGGTTTTACGGAGACCAACAAGTATTCATTATTCGGCTCTCGCTGGATAGCTTCCGCGGCATTACATAAGCTTGTGCAGAGTCGCAAAGCAATTAAGTAATAAACGCAACTCAATTCTGTTTGGTTAAGTGGGCGATTTTGATGATACCCAGTGATCACTTCAGTAATTACTTGTTGTAGGTCGTCTTGACCCAAAATAGCGTAAGCAGTCGCAATCGCCACTTCATTGATTTGATGGCTATAAACCATATCGCCGAAATCAATAATACCTATTATTGCTTTTGGAGCATCGGGCTGATCTATAAGAAGGTTATAATCATTGGCATCATTATGAATGATGGCTTGAGGACAACTAGCTAAATTGGGCAGAACATGAATTTGATAGCGGGTTAAAAAATGCTCAACTAAATCTAGATTATCATCATCGAGTAAGTGTTTTTTTGTTTGGCAAACTCCTAGCCCATGAGAAAGATCCCATTTGATATAACGATAAGCGCCTGGGTGATTAAAACTCAGAAGGACTTGGTCAATTTCCCCCAAAAAGCGTCCAAGCGAGCGCCACAAGTTTATATTATGTTTGTCGGGCTTAGCATCAGAATAGAATCGACCTTCTAGATAACTCAGTACTCGTAAGTGACAACGCTTTCCGTGAGCATCCATAAGCTCTGTGATGGTTGTTTGTTGATGGTTGTTGATTGCATGTGGAACGGATAACTGTTGATCCGCCAAGTGTTGCATGGCGGCGTTTTGCATATCAAGATTGAGGTGGGAGTCCGCGCAATTTGCAACCTTGATGACGTAATCTGACTGTTTGGTGATAAGTTTAAAGTTTAAGTCCGCATAACTCGGCAGTGGGACCAATTTGCCTTTGAGAGAATAGTTTTGCTCTAATGCTTGTAAGATTTGCGCTTCAGTCAATTTTGGAGACATAGTCTTTCTCTTTTATATTTTCTTAGCAGACTTCGATATTCTTCAATTGCTTATTCTTTTATGAGAAACTGCTCGTTCTAAAATTCACCTTGCTCTAATCATCATTTTCTTGAGCTTGTTCATCTTCATCGTCTGCAACCTCATAAAGACTATCCGCATCGTCTTCATAGCTAAACGCTCCGAGTAAGGTGAGATAATCATCGGACTCAACGCCAGAAAGTTTTGCACTATATTCGTAGTCAAATAACAACACAATCCAAGTTATCTCCGATATGCCTTTCTTTTTGGCTTTACTCAATAATGGAGAAATAAACGAGCTAGAAAAAGAGCATTGTCCGGCGGCCTTTTCTAAGTTGACCGTACCTTCCATTGAACCGTTGGTTTCCATGTCCTCGGGGCGAAAATAACGCATTTTAAAGTTATTGGACCATTGGTTTTTAGCACGTGTATTGTTCTTGCTAAACGACTCTTCGAAGTATTCCTCGGGAATTTCAGCATAAGCATGGGTCGAAACCCAAACAGAGACTTTATTCTTTTTACTAAAAAGAAAGCCTTTGTCACTCGTTTGATTGGTTTTATTCATTGTCTAATTTCCTAATAAAGGAGCGTCCGATATTTTAAAAGGTTTCGTTGGACTCAGCTTCTTTGACGCGCTCTAAGCGAGCTTGCTCTTCTTCAAAAGCGGCTTTTATTTGCAGTAGTACTTCATCCACATCTGCTTCGACTTCCGGTTCCTCAAAGAGTCCGGTTAATTCCACATCTCGGCTAAGTTCGGCTGTTTCGTACAAGTTCCAAATTTCTTTAGCGTATTGGCTATTCTTTAGTTGTGGTGCGAACTGGGCATAATAATTGGTCATGTTGTCGATATCTCGCTGCAACATTGCCTTAGCATTGTTATTTCCAGAGGCGTCAACGGCTTGCGGTAAGTCAATGATTACAGGACCATATTCGTCTAACAGTACGTTAAACTCAGAAAGATCACCATGAACGATCCCCACATTTAGCATTTTGGCGACATCATGCATGATGACAGCATGATCTTCGAGGGCTTGTTGTTCGTTTAAGGCTACGTCGTTGAGTCTTGGTGCGACTTCCCCATCGTCTCCCATAATCAATTCCATTAACAATACCCCATCAAAGCAGCCATAGGGTTGTGGTACCCTCACGCCACCGTCTGCTAAACGATAGAGAGCATCAACTTCGGCATTTTGCCAGGCTTCTTCTTGCTGTTTACGACCAAAGCTTGATTTCTTTTCCATGGCCCTAGCACGGCGGCTATTGCGGCTTTTACGTCCTTCTTGATATTGCACTGCTTTTTTGAAACTTCGTTTTTGAGCTTCTTTATAGACTTTGGCACAGCGGATATCATCTCCACAACGGACTATGTAGACGGTCGCCTCTTTGCCACTCATTAATTGACTCAAGCATTCGTCGACGATTCCATCCTCATAAAGAGGCTTTATTCTTTTTGGCATTTTCATGGCGACTTTATACCCTACCCAGTAATCAAAGGGAAAGAAAATTCCATTTTTCAGGGCTCGAATCTGGATTCAATTGTGGTACTCTTTCAGGCAATCATAAAAAGAAGCAATAAGAACCGATAAGAATTTATAAGAAAAAGAGGGCTCTATCTTGAACGACTTGCTGCCATTGGCTCAATTTTCCGCGAATGTCCAACTAAAACCTGATGCACCTTATCTCCATCAACCGGTTGATGGTGAATTAAAAACCTACACTTGGGCTGAGGTCGATCAACAAGCTCGATGCATCGCAACCGCATTATTGGCGTTAGAAGTTTCAACCGGTGATCGTATTGGTATCTTGTCCAAGAATTGTGCAGAGTGGTTTATTGCAGATTTAGCCATCATGATGGCGGGGTTAATTTCGGTACCGATTTATCACACCGCTAATCGCGACACTATTAGTTATATTCTTGAAGACAGTGACTGCAAGGCTGTTTTTGTTGGAAAGCTCGATGGTATGGAAGAAGCAGAGGCAGCTCTCAATGAATCGATTCCGCGGATTATTTTTCCTTATCCTAGCTTAACTGGGCAGTACTCATGGGATAAGGTGCTTAGCCATCCACCGCTAGAGTCTATTCATCAAGCGAATGAACAAGATATGATGAGCATTGTGTACACCTCTGGCAGCACTGGGAATCCAAAAGGAGTTGTTCTAGAGCATCAAAATTTGAAGGCAGCAGCATCTTCGGCGGTAAGTTTATTAGATGTCACCAGCGAACAAAGGTTAATGTCTTATTTGCCGCTGGCACATATTACTGAGCGAGCGTTAATAGAAACGTTATCTTTTTATGCCGCTTGTCAGATCTTTTTCGTGGAATCGTTAGAAAGCTTTATCACTGATGTAAAGCGTTGCGACCCTAATTCATTTATTTCCGTCCCTCGACTTTGGAATAAATTTCAAAGCGAAATCCTGACAAAAATTCCCGACAAAAAACTGCAAATCATGTTGAAAATCCCCTTCCTAGGTAAAGTGGTAGCGAAAAAAATTCGGGCGGGTTTAGGGTTAAATAGCACAACGCTCTTTGGTTCCGGTACCGCGCCTATTTCTCCGAGCGTACTGCGTTGGTATGAGCGAATTGGTGTGCCCATATCGGAGGGATGGGGAATGACTGAAACCACTGGACTTTCGTGCAGCAATCAACCATTTAATAGTCAATCTATTGGGACTATTGGTAGACCTTTGGACTGTGTTGAAATGAAAATCGGCGAGAATAGCGAAATCATGATCCGCGGAGAGGCTGTCTTTAAGGAATACTATAAAAATCCGGTAGCAACCGCTAAAAGCTTTACCGATGGTTGGTTTCATACTGGTGACATGGGTGAAGTGACTGCAGATGGTGATTTCAAAATTATTGGACGTGTTAAAGAACAATTCAAAAGTGCTAAAGGAAAATACGTTGCGCCTGCACCGATCGAAAATTACTTAGGTCGTAATAATGATATTGAACAAGTGTGCGTAATGGGTGAAGGTCGTAAACAGCCGATAGCGTTAGTGGTATTAGGTCAACAGAGTGTTCGAGGATCTACTGAAATCAACAATAGCCTTAGTAAGACGTTGCATATTGTTAATAAAAAGTTAGAAAAACATCAAAAAATTGATCACATTATAGTGCTCAAAGAAGAATGGACGGTTGAAAACAACCTTTTAACTCCAACGCTAAAAATTAAGCGATCAGATATCGAAGCCAAGTTTAAGCACTTTCTAGAAATGGACATTGCCACACCTATATACTGGGAAGAGTAACTTTAATTCGAGTTAGTGTTTGATCCGGTCAATCAATGGCTGGATCTTTTGACTGGTGACATTCATTTCTGAGCGTAACCACTCCAAAAACTTAATCACTTTAGGATTATCAAAATGATGTTCTGGCGCGACCGCATAAAAGCTGTGGCAGCGCATTGCAAATTCAGTTCCGTAAACTAGTTCGCCCGATTCAATCATATCCGCTACCAAACTTAGCCTTTGCATACTAATTCCTTGACCATTTCTTGCTGCTTCCGCGCCAAGACCTCCGTCTGCTAATAGCAACGCGTCGCTGTGTTTGGTGTCGGGAATTTTATAAAATTCTTTAAATGCTTTTACTGTTGGAATAACACCATCTGCTGTTCCTAGAATCGCTGGTAAATCAATCACATCTTGACGACAAATTCGGTTTTTATTGACTAAGTTTGGGCTACAAACTAAAACAATCGGGTCGTGCATAAGTAACTCACTTTTTAATCCAGAATAATTACCAAGGCCATATCGAATCGCAATATCAATCGAATCATCCTCAAAGTCGATAATGTCAATAGTAGTATCAATGCTAATGGATAGCTCAGGGTACTGTTGGTTTAGTTTTACAAGTCGGGTGATCAACCAATTGGAAGCAAACGATGGCATGGTAGAAATAGTGATGCGGTTTGGTCGAGGGTCGGCGGCAACTTTTTGTATACCTTCCTGAATGCTGACAAATGCAGATTGAATATAGGGAAATAGAGTTTGGCCAAGGGCTGATAAGGTGACTTTTTGGTGCCCTCGCTCAAACAGTTTTATCTTAAGTTGCTCTTCCAAATTGCGAATTTGTTGGCTGATCGCCGCTTCGCTCACATTGAGAGTTTCGGCTGCTAACTTAAAGCTACCTAGTTTAGACGCCCAATAAAAGTACCGAAGGCCGTTTAACGGGAGTGGGTAAGTGGCTAATTGATTGGGCTTCATAAATTGAGTTTAACTTAAGTTTAGCTTAAGTGTAAGCCGGATTTTATCGTTTGTCGTGGTTACTAACTAAATCTATAGTTAAGTCACTGCTCAATCGCAGGTTCCGATTAACATTTAGATGAGGTAACAAAAGATGACTCTAGTCAAAACAACACTACTAACCGCCCTGCTATTGGTAATTGGCGTTTCCCAGACACAGGCTGCGAATTTTCAACACTCAAGCTATAGCTTGAACAAACTGCAGGCTTCTCTTTGTCTCGCTGCAAAAGCGAACAAAGTCGTTAAATTTCGCTATCAATTAAGACAGGCTAAAACACATATTAGAGCAATCTATTCTGATATCACTTGTGAAGGCGATTCGCTTTTGGCTGTGGCAATTGACAACAATTCGGAGCAGGTGGTTGACTATCTAAATACTAAAACCAGCGGATTACAAGTCTCTTCCACAAAGCAGTTGGCGGCTAATCCATAGTAGTTCACTTTTCTCGATAGCAGCATTCTCAGGCTGCTTTGGTAGTACTTTGGCCGCTTTTGCGGCCTTTTTTTCTTTTAATCAATCAGCTTTTGAGTTGCAACAGAACGAGTCGATGACAATTGCAACGCATTGTTTATTGTTTAGCATCGCGGCAGACCGAAGTCTGAGTTACAAGTTACCGAACTAATTTTGATGTAATAATGGGCAGTTCTACCCAAGCTTTGTCTAAGAAATCGTTTCGTTTTGTTAATATTGCGGAAGATCCCAAGTTTTTACATTGACATCTTTTTCACAACGAGTAGGGTTTATCCATTAACAAGAAATGGCCTCACAAAAACAAAAGGAAGGTTGAAATGTCTCACTCAATCAAACGAATTGCCACCCTATTTAGTATCGTTCCCCTACTTTTCGCTTGTGGTGAACAAAAGCCGTCACCAAAAACTAATCAGTCTGAACCCATTGCAAAAACACAAACTGTTAGCAAGTCATCGACGGATTTTGATATTAATTATCAGCAATACCAGCTGGCCAATGGTTTGAAAGTTATTCTTCACCAAGATAAATCCGATCCCATTGTAGCAATGGCGACCGTCGTGCATGTCGGTTCAAATAGAGAAAAGCCGGGTCGTACCGGTTTTGCGCACTTTTTTGAGCATATGTCCTTTAATGATTCTGAAAATGTTCCAAAAGGCGCTAACCGTAAAATGATCCCCGAATTAGGCGGCACTAGAAATGGTGGGACTTGGAGTGACGGCACTATTTATTACGAAGTCGTACCCAAAGATGCGTTTGACAAATTACTTTGGATCGATTCCGACCGGCTCGGCTTTATGATTAACACAGTCGATCAGGGGACTCTGGAACGAGAAAAACAAGTGGTTAAAAATGAAAAACGACAACGGGTCGATAATAGACCTTATGGCCATACCGGACATGTCATCAAAAAGGCATTGTACCCAAAAGGTCATCCCTATAACTGGACTGTGATAGGCGATTTAGAAGATCTACAAGCCGCTACGTTAGATGATGTTAGAGAGTTTTATCATCAGTTCTACGTGCCGTCTAATGCGACCTTAGTCATCGCCGGTGATATTGACATTGCTGAAACCAAACAAAAAGTAGAGAAATGGTTTGGTGAAATAAAAGCAGGTGAGGCGATGGAAAACATGAAGCCTCAACCAGTAAAGCTAGAAAAAGATATTAAACTATTCCATCTAGATAACTTCGCCAAATTACCTGAACTACGACTCACTTTTCCAACCATTGAGCAGTATCACCAAGATTCGTACGCGTTAAATGTACTCGCGGAAATTTTGTCAGAGGGTAAAGAAGCGGCTTTGTACAAAACCATCGTTGAAGAGCAAAAACTGGCACCGGCTGTTGCCGCTTGGAATCGCTCAGAAGAAATCGCTGGTACATTTACCATTAGAGTAAGAGCTAATGCAGGGACAGAATTAGATAAGGTAAATAGCGCAATTGACCTAGCATTGGCAAAATTCGAAAAAGAGGGTTTTTCAGATAATCAACTAACTAAGATTAAAGCCAAGCTGGAAACAGACTTTTATTACGGCATTGAAAGTATTTTGGACAAAGCACTGCAAATGGGTATTTACAATGAGTATGCCGGCTCGCCCGATTTTATTAAACAAGATATCAAAAACATCACTGCCGTTACTCGCGAAGATATTATGCGAGTCTACAATCAATACATTAAAAACAAGCCTGCAATAGTCACCAGCTTCGTTCCTAAGGATGCTAAACAACTAGCAATTTCTGGCTCTGAAGTTGCAGATGTAGTGGAAGAAGAAATCAAGCAAGGTGCGGAAACAAACTTTGTTGAGAATGATGCGATCGAATATCAAAAAACAGTCACTAAACATGATCGCAGTGAACCACCATTAACTGAATTACCGAAACTAAAAGTGCCATCAGTTTGGCGGACGATTAGTGACAACGGTATAAAAGTGTTTGGGATAGAAAGCACTGAGTTACCGGTTGTTAATTTTAGTTTGCGAATTGACGGTGGCCAAAGTTTAGACCAGCCTTCTAAGTTGGGAACCGCATTCTTGTTAGCAGAATCAATGAATGAAGGAACCGCAAATAAGACACCGCAGCAAATAGAAGAAGCTATAGGTTTGTTAGGCGCTAGTTTATCAATCGATGCAGGAAAAGAATCTATCACCATTACCGGTCGAAGCTTGGCCAAAAACTTCCAGGAAACGATGCAATTGTTAGCGGAAATGCTGCTAGAGCCGCGTTTTGATCAAACCGAGTTCGATCGATTAAAGGCTACTCGACTGACTCGAATTCAGCAGGCTAAAGGTAATGCGTCTCAGATTGCTTCCAACGCATTTATGAAGCTTGTTTACGGCACCGATCATGTGTTGGGTATGCCAACGGGTGGAGTAGTAGAAACAGTTAACGCGATCAGTCTTGATGACTTAAAAGCTTACTACAAAGCTAATCTCTCTCCAGCTAATGCGAACTTCCATATTGTTGGTTCGGTTGATCAGCAAGCAGTTGAAAACGCGTTGAAGGCCCTTAACACTTGGAAAGGCCAAGCGATTGCGCTTCCAAAGCAGCCGACAATAAAAAAACTAGAAAAGCCGACAGTTTATTTTATTGATCTACCGAGTGCTAAACAGTCAGTAATTTATGTAGGTAAGCCGGTTGTCAGCGGCTTTGAGGATGATTTTTATCCGATTCAATTTGCCAACAATCGATTGGGCGGCGGAATGAGTGCACGCTTAGCTCAAACCTTAAGAATTCAAAAGGGCTATACTTACGGAGCGTATTCGTATATTCGTCCAAGTCATTATCAGTCTCCTTTTATTGCCGCGTCGCAAGTAAGAACCAATGTCACCTTGGAGTCATTAGAAATCTTTAAAGATCTGATTGGTAACTACCAATCAACCTATTTACCTGAAGATCTTGCAGTCGCTAAAAACATGACTATTAAAGGCAACTCAAGGCGGTTTGAGACTCTATCCCAGCTGTTAGGCATGCTACAGAATATTAGCCTGTATCAATTGCCAAATAACTACGTTGAGCAACAACAACAGTATGTTTCCGATGTGAAATTAGCAGAAGTTCATCAAGTGATTAACGAATTTATTAATGAGCAGCAAATGGTCTATTTGGTCGTTGGCGATGCTAAAACCCAATTAGAAAGAATGAAAGGTCTTGGCTACGGTGAACCGATTGTTCTCAATATTGATGGTGATGTCATTGAATAAATAGTCATTTCAAACTAAGCTAAATGATAGAATAACCATTCCAAATTGGGTGTTCTCTTTGAGAGCACCCTATAATTGAAAGAATTTGTCGACAATAAAAAATGATAATTGGTATCCTTACGGGATTCATTTAGTTATTTTTCTCGTTTAGGAGGGCTTATGAGTAACCGAGATAAAAAATTTGTTACCCAAGAAATTCTTAGTGCTATTAGCTCAAGTACCAAAACGGGTAAAACTACCCAAGTCGCTTTCGAACTGTCTGACGAAGGTTACAAAAAGCTTAAGATCGATGCGGCGATGGACGATATCACACCCGCCGAGAAAGCTAGGGAAGTGATTGGCTTAGGCGTTAGAACTAAAAAGGCCAAAGCAAAACTAATCGTTCGATTATCAGAAAGAGACTTTACCTATTTAGCATTAAGGTATGCCGTCGACCCCGAAGACAAATTAACTATCAGAAACATGGCTGCTGATGAAATAGCCAGAAATTATCCTGATGATGAAGAGCCAGAAGATAATCGCCCTGATTATCAATGGCCAGATTAATAGCTTCAGACTAGTTTATTAGTATTCAAACATCTATTTTAGCGATAAGTCCTAAACGGAAGTCTTAGTCGATAGAGTTTTCTAACGAACTTTTCCAAAGTGCGTTGAGTTTTCACCATACTTGGCTTTAAGTATTGTTTGTTGGGCTTCAGTTAATTGTTGGAGCGATTGAAACTCTTCAATTTCAGTATTAGCCATGGGCACTTGAAGATAAATAGTTTTCTTAGAAACGCCGGCGGCCCTTGTATGGTAGTAACCTTTTTCCGGCTCTGAAGTAACCTTGCCATCGATGACTAACCAAACATTCATTCCCGAATAACCATTGTGAGTGATGACATAATCACCATCAAAATAAGAAACACCTAATCGCTTTGCTCTGTTTTCGGTATCTCCTGGTAGTGCGAAATAAATCAACACACCCACAACAACAAGGCCTAATAAGATGGCTAAAAATTTTTTCATGATTCTTTGGACCCCTAATTTGTCTTCTGCATTTAGATTATCACGCTTACCCTTTATTTTGTAGGTCGGACTTTAGTCCGTCACTGAACCATGAGGAGGCGAAATGCTTCAAAAATAAAGCATTTCACCACGAAGGCACGAAGAGCACGGAGAAAAAATTTTAGAATGTATGTCTTTACGGAAGGTTGCATTTCAAGTTGCCATCTAAGGCAATTTCACCGGCAATGAATTTGTATGTTTAACTTCCTGTAATACAAACAAGGTTTGTGCATCTTTGATTTCCGGAAACGACCTTAGGGTTTTTAAAATGAAATGGGACATTTCTTTATTATCTCTCGCCACTACTTTCATTAGATGATCGTAAGGACCGGAAAGCGAATAGCATTCAAGAATAAGCGGATGATACTTAACCGCCATTTTAAACTTATCAAAAGCAGCTTCTTCGCTTTGATTAATACTTACTTGGATAAATGCGGTGACTCCAAACCCTGCTTGTTCGGCATCGAGTACCGCGCTGTAACCTCTTATTACCCCCCTTTCTTCTAGACTTTTTGTACGACGTAAGCAGGTGGACTCGGACATATTGACCGCCTTAGCTAGCTCTACAATGGGCATACGGCCGTTTTCCTGAAGCTGAAAAAGTATCTCTTGGTCTTGTCGATTTAACATGGAGGTATTCTTCAATATTTTATAGATAAATGGAGAATATCATCGTATTTAATTCATATGAAGGAGTTTTTGGAGAGTACCGTCACCCGTATTGCGGTAAAATTTGCAAATAGCTTGATGACTAAACAGAGGACTATCGATGTCAGACGAAAAATTTTATCACGTAGGTGAACTGAGTACCGAACAACCAGAAAAAACTCAATATGAGTCAACAAAATTTGCCAAAGCGCGACATCCAGAGCCTTATCGTTTTGAGGTCAATTTAAGTGCTGAAGCCGGAACCAAGCAAAGTAAAACCGGTGTGGTTTCCGTCAACATCCCTGGATTTAGCCCAGTAAAGCTCTATTGTGACGAACAACCTCCAGTGGGTGAAGATACGGCACCGCCGCCGCTGGCATTCTTTTCGGCTGGAATTGGGTTCTGTCTGATGACTCATTTAACGGATATTCTAACTGCTCGCAAGATTCAGGTAGATAGTTTAAAACTAGAACAGCGTATCGTGTTTAGAACCAACTTAGGGCATATGCGAGATCATGGCTACATGACCAATGGCGGTTGTGATGTGGTTGAAACTCACGTGATTATTGAAAGTCCAGAGCCAGAAGAAAACATTAAAGATCTACTTGATGAAGCAGAAAATGGCTGTATGGCTCATTACGCTTTAAGAAATCCGATTCCTTGGTCCACTCGTTTAATTTACAACGGTAAAGAAGCAATTAATCGTTCAGGAAA
The DNA here is from genome assembly GCA_039969155.1 of Kangiellaceae bacterium. Classification (GTDB taxonomy): domain Bacteria; phylum Pseudomonadota; class Gammaproteobacteria; order Enterobacterales; family Kangiellaceae. The sequence continues at coordinate 56,253 of JBDVOJ010000126.1, forward strand.
CTAAGCATAAAAGAGAAATCAAATAGCCATCATTAACTGATGGCTATAAATGCAGCTTAGGCGAAAATGTTGTTTTTTAGACTTAATCTGGGATTTATTCGTTATTTTCCCATAAGGGACATCCTTTTTGTTTTTTTGAAGAACCAAAATTAATGCTTCGACTCCGCTCAGCAACCTATTTATTTGACAGCGCCAGCGCTGCGAAACGCTTTTGACGTTCCATTATCAATGAAGGCCTTGCAGCGGAATTTAGCTAACTCAAATCAAGCCTAAAAAGTAATCCCATTTCTTAATGCCTTGGTTTGCAAATTAGTTTCATTTAATTGATGAGCCGTTTTAATCAACACATCTTCGGTAGTTTGCCAATCAATACAGGCATCGGTGATGGATACACCATATTCAAGCTGCGACAAATCATCCTTAATTTTTTGATTACCGGATTTTAAGTGACTCTCTAACATGAAACCGATAATTGATTGGTTTCCGTCGACCACTTGGCCAATGACGTTTTCTAGCACATCAGGTTGGTTTGAAGGATCTTTATTACTATTGCCATGACTGCAATCGACCATAATGTTATTAGGCAGATTATTTGATTTTAACTTTTCTTCGTATTGAGCAATATCAGCAGGATGGTAGTTGGGTTTATTGCCACCTCTCAAAATAACGTGACCATGGCGATTTCCCGTAGTATTTAACAAAGTGACCTGACCTAAATTGTTGATCCCCATAAAGCTATGACCTGAGGCCGCAGCCTTCATCGCATTAAGTGCTGCCCCGGACGAGCCACTGGTGCCATTCTTAAATCCGATTGGCATGGAAAGACCACTGGCCATTTCGCGATGGGTTTGCGATTCACTGGTACGCGCGCCAATTGCGGTCCAAGTAATTAATTCGGACAAGTACTGAGGACTAATGGGATCAAGCATTTCAGTCGCCACAGGAATTTCATTTTCAGCGAGCCACAATAGTAATTCGCGAGCGATTTCTAAACCCTTTTCCACATCGAAACTATTATTCAAATTAGGATCATTGATCAGCCCCTTCCAACCAACCGTGGTTCTTGGTTTTTCAAAGTAAACTCGCATTACCAAGTAAATTTCGTTTTCTACTTCTTTGGCTAATTGTTTTAGTTTTAATGCGTATTCTTTAGCTGAGGTTATGTCGTGAATAGAACAAGGCCCAACAATCGCAATCTTCCTAGGATCCTGTCTGTCTAGAATCGCTTCAATTTGTTGCCTGGAACGTGATACAAATGCTGCGCTTGATGGCGGCAGAGGCAGCTTTTCTTTTAGTTCACGCGGTGTAATCAGTACCTTTTCAGATTCGATATTTAAGTTATTAACTTTATTAATTTGTGCAAGCGTTTCGGTGGTCATAATATTTCTCTATATAAATTTAGTCATCGAGATCAATAGTCTCGAATTAAGTCATCAGTTTGTGATGGCTATAAAAAAGGATTATTTTTGAGCTTGGTCTCAGCGATTGCGCCAATCGAACTAACTGGCAAACGCATGAAAATGGGCGTTAGTATTTAGTGACTAAAATAATAATAGAGTTGACGAGAAGAATGATAAGACGAGAAATTGGAGAAACAGGATTGAAAAACAGAGGCATTTTTCTGGATGAGTGAAGTTACTGTTAAGTTACTCGGCTGCTGAGCAACTACTTGGGAACGCATGAACTGCGGTTCCTGTACAAGGCCTTGTGTTTGAGACACGGTCTTCTCCGTTTGAGGTATTTTGGGGTTAGTTTGTTTAAGTATTGAACAGTTAGCTAGCTGAAGGGAAATAACTTTTTGTCATGTTGCTGGACAAAGTCAGTCTATTATAGGCTTTCAGTCACGATTGGTTTGCAATAGAAAACGGTAGTCAACCTTACCAAGCTGTACTAACATGTATTACAAACGAATACACCGAGGAGTGTGCTATGGGTATTACCAGTATAAGATTTTCCGATGATGTGGAAAAGCCGCTAGAATCCCTTTCAAAACAATTAGATAGAAGTAAGAATTACATCATAAACCAAGCTGTTAAAGAGTATTTAGCTAGGAGGGCTTTGGATGATTCTAGGTGGCAAGATACTCTTGAAGCTCTAAATTCTTTAGAGTCAGGAGACGCTATCGACGAGAATGAGGTTAATGCTTGGTTAAATACTTGGGGTACTAATAAGCGCTCATCAGCTCCCAAACCATGAAAGTCACTTATTCACCTGAATCAATTGGTGATTTGCAGAGAGTCGTAGAGTTCATTGAACCAAAGAACCCCTTTGCTGCTCGTCGAATAGCCATCGATATTCAGGAAGGAATTGAAAAGCTCAAAAAGTTTCCATTGGCGGGTTTGCCTGTTATCAGCGCTTTTGAGCCTGAAAAAATACGTGATTTATACATTGGCAACTATACAGTTCGCTATCTTGTTGAGAACCAAAGGATTCATATCTTAAGGGTGTGGCATAATAAAGAGAATTCGTAGTCTCTAAAAGACTTTGCTGCATTAAACAGATTTTTAATTGACCCAGTTTGTATTTCGAATGTGAGTTAGGATTTATAAGAAAATGGAATTTTTAGTAGATACAGTAATGATACTTGGTTCGTTTTGCCTAGGTTTATATTTGTTTATTCCCGGATTTCAAGGCGTTATTTACGGTAGAGCAAGCGAGCGGTGGCCAGTCGTAAAAGGCCTCATAATAAAGTCAGAAATCGTTTCAGACGGTGAAGGAGGCGCGTCCGTTAAGATAAGATATAGATATTGGATTAATAACAAATCGTACCTAGGAAAAACCATTGGATTTTGTAAATACGGCAGCAAAACCAATAGTGCCAATAGTGTAGGAGATGCAAGTTATGTGTCTAACCAGTTTCCTGAAAGGAAAGAGGTAAATGTCTATTATCATCCCGCAAAATACCATATCGCTGTTCTTGAGCCTGGTTTTAATCGGGCATCTATTCTAGTATTTGCTTTTGGCTTGATGTTTATTGGGGCGGGTATTTTTTTTCTTACTAACGTAATTCGATAACAAATAGAATATCTAATTAGTCGCTCCCCTTCTTTCGTAGCAGGTAGGCCATACATTGAACGATCAATGTATTAAAAATAGAGTTCAAAGTCCCTCCGGTTGGCGGGTCGTTACACTAATAAAGAGATTCGAGTTTGATGATGATAACGGAATCACGGTCGGTAGGGTTAAGCCTTGGATTCGTAAAAAAGAGGAGCTAGAGGCCTTTGATGATTCTTGAATGAAGTTAACCCATTGTTACATTTGTATCAACAAACTCATTCCTATTCAAAGTAAACTACTGCGCTGATTAACCAATCCGGAGCAAATATGAATTTACGCAGTACAATAGCAATTAGTTTTATCTTAGTTTTAACAAGTCTGACTATCTCGACTAATTCCTTAGCTGAAAGCATTATTCTAAAAGCTAAAGATGGGTTTAGTCTTTCAGCCAATTACTTAAAGCCTAAATCTTCATCCAAGCGTGGCGTTCTGATGCTACACCAATGTAATGCCGATAAATCAATGTATTCGGATTTAGCCACACAGGCTGCTGCAAAAGGGTTTCATACTTTAGCACTCGACTTTCGAGGATATGGTCAAAGCGTGGATGAGATTTTTTCGATGGATAAGATGGAAGCGAAAGCTGGCAATCGGGACGAATTGGTCGCAATGGTTAGAAAAATGCGAGCTGATCATTGGCCTTCCGATGTTGCGCTTGCTTATCAATATCTTGCCGACAGAGTCGGTAGTAAAAATATCGCATTTATTGGTGCAAGTTGCGGTGGTGGACAAGCCATTATTCTGGCTGAGAAAAAAAAGCCCACAAGCTTGACGCTCTTCTCGTCTGGCATGGGTGAGAGAGGTATAGAGCGTTTTGTGAAGTTAAGTGATATTCCTACTTTGTTGATCGCGGCCCAAGGCGATGAATTCACTTTCAATTCCGCTAAAAAAGCATTTGAAAAGGCTAAAAGTTTAAAGTCGAAAATCCAACTATATAAGGGTGATGGACATGGCCTGCCGCTATTTAATCAAGACCCCCACTTAGCCGGAACGATGGTTGATTGGTTTCAAACTCACGCCAAGTAAGCGAGAGAATCATCTTTTTGCTCACTGATTTTAATTTCAGTGAGCAAGAAAAATTCACCATAGTTGATCTGTTGATGTTGATGTAAGATGGGAGCTGCTAGATGCTTAGATAAATTCCTCTCATTGTTTTATTATTGGATTGGTAAGCAGTTTCACTAGGAATATTTAGTTAATAGTAAAAGGAATTTGTATGCTCTGCACAAAAAAAATCCATTTAATACCTATCGTTTTATTAGTTTTAATTCTTAGTTCTTGCGGTGGCAGTGATTCGAAGCCCAGTGATGAAGAACCTCTTATTGATTCTGTTCCACCTGTAATTACTCTAAATGGGGACAACCCTCTAAATCTCTTCTTAGGGCAAGACTATGTAGAGCCTAGCGCAACAGCTACCGATGATATCGATGGAGAGCTCGAAGTGAGTATTAGCGGAGCAGTTAATACCAGTGAACTGGGTAATTATGAAATTACCTATAGTGCCCGGGACTCTGCTGGAAACTCAAGTAGCATTACGCGTACAGTCATAGTGTCTCTGCCACCTGACACTA
>JBDVOJ010000127.1:0-15289 GCA_039969155.1 Kangiellaceae bacterium
CTTGCAGTGCGACGCAGGCTTGAAATGGAAAAAATTCAAGCTGAGAACGAGCGGCAAGAAAAACTAGCCCAGAAGAAAAAAGAACAAGATGCCATTATCGCTCAGGAAAAAATAGATGCTGAGAAACGATTTAAAGCCAAAGGAGTTTTACGAAAACTAGGTCCCGGTTCGAAAGTAGCATTGCTGCTTGATTCAGAACGCTGGACCGAGGCATCATTGATGTTAATATCTCGAACGACGCAACGTTACATTTTTGCCGATGCAAATGGAAAGAAAGTTTCTGAGCCCACTAAGAACGAACTGATTGATATGATTGATCAACAAACTATCAAGATTATTGAAGTCAATTCTAAGACTTCAGATCCTTTACAATCATTAGTTAAGCAACGACGCCAAACACTAAACCAGCGCTACTAACCGCGAGTATTGTGCGGGTGAGTTCACCCGTTGAACTATCACTACAGTAAGAGCATTTTTTCGAGTTAATAATTAAAGACCCCCCCTCTCGCGGCCGATATTAAGACGAATCCCTTGTTCTGAGGCATAAAAATGTTTAGAGTCACCTGCAAATTGTACCTAATCGTCACATCGCTAATTACAATCGGACTGACGACTAGCCCACTATCGAATGCCTCCGATTTATCTAAAGTTGCGTTATCAAAATCGAAAATAGAATATCAAAATGCAGCACAATTTAGTGCTCTAAAATGGCACCATCCAATACAACTGCCTATTGCTGTTTCAATAAAACCGCTCAAAAATTACAGCGGGATCCCGACCGATGCGCTAGAAGTTAAGGCTGAATATTACGAGCACGGTAAGTTACCCAAGACCATTCACCAACTGGTTAAGGATTTAGTGCTATCAACTCGATTGCTGGACAACTCTCGACAAAATCCAGATGTAGAACTGCAACTGATTGTTAATAATTATTCCCACCCGTTCAAATACGCACCCGATAACCATTGGTATCGCAAGCTTCAAGATCAGGTCGATCGCTGGGGAATTACCAAAAATAATGCCAATGTCGGATTAACCCTAACCATGACCAGCAAGAGCAATCGATTCAAGCCTTGGGTAAGCAGTGTTGAAAGCACTCTATCTCATTGCGACCTAAATGCGGTTAGCCATTCATTAATGCCATTTAATCATTCCGATGATTCATTACTGGCTTATTCAGAGTCGAGCATGGGTCAAGCCTTTGTATCTGCTAGTAACTACTTACTTTTACAGGCAGTATCTCACCTAAATGATCTACCACAAAAGGCGCGAGTGGTGTCTACAAGTCACAACGAATTGCTGCTTGACTCAGAACAAAGTCAATTTATCACCGGAGAGAAATACCAACTGACTTTCAATCATTCTTATTATCATCCCGCCACCAGTTCAGGCGGAACCGTTCAAGTGGTCAAATCGATGGGCCAGCAAGCCGTTGCTTACCCTGTTGATTTACGCCCTGACCATATTAGAACAGGCGACTGGGTTGAATTAGAAAAGTCCACTCCATTGAACCATCCAAATTCCACTTTTGTAGCCAAGAATAAGTGCGCAACGGTTGGAATCGCTCAGCATCAAAGCTCAGACGATGTAAGTTCTGATGAAACTACACAGAGTACGGTAGAGGAAATGGATGCTGCTGATTGATCGGATTCAATAAGCCTAATTTAGTTTAATTTGATTGAGTCTTTAACTAAATCGCGAGGGAGCAAGTTTTTCAATTTGTTTCTATTCAAACTCGCTAAACCAATTGCATAGCCCTGATAGGTTAGCAAGACTTCGCCGTCCTTTAAATCGTAGTCTTCTCTTTGATTGCCTTTAAGGTCAATATTCTTTCCTTGATAAAACCCTTCCGCTTGCTCTCTTTCAACCTCCAACTTTTGGCGAGAAAAACAACTTTCCAATGCCATTGCAAATTCATGATGGGTTCTGATTTTATTTGGGTAGATTTCAGCCAGTTTAATTCCAGAGCGATTCAGTCTTACCAGCTGATTTAGCTCAGAGCTTCCTTTTGGTAGCAACCAAACTTGCTTATCCTTTAATTGAATTTCGCCATTAATTTTATGTTGTTTGATACCAAAATGATTTTGTAGATAATCCGTCAGTCTGTTCTTTAGTTTACGCTCTAGTGGAATAAAACTCGGTGTCCATTTTTGCGAAAACTTGCCCTTACTCTTTTTAGTTTTCTTAGATGAAACCATGGCCTGTTGGCCAAGCTCCTTGTGCCCTATAGGTTTAACAAAAGCAGACACAAAGAAACCTTCGCTATTAAAAATCTGAGGCTGTATATGTAAATAACCTTCTGGAGTAATCGCTCTTTGCGCTTGCTCAAACAGGTGAGCTAAATTGACCACTTTAGCAGTCGTGCTTGTCGTCAAGTAATTAGCAACTTGTTGGTTTTCTTCCGGTGATAAAGTGCAGGTTGAGTAGACTAATCGCCCACCAGGCTTGAGACATTGGTAAGCCGTCAATATCAGTTGTTTTTGTAACTCTGCAATTTCCTCGACTTTAGACAGCTGCCAGTCTTGCAACGCTTTAGGATCTTTTCTGATGGTTCCTTCGCCGCCACACGGGGCGTCTAGCAACACAAGATCAAATTGCCCAGCTAAACGCGGACCAAGTTTTCGACCATCAAACTGACTCAAGCACGTATTTGAAACTCCGCATCGCAAAATATTGGCATGCAGTGATTTTACTCGACTAGCAGAGATTTCATTAGCTAACAGCAAACCGGAATTGGCCATTAGCGCTGCCATTTGAGTGGTCTTAGAGCCTGGCGCCGCCGCCAAATCCAAAACTCTCAGAGATTGATTGCTATTCAAATCAGCAAACAAAGCTTGAGGCGGTAGCATCGAACTCGCTTCTTGAATATAGAATAAACCTTGCAGGTGGCTAGTTAAGTTACCCAACGTCAATGGCTCAGGTTGCTCGTTCTGCTTGTTATTTCTGACAGATGAAATCCCAGGATTTTCAGTGGTGGACGAAGATTGGAATTGGGAATTGGATTCAGCAACCCAAAACCCCTCTTTGCACCAAGGTATGGGAGTTAATGCCAGGCCGAGTGCGTCAGCTCTTAATTGAAATTCAGCGACACTAATTTTGAGGGTATTTACTCGTATCGATTTTCTTAACGGTGAACAGCAAGCAGCGATAAATGATTCTTGTTGATCTTCAGCCAGAAAATTAGCTCTGGCATGCTCTAGAAATGCCTTGGATATGATTGGAGTATTGGACATAAGTTAAATCTTGAGATTAGACCATATCAACGCCAGTGCTAACTCCATGCACTATTGCGCTTTCGTCCTCTAAGACCGAATAACCAGCCTAAAAGAACTCCAACAATAACCGTCACTCCTCCCGCGAAATAAGTATCCCTATCAAACCCAGCGCTCATGGCTTGATTCGATTGACGTAAGTTTTCTAGTTCAAACTGCATTTCAGCAATTTTGGACTGCAGTGTTTGGTTGGTTTTCTCTAGTGGTGCGCGAGCACTGAGTTCCGCCTGTAAGGCTTTGATCTCATCTTCATGGCTTTGTTTTAATCTTGTAATTTCTTGTCGCGCTTGATCAAGTAAAACATTGGCTGTGGGGGTCAACACGCTCGAACGAATCCATGATTTCCGGCCTCGGCTGTCTATTACTTGGGTATAACCATCAGTTTCGGTTCCGGCAATAATACTTAACTTTGTACCCGGCAAATAACGATTACTGACTTTGTATTCTTTTGATGGCCCAGTTCTAGTCCAAATGCCTCGCTCCTGAACTTGTTCTTGCTCATAAATATAGGCACTTTCAGCATTTGCTAAAGGACTGATTAAAAACGAAACGATCAGCAATAATATGGGGATTGCTTTCATAAAAGTATCCGGACTAAAAAGTGGTGATTACCCCCGATTGGCAGCTGCATCACTGTGCTGCAGAAGTCATCGGATTGGTTTAAGCCAGAAATTGTATCGAGTGTAGACATTTAAATCGAGTATTTTACTTAAAATTAGATAGATTTGTGGACTATCTCGCGCTGAAAGAAGAATCATCCTAGTGGATTGTTCATCATATTATGATTTTTAAGCAACCAACTAATTTGTTGAGCTAGTACCACAACCACGACTAATCAATGGTTAAGATAATTGCTCACGAATATCTCTTTATGGAATTTGTTCATTCAACCTATTATGAGCTAAATCAACATTTTAGCGGTCTTTTCACATGACATATCCTTCAATGAATGGTTAAATAGACTGATATACATTAGCGTAAAAAGGTTGTTTGAATGGCCAGTGAATTAGAGCTAAAGCTAGCTGCCACGCCTGAGAAACTGAATGAAATCAAGGAATTAGATTTTCCTGGCATTTCCTCGCAAAGCCCTTGGCAAACTAAATACCTTTCCAATATTTACTTTGATAATAGCCTGTACAAGCTAAGAGAATTAGGTATTGGAATGCGGATAAGAGCTGTAGAGGACAAGCTCATTCAATGCGTTAAGTCTTCCGGAAAAGCGATTGGTGGCTTACATCAACGGAATGAAGATGAAATAGAGCTAGAAACCAATCAACTTGATATTGAAAACATTCAGGAACCCTACCTGCAAATTTTGGTTGAGGAAGCGCTTGATGAGGGCGGTGAATTAACGCCTCGGTTTGAGACTAACTTTGATCGAACTAGCTCTATCCTGACTTTTACTGACGGAACAAAGATCGAAATTGCGCTCGATTTAGGCAATATCTCCGCAGATGATAACTCGCTAGAAATATGCGAAGTTGAGTTGGAGCTAGTGGAGGGAAGCGCTGATTATTTGTTTGCTTTGGGACGCTACTTAATCAAAGAGCTGCATTTGAAACTTGCTAATGCTAGCAAAGCCCGTCGGGGATACAGCCTTTGTAAAGACTTTAATCCCCGTCAAAAAGTCATGCAAGTTACGGAACTAAGCCAAGGTATTGAAGCCGAAAAAGCATTTGAAAAGATCTGCTACAACTCGTTGAATCATTGGCAGTACTACGAACTATTTTTAGATGGTGATGATGCTCACGGGGCGACTTTGGAAATGTATCGCGCCTTAATGAGCTTGCAGCATATTTACTTAGTTTTTGGAGGCTTAATTCCACGTAATGCGACTAAAGATTTGCGCCGAAGCTGGGACTGGCTTGGTGAAGCAATGCGACCAATCGTCGACGCAGCAAAGCATAAGCGATACTTATTACGCTATTTAAAACTAAAAGCTGATTGGGATTTAGTAGAAGAGCAGCAACAAAAAATTCAAGCCGAAGCAACTAAAATGATCGCTGAATTTAAGACTTTGCTAGAAACAGAACGCTACAATTTAATGATGTTGAATATGTCTCAATGGCTTTATAACAAAGAATGGCGCGATCATATACCAGAAGATGAGCGAGAGAATTTAGGGATGCCGATTATCGAATTTGCTCGTCGTCAGTTAGAACACATGCTAAAGGATTTAAAACGCGATCTAGGTCCAAAATTAGAAATGAATCCAGAACTGTATTTTAAGCAAGTCTCACATTTAAGACGCGCGTTAGATACGGGACTGTTTTTCGGTAGTCTATTTGATTCACAAAAACGACTGAGTTACCGGGAATCTTGGACTGAAATCATTAACGGTATCCGTGAACTACAAATGCTGCAGTATATCTCCGAGCTTCAAGCTGAAAACCATACCGCGGAAGAAATTGAAGAGTGGCTTGAGAAACATAACACGCCAATATTGGACGCCTTACTTGCCACCAGAAAGGCGGCATTCAAGACTAATCCTTACTGGGCGTAAGTATTTCTTGTAATAAGAAGACTATTACAACCATTCAATCTACTGGAAAAAGGCTAATGAAGTCGACTCACCGAGTATTCTTTGCTATCGAATTGTCGCCGCAAATAAAAACCCAGTTAATGACCTATCAGGAAAGCCTAAAGGCATTTTATCCTGTCTCAATCCAGCCTGAAAACTTTCATATCACCTTATCTTTCCTAGGCAAATTAACTAATCGCAAGATAGAAACTTTAATTGATGAGCTTCCCGCCTTTAAGCAACCAAGCTTCAAAGTCGAAATTACCGAGCCCATTTATTTTACCAAGACCAAAGTGCTAGCACTTGCTATCAAGGAAGGTCAACAGCAGTTAACTACAGTTAAAGAAAAGCTGGAAACTCAACTAAAATCGATTGACCACTTCGATTTAGAAAAGCGCCAGTATATCCCTCATATCAGTTTGTTTCGAGAAGTCGAGTCAAGTGAAGAACAGTTTCCTAATATCAATCTAGAAATGATGGTTGACGCTCTATCGTTATTTGAGTCTGTCTCTAGCCCAAAAGGTGTTCGTTATCACCTGATAGAGCAATGGCCATTCAAGCAAACTCGAAGTGTTAAAGAGCAATTACTGGGTAATAGATATTGAATATATCTAGCTAAACTTTAATGCACTAGTTTATATTTGGACTGCACAAAGTCAGAACCGAATGAGCGTACATATTCCAATTTAAGATTGATGTCTTGTCGCAATAATCCGAATAAAGGGATCCCCTTTCCTAACAATACCGGCACGGTAGTTAGTGTTATCTCATCGATCAAGTTTTGTTGTAAAAATGATTGAATGGTGACACCGCCATCCACATAAACATGTCGAACTCCTTGATTTTGTAGTTCTACCGTAAGCAATTCTGGCTTGCCCGTATATAGTTCGGCTAAATCGGCAAACTGATCTGGGATTTGATCCCAACGACGACTCATAACAATCACTCGTTTGTTATAGTAGGGCCATGTCGGAAACGAGACGACCTTTTCGAACGAGTTTCTTCCCATTACAATACAATCAACACTTCCCAAGTAATTATCATAGCCATAGTCTTCTGTATTACCTTTATCACTATTGATTTCCAGAAAATCTAATTTGCCATTATGCCGCGCAATATAACCGTCCAAACTGGCTGCGATAAATACTGATAGCTTAATATTCATTTAATCATTATTCCTTTATTAATTGACGGTAACTTTCCGTGCTTGGTCTTTACTATCAGTGACAGAAACGATACTTTTGGTTTCCCAATGCAACAGGAAATGTTTAATTAGCTCTTCTGGTGTCGCGTACTGCATCTGCGATTCCACGGACTGTCCTAAGTGCTCGAACGCTTTTAACAATAGTTCTGTAGCCCTTGCTTTTTCAATTCGCGGCGACTGAAACCGTTTACTTTCCTTATTACCTTGGATATCTAGTACCAGAGGCAAATGATAATAAGTCGGTGGGGTTTTATTTAAACAAGCATAAAGATAGTTTTGCCTGGGAGTAGAATCTAATATGTCGGCCCCTCGCACAACTTGAGTAACACCTTGCTCTATATCGTCAACCACTACCGCGAGCTGGTAAGCAAATAAACCATCTCGACGTTTAATAACAAAATCTTGTTTATCCTCAGCTGAATTGAAGCGACACTCGCCTAACAATTGATCCTTAAAACTTTGATAGTCAGCATCAAACTTAACTCGAGATGCTTGGTTGTCAGACAGCTTCTTATTCAGGTTTCGACAATGCTGGTCATAGACACCAGAATTTCTTTTTTCAATGGTCTTACGACTACAATCACAGTGATAGACGAATCCGCTTGAAATTAATTCCTCAAAAGCTTGCCGATATAACTGATTTCTTTGGCTTTGATAAACGACCGGGCGATCCCAGTAAAGACCGAAGTCTTCTAAGGTCAGTAAAATCTGCTTAGCTGCACCGGGGACTTCACGAGGTCGATCAATATCTTCAATCCTAACAAGCCACTCGCCCTGGTTGTGTTTCACAATCATGAAACTGGCAACAGCCGCCACCAAAGAACCTAAATGAAGTGCTCCAGTTGGACTAGGCGCGAATCGACCGACTTGCATACGACGCAATTGATTAGATTTTTGACTAAGAGGCTTGGCCATAACTTCAGTTTACCTCAGTCATTGTCAAAACGTAAAAACAAAATCAAAAGGTAGAAACAAAACAAGCGCCTATTGGCGCTTGTTTATCAATTACTTACTATGCAACCTTTATCGGTTTACATGCTTTTCTTTGATTTCATCAAGTGTTTTACAATCAATGCAAAGCGTCGCGGTTGGGCGTGCTTCTAGCCGGCGAATTCCGATTTCGATTCCACATGATTCGCAATAGCCATATTCTTCGTCGGAAATTGCTTGAATTGACTGGCCGATTTTTTTCAGGAGCTTACGCTCTCTATCACGAGTTCTTAGCTCAATACTAAATTCTTCTTCTTGGCTCGCTCTATCGACTGGATCTGGAAAGTTAGAAGCTTCATCTTTCATGTGAGTCACGGTTCTATCGACTTCTTCCATGAGTTGGATCTTCCAGGCTTCCAGAATTGCACGAAAATGTTTTTCCTGTGCTTCATTCATGTACTCTTCGTTTTTCTTCGGCTGATATGGCTCAATTCCGAGGGCACCAAGAGTGGTTGCTGTGGCTGCTGTCGTCTTCTTTTTACTTGGCATTCTTTTCTCCGCCAGGTTAACTATTTGATACTTAAAGACTTTTTGTTACGAACTACTATTTAAAAAGTCATTGTTCAAAAAAATCAGTTTTCGAGTTTCTATCAAGGCGCGGATTTATAGCATATACCAAGTCATAGGACAATAAAATTTTTCAAATAAACCAACCGCTTAAAGATCCAATACACGTCTAATCCAAAGTACAAAAGCCTTCTAATTCTAACCGTTCAGAAATTGCCGACATAATCGATCGCGCGTTATCATCGGCATATCGAGACATCGGTAACTGCCCCCAAATAGGCTTTGGCCAACTGACATCATGTTTAAACCGAACAACGTGATGCATATGCAGTTGAGAGACGATATTGCCAATCGCCGCAATATTAAGCTTTTCACCTGAAAAATAATCCATTATCACTCTAGACAATATTTTTGACTCTTGCCATAAAAGCTTCTGATCTTCTTCACAAAGTTGATAGATTTCAGTCATTTCAGGACGTCTAGGTACCAAAGTAAACCAAGGATAATTACTATCATTCATTAATAACAAATAGCTGAGTTTAAAATGCCCCATCAGCAAGCTATCAGCCTTTAAGGTCTTGTCTAGTTGAAATTCCATTAAAACTCCAATACGAGTGTCTTGCTCTCTAAGGGAATGTTTAATAGTACCTAATTTCTAATCAAACCATTAGCCCTATTTTCTCGCAAACTAGCGCGCAATTTACTCAATTAATGACCTCTGAACCACTTCAAACTATTTGAATTGGCATTAGTACACTTTACTAATCAGCTAAAGTTGCTATCGTTATTAGTACTAAGACTTTCGTATGTTAATCAGAGAACGTCAGACATAACCCTTGTAAGGATTTCGTATGAAAATATCCAATTTTCTTTTATTAGGTTGCTTCGCTTCATTGACCTTAACCTATTCCACCATCAATCAAGCTCATAGTGGAGACTCACCGATTAGATTTGTGAGCAGCAAAGGACTAGATGAAGGCGTATGTAATAACCCTAGCTTTCCCTGTAAATCGATAGAATACGCTGTTAATCAGGCCACAAAAGGGGACAAAGTACATGTAGCTGAAGGGGTTTACGCTGTCAAAGGCTTAGATATATTCTTTTTGCTTAGTGATATGATCGAACTCAAGGGTGGTTTTTCTCAAGACTTTAAAACCTTTGACGAAAAACAATTCAATACAAGCATTACCGGCATACCAGCTGATTATCGAAAAAAGCTCGCTCAAAGAGGTTTCAAACTGATTCAGGACGGCAAAGGTTCTGATATCGAGTTGAGTATTCGTGACAAGCAAATGCTCGCCACCTATCAAAAAATCACACAAAAAATTGAAGGCCCTGCAGAGTGTATTGATGGCATAGCGGCTTCCTATGAATGTCACAACATAGACCTTCAGTCGCATGTGCCGCTCAACGAGTTAAGCACACGCCCAAGCAGCGCAAGCGATATTTGGGGGTTTGTCGATCTAAATAATCAAAGAGAATATGCCATTATGGGGTTACAAAATGGTACCGTGGTAATAGATGTTAGTGATCCGACTCTACCTGTAGAAGTCGGTTCAATTACCGGAACATCGTCAACCTGGCGGGATGTTAAAGTCTATCAATACTTTGATAATGCGAGTTCTGAATACAAAGCTTATGCCTACATTACCACTGAAGCTAATAACCAAGGGTTGCAAATTTTAGATCTCAATGATCTACCTAATCAGGTATCTCTCGCTGCAACAATTAATGAATTTTCCAGTGCTCATAATGTTTATTTAAGCAATACAAACTACGCCGATGGTACTGCGCTCCCTAACTTAACCCCCTATTTATACATTGAAGGTGCCAATTTAAGCGGTGGCGCATTTAGAGCATACGATTTAACCGACCCAGTTAACCCAACGCTTGTCAGTCAACCACCAAGCGGCACTGGGTACGTTCACGATGCAACTAGCTTGGTCATTACAGATAGCCGTACTAGCGATTGCCACAATGGGCATAATCCTTGCGAATTATTCATCGATTTTAATGAACGAACCGTCGATATTTGGGATATGACCGATACGAACGCCCCGACTATTTTAAGTAGCACGGGATATTCTGGGGCACAGTACACACATTCTGGGTGGTGGTCAGACGATAAAATGACCATATTCATACAAGATGAATTGGATGAGCAGCGAGCAGGCCTTAATACGACGCTGAGGGCACTCGATATTAGTAATCTGCTTGACCCACAAATCGTTGGAACTTATACCGGTCAGACTCCAGCAATCGACCACAATGGGTTCACGTTAGGAAATTATTATTACATGTCGAACTACCGCAGAGGTTTAAGTGTTTTAGATGTCAGTGACCCAACCAATATGAAAGATGTCGCACTTTTTGATACTTTCGCAGTTCCGGCCGATAATTCAGCAAATTTTAACGGTGCATGGGGAGTCTTTCCTTACCTTCCAAGCGGTAATTTAATTGTCAGCGATATAGAATACGGGCTGTTTGTACTCAAATTAAACGAAAACGACGGCGCTTTCCCCAGTGCTTCAGGTGGAAATTCTGGAGGAGGAACTAGTAATGACGATGACTCCTCTGGTGGTGGGGGTGGAAGTTTAGGCTTATGGTTTGTCGCGGCTCTCATGCTTACGCGTTTTCGACACAAACGTCCACACCAATCAATCTAAATCTCACAACATCAGTCGCAAATTTTAAACTTAGGCGGAATTTGCGACTGATAAAAAGGCACCAAATCTTTAGTTTTACAGTTTGTAAAACTGCTTAAGAACCCGCCAGATTGATAGCCAAATTCAATTCCTTCCGGCGCTGTCATTTGAATAGTTTCCGCACCAAAGGCTTTAAACAAATCTGCCCAAACTTTTGACGCACCACTTGCACCGGTTAATCCCGTTGGTTGATTGTCATCTCTACCAACCCAAACTACGGCGAGTTTTGAATTATCGAAGCCGGCAAACCAGCTATCGCGCAGGTCATTTGTGGTGCCAGTTTTGCCTGCTAGGGTTTGCTCGGGAAATTGCCAAGCCAGCGATTTAGCCGTTCCTCGGCTTGTTACCTGAGACAATAGGTGTCGAATTAAATAAGCGGCCTCAGAATCAATGACTTGCTGGCTCTTTCTGGGATAACGAGTTAAAAGGTTTCCAAATTGATCTTGCACCGCGATCAAGGCTTGCGGTTCTACAGCCACACCTTGGTTAGCAATGGTTTGGTAGAGTTTTAACACCTCTAGTGGCGACATCTCTTTGCTGCCGAGTGCAATTGATGGATACGCTGGTAACTCTCTATCAAAACCTGCTTGTTTGATAGTGTCAGCCACTCTCTCAATACCAACCGTCATAGCTAATTTAGCAGTGGCCAAGTTATACGAGTTAATCAGCCCTTCTTGCAATGGCACATTAGAGTTTTCATCGCCATGTTCTTCTCGATCATAGTTTTCTGGAGACCAAGTACTACCGTCTGTACCTGTCAGCGAAAAGCGTTGATCTTTAATAGGTGTCATCAAATGAAAACTTTCAGGCCGCTGAAGGGCGGTTAAATAGACGAATGGCTTAATCACCGAACCAGTTTGTCGATAAGCATCGAGGGCGCGATTAAAGCCAATATAGTTAGGGTTTCGATCGCCCACTACCGCTAATATTTCACCACTACTAATCTGGGTAACAACCACAGCCCCTTGCAAATCCCCCTTTCCCTTATCGATTTTGGCTAATCGCTGGCTCAAAGCCGTTTCAGCTTGTTGTTGAATTAAAGGGTTTAGCGAAGTAAAAAGTTTTAATCCGGCTTTATTTAACTGAGATGCCGAATAATCATCCGCCAACTCCTTTTTTACCACTCCCATAAATGCGGGTACTTTACTGGTTCTAATAGGAGGCTTTGCTACCACCGTTAACGATCGTTTAAGGGCATCATCATAACTCTGTTGATCAACTAACCCATGATCTAGCATTTGTTTTAACACTAGATCTCGACGCTGTTTGGCCCTTTCTGGAAAACGCCTTGGATTATAGTAAGAAGGTCCCTTCACCATTCCGACTAACAAGGCAATTTGGGGTAGGCTAAGTTGGCTTAGTTTGCGATCAAAATAGAATTCACTGGCCCGAGCAAAACCATGGATCGCGGTGTTTCTGTGTTGTCCTAAATAGACTTCATTGATATAGGCTTGTAATATCACCTTTTTATCGTAGTGCAGCTCGGTCAACACAGACATAATCGCTTCTTGTCCTTTGCGCCATAAACTTCTTTCGTTGCTCAAAAAATGGTTTTTCATCAACTGCTGAGTCAAGGTGCTGCCACCTTGGGTAATTTCGCCCGCGCTAATATTACGCCACAAAGCTCTCGCGGTACCCTTGATGGAAACACCCCAGTGCTCATAGAAATCTCTATCTTCAGAGACCAATAGCGCACTAACGAAGTGGCTAGGTAAGGATTCCAAAGTGACTAACTGTCTATCCTCCGCGGTGCGATTTGGATTGACCTGTATATTTCCCAATAACAACGGGTCAAGTCGCAGAAAGTTAATCGCTTGTTGACTAGAAAAATCAATTAGTTGGCTTACTTGCTGATTTTCGATTGACAGCTGAATGGTTTGAGAAGATTGTCCACCATCCCAAAAATTGAATGGTCGAGTATTGATCACAAAAGTATTTTGATACTGCTCATACTCGCCATTGGAAGTCGCTTTAATCTTTTTGCGATATCCGAGAAGCTTTAGTTCTTTGACCAGATCGGATATTGATAGCGCTTGACCAATGGAAAAATTTAGCGGTCTAGCATAGACTTTTGCGGGAATTTCCCAAGCTTGCTGATCAAACGCATTCTTTACTTTTGAGTCCAAATAAATGGTCAAGAAAAGCAAAACAAAAAAGCCCAATACACTCACTTTAATGAGAAATGATTTAATTTTCTTAGAGAAATTAGCGATAGCCATTATTTAGAATTGCAAATTACTGATGAAGAATCTGACAAGAATTATAAGCCATATTTTTTTCTAATAAGTTGATCAAAGTATCTAACCACAATACTTTCTTTTTCAATACTAACTAGCACTAAGTTGGGTGCGATGATTTCACCTTGTCCGTAAAAAGCACCATTGAGAACGACGAAGCTTTTTTTACTGTTACTCGAAACAGCATAGGAACTTATTTCTAACTCTGGCATTTCATCTTGTTGTTGCGAGCTAAGGGATTCATAATCAATCACTGTTCCTGTTGAAGCAGCGCGAGTAGTTTTGGATTGTCGAGCTTTAGAATTGGCTTTTGCCAAAGCGGAGTCTTGCGCGAGAGTTTTCTCGGCCGAATTGGCGTTAAGTGTAGGGTTAGAATCTGTTGGTTGAGCAACTTTCTTGGGGACGTATTTTTGCTTAACAGGTTGAGTATTTGATGGTTGCTCAACTGATGATTTTATTTCTAATGCACCAAAATCATTCTTATCTTCTACTTGAACGGCTTGTTGTTTGTTTTCCGCGGACTGCGCCATTTGACTGTCAGAATCGTTTGCCTGTTCTGCAATGGGTGGCGTTTTAATGATACTTAACTCAGAATTAGATTGGTTGGAACTTTGATACCAACCAATAGAAGTGATAACCAATGCGAGCAGCAATAATGCACATACGATTTTCCACCTGCGTAATCTCGCTAACAGCCATTCGTCACTTAGCATTTCATCGTCGAAATGTGAATCCCCGACACCAGGGATATCATTTCCTTGTTTGTCTGAAGACTGTTGTAATGATTCTAATAAAATTGACATTTAGTTTGCCATTATTCCTGTTTATTACTGCTGAAGCAGCGGGATACCGTCTAAAGTCTCACCGTTAATGGTCAATATAGTCTGCATACCAGCGATACCATCGGCGGCAATATTTCTTTGCCGTTGGAATTGGCTGACCAGTGATTTCAAGTTGTCATCAAACTGTTCCGTTTCGATTGCATCTTCGCTCATCAAAACTCTCATTTTTTGAGATAGCCATAATATCGCAGGACCTCTATCGCCTATTTTTAATCCTCCCTGATAACCGCTGGGAGCTTGCCATACCATCCGGAACTCTCCAGTCCAAATAGTTGAGAGTTCTTCAAGCTTAGCTGTTGTGACTCTATCTCCAAATTGCATGCTGGCTTCGGTCCCTGAAATGGAGCGCAGTGTTCCCCAAAACTCACCTTGCAAGCCGGCCGAAAACCTAAGTAACGCAGGCCGGTTCAGCTCCCTTAATTTTTGCCAGTTACCTGTTTCCGTGTGACAAATTAACCCGTAATTGGCGGCAAACTCGCAACCAGGCCCATCCGCTAGCGGGGAGTATTCTATATTCCACAGTTTTAACAATTGTTGCATAGACCACAGGCCGTTGTTGTCCCATCGTTCAGAGCCCAATAATTGTTCGACCAAATTTGGAGAGTTCGATTGGTTAACTGCGTATTTATCGGTGTTTTGCTCAGCACTTTGCTCACTTTTGGGTTGGCTCATTTGGCCACGCACGGTTTCTTTACTGAGTTCTGTTGAAGGCAAATTTTGCGCTGTTTGTTGGTTTTGATTGGATTGTTGTCCTAACCAGAATACAACAATCAGTAAGACTAGAGCTGCCGTGGTAAATGCAACACTTTTTAGCCAGCGATTAGGCTTGTTAGTTGCCAACACTTCCGGACTAGGGTTTTCTCCCATAACGTCAGATACCGCTTCAGCCATTATCTTGTGGTCAACTTGGTTTTTATTACGGCTACAGGCGGCAACTAGTGCCCTATCACAGATTGTATTTATTAACCTAGGAATACCAGCGGTCTTGGCGTGCATTAATTCGATCGACTT
>JBDVOJ010000128.1:0-8853 GCA_039969155.1 Kangiellaceae bacterium
ATTAGCTTAGGAACATAAGCTTTTGTTTCTTTCGGTAGCTTTAATGACCAAAAATCGGTTGGCTTGCCTTTTTTCCGATTCTTGCGAATTGCTCTTCCTACATTGCCGAGTCCAGAATTATAAGCTGCTAATGCATGTAGCCAATTACCATCAAAGTGGCGATTTAAAAATGCTAAGTAGTCTAACGCTGCATGTGTTGATAAATAGACATCGCGACGTCCGTCGTACCACCAATTTTGGTTTAAACCGTAGCCTTTTCCGGTTCCGGGAATAAATTGCCACATACCAGAAGCTCGACCATGGGAATAGGCGAAGGGGTCGTATGCGCTTTCTACAATTGGAAGCAATGCTAATTCTAATGGCAATTTTCGCTGTTCGATTTGTTCAATTATGAAATATAAATAGGGACTGGCGCGCTTGCTTACACGTTCCAAGTAAGCCGGGTGGTTTAAATACCAAGACTTTTGAGCCCTTACTCGGCGATTGTTTGGGATAGCCATTTGCATTTGAGCAGCCACTCTCTCCCATGCATCAGAATAAGCTTCTGGATCTTCGGGCCCGGGTTTGAAGTGACATACTTCCAATGGTGCAACAGCAGTCTTTGGAGCGACTTCCGCTTTGACCAGTGGTTGATTATTTGGGGCTGGTTGAGTCAGCTGCAATTGGCTACAACCGGTAACTAGGACCATTAATACTGCAAATAGGCTAAATTTCTTCAAAGGGACTTCCTAACAACATCTATAAAACACTTTTGTAAAATCCGCTGCATGCGGTTGAACAATTGAATGTAGCAACAGCACATGGTATTTTCTGCTACAGAATATGTCAAATTTTGCTTAAATTTTGGCAGCTTAGAGGCAATTGTTCTATACGATTCTAGCTTAGTTTAGCTATCATTATAGTAGATGAATTAGATATTTTAGTATTGTCAGTTTGTTAGTTTTATATTAAATATCAGTCGGTTAGGTGATTTTCAACAATGAAAAGATTAAAAAAAGTGGTATTACATTGGCAATGCCGACTTAATAAAGAGTTGAAAAACAGCTTTTCCGAAGAGCATTTTGATCTCACTAAATGCGAATTAAAAAGGCTATTAAGCGGGGTTTTCGGTTATTTTGCTCTGCTTTATTCAGACAGAGCCAAAGCGCTTGTTGAGGATAATGTGGTGGTTAAAAACACCGTCATTATTTCCAATGAGTTACAGATTGGAGACCTAAATTGTTCCTATCAAGAGTTGCCTATCGCTTCTGACAGTATTGATTTGGTCGTTGTACCGGAAATAATACAAAGTAGTGAGTTCCCACACCAAATATTAAGAGAAATTGAGCGAGTCTTGATTCCTGAAGGGCAGGTAGTGTTAATTCTTGAAAACCCTTTAAGCTGGATCAGCGTAAAAAAACGCATGATAGCTGCCATTCTGGGCAAAAATATTAGCCCAAATTTGTTTGGAAAGTTACGAATTAACGATTGGTTTAGGCTGCTGGGGTTAGAAGCTAGTCGTGAAATTCCGATTAGTCCGCTAGAAAAGCGAATTGCTCGCAGTCGATTACCTCAATGGGGCAAAAGAGTGTCGCGTTGGATTAGTGAATATACCTCAGGTTACTACATTATTGTCGCGAAAAAGAAACTCTCCACCTTAACTCCAATCCGACCCAGCTGGCGCAACAATCGCAAACTCGCGAGTCCACGATTTGCAGAAAATTCTGTGAGTAGTCAAGTTGATGACTATTTAAAAAAGCTGAAGTAACCCAGCTAACTTTCTGAGAAACATTTTCTAATCTATCTTGAGTTTATTTGTTAAACTATCTGGCTTCATACCCGCGATTTAAAACTTTAAGGTAGACAATTTGAGCAAAATAGAAATTTTCACCGATGGTGCATGTCGAGGAAATCCTGGCCCAGGTGGTTGGGGCGCTTTATTACGGGCGGGACGTCACGAAAAAGAGCTCTTTGGTGGAGAGCCTGAGACAACTAACAACCGTATGGAGCTTACAGCTGCTATAAGAGCTCTTGAAGCGCTTAAAAAGCCAAGTGTCGTTTGTCTTACTACTGATTCACAATATGTCAGAAAGGGCATTACTGAGTGGCTTAAAGGCTGGAAACAAAAAGGTTGGAAAAACTCTCAGAAAAAGCCTGTGAAAAATGCCGACCTATGGAAATTATTGGACCAGCAAAATCAAAGGCACAAAGTTGAATGGAAATGGGTGAAAGGACATAGCGGTCACCCGGAAAATGAAAAAGCTGATGAATTGGCCAATCGAGGGATCGATGAGCTTTAATACCTTTACAGGCAAATAGAACATTTCAACAAAATAAAGGCAACCAATGCGACAAATTATTCTTGACACTGAAACTACCGGTTTAGAACCCACACAAGGGCACAAGATCATAGAAATTGGTTGTGTGGAAATGATCGATCGAAAACTAACCGGTAATCATTTCCATGTTTACTTAAACCCAAAACGAGAAATCGATGAAGGTGCGATTGAAGTTCATGGAATTACCAATGAGTTTTTGGCTGATAAGCCACTATTTCAAGATGTGATTGATGACTTTTTAGAATATGTTAAAGGTGCGGAATTAGTTATACATAATGCACCGTTCGATATTGGTTTTCTCGACTGGGAAATCAAAATGCTCGATCGTAAGCTTGGTAAAATGAGCGATTATTGTAGCATCTTGGATACTTTGGTACTTGCAAGACAAATGCATCCGGGGCAAAAAAACAATCTTGATGCCTTGTGTAAACGTTACTTTATAGATAATAGTCATCGAGATTTGCATGGTGCGTTACTCGATTCAGAAATTTTGGCGGATGTTTACTTAGGTATGACAGGTGGTCAAACTGACCTTACCTTAACTCATAAGCAAGATTATTTGACCAGCAATAGAGACAAAGAGGGGGTTAGACGGTTATCGGAAGATCGAGAGCCTTTTAAAGTAATAAGGAGCTCCGAACAAGAGCTTTCTGATCACCAAAAATATCTTCAGCAAATAGCGGATGATAATGGTGGAAAAGTGATTTGGAACTAAGAATAATTGGAATTAAAACTTTGAGAATTCGTTTGAATGCACATTAGTAGTAACCGTATTATTAGATAATGAGCGAAATAAATTCACCTTCTTGTAAATATCACCCCACCGAATATGCGAGTTGGTATTGTCCAAATTGTAAAGTGCATTCCTGTATCAACTGTGTTAACGACCCGCGTGGCGATCTTTTTCCTAGCTGTACCCTTTGTCGTAAAACCCTGACTAGCCTGAGCCTAGCGCCAATTCAACCAAGTATCAAGCTGGGTAAAATTTTAAATCCTATTTTGCAAGTTCGAAGCCTCTTAATTGTCTTTATTGTTTCATTATTGATGGCAGGAACTTCTATTTCAGGTTGGCCTAATTGGCTTCTGGCTATTGCTTTAGGAGGATTACTTGCGATTGTGGTAGGGTTTAACTTTTCATTGATGGAAAAAGTTGCTAACAATGAACCATCACCAGTCAATATTAAATCTATTGCAGATACCATTCACTGGGACATATTGATTAAGTTCTTAATCTATGTGGTGCTAGTAGCCACGTTATTACTCAAGCTTGTCTCAGCCACCAGTTTGGTCGCAAAGCTAATCGCTGCCTGGTTAATTTTCGGTATTCCCGCATCGTTAGTAATCATAATGATGGAAAAACGATTTTTCTCCAGTTTTAATCCGCTTAAGATTTTAGCTGTGGTGAAAATATTTTCTATGATCTATTTTCTAAGTTTTATTCTCTGGTTGGGAATAATCGGTTTTTTAGCAACACCGTCACTTGTTTTGGCTCCTAAAGTAGATTCCTTTTTTATTCAATCAGTGCTTATTTATAGTTTCGCATTGCTTCTAATTCAGTTTACATTTAGATTGATGGGAACAGCTGTTTTTAAAAATCATGTAGAGTTAAACTATAGTGTTCGTAGTGCTCGTCGAAGCGCGCTAAAAGATATCAAACAAGACTCAATGAACGAAGTGGATATTTATGTTCAAGAAGGTCGCTTCGAAGATGCGACTAAACTACTTTGGAAAATGATTGATCAAAACAATAGCACATCTGCTTATGAAAAGTTGATTTCAATTTATCATTTTCAGGGTAACAAATCCTATTATCAAAGAGTTGCTCAGCAGTATTTTGATCATCTTGAAAATACTGATAATTACCAAAGAGCCGCAGAGTATTACAGCCATATGCTTGAAAAAAGCATCGTGTTCAAACCAGAGTCAGTTAAATTAGCTGTGGCTATGACCAATGAAATGAATAATCCAAGACAGGCGAAAGGCGCGATAGTATTATTAAACCAGTATAATTTTGGGCCAGGGTCGAATGCTTATTGGGATAAGCTGTCATTCCGACTCGCGCAGTTAGAGTTTGAGTTTAATCAAGACCAAGATAAAGCTTTGGAATTAATTGATAGAATCTTAAAGCGATCGCTTGATCAAGAAATTTTAGAATCCGCAGGGAGCTATAAACTATTGATAGAGTCGCAGTGAATAAATAAAAAGATAATTCGAAATTATGTTGCTTAGTGACTAATTTCTAATCCCTGAAACTACTTTTTTATAGAGCTTTTCTGCCGCTATCTGAGTCTTTGCTTCAGTATAATAAATCATCAAAAATTCTAGTTCCAATTTTGCTTTCAAAAACATTTTTCTTGAGAGCAGCTGCTCGCAATAAATAAATAATGCTGAAGCTAGGGCAGGGTGTTCGGGGTTTTCTGTTTTTAACCTTTGTAAGAGCGCTTCTGCATCTTCTCGAAAAGTTGTTTGTCCTAAATGGTAGAACAAGTTTAGCGCTTGTTGATAGTCAAGCGAACTAGAAAAGTTAGAGCCAAACCGTTGCCTTAGCTCTTTGTAAATGTTTATTATGATTGCGTGAAAATCTCGACTCTTATCTGGTTGTGAAAAAATGTGGTTTGCAATTTTTTCCAGTCCCGCATCATCCGGTTTTGCAAGTTCCAGTTGATATATTTGTCTAATTAGTGCGTAGTCTGAAGGGTGGTCTTTTAACAAGAGATAAAAAATAGAAAGGGCTTTATCAATCTCTAATTTTTTTAGAGATGATAAAGCCTTATCATATTGCTGAGTATAGTTACTTAACAATTGGTGAACTTATAAACCTTTGGTCTATCAGCTCGACTAGGAGCCAATGGTACCGTTTACTATCGGTTCAAAAGCGGTCAAACTATCTTGTAAAGTAGAGTTACCTAACCCATGATTTGGGAACATGGTGGCGAAGTTATTTTGTTCACCGTGTAACGCCATATAGTTAAGTAGTACCGTTTCAACTAATAGGTTTGGATTGTTAGCCGCAGGTGAAGAGGCTGTTTCTACCGAAGCATCTGAGCGCATGTAACCAATTTGTTGATGAACTGCTTTCTCTTCAGGCGTTGCGCCAATTAATTCTGCTCTGCCATCAGGGTTATAGACCATAAAGAAAGAGCTAGCAGTTGATGAGTTATCGCCAGTCCACACGCCTTTTCCACGTCCGTTTTCAGAATCATCAATCATCCCGTTACTAGCAACAGAACCATCACTAAATACATAGATCATTAACGGTACACCAACACGCTTGGCGTATTCTAAACACGCTCCCATACAGCGGCCGGCTCTAAGATCTCTGACTTCCCCAGTAGAGCGATCGCCAGTGTGATAATCAAAACCACCCATGGTTATAGTCCCAGCACCTGCGAATCCATTAACAACTAATTTCATCACTGACGCTGTTTTTCTAAACTCACCATCACTATCAAATTCTTCTTGAGTGAATATTCCATTTGGCCCAACAATATCTGGATCCAATTCGGGATTAAGAGTACTAGGGTCACCAAAACGGTCTGCCAGATCGGCACTCTTGACGTAGCCACAACGAACTAACTCTTTAATGACTTCGTCACTAGAAACTTGAGTTTGTACATTGTTCATTTTTTTATCGGAAATTCTGTATACCGATTCCATAACTGAAACAGCATCTTCTTGACTCAAAAGCCCAACAAGGTCACCGATGTCGACCAAACCCGTTACATCGCTAGGGCGATCAACTTTAGTCGGTCTTACCGCTAAATCGATCATTGAAGCTGGCGACATTGAATTGCCGCCCGAGTCACTGTTTCTTGAGCCAATTAAAGTCAACAGCGAACCATCGGCACCAATTTTGTTGATGCCATACATTGGGTTGTGCGGATTGTTACCAGTGTCATTATCGGAACGAGCGGGAATGACCGCGCCAGCGGTATTTGCCGCAGTAGCAGCATCTGTTTTTTCTTGAATGCCTCTTAGAAAACCACTATCACTATGAAAGGAAAGACCATAATCATTATTGATAAAGTCCGATAAACCGGTCTGCGCATTTACCACCGACGGAATAATATCACCGGGTAAGCCTAACTTGCTATAACCTGCAGAAGATAGAAAGTCTAATTGACCACCACCTTTGCCGACTAAAACATTGGAACCCGAAATATTAGCGCCACCGGCCAAATCGAAACATATAAATGGTATTTTTCCCGCGCCCTGAACAGCTATTCCACAGGCAGATTTAAGCGCTTCAATATCTGTAGAAAGCGCTGCCTGAGCTTTGTTCGGATTAGCAAACATTCCAAAGATAGACGGTGTAACAATGCTAGCAGATCCTGCCAGCATACTTTGCGAGATGAAATCTCGGCGCGTTACAGGTTTTTTATGTGCCGCATGGAGTAAAGGTGCGTCCGGCGATAAGTTACGTGTTTTTTTGCTCATTATTCTCTACTCCTATTGTACTAACATCGCAGCATTGGCAATTGACGCTGCACAAACTGCTTTAACAATGGTTTCAGTTCTATCTGCTTCACAGCTTCCGCCACAAGCGGTTAACTTGTCTGTCAGGCTATTTAACTCATCCTTAATCTCAGTATCACTCGGTTGAGTTGTCAAGTTAGTACCAACACTATTACTAATTAAAGGGTCATAAATCAGATCACGTTTTGTACTTGAATTAAATGCCACGTTTGCTGCCGCATTAAAGTCAAATCCAGGGAAGTAACTTGACCTCGCCGAAGTATCTTCTATCAGAGCATTACAATATTCAATCGCTAATTGGGTAATACCCATTTGCTGTGAAGAGACAAAAATATCGATATCAGTTAGCGTTGGTAACTGCTGTTTAACCGCTTGATAAGTTGTCATAACATCGGGGTTCGCCATGCTGATACCAGTTATTTGAGAGAGTGTTGCGTTTATTTCCGCAAAATCTCTAACACCAATTTCTGGACGAGCAGGTAAATCCTCTGGTTCAGAAGCTGGTGGAACAGGAGGCTCTACAAAAGGATTTTCTTGGCCATTGATTTTTTCAAAGGTAATGAAAAATTCATCAGCTTCAGGACCTTTTTCTAGATTTATGACCGTTCCCAAGCGAGAAAGAAGTTGACCGGTTTCACTGCTGTAGTCATTGGCATTAACATTCGCAATCACGTTCTTATAGGCTTGACCTGTAGTGGCTTCTGTCCCATTTACAGCGATTCTGAATTTTTCAATATCAATCCCATCGGGTAAAGCATCGCCATTTAAATTGACGAATGTGGGCTCTGCAAATAAGTAGCTATAACTATCAAATTGGCTTACTTCGTACATTAGATAAGATTGCGGTAAGTCAACCAGATGAGAGATACCAAACAGCATAAAGAACTTTTCACCGACACCAACATCGAAGTTTTGTACAACTTGCTCTTGTGTGAGGGTTCTATTGTGAATAACTACCATTCGATAAGTTCCGGCAAACTTTCTATCGCCCGACGGGCTACTTCCTAAAACAAACGCGTAAGTGTCATTCCAATCGTTTAAGGTGCCACCAGTTTCAACATCTTCTGAAGCTACTAGTTCGCCATTTACAAAAATCTTTCTACCTTCTGTTGGAGAGAAAGTAGCCACAACATGTTGCAGTGCCGTTTGCAGAACTTCAGCAGCATCTGCTGTAGAAATACCTGGCTCGCCATTCTCATCGGTTTCACTGCTACGATTTAAGTAGTTGTAATTGTATAGAGTTTGGCCAAGTGTAAAGTTCCGAGAAGTTGTACTCGCAGAGTAACTAACAATATTTGCCGGTCCTTCTTGAGTGACATTGGCTGGTACAACCCAAGCTTCAATGGAGTATTCTCCAGTTGAAGTAATTAAATCAGTCAATTTCTTACTCGATGAGGTAGAGCCTTGTGCTTTACCGTCCACTAGCTGGATACCCCAACCGCCGACCCAATTAAAGTTTCCATCAAGTTCAAGGTTGATAGCTGGTTCAATTCCGCTAGTATCAAATGCTGTTGTTCCAGTACCAGTTTTGAAGTTCCAAACTGCAATAGCACTAGCATCATATCGACCGCCGCCACTGGCGACTATACCGTCAGATAAAAATAGCGCTCTACTTTTCAGCAAGCTAGGATCGACTTCTGTTGGTTCGATGTTGCCTGCAAAAGCGATAATTGCATTTTCCATTTCGGTTGCATTGTCTGCGCAGTCGCTCCAACAATTATGGAATTCACCTCTTAGCCTTTCAACAAAACGTGAGTTTGCAGGAGTATCTAAATTTATTTTAGATTTTGCCGCCTCGTAAGCGACATCAACATCCGCACTCGCAAAAAATGGTGCAATTGGAAGCGCTGCGGCGTCGGTATGACATGATGCGCAGTTTTCAGTCAAAATCGGATGAATCGTAGTACCAAAAAGTGTTGAGTCATCAGGGAACGTAAGACTGTCGCCTGGTTCTCTTTCTGGTGGCTCTTCCAAAGTAATTGAGTTGCTGCTACCAGCTGCATCGCCAGCCCATCCAGTTATATAACTGGTTATTGTATCGGCACAGGCTGAGTCACTT
>JBDVOJ010000129.1:0-110194 GCA_039969155.1 Kangiellaceae bacterium
CTTGCAATTCTTTGTGTAACGAAAACCCTGGGATCATACCGCAGGCTCCCAATGCATCGGTACCTGCAACAATGGCAACCTGATGACGCACTAGCGCTTGAGTGACAATCTTGATTGCTTGATTATAAGTTTGATAGAAAATTTCCGATTCCTTCCGGCGATGTTGCTCCGTATTGTGTGGATTTTCATAAGAGTTTTCACCTGGTAAACAGCCTTTAGATACGAAAGAACCTTCTAACCAGCCCGGATTTTGATATTCGATCTCAATACTCTTAATAAAATTCGCTAGCTCGAAATCTTGCTGGGGTCGAGTATGATGCAACCAAACCGTCGATGCGAGTGCGATATCTCTATCCTTTAAATTAGTTGCAATAGTGTCAGCCTGCTGATGAATATGAGCTAAAAAGTCCTTACTATTGGCTGATGAGAGTCCGCCGAACTCATTCATTAGATTGTGAGTAATAGAATCAATATGAGCCAATTGCGATTGACCAGATTGGTATAGATCTTCGAGTTTCAGACCTACAGGTAAATGACCAATCACCGGAATTCCTAGCTTTAATGCTTCCTTATTAATGGCGTAATAAATTTTTCTGTCTAGGTCAGAACTTAATTTAATAGCGTCGTATCCTTTCGCTTTAAATTGTCTAACCGCCTCTTCCGCTTGTGGTAGGCTAGTAAAACTTTGGTGCCGTTTTTCAAATTGACTTCTGAATTTTGCACCGATATCAGTGCGACTATTAAATTTGGGTGATGCAATGAACATTTGCGGCCCCACCGCCCCTTGGTTAATTTCTGCCAGATAATCAAAATGGTGTGACATACCGGTCATTTCTCCGATTTGGGTCACACCGTTAACAATATAGAGCAACAAATCGTTTTTACTTTTTTTGACATGAACGTGCGAATCAATTAATCCTGGAATAACATATCGACCACTTCCATCAATTTGATGATAGCTTTCAAGAACCGATTCAGGGTATGGAATTTCTGTACGACTGCCCACAAACTCTATTTGCTTTCCCTTGACCAAGATTGACTGGTTAGTACGCATAGTTTGTGAATCAGTCGCGAGCACATTTACATTGTGAATCGCAATTCGACCGGATAAAGTTTGCAATTGAGATGGGTCAACCTGCTCGGTGTTGCCTCCCAACATTTGATCAATTTCATTGATAAAGAATAAGTAAGTACACGCAAACGGAATAGATAATAGCAATACTATTACTAAAGCCCACTTCTTAAGGGATGATAGAAAGCTCATTTCTTTTACCTCAGTATTTTAATAAAAATTTAATGATCTTTGAGAATGGAATTGATTTTCGTTTTCAGATCATGATCTTTAGTCTCTCGTTTGATCTTTTCCAGAGACTTTCGCTGGTCTGGGCTTGGTTTTTGTAAATAGTTTAGTTGTGCTAGTCTGAAATTGACCCAGTCCTCTGAAATAGTTCTACTCTCTGCAGGAATGGATTGATACTGCTTCATGCTTTCTAGACCTTGTTGCAAGTTTGATCTTGATTCCGCGGCTAGCTTACCAATTTGATAGAGTCGCATAGGGCCATAATGAGGCAGTGCTTTATAGTCGTCTAAGTTAATACTGAGCAACTCATTTAGCCCCTCCAGATACATCCTTTGATTGGCAAGCAGCATCGCGAAATTGAACTTAAATTCACCAAGCTCCACGTCACTGTTTTGATCTGATAACAATGCTTCTTGATACAAATTTAGCACTTGTTCCGTTTCTTTTTGATTAAAAAGCCTTGGTGCTTGAATCATAAACGCTGCTCGTTTATCAATGGCTTTTAGCTGCTCAAGTAAAACAGGTATTGCCTCTTTGTCACCTCCGGCTATAACAGGTGCCTGTTGGTGGAAGCCGATGAGTCCAATAATTGAAGGTTTGTGCTGGTTGTCAATTTTGATCGCTTGATTAAAATACTTTTTGGTATCCTTTGCATAACCTAACTTAGTAAAGATACTGGCAGATAAAGATTGTTTTCCTGCTATTCTAGCGGCCCAATAGAAGTACTCAGGATTATTGGAATCTTGCTCAAGAAGATCTTCCATAAGCTCCTCAGCCGAATCTAGTTGGCTTTCGAAAAACGCTAATTTAGCGAGCCCCAAACGCGCTGCATTTGTAGTGGTTGCTTGCGTCGCTAAATCAGAGAAGAGTTTCTTTGCTAACTCATACTGTTGATTTTTGAGTGCGACTTCTGCTTGTTCTAAGCGTTGGCCAATGGTCTCAGCGCTGATTGCCGAACTGGTTAGGCTTATCATAAAAAGTGCTAGCACCAATCTCTTTGTAACTGCTAATAGAGAGTAGGTTTGAAATTGAATATTCATTGATTCTTTCCTGTTAGTTAATGTGTTCCAATCGTGGAGACAATGCCAATGGACAACGGAGTCCTCTGGCACCTTGTTGTTAGAGTTAAAACTGTTGATGTGAATTAAATAATTTTGGTTTGCAAAGGAATTTGAAAGACATTGAGTTTGAATGCCCAGTAGACGATATAGGCCAAAGCAAACACCGTCGGTGTAAACCAGTTGTAGTAGCCACCGAGAATGTCTTGGGCAACCATAAAGGCGGTAACCGCTGCGGTATAGCCCCCCAACATCTTAGATAGATGTAGGAAGAGCCATTTTCTCTTGAGTTTTTCGGAGTCGTAAAACAACCATAAATCCAAT
Source organism: Kangiellaceae bacterium (assembly GCA_039969155.1). Taxonomy (GTDB): domain Bacteria; phylum Pseudomonadota; class Gammaproteobacteria; order Enterobacterales; family Kangiellaceae. The sequence goes on from JBDVOJ010000129.1 coordinate 2,683, forward strand.
CCACCAAATGCAATCCCTACCACTCCAAAAACCGTCCGTAGCGGGTGAAAGCTTCCATCGACATAAACTGAATAAAGCATTATGACTAAGCTAACTAGCACGACGGTAAACGCCAACACTTGGTCAGTAAGTAATCGATTGATTGATGGGTCTGAGCTCTGTTGTTTAAGCAATAGACTGCGTTTACCACCGATTAGAAAATAGAGACTCAACACACCAATTTGAAACAAAGATGGGCTTTGATGATTTGGGAGCAAAGATACTAACAAGCTCAAAGCGACTGAAACGACCATCGAAACATAAAACAGTCTGCCACTGGATTTGTGGATTGAACTGCCCTTTTTGGAAAACAGCGTGATCGTACCGAGCAAAATTGCGCCACCTCCCAAGACGACATGAATCACGATGGCTGAGTTCACCAGACTGAAATTCAGGGAGCTTGTCAGGACCAATGAAGCAAACAATGCAAGGGTAAAGGTGATGGAAAAAAGGTAAGTGTCTGAAAGTTTACTCATAGAAGACCTTTGAATTTATTGTGTTAAGAAAAATCCAAATCTAGCGATAATACTGGGCTCTAGCCTCCCAAAACATGTTTTGAGAGCGATATTCTATGATTATTTTTTAAAAAATGGTGTTTGGGGGGGATATGCAGCATTTAAAAATTGTTTAGGACAGTGATTCCATGAATGCCTTTGGAGAAATCCCTTCATGTTTCTTAAAAGCACGATAAAAACTAGCTTGAGAATTAAAGCCAGACTTGAGTGCTATATCGAGCATGCTCGAGTTAGAGTTATTCGATTTGGTATTACTCGAGTCAGCTAAGCATTTTTTAACACGATTCACTCGATAGCTATTAAGCAAATCTCTAAAACCCATTTCAAATTTATGATTCACCACCAACGAAAGATTTTCCGAAGTAACCCCTAACTGGCTGGCTAGTTGTTTAATGGTAAGCGAACCATTTAAATACACAGCATCTTGTTCTAATTTTTTGATTAGCGCTTCTTCGATGGCTTGAATTTGCTTTTGACTTAGCTTCTTGGCAAGCGTGCTAAGGCTGGTTTGTGATAAATGCACCTTTAATCCGTCATTCTTATAACCCATAAACCCTAAATAATAAGTTACGAAAGCTAAAAACAGGTTAAAAAATCGCCATCTGTACATTGGCTCATCCATCGCAATTGAGAATGCTGTCAGTAACTGATTTATCATTAAAACACTACCGAGTATGCTACTCCAGATAATAAGACTTCTTAACCAGCGATAAATAGGAAAAGACTTATACTGCTTAAACTGCTTCAGCCAAGCTAAATAGTCGACTATTTTCTTACCACCAAAGCCTATATAGCCGATGGTCAAAATGACGATTAGATAGTCTTCAATTAGATTTGATTGATCAAAATAGAGCTGCGCAGCTACTTGTCTCTTAGCAGCCATAGTATCTTCACCCAACGCTAATAAATAAACCAAAATATCATAACTAGCGTAGCTAAGACCGATGACAAAGTGCCACAAATGCTGTTTCTTTAATTCGAATTGCGTTTCAGTCAGGGATAACACATAAAAATAAACCAAAGGTGGTAATAGAAGCTCCATTCCAACCGGGAAGTATCGGAAGTATTGCTGATCCCAAAGCCCAGAAGTATGTAGAATTACTTTAAGATTAGCTGAACAAAAGACAAGGATAGTAACCCCTAATATCTGCTTACTAAGCTGGTTCTCCTTACTGGTCAATAATAAGATGCTGGTCACTAGACCTTGGCTTATGCCAATAATGATAAAGATTTCAAAGAATGAAAAAGCAGTTGGCATTATGATAAACATCTCTTTTTGGAACGCATAGGATTAGTACCTTAGTGACGATTCATTATCAATGAACTTTAGATTGGATTATATACCAAAAATTAGGGTCCTTTATTATCGGTAGATAAAAGAATTTTGCTGAACTAATGAGTACTCAATATTGGAATATTAGTTGTGATGTGCAGCGGATACATTTTGCAAACATGCGTTTTCTGACAATTCTGGCTAACAAAGCAATATTAGCGATACTTTACTTCGTCCTATCTCTCAAACATAATAGCTCGTCAAATTCGTCTAACCGATAAAATATGGAAATGAGCTAATGAAACACCTTTTTACTGCGCTACTTGGCTACCTATTACTTTCTTGTTCATACAGCTATGCAGAGCAAATAGCTAAACCATTCTCGGGTATTAACCATACATACGCAAAGCTACTCACAGGAAAAGATCTTCAAGGAGTTAGGTTAGCAGCAAAATCAGTTGTCAAGGATTCGCGAACTGATATTCGATTAGTTGAGCTAGCTGCGCGAAAACTATTCGAAGAAAGTGCTTCCAGTAGCAAGCTGGCGATTGATACTTTGGCTTGGTGTGCCAGGGTTATTGAAACCCATGGAACAGACCGATATCTAGGCGCTTTGAAGCAGCTTCATTCAAATGATATTCATAAGAAATTAAGGAAGTATATTTCCAACGCAATTGATGCGGTAGAGTCAAGGCCAGCCAAACTACCAAAATTTGACCCATCTTCTAAGATGCCAACACTTAACTTGGAACCTTCTAAGACTATTAAAAAGGGCGATCGTAATCTGAAGATTTCTGTTGGTGATCCCATAACGGAAGTATATCAAAATCTAGGCTACCCAATAGATGTCAAAGTTGTTAGTCGTCGAGGAGGTCATGGTTTTTTTAGAGTCGAAATTACTAATTTGGAAGCGACCTTTGAAGAATATGGCACCATTATCTTTGCTAGAGCGGAAAGCGATAGTCCTAGCTGGACAGTGAGACGAATAGTGGAAAATAGAGCGTTGAGTACCGAATTACTCAATAGTGAGTTTGGACGTTATATTAGTGAAATCAATAGTAATAACCCTGACAATATCCGACGTATTGCACGACAGATTTACAAAGAACGAAAATTTTCAACTGAGATCCTTGATCATGCAGCAGAGCGGATACTGAGTGAAAAAGCCCTAGACGATAAACGAATGCTGGATGCTGTGGCATGGTTATGCCGAGTATTGGGAGCAAGTGAAAATAGTCGCTATTATTCGACAATTAAGCACACCGCAGAGAAATCTGAAAGTAGTAAAATTAGAAAGTATGCGAAGAAAGCTCTAAAAAGCATCCAAGAATCGAGTGAAGAACAATACCAATTGGGTCAGGTTAAGATCTAACTGAAATACGTAATATTCAGGTTTTCTAGAGGATCACTAATTAGAGAGTTACTCGAAAGATAACAAATTGATCACGCGCTACAGAAAATACTGAGTTTAACTTTTCTGTAGCGCACAAGTGAGGCTATTTTATACTCTTAATCCAGTTTTTCACTCGACGTTCTAGAATAGTCAATGGCATTGCACCGCCACCGAGAATCGTATCGTGAAATCCTTTAATATCAAATTTATCGGCTAGTTCTTTTTCCGCTAACGCTCTTAATTCCTGAATCTTTAACATACCAATTTTATAGCCCGTTGCTTGTCCTGGCCAAACTAAATATCGTCGAACTTCGGACTTAACCGCGCCTTCAGCAATTGGCGTTTTCGCTTTAAAATAATCGATCGCTTGTTGCTCGGTCCAGCCCTTTGAATGCAGACCAGTATCAACTACAAGTCGAACAGCTCGCCAGATTTCAGTGGTGAGTCGTCCAAAGTCTGAATACTCACTTTCGTAGGCGCCCATTTCTTTGGCCAATAATTCAGAGTACAACGCCCAACCTTCCACATAAGCATTAAATCTTGCTTGAGTTCTGAACTGAGGGATTTCAGTAAGCTCTTGTGCGATTGAAATTTGCATATGGTGACCGGGGCTGCCTTCATGATAGGCGATCGCTTCCATTTCGTTCTTTGGCATGCTGGTCATATCAGATAAATGAGCGTAGTAGATACCAGGCCTCGAACCATCAGGAGTTCCTGGGAAATAATGCTGAGCAGCACCGTCCTGTTCCCGAAATGACTCAACCCGTCTCACTACCAAATCAGCCTTGGGTAAAATCCCGAAATAGTTAGGCAATTGTTGATCGATAAAGCCTAAGTATTTTTTGGAATCGTCAATATAGCCTTTTCTACCCTCATCATTATTTGGATAAAAGAATCGTTGATCGGTTTTGATGTATTTGAAAAAGTCATGCAAACTTCCTTCGAAATTAACTCTTTCTTTGATGGCAATCATTTCTTTAGTAATTCGTTCCACTTCACTCAAACCAATCTGGTGAATTTCTTCGGCGGTCAGCGCAGTGGTCGTACTATTTTTTAACTGAAGATTATAATAAGCTATACCATTTGGTAAACTTCCTACGCCTTTAGCAATTTCATCAGTGTTATCAATATCGTTTTTGAACCAAGTGATTAGTTCTTGATAGGCCGGCTGAAAATGGCCTAATAAAGCCTGCTCAGCTCTTTTAGTTAAATCGTCTGCTTGTGCTTGATCAATAGTCTCTACGTTTAGTAAAGATGCGATTTTACTCTTAGCATCGGTCCAAAGTGGTGAGTCTTGTTCACTTTTTGAAAAAGGCTTGCCGGTTACTAAATTTTCAGCTTGTTCAATAACCCCTTCATAAGTGAATTTGGGTGGTCGAACACCGTATTCGGCATTCTGCTTAGCCCGTTGTAACAAGGTTTTAATTCCAGTTGATATGCCAGCAATACGCTTTATGTAAGCCTCCATATCAGAAGCGCTTTCTACTTTGTGAAAGCTGATTAAGAATTGAGCCGCAAATGATTGCATGCCTTGCATCTGAGTAAATACATAGTTGTTTCTATTAAACTCAAACGCGTCACGTTGCTGCTCATATTGATAGACCCAAATATCATACGAAGTCTTAGTTTCTTGGTCGAGTTTATCGTAATCGAAGCTTTCTTTGAGTTCTTTAACCGTTGCGGCTAACCACGCTAGTTGCTCGATCTGAGCGGTTTCGCTCATATCATCGACTTCATCATACTTATCCTTGCGCCCGAGAAAAGTTAATCCTATTGGACTCATTTGTAATTGCTGTTCATATTTATCAGCAAACCACAGATTAAGGCGTTCGCTCTCAGATTGGGTTTGAGTGGTTTCATTTTCATTAGTTTGTGCAGTCGCAGGGCTATCTGTCGCGACTGCTTGGTTACTATCTTGTTGGCAAGCGCCTAGCAAACTCGCTAGCACTAATGTGATCAGCGTTTTATTCATCTTCGTTCCCCAAATTAAAGGCGTATTATTGTATTTTGGAATAACTTCTGACTATATCGCTTAATGCGTTAATGAACAATCTTCTAATCCTAGTTCTTCTGTTGTAAAAGTAAGAAATCATTTCAAACACTTTCCGGGTTAGGCATAACAGCAAAGAAAGTACCTCTAACCCAGAGACCAGAACCTGTTGCGCTCACCAATAATTAAGTTAATCAATTATTGCTACTCGCTCTAGAGCGACTCTAGTTCTTTGGCTTGGCGTATTTCGAGTTGTTTGAAATAGTCTATGGGCAACCCGATTAAAGCAGGCATTGGAGCCGCTATAAAAATAGAGGAAAAAGTGCCGACCAATATACCGATGAAAAGAGCAATAGAAAAACCATACAGTGGAACCCCAGCAAGCCATAACAAACAGCAAACTGTAGCCAGAGTGGTCCCTGATGTAATTAAGGTCCTAGTTAACGTAGAGTTAATAGCTGCTTTGATTAAATCGTTAAAGCAGTTGAATCGATTAGTTTTCATCAATTCTCGAACTCGGTCGGCAACAATGATCGAATCGTTCAGTGAATAACCGATGATTGCCAATAAACTCGCTAAACTAGTCAAATTGAATTCCAGTTGGCTCCAAGCAAAGAAACCTAATACGGCAATAACGTCGTGCAAGAGTGCTGCTAAAGCACCTAACGCAAATCGCCATTCAAAACGAATCGCAAGATAGCCTAAAACCAAAAGAAAAGCCGTTAATAGTGCTAGCCCGCCTTGTTCCAACAATTCAGTCCCCACCTGCGATCCAATAAAGTCAGATTCTAAAAAACCTATCGATAGATCACTTTGAGTTTCCAATAATTGCTGCTGCCATTGATTAAACCAAGTTTGTTGGTCCACATCATTACTCGCTTCGGGTTGTCTGACAGTCCAGCTCCGATTACTTTCAGCAGAATTGAGTGTGTATTGACCATCAATTTGAGAACTAAGCAGCTCATTCATTCGAGCTTGAGAAATCGATTGGCTGGTATTAAATTCGGTGATGAAACCGCCGGTGAAATCAATCCCCAGATTGATGCCTCGGGAAAATAATCCAATGATTGAAATCAACACCACAAGAGCCGCTGTTGCTATCCCACCGTTTCGAAGCTTAGCAAAACTAAGTTGATTGTGTTTTCTAATTTTATTCATGGTTTAACTCCTTTAGATTAGCATTAATTCTAGCGGGCTTTGGTTTTCTACTAGGCTCTTTCTTCAGTTCACTGGTGAGGTAAAGTGTTTTAGTTAAAACCCCTGAGAAAAAGATCCCGGTAAACATACTGGTAACTATTCCCAATCCCAAGGTTACGGCGAAGCCTTTAATGGCACCGTATCCGATTGAATAAAGTACCATTGCGGTAATTAAGGTCGTTAAGTTTGCATCCAAGATTGAGGCAGTGGCGTTTTTATAGCCTTGTTCAATCGCATTCACTAAGCTGAGTCCGCGAGCCCTTTCTTCTTTAATGCGTTCAAATATTATTACGTTAGTATCGACGGCCATTCCAACGGTTAATACTAACCCAGCAATACCAGGTAAAGTCAGCACTACTCCTGGCAATAAAGACATTAAGCCGATTAAACATGTCAGATTAAACAACAGTGCTACATTGGCAATAATTCCTAATTTTCGATACCAAGCCAACATGAAAAATAGTGTAATAGAGACTCCCAAGACCAGCGCTAAGAAGCCATTCTTTATATTGTCTTTTCCTAAAGTAGCACCAATAGTTTGCTCTTTTACAATCTCAATGGGTGCGTTCAACGAACCAGCTCTCAGCAATAACGCTAGCTCTTGTGCTTGATGGCGGCTTTCTAGATTAGTGATGCTAAATCGAGAACCAAGCTGAGCTAGAATAGTTGCATTGCTAATGACCTTCGCATTCACTTTTTTAGCGCCATTTCCATCAGTGACATACTCAGTTAAAACCGTCAGCATTTGTTGACCAATATTTTTACTAGAGTATTTCAGCATTCTTTCGCCACCTGCTTTATCTAGGGCTAGGTTAACTAATGGAACACCCATTTCATCAAATCCTACTCGAGCATTTCTTATACTCTCTCCAGTAAAAATAGGAATCGAATTGACACTAACCTGCTCACCACTCTGCAACTTAACTCGCTTATTCCCTCGTTGTTGAACTTGATAAAATTCCAGCGTAGCGGTGGCACCAATAATTTTACGGGCTTGTTCAGGATCTTTTATTCCCGGCAACTCCACTCTAATTCGATGGTTACCTTGTCGTTGTGTTGCGGCTTCAGTAATTCCTAATTGTTCGATTCTGCTTCTTAGGGTGGTAATCGATTGCTCCATTATTTCACTATTAAAAGTGCGCAAACCTTGCTCTTGGTAATAAAATGTTACCCATCCGTTCTGATCATACTTAGCAGTTAGATTGGGATAATCTTGAGCGAGCCTATCGACCAAATACTGATTAACTTTGTTATCGCTTGATTGAACCACCACAACTGGTTTCGACAACTCACCAGAAAGCAGCTTCACCTTGGTTGGCCTTTCCTTACGCTCAATCAAAGTGGATAGAATAGAGGAACGGATCAACTCCAATCGCTTATTTAACGCCAACTCTAGATCAACATCCAGAACAAACAGCACGCCACCACTTAGATCTAATCCTAACTTCAGTGGCTCGGAACCTAGTTGAATCAGCCAAGCAGGTCTGTTGTTAGAAGTTACAATTTTGAATTGATAATCCTTACCCAGAATTGATTTATATTTTTCCGCAATTCTACTTAGATCATCAGCGCTAGAACTACTGATAAAAATCTTTTCTGAGGTAACTTTAATCTGTTCAAAATCCATCCCTTGTGACGATAGCCAAGACTCTAATTGTTGTGCGCTTAGAGCTTCTGTTCCAACTAGGAATTCCTGACTGGGTCTCTCAGACAGTTTATTACTGTGGGCTTTCACTTCTTGAAAGGAGTTTTCACTCAACGGGATAGTAAGGGTCGCTTCATCAGTATATAAATTCGGTAAAGCGTTAATTGAAAGTGTTGTCAAAACCAAGACTAACAAAAAATATTGCCAAATTGGTACTCGTTTTTTGAAGCCAGTGCCCTGAGCACCGCTTTTTCGTTTAATATTCATACAGTTCTCTTAAAACTAGGTAGCCGAACGCGACTAAGCCTTGAAATTTCGTTCAAGCTTTTTCTCGAGATGGCTAATTAATGGATATCACTAGTCATTGATGACTAGCAAAGATAAAAACAGAGAGACTGTTTAGATAAAGTAGATGTGCTTGTTAAAACTGATATTACTTTCTTTCCAACCCGATACTCGACCACTATGCGAACTTCCACTCCTGATAAACCAAGGCACTGGTTGAGTTTGGGCGTATTCAATATCGACTTTATTCGATAAAATGAACCATGGCTTAGCGCCTAGTTCGATAGGCTCAAATTGCGGTCGCTGTTTCTGGTGAGAGAAGTTTGACGCTTCACTGGTTAATGGTGGTAGATAATCAGAATTCAAATTACCGCTGATTAGATTTGTTTGATTAGGACTAAACTCGATATTTTGAAAAGACTTATTTCCGAGAGGCTTTCCTGCTAAATGAGGATTGAGTTGTGATTCAACACTAACTAATGAAGAACGAGGTATTGACTCAGTATTGAATTGACTAGCGGCTAGTATACAGCTGGTCAGTCCAACCATAAAAACGATGGTTAGTCTTTGAATTAAAGACAATTTTATTTTATTGGGCGTGAGCAAATGAATTTAGTAGCCAGTGGAACATTGATCTAATATGGCGATTAATTCTAGAAGTTCAAGGGGCTCCCCTTTTTTATGAATATTAAGTCAGTTTTGAGCTCTTCCACATTCAGAGTTGAAAGAGTCAGTAACGTTAGTTTCTTAGTTTCTTAGTTTCTTAGTAAAAACGAGTATCAAACCCACAAAACCAAATAGAAAAATGGAAATGATTGCGCCAAAATCTGATGATATCAAGTTCGCAGGGACAAACATCGCATAAACGCAGTAAGCCAAAACACACAAAATCGCGGCACGAAGAATAACAGAGAAGAATGCAACCTCTTTTGATAAATAATCCAAACAAAAAAGAATAGCCGGTAAGAATAAAGAAACCAAAACGCTCGAATTGGGGGCGTTCGAAATTACTTCATCGCTCAGCCCTATAACGATGAATAAGTTGATAACACCTCCCAGCATGCACCATAATTCGAATAAGCTAGTTGGCTCGGGTCGATTAGAAACAAAATCAGAATAAATTAAGCGACTGTTCTTAATAATCATAGCTCCTTGATCAATTTAAGCGATATATTTATAACGAACCATAACCATAAATATTTCCAACTTAGCTTTAGATACTTCAATCATTTTTTCTTCTAGAGCAACATCTAGATGACTTACAAACTCACTTAATCAAAAAGAATGCATAAAGAAATTTCGGCGTAATAGTCTTAGGAATTAGATTAAGGCCCAAAAACAAATGATAACTACGACACAACTCTTAGTAATTTATTCCAGTGTTTTATTTGTTTACACCCCCTATCAACTTGACAAACGAGACCTCAATAAAAACCAGCGTCGCTAGACCAAACTGTATTTTTATTACATCGTTCACTAATTATTTTGGAAGCCCAAATTAAATATTTTTTAGTGAATATTTACTCGCAAATATCTCAATGCGAAATTGCCTGCTCAAATTTTATTCTGTACATTTTCTGCTCATTTTTGTCATCAAGGTTCGCTTAGCAATGAACACTAAAATTAAAATTGTGCTTGTTTTATCGGTTGTTTCTCTGACTACGTACTTTATTATCAGTAGTAATTCGGCTCTAGACCTATCACCTCAAAATATTTCACCACCAAAATTGCTGGTCGACGAAAACGCTCAATTACAGTCTGAAATGGCGATATTAACAATCCCTATAGAACAGGCAGAAACTATTGAACTTGATACAACCAAACCAGAAACAATAGCAACCCAGTCCGATATTCAGTTTTATGGAATAGCCAAACAGTCAACTGAAGCGAAGGACATATTATTAGAAGCGGGAGTACTACCCAGCGACCTAGCTGAAGAAGCTTACCTAGAGTTTGATTTAGATACTTTGCGATCGCTCGAAGTCGGTGACACTTTCGATATCGAAATACCACAAACTTTAGAAACATTTTCAACAGAGGTAACCCAAACACAAGGATTTCCAAACGGAGACAAAAGTGTCTTTGGTCGTCTAGTTGGCTCTGATGGTGAATTTCATAACAGCGTAATGACCGTTGGTGAGGATGCTTTATACGGGCAAATCACTACGCCATCAGGTAATTACGTTTTTGAAACCAAAGGAAAACACGGATGGCTTGCAGCAAAACGTGATCTATACAAAAGTCATGTTGAGTTTGAGCCTGTTCGTGAAGTGCAGAACGGACAAGGGGGGATCGTATTAGCCGAACCTCATAACAATTAAAAATAAATAGGATAACAATAATGTTTAAAAAATTATCAAAATTTGGACTCGCATTGCTTCTCAGTATGCCTTTAGCTTCTCAAGCCGAGACTATTGATATAGGCATCATGTACTCAGATGCTGCAGCAGCAAAAACGTCTAATATCAACACCAAAATAAACCAGCTAATTTCATTTAGTAATCAAGTTTATAGTCAAAATGGAATTAATATTACACTTCGTTTAGTCGGCACACTCTCTTTGGGTGGAAACAATGTAACACCTTCTAGCGGGTGGCTGAATGCAGTTACTGATACGGGTTGGATACAGGACTATCGTAATCAATGGGGTGCTGATATGGTCGCTGTTCTTGGTACCGGACAGTCCGCAGGCAGCGGATTAATATCTTGTGGAATTGCGTGGGTTGGTCAAGGCTCGAATGGTTCTTTATACAATAGTTACAATAGCAAGATGTATAGTATCTCCGCTGTCGATTGTGGAGCAACAACCTTCGTGCATGAGTTAGGTCATAATCAAGGCCTCGCACACTCAAGAAAACAAGGTGATACCAGTGGTGGAGTTTATGTTGATGGCATGGGTCATGGTGTGCAAAATGTTTTTGCAAGCATTATGGCTTACCCACATGTATTTGGCAGTGCGACTCAATACGACTATTTTGCAAATCCTAGCTGGTCAGTGAGTGGTTACGCTTATGGTGTAACTGGTCAAGCTTACGGTTGGAAAACGGTCAACGCAACCAAACGTAGTATTTCACGTTTTAAATAATAATGCGAATAGTAAACACTAAGCAAACTTGAAGTTCTATTCAGGTTTGCTTTTTTTCAAGTGAAGAAGTTAAAGACAATACTGAAGGTTTCTAATCACAATTACTTCGACCGTTGATCCAGTCTCGAACTAAACTAGTCGCGTTTTGGTCCACCATTAAACTTGCCAATGGTGGCATGCGATGTTCATCTAATCTCTCCATCCTAACTAAAAGTACTGAAGCGTCCGCATTACTAGGTGCGATTATTCGAGCATTTGCTATACCAAGATCATCAATCGATGGCTCTACATCGCAAGTATTGGTTTGTGAAAACGCTGTCCGGTAATTAAGGTCAATAAAATCCAATGCCGCATCCGCGCGATGACAGCCGGAGCAATTGCTATGCAAATAACTTCGTGAACGGTCTTCTAACGATGCAGATTGATCATTTAGTCCATATAAACGATCCTGATTTTGACTCTCAAGTGACTGATCGAAATAACCAGCCTGACTCAAAAAGTCTAGCTGGTTCACTCCCAAATCTGAACGCTCTAAGTTAACCTGAGCAATTTCGAGACCCAAGCTGTGATTAGCAGCGCTAGTATGACATACATCGCACTCGTTAGAGCTTGGATAAGTATGTATAAAATCGCCAACATCTTTGGTTTTTCCCTGACTCAATAATGTTGCATCAGTTTGTTGGTCATTCCATTCATAGCTAAAGCCTTGCCAACCATCAGTGAGTTTGACTAACAACCGGGTCTCCAAATACGTATCGCCATTTAAAAAATGTTTTAGCAATATGCTGTTGTCAGGAAAATCAAAATCGCCATCTTCTAACACTTCAATGATTTGATTGTTTGGTATGGCGAATGCTCGTTCTTTGTTGGCACCATCGGACCAAAGTGCGGAATTGATTTGATAGTCAAAAACGCCACTGGAGTGGTTTTTTGTTTGTGTGTCAAAACATCCTACCTCACTCAAGTTTTCCGGCATTTCAAACACGCCTGAGCCATCGTCTTCAACATTTAGATTATAGATACCGTCACCTTCTCCACCATCTAAATTAAGCAGGTAAATTTCACCATCGTTACCTTCTGCCATTGCCGCAATCAGTCTTCCACTATTAAATATTGGTGTGTAATCAGCTCCGACCTCAGAGTCGGCAGGTACCGATAAGAACTGAGAAGAAAAAGTATCTCCCCAAATATATTGCCCCTGTAAACTAGGCCATCTATCGCCGCGATAAACATACCCTCCTACAGTTGAAACGCCAACGCTTCGGGGATATTGCGTGATGGGTAGCTGATAACTAGAAGTATCACAGTTTTGGCCGTCGGAACATATATTACCTTCCATTACCGGCCAACCGTAATTTCCTCCAGAAATAACTTTGTCGACTTCTTCGAAAGTGCTTTCACCAACATCGGCAAGCCATAAATCTCCGGTTTGAGAATCAAAACTCCAGCGCCATGGATTGCGGAATCCATAAGCATAAATCTCAGGGCACGCAGTATCGTCGCCTCCCGCTCGTTCGCCGGATGTACAGCGAGCTTGACCAGAGTTAAAAGGGTTGTCATTAGGTATTTGATATTCAGTATTGGAAACATCAATTCGAACTACTGTGCCGTGTAAGTTAAATAGTTGTTGTGAGGTTTGTCGATCAGCTCCACCGTCGCCAAAAGCCACATACAATAGATCATCCGCACCAAATGCAATGTCTCCGCCATTATGATTGTGTGCTGGTTGTGGCAAAGTGAATAAGACGTTTTCGCTATTTGGGTCAATAACCTGAGAGTTAGTGTTTACTGTAAAGGAAGAAACCGTCGAACGGCCAGACTGATCAACGTCGTTGTAAACTAAAAACACACGATTGTCTTGAGGATAGTTGGGGTGAATCGCTAAACCAGTTAAACCTTTTTCTAATGTCGTTGTAACCCTCTCTGAAATATCCAAAACTTCATTGAACTGGTCGGTACTGGCATTATTATTGATGGTAACCACTCGCCCTTCTCGCAAGGCGATAAACCAAATACTGCTATCGTTGTTTGGCTGTACCATGGCTAGCGGTGAATCAAGAATAGGTAAGTTAGGAAAACTAGCTTGAATGGTTATATCACCCGGATTGCCGCCAGTTAAAGGCGGTGGTGTACAACTCAAATTACTGAGTCTAGCTGCAACCACATTAACCGTTCGAGCTGCGTTGGCTTGATTACCAGCGGCGTCAGTCGCGGAGTATTCAATAGTGTAGCTCGCAACAGTGGACGTATCGACTTCACCTGAAGTAATCACTGACACATTACCATCTAGGTTATCATTGGCTGTCGCTCCCGGGTCAACATAGTCAGCCAAATAACTCACTTCGATAGGGTTATCCCCCAATATGGTAATGACCGGTGGCGTCGTATCAGGTTCATTATCTGAGGAACCACCGCCGCCACAAGCTAGCAAAAAGCCGGCAATAGCTATTACTGAAATCGCAGAATAGATGTTGGTCAATGTACTTTTCATCTCAAAATCCCTCACTTTTTCCTAGATTACTTTAAGTCTACCCCTATTGATTGCTCAAAGTTTTGCACCAATCGACAAACGTTAGTAAAACTATGACCAGCGTTTTGGTCTTTGCCCCCACACCCGCCATTACAAATAGATAATAGCCGTCTGTTAACTCATTGAATTAATTGTATTTATTAAAAACCCAAAAATAAATGGCACATTTTGAGTCAATCTGTCGCTTATATGATTATGTAACCTGTTCGCCGAGATTGACAGGCACTCACTCATCAAATAAATGGAGCAAGAATACTTGCCGGGAGTTAAACCATGTTAGTAAAAAACCTAAAAATTCAGAGTTATATTGGTGTTATTTTATTGTTTGGAATTACTGCGTGCGGCGGAGGTGGGGGGGGTTCTGATCCAGATCCACAACCGCAAAACCGCGCGCCGGTAATTTCTGGCACTCCAGCGGTTGAAGTTCAAGCTGGAGCCAGCTATTCCTTTACACCTCAAGCCAGTGACGCAGATGGCGATACGCTCACTTTTAGTATTAGCAACCAACCGAGTTGGACCAGCTTCCAATCAACCACGGGTGAACTTTCAGGAACGCCTGCTGAAAGTGATGCCGCTGATTATAACGATATCCAAATATCAGTTTCTGATGGCACAGCCAATACTTCATTGGCGGCATTTAGCATTACGGTAGTAGGAACAAAAGTAGACCTTGAATTGCAGCCTTGGTCCGATTTTGCGCCTAAAGAAAACCCCGAAGAGGACGAAGGGAGTGAAGTAGTCGATGAAACTGTCAATCCGATTGTTGAAGTTCTTGAAGATGAGGATGGAAAACTAAAAACATGTACAACTGAAGAGGTCGATTTTTTCAAAACTCCTGCAGAATATGTAATGTTCTCTCCGCCAACCGATGTCCTATGGCCAGGAGCCCTAGTACAAGGAAAATCACTTAGGGACGGCACCACAGCTGGACAAATTTTGCCGCTCAATATAGATCAACGTACCACAATCGACGTTTCTATTCCGGCATGTGCAATTACTAATAACTTTAGAAACGTTCAGCCGACACTTGCCAATGTAAATAGTGCGGTCGCATCGATATTGGCGGAAGCAGAATCAGAAGGAGCTAATTGCTTACAAGCCAGTGGTAATTTGGAAGTCGAGACTTTCAGAAATGAAAAACAACGTGCGTTAAAAGCAGGTATGTCTGGTAAATATTTCGGTTTTAGTGCCTCAGCAAGTGGCTCTTCAGACAAAACCAAAACCGAGAATTCTGTAGCTGCAGTTTTCAGAGAAAGCTTATATACCGTACAAGTTCAAGCTCCACAAACACCTGAAGGTTGGTTCTCCGATGATTTTACTCAGGCCGAATATGATCGCCAAGTCGAGTTAGGCAGAATGGGAAATGACAATTTGCCAGCATATGTAGCGACTATTACTTATGGAAGAATATTAACGTCCACCCTCACCTCAACTCACTCTGAAGCTGATATGCAATTTGCCATGGAATTTAAGTATCAAAATCCTGCGAGCGGAGTCAGCGGGGACGCAGCGACTCGTTCAAAGGAAATCAGACAAGATTCTAAAATGAGTATCGCGTACAAAGGAGGGTCGGCCGAAGCAACTGCCGCGATGTTAAAATCTGAAGATTGGACACAGTATTTTGATATTCCCGCCACCGCAACTGATGCAGTACCAATATCCTTCCAAATAAAAAGTATCAGCGATGATTTGCCTGCGGTAACCCAAGAGCTAACCTCCTACGAGCGGGTTACTTGCTTTGATAAGGTAGCTGATGATGCAACTTTTATATTCCAAGACAAACAATTTTTTACACCGAGTTTTACCGGAACAGGTCAATTAGTCGCACTAGGTGATGTTGATGGTAATGGAGCCGATGATATTGTTTGGGCTAATACTGACTCAAATGGTCGAGGAGAGTTTGCGGTTGCTTTTGCTAATGGAGATGGCACATTCCAACCCTTGGTAGAATCAAACAACTCCGTAGTCAGCGGGCTAACAGGCGAGCTATCTTTGAACATTATTGATATAGATAATGATGGTAGAGAAGACGTGGTGATTAACGTGTTAAAGAACGCTGCAGGAGAATCAAACAAAGTATTTGTCTCTTTCTATAAAGGAGAGAGCGACCCTGCTTTCATTCACAATAAAGGGCAAGTTATTTTCGATGGCTCTGGTGCTGATACATACACATTACTCACCTATCAACTCGATAATCAACATGGTATTGACTTAGTTTGGAATAATACACCTACTAGCACCGCTCTAAATCGAACTTATGTTTCACATGCTGTTGATATGACTGCCGCGGAGTTTGATTTTGAAAAT
Organism: Kangiellaceae bacterium; assembly: GCA_039969155.1. Lineage (GTDB taxonomy): Bacteria > Pseudomonadota > Gammaproteobacteria > Enterobacterales > Kangiellaceae. Next base: position 18,942 of record JBDVOJ010000129.1, read on the forward strand.
GATGACCTTTTCATCAATCGTCCATTGTTAGACCGCGCAGGCAACTTCAGTGGCTATGAGTATGTATTTGTCGGCGATGTTGACGGTGATAACTTTGGTGACCTAATCTTTCAAAATATCGATTCTAATGCCAATAATGTTTATGTCAGTTATGGCAATGAAAATGGATTAACTGTGCCATTTAAGTTGAGAAATTTCGGTGGAAACTGGGGAACTTATAGTGCGCTTGTCGGCGACTTAGATGCTGATGGAAAATCGGATCTAATTGAACCTAGACAGCGTTCACCATTCAGTAATTTTGGCGCTTATGTTGCTCACGGCAGTTCTAATCGAACCACGCCTTATCAGCAACATAGCTTTAAGCTCTATAATGATTCCGAGGGACCGGAAACCACTATCAAAGAGCTGCTAGGAGACCCGAGTGCGATAAATCCCGAAATGATATTAGCGGATGTCGATGGTAATGGCGGTTCCGACCTGTTAATCAACGATAAAGGAATCGTTGATAGCTTGACTAACAAAATTGGTGTTGGTCTCGCCATTGTTAGCGACACAGGTTTTAACTTTGCACGTGTAGCACAAGAGCATTTTGCCAAAGAAAACTGGTCACAATACAAATTACTAAAAGGCGATTTTAACTGTGACAAGCGCGATGATGTTATTTGGATAGATAACGCTGCTAGCAATAGCATCTATGTTGGAGTTTCTCGAGGAGAAGGAGGCGGTTGTTCTAATTAGTCACTGGTTGGTAAACTAGTTCGGCCAATAGCGGAAAGGCACACTCCCCTATTGGCCGTTTTTTGTTTCCTCCAATATATTGGTTAATTATCTAAACATTGCTTGCTATCGACAATCCCATCATAACGCGGTATATATTAACCAAGCACTGGAACGATTTAATTTGCGTGCTCAGTGTATCAACAAAGCCTTAAAATAAAATAATTAGAGGAACCTTGTATGAAGGACGATAACTGGCAGAAACTGGAACAAGCCTATCATCATGCAAGTCAATTAGCGCCCAAACAGCTAGCATCATATATTGAACAATTAAAAAATAGTGAGCCAGAAATCGCTGAAGAATTAGGTGAGTTGCTAGAGCAAAATAGCCAACAAGCGCTAAGACCGAATACCAACAAGAATCAAGTGTCGCCTGATTTACCAGAAAACAACCAACAAAAAGAGAGCAACACAGATACCTTGATTGGATCTGAGATCGGGCCCTTCAAGCTCGTAGAAAAAATCGCGGATGGCGGCATGAGTGCAGTCTACAAAGCGGAGAGGATTAGCCGCGACTTTAAACAACACGCCGCAATAAAAATTGTCACTAAACAATTCCTATCTCCCGACTCTTTAGCCAATTTTAATTTCGAACGACGCACTCTAGCTTCGTTCGACCACCCCAACATTGCCAAAGTATTAGATGGCGGCACCACAAAATCAGGGTTACCTTATCTTGCTATGGAGTACATTGAAGGCGTTCCGATTGACCAGTTTTGTGTACAGCGAGAATTATCATTACAACAAGTCATAAAGCTATTTATTCAATTAACCGAAGCCGTCGAATATGCGCACAAACGCCTTGTAGTGCATCGAGATATAAAGCCATCTAACGTATTGGTAACATCAGATGGGCTAGTCAAGTTACTGGATTTTGGAATTTCTAAATCGATGGAACTCGAACGTCAAAATGATCAGGCGACCACCTTAGGTTCTAGGCCGATGACACCTGCGTTTGCGAGTCCAGAACAAATATCTGGACAGCCTATTACCATCGCAACCGACATTTATTCCCTAGGAGTTTTACTCTATAAACTACTAACAAAAAAGATGCCGTATGCTAATACCAGCTCGTTACAACTCATTTATTCAATCTGTAAAGAGCAACCAAGCAGTCCAAGCCAGACTATCTATTCGACTTGGCAGGAGCAAACGGCCTCCCACAAAACAACAAGACAAAATAAGGAAAAGGCGAGCCAAAACATCCTGAAACGATTACATCGTTCTATTAAGGGCGACCTCGATAACATAGTCCTCTATTCTTTAAATAAGAAACCGGAGGCTCGTTATAATTCGGTAACTGATTTTAGCAACGACCTTAATCGCTACTTGAATGGAGAAGCCGTACTTGCTAGGGGAGATTCTCAGCTATACAAATTAAAAAAGTGGGTCCTTAGAAACAAAGCGGTTTCAGTACTAGCATTTACCTTATTAGCCTCTTACAGCGGCTTCACAAGCTACTCCATTTGGCAAGCGAACCAACTGAGTATTGAAAGTCGAACAGCCCAAACCGTTTCCGACTACCTAGTCAATCTTTTTACCGTTGTAAACATCACAAAACCACAAACTGAAATTAAACCAAATAAGGAAATGACCGTGATTGAATTGCTTGATGCAGGAAGAGAATTCATCATGCAAGATCTAAAAGACCAACCTGAAGTTAAAGTAAGGTTACTCAATAGCATGGCCGATGCTTATCAAGGGATGGGGGACTATAAGAATGCCGAAGCCTTGATAGATGAAACCATTCAACTTCAACAGAGTCTCGACATTTCAGATATACAACTCGCTGACTCTTTCAACATATCTGGCTGGAATAAATACTCTTCGGGAAAGTATCGTCAAGCTTTACTGTTATTTAGCAAAGCACTAACACTGGATATAGATAAAGCAACTTATTATCAGTCTCTGCAAAACGTCGCCACCGCGCAAACAGCGCTCGCAGAATTTGAAAAAGCTAAACAAAATTATGAAAAAGTTATCGAATACAATAACTCGCTACCCAAGCAAAATGAAGCAAAAAATGCCGCAGCGTTACACAATTACGCCATTTTACTGTGGGAATTGGCCGAGTATAAAAAAGCGAAAGAAATAGAACTCAAAGTATTGGATATATTCATTCGGAACTACGGAGAAAACTCATCTCACGCCTCAGATGCCTATAATTTCTTGGGGACACTTTCTAAATCAATCGATAACGATATTATCTCAGCACTTGAGTACTACCAAAAATCTCTAGCAATAGACCGCAGTCTCTACCCAGGGCAACATCAATCAATCGGTTATGGGTTATTGGATATAGGCTCTTTGTATTTTGACTTAAGAGATTATCAGCAAGCACTTAAATCATTTGAAGAGGCTCGGGATATTTTTATCGGCTTGTTCGGCAAGGATAACCTAGAGGTTGGAAACGCCTTAAATTCTATAGCAGATATCTATTTCGACTTTGGGGAAATTAATAAAGCTAAAAACCTGTACCAACAAGCGCTTGATATTTATGACAAGAGTAATCCTGCCATTAATCCTTCAAAGTCAATTGTCATAGAGAACTTGGCTCAATCGAAATTTGAATTATTTGATCGGCGATCTTCGGTGAAAACGATTGAAACAACTCTCGACAATTTGTTAGGTATTCTCCCACCCAAGCACCCTCAAATTAGAAGTTTACGTTCGACATTAATTGGCTTCTACTTGAGGATGGACGAAGTTAACTTAGCCAAAGAACGGTTGTCTCAGCTAAATCCTTCACTAGTAAATAAACTCACTGATTTCGAAACATTAACCTCCGAAGAAATCTCTCTGGCCATTGCATATTGGCAATCCACAGGTGAACGAGAGAGTGAAAATCGCTATCTAGCCGCCCTCAACGCAAGGTTGCGAAGTAGAGTTCCAATTAACTTTTCTATTTTGAATAACCTAGTTAATTATGGGGAGAGACTTGTCAATAGTAGAAGAGTTAATGATTTAGAGCCACTTCTCCCTGAGATGGCTCGATTTCTTGAGGTTTTGAAACTCGAGTCGAGCTTGCTTTCGCTAAAGTACCACCTCTTAGTTTCACAATATCAACTAGATATCGGCAACAATGATGCTGCTCGTAGTGCCAAACAACGAGCGCAAGAAATATCATTGAAGCTAGGGTTCGAGCTTGGCTTTGTTGAGCGACTTATCCAGCAAATAAACGAAAATAATCCCAACAATTGAAATCATTGAAAGTAGTAAGAAGTAGTGTTGAAAACCAATAAACCCGGGATTGGCATCAAGAATACGCCCGGTGACGGACGAAAAAAAGATATCAGGTGTGTAGCCAACCAAGGAGATCACACCAACAGCTGTACCTGTCACGCCCTGCTTAATTTTTGCTTGTTCAACTAGCGCAAAGTAGACCGCCCGCAAGGCGTAAACGGCGATGAATGTCAAAACTATGTTTGCGATTATTAGTATTTGCAGTTGATTACCAAATTCAAACAAACTCATTCCTAGAAAGCCAAGCCCTGATAAAATAAAAAACAACTTTACCGACTTGCTTGCTTGCCAGCGATCGGCAATTAAACCCGCAATAACAGCCACTAAAGGTCGAGTATAACTTGCAATAGAAGTTAACTCCGAAGATTCTAGCTGCGACATTTGCATGACTTGGGTAGCATAAATGCCGTAATTATCTAAAGCTTTAAATCCACAATAGGCACAAATAATTACCCCTCCTTGCAGCCACACCGATTGCTCTTTAAGCACTTTCAGAATGTTTGTAATACTAGGCCGTTGTTGCTCTTTAGCTGGGAAAGAAATGTTTTGACGTGGAATAAAAAACCAAACCAACAAGCCTGCTAACATTGTGACGCAACTATAAAAGAGAGCGACTGCTTGCAACCCACTGCGTTTATCCTGGTAGCTTTCCGCGTCAGGTAACAAAAATAGTGCAAGAATAAAAACCGCAATACTAGCGGTTAAGCTTGCAATTAATCCGCGCCCCCCGTCAAGTAGTCCAAATGCTAGTCCTTGGGAGTTTGCACCCGCCAGAATGCGAGTTTGTTTGATCATCGCTGACCAGAACAACAAGATACTGGTTAACCCCCAATAGCCGAATAGAAAGTACAAAGCTTCAACCTTCGGAATGGTGACAAAATAGAGACCACCAGCTGAAGTTGCTAAAAGAGAAAAAGTCATCAGTTTTCTTGGAGCAAATCGATCCGCTAAAACACCACCCGGAAAATAACTCAACATGGCGACTACGCCATAAACAGCAAAAATATCGCCTAACTGAGCATTAGTTAACTGGAAAACTTCCAACATTGTCGGTCGAAAAAATCGCGGTATATGGAAGGGTAAAGAAAATATAAGCTCGCCAGCGACAACTAGCACTAAAATTAGAGACAGCTTTTTAAGCGGAATATTAAAAATATTTAAAACCGTAGTCATAGAATTTCAAGAAAACAACCTAAGTATCATTGCATAAGCATGTCGGCAGGTAAAGTCGTTATCTACGGTTTTCCTTAAGAGCCAGTTTCTTGAAAGAGACATAGTTTATCTTAGACTCTTTTAATTTTCTCAATTGTCATCTAGAAGCAGGATATAACTCTAGCAACCGTTCTCTTGCTTTTGGGTAATCTAAAATTCCGTAGCCATACTCTGCCGGTGTAGCAGGCTCAAATGTTTTGGACTCAACACTCTTAGCCGTTTCTAATAAGGCTTGGGAAATCTGCTTTGAACTAGCCCGCGGAAACTCTCTACTCAAATTCGCCACTGCCGCGGCGACAAATACCACCGCATAAGAAGACCCCTCTACTTTCTGAAAGCTTGATTTAGTGAACGGTACAGCGACCATCAAGTTCTCACCTCGGGCAAATAAATTCGCCTGATAGTGCTTATTGTTTTTTGAATGACTTTTTGCGCTTGAGTGTTTTGGGGAACATGAACTCTCTCCGTAACTAGAACTTTCTAATCGACCATTCTTAACACTCAGAGCTCCAACAGTAAGGCTTGTAAAATCCTCATTTGAAAAATCTAAATTAGCTGGTGAGCGACTCATGTTTTTTTCATCAAATTTTTCTGTTGCGTAGTTACCAGCAGCAAAAACCGGAATGCTATTTGCGTAAAATAGCAAAGCTATTGGATAACGCCACGAATTTACGCAACCAATTTTGGGGGCTGTCCAAGCGTTAACCACAACATCAACCCGCGGCGCAAGAAAAAGCCAATTCATACATTGCAATATACTGAAGAAGGTATACTTGGCATTGGGCAAGCCATTGCAAGACAGATATTGAGCGTTTTCCACTAACCTTTTTTCAGTTGAAGGATTATCGTCTACCGCAAGTAAGCTCAAAATAGCGGTGGCATGTCCAAATGCAGTATCTTTGATTTGATGACTATTTTCTACGGGGTTGAATTGCAAGACCTTAGCGTTAGCTAAACGACGATGATATTGACTGACGCCTGAGTCTATTATTCCTATTACTGCTTGATCATCTGCTATCGGAGTCGTGAACTCCATTAAACTATCTTTTGATAGCAACTCATTTTCAGTTTGATTTGGTTCCACGTTAACAAGCAAGCTATTATTGATTGCTATTGGAGTAAAACTCAACCGCTTCGAGTGATCGATTTGTTTAAGCTTTTCCCGAAATGCTTGTGCGCTTAACTGGTTTAATCGAGTCGCTGTTGTCTGCAAGAAACGCCGACGTTGTTGTTTGGTAAATTCCCCCCCACTTAACCACTGCTCTGCGGCTTGGGTATCTATCACCATGGGAAACTCAACATATCCTGATGTTGCGTGGAAATCCTCCAACCTATGCTGGCGAGGCTTAATTAGTTGTTCAAGCGAAATGCAGTTATCAACTTTAGAATCTTGAGCAGGCGACTCTATGCATACCATTTGAGTAAGGTTTATGTTTTGTGTGAATGCTTTGACTGTTTTAGAATTTTCAGTACTAATTAATTGTAAGTACTCTTCTGTTGTTGCACTTGCAGGTTTAAAAACAATTGCAGTTGCAAGTAATAATGCGGCATTGCAATATGACTTGATAATAAAGTTCTCCATATGAGATAAAAATTACTTAAGTAAAAAATTAATTAAAGCCGAACACTTAGAAAAAAATGCCAAAACAACACCGTTACTATACCGCATTCTTCTTCTAAAGGAATAACTATCAGGCTTCGCCAATATTAATGCAACTAATTCAAAAATGAGATATTTTTAACGAGTAAAATTTTTTATGAAGTTAGTAAATATTACCATTTAAATTAGATTTTTCTAATGTTAATCTCGACTTCGTTCAAATTGAATTCCTCGCCGTGTTGAACACTTTTTATTCTTCGTAGCAATTCGTCTCAGTTGAAGATTATTCTTTATACTTAAAGAAGTTATGCCTGCGAAAATTATCGATACTGTTGTTTACTTTTTTATCACACAGAAACAAGCAAACGACTTATGCAAGTACCTCAAAAGGAGATAAATGATGTCAAGCATGCAAAAAAAAATAACCCGACTATTTGCAGCCGCGTCCACCACACTGTTGGTCGCTAGTTGTGGTTACTCGGATTACCCTGGTCATCCGGCGCACAATACTCACACCGAAGCCTACGTTCCAGCGTGGAACACTGTTATATCCGGTTGGGATGCCGACTGGGACGGAACATACGTCTATACAGTGGACTACAACCACCAAAAGTGGATGAAAAAAGACTATCAGTTCGATGTAAAAATCACCAGTTATAGAAACGTGGTGCAGAACTCATATCCACACCGACCAAATGTATTCCCTTCAGGTGCAGGCTTTGAAGGCGCAACTGGTTTTGCTGGCGGAACATTTGGCAGCTACTGGATTGCTAACGACATGGATGCTGATGTTGATGGTGGATTAGACAATTTTGACCAAAGCCAACCACTTGACGCGGATGGTAACTGGATTGAACCAGGACTTATTTTAGTCTCTTCGGTGCCAGAGCAAGAAGTTGATGGTTATGACTGGGATCTACAATCGAATATTAAAAATGCCTCACAGCTTTTAGGTAGCATTATTGATAACGGCGGTTCCATCAATGGATTAAACCTTGGTTTAAATGCAGTTACTTTAAACAATCAGAAGTTTAACATTGAAACTTTTAACATTGGTTTTTCAACCAATGGTGGTGGACAAAACGAAATTTTGATCAAAAACCAACCATCAGCAAAAAGTTTAATCAATACCATTATTGCTAATACTCAAGATCTAAAAAGAGCAGAGCTTAAACTGCACTTTGATAACGGAATGGAAATCGCTATGCCTAAAGGTTTAGCTGTTATGTTTAACCACAAAGCACTTGCGAAATTTGCTAAGTAAACTAACTAGTTAAGGAGATATATCTAATGAAATTACGTACTAATAAAAAACTAGTTGCCAGCTTAGTTGTTGCAGCATTAACAACGGCTAGTGGGTCTGTATTAGCTGCTGACACGACTAACGTTATTGTTAAATTAAAAAACAGCAATGCACCTTTTGCCGCGCTCAACCAAACTCGCACACCAGAGTCAATGAAAGCAATGAGTCAGCAACGCGGAGCGTCAGTAAGAGCTTTTGCCGACACTAATCAGATAGAAGCAAAGCATGTTTACAAGAATGTCTATTATGGCTTCTCTGCAAGCGTTACCGCAGATCAAATGAAGTCTTTACAAAACAATCCTGATGTCATCGGAGTTTACCCAGACGTGACATATCGAATTGTTGATATTCCGGAGAACTACACGCCTCCTGTCACTTCAAAGATGAATCGCAAAATAATAGACTGGCCACAAACGGTTCCACAAGGTCCTGCGGAGTCGGGTTCTGCCGATTCGGCTTATACAGGTGCAGGTCAACATGTTTATGTTATCGATACCGGTATTGATGTCGCGCAAAACGATATTAAAAATAACTTAGGCGCTTCTTATGCCGCTGAAGTTTGTGCTGACCCTGTAAACTGTGATGCGGACTACGATGATGATCACAGTCATGGTACTCATGTTGCTGGTACGGTTGCAGCTGCAGATAACTCAATCAACGTCGTTGGTGTTGCTCCAGCTGCTACGGTACACGCTGTTAAAGTTTGTACAGCTGAAGGCAGCTGTCCTTCATCATCGATTCTTGACGGTTTAGATTGGGCTGTCGCAGATATGACTGATCGTGGTATGTCTGCCATTGCTAACTTGAGTTTAGGTGGTTCTGACCCATCGGATAAAGGCACTTGTGACGAAACAGGATACACCGGCGAGCATGCGGTGGCAGAATCCTATTGTAATGCAGCTCACGCTGGTATGGTTGTAGTGGTTGCTGCAGGAAACTCAGCTTCTGATGCAGTTGATTATGCTCCAGCAGGCTATGATTCAACGATTACAGTCAGTTCGTACACTAGCTACGATGATTTATTTGGTGAAGCTGTTTTCACTGGGTTCAGTAACTATGGACAAGGACCTAATGACTTTAGTTCGAATGACTCAGGGGTGATCACAATTGCCGCTCCAGGTAACGCGATTGTTTCACTTAACCGTACTCATGCTGTCACGACTTTGAGTGGTACATCAATGGCTTCACCAGCGGTTGCAGGTGCTGCTGCGATGATTATGGAAAAGCATCCTCAAGCGATGGACTACTCTGCATTTGTTAATGTTCGTCAAATGTTAGTGGACAATGCGACAATGCCGGTATCTTATACTGTTGATGACGGTAGCGCTGCACCACATGCCGAAGGGTTACTTAACGTTCGTTTTCTTGACGAAGAGTAAGCTATAGGCATAACTTACTTCTTCTTAATGCAATACTAGGATAACAGTAAGCCAATCAAAAAAGCGCCGATATTTCGGCGCTTTTTTATGATCAGCTTTTAGCAATTCCTTCTGGCTTTCGCTCACGGTCAAATTGCTACACTCTGTTACAAAAACTACAATCCGTTACGCTAATTGTTCGAACAATTTCTTATAGTCACGTCACACAAACCTATAGGATATCGAAATGAAACTAATTAACAATTATGCCTTTACTTTAATACTGCTTCTTTTTTTAATGGCGCTTACAGCTTGCGGTAGTTCCGACAATGAAATTGATACAGTAGTTCCCCCTCCAATGACGAACGATACTGACTACCAACAGCTCATTAACGCCAGTATTTCAGAATCTTTACCGGGTGTTATTTTAAATATAGATGGTCCAACGATTAACTTTATCGGCAGTGCGGGACTATCCAATATAGAGAATAATACCGAGATGTTGACTAACGATGTAATGCCGACCGGAAGTTCCGGAAAGAAAGCCACCGCATTACTTGTAGGTTTGCTATACGAGCAAGGAATGTTAGATATTGATTTGACCATTGACCAATATTTGCCAGCTGAACTATTAGCCCAAATAGAAAACAGTAAACAAATGACTATAAGACAACTACTGAGACATACTGCTGGAGTGCATGACTATCTTGATGATGCTACGGCCGGTAACTGGTTTGACGCCATTATAGCCGATCCAACATCGATCAAAACTGATGAATACGCACTGCAATTTGCACTCAATCAACCAGCCTATTTTGAACCAGGAACTGATTTTCAGTACTCGAATAGTGGTTACCTACTTGCTGGCCTAATATTGGATCAAGTATTAGGGGAACATCACTACCGAGCAATGCGCGAATTAGTTTTCGAGCCTCTTGGATTGCAAGACACATACTATAACGCTCTCGAAAAAGAGCGCGGAGAAATTATATCAGGTTACTTCAATGATGAAGGTGCGTTGTTAGATACTAAACCGCTTTATGAAAATATTGGAGTCGCAGATGCACCATTAATATCAAGCGTGACCGACATGTCAAAGCTTATTAAAAGTATTGTCACTGATACCACGCTAATTAGTGAAGAAGTTAGGACGCTTCTAATTGGTGAGGAAAACCTGACCGATATAGGTGATGGTGTCTTTTACGGAATGGGAATGATGAAAGAAACTATCAACGGCAAAACGGTGTATCACCATGGAGGAGATGAACCGGGATACATGACAACGAATATCTACGTCTTAGACAATGATACTAGTATGACACTCTTTGTTAACTGCAATTCATTTGATACTTGCGAGTCGCAAGCGTCCCAGCTAATCGACTCAATTTTAGTTACTCTACTGGAATAACATTAATAGTTCTCTTTCAAGCAAAAAAGAAAAAACAAGCCCTGCAGCCAAAAGCTAGCAAATACATTGTTAGCTTTGTAACTAACTAATTCGCGGAGCTTTTTGGTAACAATAATAGCGCAGCTTCTGTCATCGCTAACACGCCAGTTTGAATAGTTGGTTTAGGATCTGGTGCAAAATTCGCAGAGTGCAATGTTGGTAAACGTGAACCTGATTTCATAGCTTGCTGATATTTTTCCTGATTAACCGTCCCAAGCCTAAACATAAGGCTTGGGATTTTAGGTTCCACTTGACCGTACCTACCAAAATCTTCACCAACCATTTCTGGTTTTAGGGAGATAATATTGTCTGCTCCAAGCAACTTTTCAAATAAATTGGTTATCTGATCAGTCAGCTTGGGGTCATTGTATGCGGCCGGTGTTGACTCGTCCAACACCGTTACCACTGGTAATTGTTGCTCTGAAAGACCAGCTGCTAAACCTAAGTGTTTGGTCATTCGGCGAATCGAACTTAAAGTGTTTTTACGAACACTATCGGAATAAGAACGCAGAGTCAGTTGCAGTTTAACTTGATTGGAAATAATATTGTGTTGTGAACCACCATGGATTGATCCCACCGTCACCACAGCAGGTTCCAATGGTGATGTTTCTCGACTGACAATTGTCTGAAGTGATTGGACAATTTGTGATGCTAGCACAATGGGGTCTTTAGTATTGTGAGGATAAGCTCCATGACCTCCTTGCCCTTTCACAAGAATATCCACCGAATCGACATTGGCCATGGCAAAGCCTTTTACCGTACCTATTTTACCAGCTGGAATATCCGCAGAAACATGAATGGCTAAATTATAGTCAGGCCGCGGAAACTTTTCGAATAGCCCTTCCGCAAGCATAGCTTTAGCGCCACCACTTCGTTCTTCTGCAGGCTGACCAATCATCAGCAAGGTACCAGACCAGTTATTCTTTGCTTCAATAAGCCTTCTAGCTGTGCCAGTAAACACCGTCATATGAATATCATGACCACAAGCATGCATGGTATAAGTTTGCTTACCATCTCGACCTTTCATTGTTTTTGAACTGGCATAGGAGAGCCCGGTTTGCTCTTTTATCGGCAAGGCATCGAGATCCGTTCTAATCATAACCGTTGGGCCTGCACCGTTTTTGTATACACCAACTACTCCATGTCCGCCAAAGTTGGTGGTTACATCGAACCCAAGACCTTTAAGCTCTGTTGCAATTCGTTTCGCAGTTAAAGCTTCTTCAAATGAAATTTCGGGATGCTGATGCAAATGCTTATAAAGACTATCAAGGTAAGGGTAATCATTATCGATTTGTTTACTTAATGGTTCTTTTGCAAAACTCGATGCACAAAAGAGTAGTGACGTGCTTAATAGCAGTGTTTTTATTATCATTAATCGCTTTCTTATGATTTTTGGTAGACTAAACATTGACCATATCAAATAAGTCCCTATGGGTTCAAGTGGTAGCCAAACTACTAAGTTTCAAAGTGCGGCTTGTTTTTGCTAACTCTATGCCCACTAAGATATAAGTATATAATCCAATGGTATGTCACAATCGTACCGATAGTTACTCTAGTATCTAATTCATCCGAAAAAAGAGAATCAACCTTATGTCTGAATCATCCCAATACACTCCGCCTAAAGTTTGGACGATGGATCAAAAGAGCGGTGGTAAATTCGCCGATATCAACCGACCGACCGCCGGCGCCACTCATCAAAAAGAACTCCCTATAGGTAAACATCCTCTACAGCTTTACTCCCTGGCAACACCTAATGGCGTCAAAGTGACTATTTTGCTTGAAGAGCTATTAGCCAAAGGAATTGAACAAGCTGAATATGATGCATGGTACATCGATATCAATGAAGGCGACCAATTTGGCAGTGGTTTTGTGGAAGTTAACCCAAACTCTAAAATTCCAGCCTTAATGGATCATTCAACCGCACCAGCGACTCGCATATTTGAGTCGGGAGCTATCATGGTTTATTTAGCTGAAAAGTTTAATGCTTTTTTACCAAACGACCCAAGTGAAAAAGCGGAGTGTTTGTCCTGGTTATTTTGGCAAATGGGTAGCGCGCCATTTCTGGGTGGCGGCTTCGGACATTTTTATGCCTATGCACCTGAAAAATTTGAATACCCTATCAATCGATACGCCATGGAAGTTAAACGACAACTCGATGTACTGGATAGAAATTTAGCAGAGCGAAAGTATTTATGTGGCGATGAATACAATATTGCCGATATGGCGGTGTACGCATGGTATGGCGTTTTAGTGCAAGGCAAGCTATATGATGCTGGAGAGTTTCTTGACGTTAAATCCTACAAGAATGTCATTCGGTGGAGCGAAGAGATAAAGCGACGGCCCGCTGTACAACGAGGACGTCGAGTTAATCGTAGCTGGGGCGAAGAAAGTTTACAGTTGCGAGAAAGACATAACTCAAGTGATTTAGATTGAAATATTTACATCAATGAAAAAACACGATAACTCACCCAGCGGCAAGATATCGTGTTGGCAGTAAATTGACAATATTTAAGGGATGGCGGGGCCACCATCGGTAATTATCCAAAGAAAATCATTGGTTAAAATATCTCTAGCCGATTGAGAGTCTGGTGAGAAAGTGGAGTTTCCAGCACCAAAACTCACTCCGTTTACAAGAGCCTGTTGGCTCCACCCCGTCAATAACAAGTCATAGTTTTCGCTAGAAAGAGTGACGTTCAGAAACATATTCTGCATATTTCTGACACCTGATACATTCCAGCCCCCAATATTTTGGTCAAAAGCTTGAGCACTGTTAAACATTAACCTCATAGTCTGGACACTTGATACATTCCAATCCTCAATATTTTGGTTGAACTGTAATGCTGTTTCAAACATCTTCTCCATATTGGTTACTTTTGATACATCCCATCCGCTGATATCTTGATTAAACACTGATGCTCCACCAAATAAAAACCTCATATTGGTCACATTAGAAACATCCCATCCACCAATGTCTTGATTGAAATTTCCTGCAGCTCGAAACATTTCGCTCATATTAGTCACGCTAGACACATCCCAAGCACCAATATTTTGATCAAAAGCAGTACCCAAAAACATTGAAAACATATTGGTAACTTTCGATACATTCCAGTCTCCAATCTCTAAATTAATTGAATCGCCGCCGGCGAACAGACTAGACATATCGGTCACTGTTGAAACATCCCAACCATTGATATCACCGGTTAAACTATCTGCATTATGGAACATACTTTTCATGCTCGTAACAAAAGACAGATCGGGATTTTCAAGGTCATTGATAACTAGGTTGGTCGCATTAAAGAAAGCCTGCTCCATCGATAACCAAGAGCGCTGTCCCCATTGCTCAACTGAAAGTAATTTTGGAGAATCCGTAAGACTCGCATCAAATGTTGCATCAAAATAAGGTTGAGGAAATGCCCCGGTGATAGAAACCGTGTAAGTACCGACGACATCATAAGTATGTGTTATATCGGCTGTGACATTTTCATCCGTGGTACCATCGCCCCAATCAACATTAAAATCGTAAGTAAAATCGGGTGAGACCTTAATGGTAATTTGATTATCGTCACTGGCACCTGCATTATCGGTTTTCCAAGTGGTAATAAATGCGGTTTCTTCTTGAATGATTATATCAATTGCTACCTCGCTACTGCCAAGCTCATTGATCGCGGTAATATTTGCAACAGTAGAAGCTTGAGCCGCAAGTGGCACACCCACTATTTCACAACTAAGGCTATTGCTAGTCAACTGAACACTAAGACCATCCGGTAAATTATTAGCAGTACACTCATCAACATGCCCACCCAAATTGTTGATGGTAAATAAAACGCTATTGTTCGTGTAAAGATTTAAGGACGTCGCTTGCAATTCTGGTGCTGTAACAAAACCACCATCGGTAATCGTCCAACCAAAAGTATCTGTTAAAACAGCCCTTGCAGACTCGCCATTGACAGTAAATAAACTCGCTCCAGCATCAAATGAAACGTTTTCCTGTAGGCTAAGAGCAGACCAACCGATTAACAGCGCATCGTAATTAGACGCAGACAATGAAATGCCGTTAAACATATTCGACATATTCGCCACGTTTGAAACATTCCAAGACCCTATGTCTTGATTGAAACTGGCTGCATCTCGAAACATATTATCTGTTCTGGTCACACTGGACACGTCCCAGGCACCAATATCTTGATCAAAAACAATGGCGCCTCTAAACACCCCTTGCATATTGGTGACATTAGAAACACCCCACGCCCCTATGTCTTGATTGAAACTGGCTGCATCTCGAAACATATCTCTCATATTGGTCACACTGGATACATCCCAGCCACCAATGTTTTGGTCAAACGCTACTGCATTAGCAAACATCCCTTGCATGTCGCTGACGTTCGAGACATTCCAAGACCCTATGTCTTGATTGAAGCTGGCAGCCCGAAAAAACAAATCCCCCATATTGGTCACGCTGGACACATCCCAGGCGCCTATATTTTGGTCAAACGCATTGGCCCTGGCAAACACCCCTCGCATGTTAGTGACGTTTGAAACATCCCAAGATCCAATATCTTGATTAAATAGCTCTGCATCCAAAAACATATTAGACATGTCCGTCACGCTAGAAACGTCCCAAGATCCAATATTTTGGTTAAAAGACTCTGCAAAAGTGAAGAGCCCACTCATATTGTTCACACTAGATACGTCCCAATCTCCGATATCTTGATTAAACGCCAACGCCTCTTCAAACATATGAGACATATCCGTCACACTGGAGACATCCCAAGAACCGATGTTTTGATTAAATTCCGCCGAAAAGAAAAACATGAAAGACATATCCGTCACATTGGAAACATCCCAAGCACTAATATCGCTGTTAAAGTTAGCTGAATTAGCAAACATACTGCTCATGCTTTTTACGCGAGACAAGTCAGGGTTTGTTTCATCATTAATGACCAAATCCACAACGTCAAAGAAAGCTTGCTCCATCGATAACCAAGGACGATTACCCCATTGCTCAATCGTCAATAATTTTGATGAATCTGCATCGAAAGTATTTGCAAAAAATGGCTGTGGGTAAGTGCCTGTAATCGACACCTCATAAACGCCAGGTGCCGCATAGGTATGAGTGATATCCGCAGTCACATTGTCATCGAATGAACCATCGCCCCATTCAACCCGGAAGTTATAGCTAAAATCAGGCGAAACTTGAATGGTAATTTGGTCATCATTACTGGAACCAAAATTATCCGTTTTCCAAGTGGTTATGTAGGGCGTTACTTCATCCACTTGAAAAGAAATCGTTGCCGTTGAATTACCGCTGACATTGGTTGCGGTGACGGTAAAACTGCTCGGCTCAGTCACCAATATTGCTTCACCGGTGAGATGGCAGGTATTGGTATCGCTGGATAGAGCCACGACAAACCCTTCAGGAAGGGGGTCGGCAACACATTCACTCAACTCGCCACCGCCAGCATTTTCCAGAACTAAATTAATTAATTGCCCTTGAACAAAAATCAAATCGCTCACATCTGACAACAGCGGAGAAGTCACAACAACCGCTATCTCAACCGCCGCATTACTGCTACCCGCTGAGTTAGTCGCGGTGATGGTATGCGTGGTGGCTGCTTGAGTTTCAGTTGGCGTACCGCTGACTTCACAGGTACTGGCATCCCCTGAAACCGCTACGGCTAAACCTAACGGTAAACTATCGGCAGCACATTCAGTTAATTCGCCGCCGCCGCTGTTTTCCATTGACACATTAAAGACTTGTCCCTGAAATAAAACCAACTCGCTAATGTCGGTAAGCTCGGGTAAAACTAAATCAGACACAACACTGATATCAATCGCCGCATTACTGCTACCCGCCGAGTTAGTGGCGGTGACGGTATGTGTGGTGACTGCTTGCGTTTCAGTTGGCGTACCACTTATTTCACACGTACTGGCATCCGCTGAGACTGCTACCGTTAAACCTAACGGTAAACTATCGGCAGAGCATTGAGTCAATTCTCCATCGCCATTATTAACAAATGAAATAGTCGAGATTTCAGTGTCAACGAGCAGTTCTTGGACGGAAGCTACTACCAATGCAGGTGCTGATAACTGAGGATCTGGGTTGGGGTTGGGATTAGGATCGTTATCACCACCGCCCCCTCCGCCGCCGCACGCGCTAAGAATTAATGTCAGGAGTAATATACTGGATTTAAAGACTGATTGACTGTGTTTCATAATGTGACCTACTTCTAGTGACAACCTAAAATCTAAAACTAATAAGCACTCGTTTTAAGCCGTCTGATTTTTAATGACGCGCAGATTAAACCTAAATCGTGTAAACGAGCGTGGTATTTAGCGTGGTATTTATTATTAGTTGCGTGTTATTTCAGGTAAACGTAAGTTGTTGCTAAAATTATCACGTGATTTGATTGATAAATGATTACAATAGCTCTATCACCGAACCAAATTGTCTCTGTAATAACCTTCAAAAGAGTAATTCGAATGATTAAAAGCAATAGCTCTCTTATAACTTTGGACTAACTAAATTTATTGTATAATTTAAGACAATATAAAAGATGAATAGGAATGGTATAAAATGAGTATCTCTCTAAAAACACTTGGAGAATTTGTTGTTTATCACAACGGCGAAGCCTTGCCTTTGCCCAAGTCAAAACGTACAAGAGCCCTGTTGGCGTACCTCGCGCTGACTAACCGCCCTCATCGTCGAGATCGATTATGTGAGTTATTCTGGGATGTCCCTGATGATCCTAGAGGGGCATTACGGTGGTCGCTCAGTAAGATTCGTCCATTAGTTAATGACTCTGACTTAGACAGACTAGTAGCTGATCGAGAGCGAGTAACATTATTGATCAAAGATATTGAAATTGATGTTCGCGTGCTTACTCAAAAGTTGCAAAAAGAAGATTTATCAGCGGAAGAGCTAGAGGGCATTCTAAAACAATTGGAGGTACCTTTGTTAGATGGATGTGATCTCCCTGATCAATTCACCTATCAGCAATGGTTAAATTCCGAACGTGATGAAATCGAAAGAGTATTTACGACGACTCTGTTTAGATTGGCTTTTCATCCTAGCCTCTCACCTGAACAGCAATTTCGCTGGATAAAAGCCGCGTTACTGAGAAAACCCTTTAATACTGAAATAGCAGATAAACTGCTTCGCCAATTGGAATTATCCGGATACTCCGATGAGAATCAAAGCTTGTCATTAGAGCTATCTGAAGAATTTGAACGCTGCGGGATTAGTTGGCCTCCAAGCAAAAATAAAACCCAAGTTAGTAATAATACAGAACAGGAAGAACTAGTTGCTAATCGCGAAATGCTAGTCCGACAAAAGGTAAAATTTTGCACGACTCGCGATGGCGTGCGAATCGCTTACGCATCAATAGGAAAAGGACATTCTATCGTTAAAACAGCTAATTGGTTAAGTCATTTGGAATACGACTGGAATGCTCCGATTTGGAGCCCGCTTTTCCGAGATCTGGCAAAAGACCATCACTTTGTGCGTTACGATGAACGCGGAAACGGTTTGTCTGACTGGGAGGTCAAGGATATTTCTTTCAAGGCATTTGTCGAAGATCTAGAAACAGTGATTTCAACGACTAAGCTCGAGAAATTCGCTTTGTTAGGTATTTCTCAAGGCGCCTCAGTGTCCATTGAATATGCCATCCGACACCCCGAAAAAGTCAGCCATTTGATTCTTTTTGGTAGTTACGTTGCAGGTTGGCGTGTTAATGCGAGTGAGAAGCAGTTCAAAGAAAGGGAAGCCATAATGACGCTAACTTCAGCGGGATGGGGACAAGATAATCCTGCCTATCGCCAAATTTTTTCATCTACTTTTATGCCTAGTGCAAACAAAGAAGAGTTAGATTGGTTTAACGAATTTCAGCGATTAACAACCTCACCGAATAATGCTGTTCGATTTTTATCTGTTTTCGGTGACATTGATGTTCGCCATCAACTTTTTAAAGTAAAGGTACCGACTCTGGTTATTCATTCGCTTGGTGATCAACGAATAGGGGCCGAAATAGGAAGAGATATTGCTTCGCAAATACCCAACGCTGAATTCGTCGGTCTCGAAAGTGACGGGCACCTACTTCTAGGGAGAGAGCCAGCTTCAAAAGTTTTTGTAGAAACGGTCCGTGATTTTATCGCTAGAAACTAGTTAATCTTTCATTACATGTACTTTGACTCAATTATTACTTACTAGCCATCCACTTTTCAATTTCAACTATTTCCCTCGGCGCTTTCTCAGAAAGCACTTTTGGCTTACTTTTTGTCACCAAAATATCATCTTCGATTCGGACTCCTATTCCATCGTACTTTTCTAATGCAACATCAATGCGATCCTTTTTCTCACCATTAAGCGCTTTATAAAACGGGCTCGCAATTACTTTACTTTTTCTCACATAAATACCCGGTTCAACAGTAATGACCATATTAGGTTTTAGTTTTTGATAATATTTAAATACATCGTGAACATCCATTCCCAGTGAATGGCCAAATCCATGAGCGTAATAAGTGTATATTTGTTTCTTATCTTTCTTATCAATCAGGCCCAGAGCCAATAAGTCGTCACCAATTGAATCCGTGATAGCAGCCTCAATGTCTTTAATTAAAGCCCCTTTGGTCACCTTATCAATACCAATTTTTTGCGCTTTAAGTACTGCTGAATAAATGTCTTTTTGAGAATCCGAAAATGTTCCATCGGCTGGGTAAGTGCGTGTTACATCCGCTGCATAGTACTCGTATTCAGCGCCAATATCGGTCAAGAAAAGTTTGTCTTTTGCGATTTTTTCGATCGGATGTTCGTAATGTAAAATAGTCGTATTAGAACCGCTTGCAGCGATCGATGGAAACGAAGGACAACACGCGCCTTGATCTCTAAATGTATAGTCGATGAGCGCTTGGACTTGGTATTCCCATTGAGCAGTTTGCACTCGTTGCATCGCTTTCTTTTGCGCTTCAACAGTAATATCAATCGCTTTTTGCATTACCGCCAATTCGTAGTCTGATTTGACTTCTCGAAGGTTAGTTAGCTGAGACGACATGTTTTGGATCTTTAATTCAGGAAATTGTGTGGTTATTTTATTCGCAAAAGTCGATTCTGGCGTTTTGCTCTCAGTGTTTATATTTCTGCGTTGTCCGAGTGAAAGCCACATAGACACCTCGCCTTGAATTAATTTTTTAAACAGCTCGGCATGTTTAGGCGGCGTTTGTAGCCTATTTCGTTCTCCGGGGTTGAAATGGTACCCGTTTAACAAGGTATTCATAAACAACTCAAATTTCTTATGAGAATGTACATTCTCGATTCCTGTATCTAATTTGACTTGTTCAGCCGATGGTAAGATCCCCATCCATTGGACGTATTGAGGATTACCCTCTTTATGAAAAAAATATTCGTATGCTTTGCGGCCTTCTTTGATCATCACCAAATAAGTATCAGGATAAGTCGACCCAGTTAAATAATATAAATCATTAGTTTGACGATACGCCCAGTCGACGTCGTTACTGCGATTTTTTCGTTCAGCAGGAAGTAGCACAAGGATCGAATCATTCTCCATCAAATCGAATACCTTCTCTCTTCGTTCTTTTAAATCATTGGTGAATGCTATGTTAGAAACTTCTATGGTTGACTCTTTCGCGTAACTGTTGAAAGAGCTGAAAACCATTAAAACAATAACGGAGCCAAAGATTGTGCGCGAAGAGTAACTCATTGAAGATTCCCCAAAGTAGAAATTAGTATTGAAAAGCTAAGCGTATCTTTCAATTCTTTATATGAATATGTTTTTAATTGAGAACAGACTATCCCCTACTTAGGTTCGATAATCAATTACTTTTATTTTGGGGTCCATAGATTGTGTTTTCTCTGAGCTGTTCTTACGGCCCCTGACCGAGAAATAGAATGGATTTAATGCTATACTTCTCTTGTAACTCTTTCTTCTGAGGAATCGTTTTGACAACTCCCTTAGGTACTAAATCCCCAACCGTTTCTAATGGAATTATCAAATTTCGATTAGCCATCACAGAGCGCTACGGCGGGAAAACAGAATCCATTTTGCATAACGCAGGAGTAAACCCAAAAGAGCTATCAGACGAAGAAGGAAGAATTAGCATACAAAAGGAATGCGCTATTTGGCGGGAAATTGTTCGTGAGACCGGACGGCAAGACATTGGGCTTATTTGTGGCGAAGTCTTTCCAATTCAAGTTACTAGCGTGCTTGGCTTTGTAATAATGAACGCTCCCACCCTAATATCGGCAATTGAGAAAATGGTTGAGTATCAAAAACTGATTGGGGACAGTATGGGACTTCGCATCAGAAGAAATGGCTCTCACACTTTTTTTGAAATTGATATTTGGTGTGACTGGGTTGATGAACTTCGTTATACGGTCGACGTCTTTGTTGGTGCAATTAGATCTTGGGTTAGGAACAACTCGGTTAATCAAGTGATGCCTTTTAGAGTCGGATTTAGCCATCCACATACAGTCGAACAACAGGCCTATATTAGGCATTTTACACCAACTCCGGTCGATTTGAATGTCGGTAACACTTATCTAGCCTATTCGACTAAAGACTTAGAAGCGAAGGTCATGTGTTCAAATCCCTCCATGTTTGCAGCATTTGACAGGCAAGCGGATCTAAAGTTAAAGAAGCTAGAAAACCTGCATACAATTAGCGGAAGAGTAAGACATCTTGTTTCTAAAACCATGAACGGCAACTTATTAACCTTAGAAGGAACCGCAAGAGAGCTTGCAATGAGCTCCAGAAGTCTTCAAGCAAAGCTAAAATTAGAATCGACCAGCTATCAGGAAATTCTCAATGAGATCCGCTTAGAGGTTGCCAAACATTACATACGCAAAAAGCTGGGTAACTTCGCTGATATAGCGTTTCTATTAGGCTACTCTGAGGTTTCGGCATTTTCACGATCTTTTAAAAAGTGGACGGGACTGTCTCCAAAACAATATGCTGTTAATTGCGAAAGGGAAGTCTAAACTTCAACACTGGAAGAAGCATCGCTTTTAAAGGTTTAATCCAATAAATTCCAGCTACAACACCAAACATCACCGCATTTTCCTGAATAAACTCTACCTCAGGACTTAAGCCAAATATCGCGAATGGAAAAAGACCTATTGCAATGTTCTCAACTAAAAAATTTTTCGCTCCTTCTATCAGCTTTGTTTTAGTGAGTGACTTGGCAACCTCCTTTTCGGCGGAAAACCAGTCCAGCGTTTCTAAAATAGCTACGTCAAGTTTAGTGTATTTAAATTTGGGGACTCTATTTCTAAACTTTGTATCATCAAAGCGTATCGATTTATTATATTTATAAGCTAAAGAAACGACCATTCTCAGGTCGCTCTTAAACCATGATAGAACTCTTAGTCGTTTTAATGGAAAGATTGAAATGCCTTTCTTGGACCGCGCTAACTCTGAAACCCTGTTAAGCCAAAACCGCATCGAAGGTACTTCGTTCCCAGCGACATGCACAACTTCATAGCGAGATACCTGGCAAGCTTCGCATAACTTAAAAATTATCCGACCAACATCTAAGCTATAAATCATTTGTTGGGGTGTGTCGGCATTAATTAGCCAAGGTAGTGATTTACCTGAAATTGCATTCTTGAACACTGGTGCAAACGTTTCATTAGTAACGTTTGGCCCCCATATTTCTGGAAAGCGAATATTTAGTACCTTGATTTTACTGTCGATAGTTGCGTTGTATAGCATTTGTTCCAGATACACTCGAACTCTTCCAAGTTCACTGCAAGGATTGTCTGGTGTTAGCTCACTAATAGGGCTCTCACTACTTCCGAATCCATAATTATTCCCTGGGAAAATTATGGTTTTTGACGTCCCTTCGCAAGCCGTCAATACGCTTTGAACCGAGTCGGGTAAAAATTGTTGCCACGTTGAATAGTTTGAGTTCACTGCCAGCAAAACCGTATCCACCTTTTTGACCAACTCGCTGATTAATGCCGTATCTAAGACACTTCCCTCAACAATTGTTAAATTTGCATTCAATTTAAAAAGCGATCTAGCTTTCTTATAATCTCTCACTAGAATAGTTGCATCACGTCCATTTTCGATCAAATATCTAGTAAATGAATAACCAACAGCGCCAGTTCCACCCAAAATCAAATAATTCTTTTTCATTGTCCTGTCCTCCAATTAATGTTCCGCTAGAATATCGAAATTCTATTTCTATTCGAATTACCAATTACGAAGTAATATTGACAAAAAGCGTGTTTATTTAAAGTGAGAGTTATCAGGTCAAAACAACTGCGTTGAAGAATTTTTTGTGTAGTTAATATTGGAAAGTAACAGTAATTATAAGACGAATGAGGAATGGAAATGGCAAAGAAACAGCGCTACTCAGGATTTAGTTGGTGGTCAATTGAACTTACTTAAAAGTTCTACTCCACCATAAGTATCAATGGTAAGATCTCTTTTCTCTAAATATCGACCCGGAGTATCT
Source organism: Kangiellaceae bacterium (assembly GCA_039969155.1). Taxonomy (GTDB): domain Bacteria; phylum Pseudomonadota; class Gammaproteobacteria; order Enterobacterales; family Kangiellaceae. The sequence goes on from JBDVOJ010000129.1 coordinate 42,353, forward strand.
CCTATGACACTTTTAACATGCCTAATTAAATGTGGCTGGTCGCTAAACCCAAATTCGTAAGCCAATCCTACCCAGTCAATACTTTCCTTATCAAGGGTGTAAATATGTTGCAGTAAGGCCTCAAACTTAAGTATAGATTTGCATTGCTTTAAGGTTAGACCAGTTACTTTCATGAAGCTACGCTCCAGCGTTCTATGAGAGCAATGGAGGCTATCACTGAGCTCATTAATTGGAGTTTCTGGTAGCAACTTCAACGCTTTCTTAACGAGAAGGGCGTTTTTATCAATATTAAGGCCCGCGAGAAATACTTTAAGACATTCATCCAGTAATACCACACATCTATTTAAGTCAGATTTAGCTAGCAGCAAGGTTTTTTCAACTTCAGGAAAACAGTATTCTGAATATTGATTTTTAGAGACTTCTAGAATTTGATTGACTAACTGTGACTCGTGAATGAAAGGAAGACAATACAAGGCCCCTACCCTAAACTTAATTCCTACTATTTGAGTCGGTTTAGAATGATCCAGAGTTAAAGTTCTTGTTTGTGGAAATAGCCAATGCACTCCTCTTCCCTGAATGACGCAATTCTTGGTCATATATCGAAAGCCGTCTTGAAATGACGCTATCAATATATGCGCGGAAGGATCAGGATTCAACTTTGGATACAGATTACTGGAGTTACCTGAGTTTGTTTCCAAATACCAATAGTTCTCAACAAAAGCTGAAACGCTTTTCAAATTTGGTTTTTCTATCCATTTTATCATCTCTAATTCTTTATCTATTGTGAGTTTTAAACCGCACTATGCGATTATTAGCATAAAATCCAGCGTTTGTGATTGCTTTCTGAGCTGCCATATTTTCGCATTCTGTCGAGCAAATGGCAGTCAACCCTATTTCTCTAGCGTGACAGGCTAAGTATTTTAGAACATTGGTTGCAACACCGTTGCTTCGCTCAAACAAACTAACAATCACTCCTAATTCAGCATGTTCTGATTGGTATTTGTCAAACATACGACACTCTCCAATAGCCACTAATGTCGTGTCTCTCCAATATCCCCACAACTCCTCTCTTGCCATTAGACCATTGTAATATTCAGTAACCCAAGTTGACGGTAAATCAGTGCTCGCCACTGCAAGCTCAACGAACTCTTTTAAATCTCCTTGCTCAGCAGGCTGCATTTCTATATTAGTCGGGAAAGAATTATAGGCAATATAAGTCTTAGCAACTAGCTCTGGCTTTGTTAGATACTCTAGGCACTCACTAAGATATCGGGGTTCAGCTGTACTGACAACGGCTCCATTTATGTTACCAATTTCGGGAGTTAACTCTTGCAGTAGCAGTTTAAATAAGCTACCTGCGTTCACGACTAAAGAAGGTAAGACGAAATACTGAAGAACATATCCATCTTTATCGACGCAAAAAAAACCGACTAAATTCTCTTCATGATAAAATCCAAAATGTTCGGCCAACGGGACAAACCCAAAATGCCACATTCCGTCTAACGGTGAACTGGCGACAGAGAAATACTCTTCTTTTAGAGTATCTAATACGCTAAGTTCCTTAATCTTTTTTATTCTAAACATTTCTATTTCCTTAAACCTTAATTTTCAATCGATGAATCTTGCTAGTAAAGAATCTTCGTTAGCGAAGTACTCAGTTGAAGTCATATCTACTTCCTCGTTCATGGGAAGCAAAAGAGGAGCATTTACTTGGTCACCGAATTCCCAGTAGCGAGTCGGAATAAAGAACGCTAACTTAGAGTTTGGTAGGTCATACCGCTTGGCGTCACCATACTGATTTCCCGCTCCACCGGGAGAAACTCCCATAAAAGTAGCCTGAGTTAGATCGGCGATTTCCGCAGCAAGATTCCCTGCCGCCGAAAACGTTTGTCTATCTGTGAAAACGATAAGTTTGTCTGTTTGATTGATTGAAGGTGATCGTAAGAAATTCACTATCTCTGAAACCAGTTGATTGTTTCCACCGTTATTTTGTCTCAAATCCAAAATGACTTTTTCTACGAATTGATTCTCCGTAATATTAAGCACGTCCGCTGCCAGCTGAGATAGAGATTGCGAACTACTTTCGTCAGTGACCTTATTCATTTTGATATAAACAACATTGTCGTCTTCATAATGTTCCATCCAAAACGCTTCATCGTTCTTGATAAACTCTAATAATTCGCTCTTCGGCAAGTTAGTAGTAACATTAAGCTGATAATTATTGGTTGCAACTGGCGTGACCGATACTGGCTCACTGATTTCACTTCCTAATGGCACAAGATCATAAGAGATAGCGCTTTGGTTCTGAGTAATGGATAGAGATTTAAGTAGTTCAGGGACTAAATAGACGAGGTTCCTGTTTGCTTCTTTAGAATGTTCATTATCCTGAGTTAATATGGAATCAACAAGAGCATCGATAGAATCCATAGGTAACCCTTCAATTCCAACCAGTTTCGCACCTATTAAATGCTGATACTCTGATGAAGCTTGGATGACATGTACACCATCTTTAAACAGGTAGAATTTTAAAGGTATTATCTTGTAACCCGTTGAGACAAAATAACCCATTTGCAGATGTCCGTCCCGATTAGCTCCAATCTTTGAAACTAGCTTGACCATTTCTAGCACTATTTCTTGTTCGGTAAGCACTAGTGAAGCATCAAATAATTCATCAGTAAGTTGATTAAGCTCTTGATTGGAAATAGAGTGAATAACATTAGGGTGTACCGTCCTTAATTTAGTGATTAAGTAGCTAATATCTTCTTGCCATGCTGTAGTAGGTTCATCGGTATAGGTGGTGGACTCTCCGCCAGATGAACCGCACCCACTAATAGATACCAAAATTAGTAGATAAAAAATAGTTAAGTAGTTTTTGAAAGATTTCATCGTCAGATTCCTCATTTTTTATGGTTCGAATTTATAAATATCAAACAACCTAAATTCCTGAAGCTGTTATCTTAGAGTGAGCTTATCAAAGACAGAATGTTTCAATGCGCAAGAGGTATGACAAATCCCGCATTTTTGTAATTAGTCAAATGACGAGATTTAGTTTATTAAATACTAAAGATTAAATATTGAAGTTTTACGACAAGGTTATAATGGACGCTCTAATAGTTCATCATAGAAAGGGCCAACCCAAACATACGGAGTTACCCCTCAGATAGAAACAGACTAAAATCAGTACCCTAACAGTAATTTTAATGCATCAAATAATTTGTCATTAATATCTTCTGACACTATCGGGCCTTGTTCCAAATTCAGATTTTGATAATAGCTTGGAACAGATAGGCTTGCTTTAACATCAGCAGAAAATCGCGGCAAAGAATCTAGCGCAAGCTCTAAAACACTTATGCCTCCGCGAGCTCCTGGCGATGTAGACAAAATCAGAGTCGGTTTATTTTGGTATACTTCCCGATTAACTCGTGAACACCAATCAAACAAATTCTTATACGCTGCGGTAAAGTTACCATTGTGCTCCGCAAAAGCGATAATTAGCGCATCTGCTTGAGCTATTTTCTCTAGAAATACTTTAGCCTCAGATGGATGGCCGATTTTTTTCTCTCTATCTTCACTAAAAATGGGCATTTCAAAGTCATTTAGATCTAAAGTGTCCACAATAGCGCCTTCAACCAAACTTGCCGCATATCTCGCTAATGCTAAGTTGATTGATCGTGAGCTATTAGTAGCAGCAAAGGCTAGAATCTTAATGCTCTTATTGAGTTTAATCATGCCCCCCCCTTCTTAACCGTTTTTAACTATTTCGCTGCTCAGGAATATCGCTTAAATACTCAACAAATTCGATTTCAAAGCCAGCAGGATCTTCAAAATAGACGTTCTTTCGATATTTATTTTCTGCACCATCCTTAGAAATCTTAAAACCTGCCTGAATCAACCGTTCGATAGTCCCATCTATATCATTAGTGACATAAGCGAAATGAGCTAAGCCAACCTGGTGTCCTGCGAGCTCGCGATTACTACCTTCACCATTATCACTGATCGCTATGTACTGGAAATCATCTCCAAAGTGTAACCACTTTCTCGGTTTTCCGTACCAATCGCCTTCTCCTTGCTCACGAATTTTCCAATGCGGAAACGCCGCTTGGTAAAAAGCTAACATCTTGTCAACGTCTTTAACCACTAAGTTAATGTGTTCTAAATAAATCATTTTTTCATCTCCCGTTGTTTGAACAATTACTAAGTTTCAAATCCTAATACCTCAGGTTAGGTTGAGGTAAAGCAAAATTAGAACTAAAATAGGTTGTATAAGGAGAAACTATGAAAACTATAGAGTGGAGTGTCGGTCGAGTGGCAAGTCGATGTGGCGTGAAGATCAGCACGTTGCATTTCTACGAGGAAAAAGGGCTGATTCAAAGTTGGCGCAACTCGGGTAATCAGCGGAGATACAAACCAGATGTGCTGCGTCGGGTTGCCATTATCAAAGCGGCGCAGAAAATGGGAATTAGTTTAGAGTCCATAAAAAGTGCTTTTGCAACATTGCCGAATAATCGAACACCTTCGGCTAAAGATTGGGAAAAGCTTTCTCTAGGATGGCGAGACGAACTAAACGCGCGGATTAATTACCTTGAGCGATTAAGAGATTCTATAACAGGATGCATAGGCTGTGGTTGCTTATCCATGAAAAATTGTCCTATCTATAACATGGATGATAAGCTAGCCGTCGAAGGGAGTGGACCGATTATTTTAGAAAGAATGAATAATGTATCTGTAGAAAATAAGTGATAAAAATCACAATAATGCCATTCCTAAGACTGGTCGGTTCAATTGTTATAAACTTAGGCTTTAGAATGCTTTATTGAGTGACATTAAAAAATCACCACGCTATGAACAAACTTAAAATCTTGTCAAAATAGAATGACACTCTACAATGTTAGTCAATGACATGATTGTATGTGCAGAGAACAATACTCGAAATTTCTAGCGATATCAGGTTTGATTTTGAAGTACTTTTCTCATTAGGCACTATGAAGCAAGATAAAAACGTGAACAAACGGATAAGACCATTGGATAATAGTATTCTTAGACTAATTAATAGAAGTTCAAGGAGAGCATTGTTGGTCGGGCTCTGCCTATTATCAACAAACGCTTTTTCCGAAACCATCGAAGGACGTATTTCGTTAACCGGTAAGCACGCCGATGAGGCGGAAATAAGCGATGTGATTGTCTATTTTGAACCAGAGAAAAAAGTTTTAGCTACCCCGCTTGACACTCCTTATCAGATAAAAATGAAAGGTAAAGCCTATCACCCTCGAGTATCTGCAATTCCATTGGGAAGCCAAATTCAAATATCAAACCATGATAGTATACTGCATAACGCATTTTCGCCATCTCGGTCTAACCCCTTTGATTTAGGCTTATATGGAAAGAGTGATGGTAAAATACATCAGTTTAAACATGCCGGAGTGGTGCGAATATTTTGTAACGTGCACTTTCGGATGGTGGCATACGTTTTAGTACTGGATACTCCATTTTATACCAGTGTCGATCATAGCGGTTATTTCTCATTAGCCAACTTACCTAGCGGTAAGGGAGTTATTACAATATGGCATGAGCGAGCGAAAAGAGTATTAAAAAAGGTAGAGTTGCCGCTAGTTAAAGATATACAAATAGAATTACCAATCACCAAGCGGCGCATCCCCGAGCACAAAAATAAATCCGGCAGAAGCTATAAGAAAAAACGTCGAAGTAGGAGATATTAGGAATGAATAAAAAAGGATTTCGAATTTCATTAGGGACACGAGTGTTCCTAATGACCAGTCTATTACTTGTATTCGCCTTAGGTTCCATTGTTGCCACTACTTATAACGTGGGTGAGGAAGTCTCGGAGAATAGTGTCAATGAATCCATCAATAATAGTTTGGCCTTACAAAATTATTTTCGGCAACTTAATGATCGAGAGTTACTCATTGTACTAGATGGCTTCGCAAGTGACCCAAACTTTTCTGCTTACGTGGCGGAAGCCGTGGATACTCCCGAAGGTGAGGACAACGATTTAGCTTCAATCGAGGATTTATTATCCGATCGAAAAGAAGAGGCAGAGCTCGACTTCATTATTTTGTTAGATCCTGAAGGAAAAGTCATAATTCATACCAATAATCCAGCGCTTAGCGGACGTGACTATTCTAGTAAACAGTTTATTGAACCCGTTATAGCAGAGCTGACAGAAGCGACGGGTATTTGGCTTGAAAATGAACAAATGTACCAAGTCGCGATTATGCCAATCTCTATTGATTTTGAGCTAGTTGGGTTTGTAATTGCCGGATTAGCAATCGATAAGAACCTAGCCAATGAAATGAAGAAAGTAGGAGGCGCCGACACGCTTTTCTTGATAGCCAAGAACGATCAATTAATGAACGTCGCAACGACTTTGGATGTTGCTCAGGCCGATCAAGTTTTATCAACATTGAAGGCACAACTTTTACCGAAGCTGAACTCTGGTGATTCAACCGATAAGTTAAAGATAGAATTAGATGACCAAACTTGGTCGGTACAAACTGTTCCGCTTTCGGAAAAAGAAAACCAACAGATACCTTTATTTATTATTCTATCTTCAGAAAGCAAGTACATGGAAGGGTACGATAAGATTTTTAAGATCACTTTGATCGCCGCCATCTTGGCAATTGCAATCTCCATTATCATGTCGGTGTTTTTAACCTCAAGTATACTGACGCCTTTAAGAAAGCTTGCTCTCGCTACTAAGTCGGCAGCGAAGGGAGTCTATATGGAGCGCGTTGGATTATCTGGAAAAGATGAATTGGCGATGTTATCAAATTCTATCGATAGTTTGTTAAGTGATCTACGTGACAAACAAGACATGCAAGATTATATCACTAAGCTTTCGAAAATTTTACCTGAAGAAAAGACCAACGCACCAAAAGTCGATGCTAATCAAAAATTACCGGTAACGAGTGACGAGTATTTAATATTGGCTATAGACGTTAACGGAATGATTTCTTTAGATACTCAACCCAAAGAAGCTTTGAATGATTTGCAGATAATGAACGATATTATCGTAGCTCAAATTGAAAATTTGAATGGCATATTGGTACGCTTGGGTAATGGCCTTTTCGTAGCAGCATTTTCTATAAAACAAGCTCAAAATAGTGTGTTGAGTATTTATTCTGCGGCTGGTGCAATTGACAAAAGTTTTATCGAACAGAAGATTAGTAGTGAGTCCACTGGAGCTAAATATAGCCTTTCAAAAGGATTATGTTATGTCGGAAACATAGTCTCCAATTACTCTTGGCAGCGCGTTATATTCGGAAAACCAATAAAACAAGCAACTCGATTATTAGAAGAAGCAAAAATTAATAGAATATTGGCCACTAACGATATCTATAAGATGATTAAACAACCCTTAATTGAAGAAGGCATTTCAATTAAGGGAGTTAAAGGTCGCATATCGGGAAAGACCTTATGCAGTTTAGATTTGAAAGCCGCGCATGATTATGTGAATCCTTTAACGCCCGAACAAACTCAAATGCGCCAAACTATGTTTACTCGACAGCCAAAGCTTCAATCGTCATTTGAGTTGACCTCTGGAAGTGTATTCGCAGAACGTTACGAAATAGTTTCATCCCTCGGAAAAGGCAGCATGGGGCTGGTCTTCAAAGCCATCGATCGCGAACTCAGCGAAGCGGTCGCGATTAAGATTTTAAGAAAGGAAATCGCAGAGGATAAAGAACACTTAGAACGGCTACGAAGTGAAATAAAACTCGCTAGGCGGGTAACTCACCCCAATATCTTGCGTACGTATGACCTTGGCAAAGTGGATGATACGCCTTTCCTCTCGATGGAGTATGTTCGAGGAATGACCCTTAGATATCTTATAGACAACTCCGGGAAACTCCCCTATTCAGCAGCATTAAGAGTTACTCGACAGCTATGCGACGGCATTGATAGCGTGCACCAATTAGGCATACTTCACCGAGATATTAAAGCTGAAAATGTGATTCTCGAGCCAAGCGGTAACCTTAAGTTAATGGATTTTGGCATAGCGCGAACCATCAAGAAATCAGAGATAGATAGCCTGGATGAAGGAATGTTCATCGGTACACCTAGCTATGCTTCACCGGAACAAGTACAGGGTGCAGAGTTAGGTCCAGCCTCTGATATCTATTCACTGGGTATTTTGATGACTGAAATATTTACTGGATGTTTACCAATTACCGGGGATAGCGTCAGAGATATTTGTTTAGCCCATGTGACCAAGGCCCCGACCAAACCGTCGGAATTCTGGCCCGACATTCCGGAAGAACTAGAGAAAATAATACTAAGATGTTTGCAAAAGAAGCCGAGTGATCGATATTTAAGTATTGAACTATTAGTTAAAGACTTTGAGGGATTACAAGCATGATTAAATTAATAGGATACATATTTGTTGCACTGATGATGTGTAGTTCACCAGGCTTACTTGCTGAGTTTGAAGACCAAACCATTGGTGAGCTGAGTGGAGAAGTCCTGCTTCTTTCAGAAGACACTTCCGGGCTGCCTAATGGCCGAGAAGACTTAACGCGAAGCCGGTTATTTTTGTGGTTAGAATTGGAAGCGCCTATCAATGAAAGTTTTTCTTTTGGAGTATCAGTTTATGGAAACTTAGGTACTGACAAAGAAGAGGACAACCGAAGGAATTTAGATAATTCGCCTTCCAATACCACTGAATTTGATCAAGTTTATCTCGACTGGAATTTTTCAGAAGAAGGTTTCCTAAGAATGGGAAAACAGTATATTCCTACAAGGTTATCAAGCATGTTTTGGGATAAAGACATTAGTTCGGTCGGCCTAAGTATAAGTCAAGATTGGCTAGATGATCAGGAAAACGAATACCAACTTAGCGCGGGAAGTTACACTGTGGAGCATCTGTTTAGCGAGGAGACTAAGTTATCGTTCGCAGACTTCCATTTTACAGTTCCCGTTGCTGATATATTTTTATCTTCGGGCCTGACATTAATGCATGTAACCGATACTGAATTTCTTTTACAAGACAATGTACAACGAACCAATACCCCTGAAGCACTACAAGAAGGATTCGAAATAGCCTCAGTCGACTTATCACTTAATTTTTCAATATTAGGACAATCCGTTACCACCGGTGTTGAAGCATCTAAGAATTTCGCTATCGATGAAGCTAATCAGGCCTATCGAGTTAATCTAATTGTTGGTGATAATGCGGTCGAAGGCGGCTGGCAATTTAATTTACATTACCAAGACATCGAACGAGATGCATCGGTAGCCGCCTATGTGGATGACGATTGGTGGTTTGCTACATGGATGAACGGATATCGTCTCTCTACATCCTATGGAATCACCGAGGATACCTTTGTGCAACTCAGCTACTTTGATGAAAAATTGCAAATAAACAATACCAAAAGAATCTTTTTGGAACTACGCTCTTTTTTCTAAGAACTATCAGGCTATCAGTAACTTGCGACCGCTTAAATACGTGGTCGCTCAAGACGTTTTATTTCTTGCATAAGCGAAAAGTAATCACTAGCAACTCGCTTTTTCTTACGTTCTGCACTGCGATGATTTCTTTTACTCTTCTTTCCACAGCTTAGTTCTCCAGAAGCAGAACGGCAGGTCTTTTCCAACTTTTCTAACTCTTTTGAAGCTGACTGATATACATTGATAATGTCGTCCGCAACTTCTTTATAGTAAAGCTTGAGTGTTTCTTGAGAAATTGACACTTCGCAGGAGCTACTCAATAATGATTTATTGGATCGCGAATAGTTCCTCGCATAGTTTCTCGATGAGGTCATAGAGCGACGTGATTTTATCGAGCGTTCATGAGAGTCCCAAGCAGAATGTAACCTCCGCAATGCGTTTAAAACACGGTATTTGATGCTTTGGCTATAGACTTTATTTCTTTCGCCACAAATACAACCAGTTTCAGTGCATCGAGCGGTTTCTACAGAATAAAGTGGTTTATCAAACCACGAAGAATGAATACCAGAAACTTGAGCCTTCTTCTTAGATTCAATCTTTCTTTCTACTCCCGACTCGCAGGGCTCTTGTTGGAAGGTGATTTTACCTTCTGAAGTTGTGCATTGGAATATTTCTGCTGTAGCCTTATTTGAGATGCTGAAAACTATTAGTATTATTACCAACCGAACTACCATGACCAACGCCTTACTCATACAACCTATTAAGAATGACTCTTATCTGCAATAAGAATAGCATTAATCGACCAAAAAACGAATCATCAGTTCGTGTAGATTTGCATGCCTATTTACTTTCTGTTCACAAGGACCACAGTCTTCCGTTTTGTCAAGGGTTTGCTACTACACAATAATCTAATTACTAGATACTAGATACTAGATACTAGATACTAGAGATAATGACCCTTTTTACACTATTAGTGAGCTCATTTATACTCCGGAAGAATAATTGTAAATTTTGTGCCTACATTGGGTTGACTAGTTACATCAATCGTTCCATCCATCTCGGACACAATACTCAACGCAACCGACAACCCCAACCCTGTCCCGAGCCCTTTAACTTTAGTTGATACAAATGGTTCAAATATAGTTTTTAAGAAATCGCTGGACATTCCATGCCCATCGTCTTCTATCGTAATTGACACATAGCTCTGTTGAGCATCTACAAATTTTCTACTAACGATTTTTATTCGACCTCTTTCTTCAACCGCATGAACTGAGTTAATCAGTATATTTACCAGCAATTGATTGAATTTAGTACTATTCCCATACACAAATAGGTCTTCTTGGTTTTCTATCAAGAATTGGATTCTTTTAGGGGCGGATACTTTAACAAAATCTGTCGACTCGAGAATTATCTTACTGATGTCTATCCTTTCCTTTTCCGAGTGGCGACTAGTTCGGCTTAAATCAAGCATTTGTTGAACAATGTTCTTGGCTCTATTTGCAGCCTTTCTAATTCTTTCTAATCGCTTACCCGTTTTACTACTAGATGGATCCTTATCGATTAATTCAATCGAACCAAGTATGGGGGTTAATATGTTGTTAAAATCGTGAGCGACTCCACTGGCCATCGTTCCTATTGTTTTCATTTTTTGTGATTGTAATAACTGTTCCGAAAGCGATTTACTTTCCTGTTTAAGCCATATTTTTGCCATCTGATCAGCTAACTCTTTAGCAAAGTTAATTTCATCTTCTTTCCAATTCTTAATCCGCTTAGTTTGTTCAATACAAACGACCCCCAAAACTCCATTTACAACGTTAATAGGCGCATCTAATAGCGACTTGATATTATGAGGACGAGCGTAAAGTTCTGTAAATTCTGAAGTAGCCGGATGTTTTTCTATATCCGAGGCTTCGATCACTCTTTCCGACTTTAAGGCCTCGAAGTAATTAGGAAAGTCAGACTGATTGAGTACCATTTTAGATTGATGTTTCTGATCACTACGCAAATACAAACAAACGCATTCAATGGATTTTTTGTTAGAGGAATAGAGCCAAATACTAGCTCGCTCAACGTCCAATATTTGAGTAACAATTTGAGTAACATACTTAGCGGCTTGCTCAAATGTAAACTCCTCTAAGGCAATACTCGTAGCGAGCCTAATGATCGCTCCTTGCTCTAATACTCTTCGTTTAGCAACTATAAATTTTTCTCTAGTCTTCTTTCGAATTTTAGTCACGTCATCCATAACGAGCATATACTGCTTGTCTTTCTCGCCATTTTGTATTCTGGATATAGAAAACTTTAGTATGATATTACTACCGTCAGAATAGCGTAAATTTCTTTCAAATTCGTATTGGTTTTGATTAATCGTCCGCTGGATATCGTAGTTAGAAATGCGTTTATTAAACGTCGATAGCGTAATTTCCTCCAATGATCTAGATAAAACTCTATCCTTTTCAAGCTGGAAGATCTTGGCAAATGCTAAATTGCATTCTAGTACTATGAATTCCCGGTCTTTGTACTCTATGATAGAAACGCCATTACTAGCCGAGTCTACGGCTAATTTATTGAGTACCAAAGATTTTTCTAGTTTTTGCCGAGAATCGATTTCGTTTTGAAGTTCTTTATTGTGCTTCCTTACTGCCACAAATCGTAACTGATAAACGGCGTATAAGAAGGAAGCTACAACGCTTAGCAAAATTAAGCTAAACCATGCAGATTTCCAAAAAGGAGGATGAATAACAATAGCTAGAACATCATTACTAGTGACCCAATTCGAGCCTAAGGTACGAGCTCTTACAGAAATTGAATATCTGCCTGGAACAAGGCCGGAAATTAATATTTCGTTCTTATCTCCTAACGAAATCCATTTGTCAGAAAACCCATCGATCAAATAAGAGTATTCAGTGTTCTTGGATGAGATGAAGTCCAAATTGGCAAATGATAAAAAGAATCCGTTGTCCCTGTGATTAACTTCGATACTCTTTAACTTATTACCATGTATATTTACTTTCTTTTCAGTCGACAAAAACGAAATACTATTCAATATTGGCGCATTTTGGGTGCTGTCTAAATGACGATGAAATTCGGTCAATTCGACCAACTGATTACTTCCGAAATAGATCCTGTTATCGACAGTCTTATGATATGCGCCAGCATTAAAATAGTTACTCGAAATCCCATCCTCATAACCGTAACTAACGAACTTCTCAGATTTTAAATCGAATCGATTTAACCCCAATGCCGTACTCATCCAAACATCGCCAAACTGATCCATAATCAAGCCGTAAACCACATTGCTTAACAAACCATTCCCCTCGAAGAAATGATTAAACTTAATATCCTTGAGGGATTTAAGATTGCTTAAGCGAGTGATACCTCCTCCATAAGTAGCTACCCATAACTCGCCGTTGAGAACTTCTAATATCGATGTTACACCAATATGGCTCAAGCTCTGTTTATTTTGGCGGTCATGTCCAAGATTAGAGAAGCTATCATCCAACTCGTTGTACAAATAAAGACCTCCACCATAGCTGCCTATCCAAATTCTTCTTTGACTATCTTCATAGATCACTGACACATTGAGATTGGTTATACCGCTGCTTTTATTGAAACTCCTGGGACTCACGGATAAGCCATCACCGTTTGGATACCGGTATAAACCGCCACCTGAAGTGGCTACCCAAACGCGTCCGCTAGAATCTTGAAATATTGAATTTATTCGTTCAACCGCAAGCTCAGAGTCAAGATCAAGTCTGGTTAATATATGCTTTTCTAAATCCATTTGAAAAAGGCCTTGGTTATAGCTTCCCAGCCATAACCTATCTTTGTCATCAAACATCAATGCAGATATAGAATCAACTTCAATCCCCCGAACTTTGTTCAGCTTAGATAAGTCCGGAGCGCTGGCAGAAAGCAAACCTAAACCGTCGGTCCCAACATAAATTTCCCCATTTTGCCGACTCGCAATAGAAAGAATTCGAGGTTTGTTTTTTATCCCTAGCGAATACGAATTAAAACTCTTTTCTTTTACGGGCAATATTGATAATCCAAAATGGGTTCCGATCAGCAAATTCTCATTACGATCGACAAAAAGATCCCATATTCGGTTATCTACTAAACTATTGTTTCTACTACTATCATGGGCAAATTGAGTAATGCGATTGGTATCTAGTTCTATTTTGAATAAGCCTTGATTCCATGTTCCTGCCCATAAAATATTGCCTTTGCTTTCCGCTAGAGCCATAACTGAAACTACCGGATTTCCCAGTTGATCTATCAATTCAATTGGATAGAAATTCTCAGACTCCAAGTCGAATCTAGCGAGTCCACCTCCGTCAGTACCCACCCATACATTTCCGTTGCTAGATACTAGAATTTCCGTAACATCATTGTTGGGTAAAGAATGGGGGTTTGCTGAATCATGTGTAAAATGTTTAAACTGCGCAGTATCTGGCATATAAAGGTCTAGGCCTTGACCGTCGGTTCCAAACAAATAATCTCCGAATGGAGTCTCAGCAATCGCTTCTATATAGTCACTTGACACTGTGTTTCTATTGGAAGGACTAAATTCAAAATGTTGAAGCTCTTTTAACTTATCCGAAAATAAGGTTACACCTCCTCCCAAAGTCGCGACCAAAAGCTGATTTTTTGACGTGCGCAACACTCTCCAAGCTCTTGTAATTCTCTTTGCTGAGGTCGATGATTGAAGATCTGATCGACTAAAGGACTCCTCAACAGGGTCGAAAATATTAACTCCTCCGCCATCTGTCCCTATCCAGAGGTGACCCTCACTAGACTCAGTAATAGACGAGATATAACTAGCAGTTAGGGTTTGTTGAGAAAATGGTGTGGACTTATAAGTTAACAGATTCGCACCGTCGTATCGGTGTAAACCATCGCGAGTACCTATCCAGATATAACCATTTCGGTCCTGATAAATACTCATAACCGATTTATCAGAAAGCCCATTTTCGACCGTAATATTTTTAAATGCTACCGACCCACCTTCGACCGCATTAGCAAAACAAGCGGCAAAAAGCATAATTTTAATAACGAATAGAATTATAAAATTTACTTTCATATAACATTTTTCATTTGAACATATCGCTTTGATCGATTATATTGATTTAATCGTTTTTTCAACTAATAATAACACTAGCAAAGAAATTCTTTAAAATGAAGGAAAAACTACTAGAAAAAGAATACCTCACCCCTGCGGAAGTCGCCGGACTGTTTAATGTCTCTCCGATAACTGTAAGAAGCTGGTCAAATAACGGCTGGATCAAGGCATCCAAAACACCGGGCAAGCACCGGAGGTATAAAGTGGAGAATGTGCTCAAATTTGCGAATGAAAGGCATATTGAATTAGAGCAAACGCCGGAAAAGCAACGGATTCTTATTGTTGACGATGAAGAGGGAGTCCGAGATACACTGGTAGACTTACTTGAAGATCTGGATAATGTCGAAAGTTGTGAAGAGTGTGAAGACGGTTTTAGTGCAGGTATAAAAGTTCACTCTTATAAACCTACAACAATTCTACTCGACATAGTGCTACCTGGTATAGATGGTGTAAAGGTCTGCCAAATGATTAAAAATGACCCTAGAACTGCTCATATTAGAATTATAGCAATGTCAGGAAACGCTACTGATGAAAAGATTAAAGATATTTTAGACTGTGGTGCAGAGTTATTTATACGAAAACCGATAAACTTAGAAACCTTGGCGAAACAGTTTGAATAAAAAAAAGTGATATGATGAATACAATCGATGCTCAGAAAATTAAACGCGTACTACTAATCGACGATGATATCGATGTATTGAGTACTTACGAAGATATTTTGGAGGAGAATGGCTTAGATTGTGTGAGTTGTAGTGATGGTATTTCTGGTATTGAACGACTGAAAAAAGAAGCATTTGATTTGGTAATTGTGGATAGTGACATGCCTGATCTAGATGGTAGCACCGTGAGTCGTATAGTTCGTTTTGGCTTGGGTAAGCGATATATACCAATTGTTTTAATTAGCGGGCTTAGCATTGAATTCGATGAACTTGAATGTTTAAAGTTTGGCTTTAATGGCTTTTTAAGAAAACCAGTAACCAACGAATCTCTAATGAGTCTTATCAATAATTCTATTGCTAATTTTAAGGTTGACGGAATATCTTCTTGGACAGGTTCTTTATAACGCCCTTTAGCTACAATTGAATATGTTTCCTATATAAATCCTATTCTGTTCCTAAAAACTCTCTATCATCATACAATGATGTGCTAGGAATCTTTTAGAGTAAGAAACGAACGGAAAAATAGAAAGCAATATGCGATTACAAAGCTCTAGTTTAGTTAAAAAGCATCATCAATTTTTTGTCAACTATTGCGATATTGGTCATTCAAACCGACTCCCTTTTCAATAAGAAAAATACACTTTTCTAACCGAGTCATCCGAGTTGCTTCACGCTTTGCAGATCCGATATGTTCAGCAAACTCTTTTTGTTTGTAAGGCGTAAAATTGCTGAATTTGACTGACAATTGTTCGCTTTGGTCGAGAGCAGCTTGCAATTCTCTGGGTATCTCCACTTTGTCGACGGACGGTGACTCAGCAACAATTTTGCCAGCTTTTTGTAGTTCTATCGCTTCTAATATATACGACTCGACTAAGTCTTGTTCGAGTTCTTTAACATCAGCAAACCGCCATTGACGCATCGCTTTGGTTTTACCTTCTTGTGCATTGATCAACTTTCCTTGCTCGTCGTTTAGTAATGCACCGTTGAAAAACCATAATCCTGCGTAGCTTTTGAAGGCTCCGATGCCTACCACATTTTTTCCAGACAAAGTATAAACCGGGGCACCCCATTTAATGGTTTCTTGCAAATCAGTTTTTTGTAGAATCCGTCGGAGTATTAGCAGAACAGGCTGCCAATTGGCGTGTTTTAGGATAAATTCATCGACGCTAGCAATTTTTTTCATGGGTAGTTAAAACCTCGCAAAAAAACCTATGTTACCCGCACTTCAAGCCTCACTTCAAATGATGAATGGCATTTACAGATTAATTAAATAATATTTAACTCTGAAACCAATCGACTAATACAGAGCCATCGACAGTAACCTATAGAGAAAAAAGTTCCTAAATGACGATTTACAAATAAGACTGGAATTTGCGGGGAGAGAAATAGAGGGTGTAACTCAGCGAGGGGCATGCCCTCACTGGTCACGTTGGAATTGCTTATAAATCGAATCGATCTGCATTCATCACTTTATTCCAAGCTGAAATAAAATCATTCACAAACTTTTCTTTGGCGTCGTTGCTCGCATAGACTTCAGCAATTGCTCGTAGTTGCGAATTAGAACCAAAAACGAGATCGGCACGTGTCGCTGTCCATTTCACTTGGTTAGACTTTCTATCTCGACCTTCAAACTCAAGCTCCTCATTGCCGGTTGGCTTCCACTCGGTCTCCATATCTAGCAAATTAATAAAAAAATCATTAGTCAGCGTCTCAACATTCTCCGTTAGCACACCAAGCTTTGAGTCGTTGTAATTCGCCCCTAAAGTTCGCATTCCCCCAACAAGCACGGTCATTTCTGGAGGAGTTAATTGCAGTAGCTGAGCTTTATCCAACAACAACTCTTCCGTCGATAGCGAGTAAGATTGCTTTTGGTAGTTTCGGAAACCATCGGCTATGGGCTCGAGTAAATCAAATGACTCGATGTCCGTTTGCTCTTGGCTAGCGTCAACACGGCCAGCTTGAAAAGGTACTTGTATATCATAACCAGCCGCTTTCGCCGCTTGTTCAACACCAGCATTTCCACCAAGTACAATTAAGTCGGCAAGTGAAACTTCTTTATCCCCTGCAGTCTGATTAAACTTAGTTTGAATGGATTGATATACCTTAAGTACTTTATCCAGTTGTTTAGGTTGATTGACTTGCCAATTCTTTTGCGGAGCAAGTCGAATACGAGCGCCATTTGCGCCGCCCCGGAAATCTGAACTTCGATAAGTTGAAGCAGACGACCAAGCGGTATAGACCAACTCGGAAATCGTCAGTTGCGAGTCTAATATTTGCTCTTTTAGAGATTCGATATCGTTAGAATCAACTAATTGATGCTCCCATGCTGGCAATGGGTCTTGCCAGATTAAATCTTTGGACGGGATTTCCGGCCCCAGGTACCGAGACTTAGGTCCCATGTCTCTATGAGTTAACTTAAACCAGGCTCTTTGAAAAGCATCTGCAAATTGCTCAGGGTTTTCATAAAATCGTTTAGATATTTTTTCATAGGCTGGATCTTTTCGCATCGCCATATCAGCGGTGGTCATCATGGTTTTAACCTTGGTCGAAGCATCGTGCGCTTTGGGGGCTTTGTGCTCATCTTTGACATCAATTGGTGTCCATTGCCATGCACCAGAAGGGCTCTTTTCTAATTCCCAATCATAGCCGAACAATAATTCGAAATAACCGTTATCCCACTGAATTGGGTTAGCTGTCCACGCACCTTCAATACCACTGGTCGTAGTGTCATCGCCTTTACCAGTACCTAGTTTATTTTTCCAACCAAAACCCATTTCTTCTAATGCAGCAGCTTCTGGTTCTGCCCCCACGAGCCCGGGATCGCCAGCGCCATGGGCTTTACCAAATGTATGCCCCCCCGCAGTTAATGCGACCGTTTCTTCATCGTTCATTCCCATTCGTGCAAAAGTTTCTCGAATGTCGGCAGCCGACGCTAAGGGATCTGGTTCGCCATTTGGTCCTTCGGGATTAACGTAAATTAATCCCATCTGAACTGCTGCCAGTGGATTTTCTAGTTCTCGCTTACCGGAGTAGCGGTTATCATCGAGCCATTCTTTTTCTGCGCCCCAATACACATCTTCTTCTGGCTCCCAAATATCTTCTCGTCCACCAGCAAAACCAAAGGTTTTGAGCCCCATAGATTCGATCGCGACGTTACCTGCGAGAATAAATAAATCTGCCCAAGACAATTTCTTACCGTATGCTTGTTTAACTGGCCACAATAGACGACGCGCTTTATCAAGGTTGCCATTGTCAGGCCAACTATTTAGCGGAGCAAAACGCTGGTTACCGGTGTTAGCACCACCTCGACCGTCTGCTGTACGATAAGTCCCTGCTGCATGCCATGCCATTCGAATCATAAACGGACCGTAGTGACCATAATCTGCAGGCCACCACTCTTTTGAATCGGTTAACACTTTCTCAATTTCAGCTTTCACCTCTACGAGATCGAGGGATTGAAAAGCCGCCTTATAGTCAAAATCTTCTTCTAGAGGATTTGACTTACGATCATTTTGAGCAAGGATTTTTAAGTTAAGTTGGTTGGGCCACCAATCCAAGTTCTTAGTGCCTTTTCCACCCATTTTTGTATTGCTACCGTGCATGACTGGACATTTGCCAGTTGAACTGTTCTCTTTATTCATTGTGATCTCCAGTTATGTGATTAAAAATTGAAATTTGAGTCGAAATTTAATGGTTTTTTTAACACTCCACTAACCTATTAAGGGCTTTAGGCGATAAGTGATCTCAGCATCCAGGCCGTCTTTTCATGGATACGCATTCGATCAGATATCAGCGCCGCGGAAGACTCATCGTCAGCATTTTGCGCTATTTTTAGAGCCTTTCGACAGGTCCTAACAACCGTTTCATGGGAGTGGTTTAGAATTTCCACCATCTGCTTGGCTTCTGGAATTCCTTCTACTTCTTGAATAGAGCTTAATTCCGCAAATAGCTTATAGGTCCCAGGCGCTGCCACGCCAAGAGTTCTAATTCTTTCGGCAATATCATCAACCGCTATCGCTAACTCGTTATATTGCTCTTCAAACATTAAATGCAGTTCTCTGAATTGATTTCCAGTTACGTTCCAATGAAAATTGTGAGTCTGCAAATACAGCGTATATGTATCAGCCAATAAGTGTTTAATACTTTGCGCCACGCTTTCTCTGTCCTGTTGATTAATTCCTATATTGATCACTGACATTGGTATCCCCTGCTTATTAGTCTACTTTGTTAAACGATTTGATTAAGGATACGCCTGCATCGAGATTCTGTATATTTGATTAATTCAATACTTATGTTCTAAAATATTGAACATTAAATCTTGCTGAGATAATTCCCTTAACTTCGGCAGCCTGCACAGGAATAGATAATCTAATGATTTCATTCAAACAATTGAGTTATGCCTTAGCCGTTGAAAAGCACCTGCACTTTAAAAAGGCAGCTGAAGCCTGCAATATAAGTCAGTCAGCACTTAGCACCGCGCTAAGCGAGCTAGAGAGACAACTTGAACTACAAATATTTGAAAGAGATAATAAAAAAGTCTTGGTCACTCCAATCGGAAGAGAAGTGCTTAAAAGAGCGAGTAAGATTAAACTTGAGGTAGAAGATCTAGAACAATTAGCTTATTCTAATAAAACTCCCCTTAGTTTTCCAATGACTGTCGGCATCATTCCCACCATTGCCCCCTACCTGCTCCCCAAAATGTTTCCGTTGTTATTAGATGAGTACCCACATTCAAATATTAGTTTATTAGAGGAACAATCAGCGCCCTTAGTTGAAATGGTACGCCAAGGCGAAATCGATACTGCAGTTATCGCACTTCCTTACCCGTGTGAGGGATTACTGACATTAGAGTTTTGGCATGAAGATTTCTATTGGATCACGTTAAAAGGCAACAAACATTCGCACCAAAAACAAGTTAATGCTAGTACGATTGGCAAAAGTCAATTGATGCTACTAAATGAGGGACACTGTCTTAAAGAACACGTACTAGATGTCTGTAAACTCTCTTCACCAATTAAGAGTAAACTTGGGGCCACTAGTTTAAGTACCTTAATTCAAATGGTACAAGCAAACTTGGGCACTACTATTATTCCGGAGATGGCCAAAGAGCAACTCATTAATGAAAATGATCATCTAGCTGCTATTCATCTTAATGAAAAGAGTCCACATCGACGATTAGCATTCGTGCTGAGACCAAACTACACTCGACTATCTAGCATTGAGATATTAGCAAAACTGTGTAAGGATGCTTTAAAAAACACCATTCAATAACGACCTTTTTAAGTTCAACAGCACTATTTCAATTAAAACGAAAAAAGCTTAGTTTTATCTGATAAATCAAAAAAATTAGACATTGCAATCGTATTCATTGCGCTTTGCATCGATAACAACCTTGCCAAGCAACTCACAATCCTATAGCTTTTTGAAGCTCGTTAATTTCACTGCCTACTAGTGAAGCTGTTTAATGATTCTAATAATTAAAACAAATCACAGGACGGGTCAGGAATGAAAACGTATTCGATTCTCAAACAATGTCTCAAGAATTTTATAATACTCTTTATAAGCCTTGCATTAATTCCAATCAGTTCACTTTCGGCTGATGCATGGTTAGACGGCTCACCTGACGCCATATGGGAGCGCTCTCCGGGTGTATATAAAGAAAACGGCAATTGGTTCATTATATTTCATGCTAAGCCAAGTGATACAAACGTGCAGCTCTATGGCGACTTCACTAACGGTCTAACTAGTCCAATAAACTTAACCCGAACACCCGATGGAAAATTTTGGTGGTTTAAAGGAACCGATACTAGTTTTAGTCGAGCCCCGGCCCATGGAGATGAGTATCGTTTTAGATTAACCCGAGATGGCACCGTTCAAACCTTTCAAGATCCGGCCGCTCGCTGGGTATCTCATTCAGGTTTAGACACCGGTATGTCGAAAATTAGCATCAGCGATAATTATCAATGGCAAACAGCCAACTGGGTGCGCCCAAAACAAGAACAACTTAACATCTATCAATTGCATCCTCTTCGTTTTACCGATCGAAACTCGGGAACACCCTTTCAACAAGTTATGGAAGAATTGGACAATGACGGAACGAATGATTATATCAACAATTTGGGCATTACCGCCTTGGAATTATTACCGGTTAATGAATTCGCAGGGGCGCTTAGTTGGGGTTACAACCCTTCATTTTTTTACGCCATTGAAGAATCTTACGGTGGCCCCGACGGGTTGAAAGCACTGGTTGATAAAGCGCATCAAAATGGAATCGCGGTTATCCTTGATTTGGAGTTTAATCACGTTGCTAGTGGGGATAATATTCTTTGGACTATTGATAATGAAACCTATATGGATGGCGATACTGTGTGGGGGCCGCTATACAATTTCAATAACGATATTGCTAAACATTTTCTAATCCAGAATGTTCTCTACCTGGCTGAGGAATTCAAAATAGACGGGTTTAGGTTTGACCACACTAATACAATACACAATCCTAATAGCGGATTCGTAACCGTTCCAGGAGATGGTGGTGGTTGGGATTTTTTAAGAGAGCTCTATGGTAAAACCAAAGCACTAGATAGTGATATCTGGTTTACTGGTGAAGAGCTGCCTGATTGGTGGGGATTAACTTCCGATGATACCGGAGTAATTGTAGAAGGAAGCTCTCATGCACCGATGGACAGTCAATGGACTGATACTTTTCATGATAGCTTTAAAAGCGTTTTGACGGGTTCACACTTAGATAACTTATGGCCTGTATTTGGACATTTTGGAGATGGTTGGCAAGACGCAACGGTTTACACTGAATCTCATGACGAAGTCGGCAATACCGATGATCGAATAGCCAAACGAGGTCGCGATGGGAAGGGCTGGGAAATGAACCAATTATCTTTGACCGGCACAATAATGGCTCGCGGAACTCCAATGGTATTTATGGGACAAGAAGCCGGAGAGAGTAAACAGTTTCATATTGATTGGTGGTCCGACCGACTACCACTAGGTACTTATGAAACTAATCCGGCGCAAAAGAAAATACTTGATTGGTATAAAAAACTTAATGAAATCAGAAGTGATGACTTGTTAACGTTTGCGTCCTCAAATAGTTGGATTTCTCATATCCATAATAACAATGGGATTGCTGCTTTTACACGTGCCGATTCGAAGTATGTTGTAGTAATGAACTTTTCAAACACAACTTGGTTTAACTACGACGTTGGGATTTCAGGAAACTATCGAGAAATCGCTAACACTAGTTGGGACGACTTTAATATCGGTGGGGTTCAGCAAGCGACTAGAGGAAGCTCGCAAGCTTTCGCGATTAACAACGTCCATATTCCAGCCTATGGGGCCGTGGTATTAATTAAAGAAGCTTCTTCTACCGTGGAAGTTAATTTTAGTTGTCATAACGCAACGACCGAATGGGGCCAAAATATTTATATCGTGGGTAATATCGCAGCATTAGGTAATTGGGATACTAATAACGCCATCAAACTAGAGCCGACAGCTTATCCCACATGGACTGGTTCGATTGGGGCGTTGCCCGCAAACACCTTGATCGAATGGAAGTGCATCAAACGCGATATCGGAAATGTAGTCTGGCAAGGTGGCGCGAATAATAGCCTAACAACGCCAAGCTCTGGTTTCTCTTCTAGCTCAGGAAACTTCTAGTCTTACTTGAGATAGGAGTATATCCCTACTTGGAGTTGAGAGATCTCGCACACAATAGACATCTAATAACGCCTTTTTGCTTTCGATGTAATTTGGCACACTAGATTCATTCTCTTAACACCATGATAAGGAAATGAAATGTCTACAAACAAACACGAATGGGCAACTTTCTATAAAGGAAGATTAAGATTAAAAGCATGTATTTGTTGCGGCCAAATGTCTCTGCCGAGCAATGCAGATAGTCACTGTGAAAAAGGAAATATATCATCGAGTCCAATATTGAAAGCCGGGTACAGTCTAACCAGACCGGCGGCGAGAGTTCTACGAGCGGGTTAACCTCAAAATTAAACCAATTGAGAACGATTTTAATTAACGAGTGTCAGCTGCGCTCGTTTTCATATCAATACACTTTGCTAGCTTGTGAGCGTGCTAATTTTTACTACTCGGAAGGTTATTCATTTGAGGCAAGTATTAATGCAGGACTAAACTTTGTGGAAGAACTTAAAGCAATTCAATGATCCGCATATTAGTATTCGAGAGGTAAAACGCTAGAGTGTTTAGATACAAATCGTTTTAACCTATCTAATTCACTCACAGCTATCCCTCCATAATAACTTTGAATTAATTCTAAATTATTCAATGTTTTTAGTGCTTTGTGGGTAGACAATACGGTAAGCCCTAAGAGTTCAGCACAATCGCTTTGCCGAATTGTTAAATTGGTAGTTTCTTGCTCAATACAAAGAGATAATAATATTTTTGCTAGCCGCACGTGAGTAGGTAATCTTTTAATATCATCCAAGAGCTCTAAAACGGTATGCAGTTTCTCCGAAATATTGGTCAACATATACTGAGCGACTATAGGCTGCTTGGCCAACCAAAACGCAAATTGTTTTTGGTTGATTAGGATAATTTCACAATCACTAAACGCAGTTGCATTATGTGTTCTCGGCAGATCAGTAAACAAAGTAAATTCTCCAAAAGTGTCTCCCTCTTTTAATAATGCTGTCAGTTGATACCGTCCTTCTAAATCAAAATTTCCTACTTTTACAACACCTTTAACAATAATCGACAAGCCTGGTTTTGAGTCACCACGGGTATGAATCAACTGACCTTTTAGGTATCGATACATCCGACCATACTCATGTGCGACATCTAACATTGACTGGGGAAGCTGCCTCAATTTTAACGACCTCTTGTAAGTAAACTTTGTTTGAGCTGATTGCTTTTTTAAAATATATACATCTATATATTTAGTTGCAAATCTAATTGCTACTTTAATGGCCCACAAAGAATAAAAAAGAAAAAACCATGACGTACCAAATACCAATTTTGATTATCTTTGCATTATTTGCGATAAAAGAAGCTAGTCACAAAGGGTTACTGAGAAAAAGGTCAGAAGTATCAGACGATGGCATCGTCGAAGTCGCTAGTACTGTGATGCTATTGGCTTTTACTCA
Organism: Kangiellaceae bacterium; assembly: GCA_039969155.1. Lineage (GTDB taxonomy): Bacteria > Pseudomonadota > Gammaproteobacteria > Enterobacterales > Kangiellaceae. Next base: position 66,664 of record JBDVOJ010000129.1, read on the forward strand.
GCCACTTATTCTATTCTTAGCGGGGTATTTTATGTCACTGATGTTCCCCGAGTACGCTGGAGCATTGACCAACACCTCTATATTGGTGCAGGTTTTGTTGCTTTTAATACTTGATGACATGCTACAGTATTGGTGGCATAGAACCTGTCATGCCACACGGTGGTTATACAAGCTCCATAGAGCACACCATAATGCAAAATACATGAGCGTTAGAATCATATATCGTAATAACTTCTTCTTTTATTTCATTATGCCGTCCCTATGGCTCTCTGGAATTTTAATTTATTTAGGGCTTGGATGGGTATATGCAGGCTACTTGATAATTAAATTGACCGTAATCACGGGAGCACACTCCGAGTGGAAGTGGGATAAGCCTCTTTATCAGAATAAGTTTACAAGACCAATTATGTGGTTCGTTGAAAGGCTGATTTCAACACCTTCGACCCACAGTGCACATCATGGGTACGACCCCGAAGATGGTATTACCGCCTACAAAGGTAATTATGGGAACCTTTTATTCTTTTGGGACGTTTTATTTGGAACCGCCCACATTAATCGAAAGTACCCACCTGCGTACGGCGTTAAAGGAATGTTTAAAGCAGGCTGGGGCGAGCAACTATTTTGGCCACTGGTCCCATCAAGAAAAAAGAAGCGCTTTGATAAAAAAGAGTAGTCTTAGAGTTAAAAACACTAATATTCGATTCAGTTTTAATTAGATTTCACCCATTTGCTACGTCATTAAAGAGTACTAAATTTAAGTAACAACATTACGCAGCTAATATTTCAGCAAGCTTCGGCCGCACGAGCTCTAACAGCAATGATAGTAATTAATCCATTACGAAACGAGCTGACGATGCTTTATACCAAGCAGAGAGCCATGCAATATTTGAGTGACTAAGCCGGCATCTTGCTTATATAGGGCATCAATAACTAAGATAAAAATTTTAAACCACTGCTAAAGCCATCAACTAGTCTTTTGTCATTTTGTTTTCTAACAAAAAACCGAAAAGCCCGAGTAGAATAAATAATAACGCGATGACACCCATAATTCGATTTTCAATTCTTACTAATTCAAGCTGTTTGGTTAAACGATAAGTTCTTGAACCGCCTGTGACGGGCACATTAAATATTTGCCCTTTGTAACGTTCTGTCAGTATGTAGTGTTCATCATAGCGTTCTTTCATTTTGTCCTGACGTCTTACCCGCTCAAGATTATCTCCATAATAATTATCGAGATAATTACTGAAAATCTCCTTTGATTCACCAGCCAGCACAATACCCGTTGATTTGTAATTATATTGTGTCTCTGGAAAAACCAGCGCGAAAAAACTCGAAACAGCCAATACGATGCCTAGAATCGTGGATACGGAAGCGCCAAAAATCCAGATTTTTCGATTCCTTATGGTCGCACTTTCTCGGTATTTAAGAAAATTAGCAACCTCCGGAATTTGTCTTAGTTGACGATGAATAACGGATGAATCCACCTCGTTCAGAATGGTGTGAGTATCCATCTCAAAAACTTTTAATATCAACTGAAATATGTCCGCAGATGGCACCGACTTTCCGTTTTCCAGCTTAGATAAATAAGATTGCTCTATTCCTATGGCCTCAGCTAATTGCGGCTGCGTCCAGTTCTTTAAGGTTCGTAACTGTTTAATCTTTTCACCAAAGTGCATCTTGTTCCCCTTATTAAGGTTATCTAACTAATTGATTCAGCGGATTATTCTTTGGTATTCCTGAGCAACTAGAAAGATGAATATCGATGAATAATAACTTATATTGGTGAATTTTCACCACCAATAGCGAACATTCAGAAAAACACTGGTGCTTGTTTGGTTGGATTCAGTTGCTATTAAGCCCTATAGCGCTACGATCCGAAAATAGTAGAGCGAAGGTCAAAATTGATTTCGAACTCGCCGCTTAATCGCAGATTCTCCTCTCACTTTTGTTAGCGAGTTGTACGCGTTAGTCTTGTGTTAGCATAGTCGCGGTCAAAGTTGACGATGTTTTGCCTGAGATACCGAATGAAACCGTTATTGTTGAAACGGTTAGTCGTCGATTTAATTGAGCATATACAATAAAGGTAAATAAGTGTTTAAAGATTACTCTCGAAAAACTAGTTTGGTTGTATTTTTGCTGGTGTCTCTTTCACCCTGTGTTGCAGTAGCGCAAGAGTCTCGGCCAATCACCATTTGCCAAAAGAGTCTTGAGAATGGCAACTATCGAGAAGCTTCGGCGGTCTGTACTCAGCAATTACTCAAAAGCCAAACCGACAACGGGCAATTAGAAAGCTTACAAATACAATTGTCGTTAGTGGATATTTACCACGCATTAGGCGAAAAGTCGAAAGAACAATCTACTCTCGATGAGATTGCTAGCCACCCGCAATTTAATAGATACCCAGAGATAAGTTACCGTTGGCACCGCCAAAAAGGTCGACTAGCGTATTTTGAAAATGAATTTGAATTAGCTAAAAAGCATTTATATCAAGGACTGGCTATTGCTCAAACCGCAAAACAGCCTACTTGGGTAAGCAAGAGCTTCAATGACGTCGGACTTATAGAATCGAAATTTAACGATTACAAAAAGTCATTAGTCCACTATCAAAGTAGTCTGGCGCTCAAACTAGAGCAAGGGGATGCCTATGCTGTAGGTACGACTCTTAACAATATTGGTCTTAATTACACTAAACTTGAGAACTATTCACGGGCCGTAGAATATTACGAAAGAGCACTTTCATCGTTTTTGCTCTATACCCAAAATGACCACTTTGATCGAAGGGTATTTGATAATATTACCCATCTATATGAAGACTTGGCCGTCGCCTATAGCCAATTAGATGATAAAGCAAAAGAAGCCTTTTACGAGCAAAAGACCTTGCAATCCGTTGCCAACAAAACATCTCCAAGACAACAAGCCCGAGCACTTATCAATATTGCCAAACTTGAGATTCAAGCCGATAACCTTAAATCAGCGCAAGCTTTTTTAGATCGCGCGACTGAATTGCAGGAGTCAGAACAATTTGACTTGCGCCTTGAATTAGCAGTGGAAAAATCGAAAGTTTTTCTCGCTTCTAACGATTTAGAAAATGCTATTTATCACGCGAATTCGGGACTAATTATTGCCAAAGAAAAGAACAGTTTACAAGTCATTGCTGAGCTCTATCAGATATTGAGTTCGGCTTATAACAAACAAGATATTCATACTGCCTACCACTACTTAAAACTGTTCGCGCAAACTAGAGAGGCTTACTTAAAGCAAAAATTTGATTCTGAGTTAAGTTCAATACAGCTAAGAATCGAAAACCAGCAAATTGAACATCAGTTGATGTCTGAAAAAATTAGTAACGCAGAAAATCAAACCAAAATACAGCGACTAACCAATTGGACCCTGATGGTCGTCATTTTGCTGATGATAAGTTTTGCAGCCATCATTTTTATCGGATATAGAAAAAGAAAAGAGCGTCAGGTGTTATTGGAAAGCATACAATCTCATCAACAGCAATTAATGCTACTCGATGATAAATTTCAGCACTTGAATCAATCGCAGGAGCCAACTATATCCGCTGAAGATTCAAAGCAAAAATTACGCGAGACCTTAGTCAACACCATGTTAAATGTAGTATCTATATGGGAAAAGCATACAGGTAAGAACAAAGTAGAGTTGGCAGAAAAGAGCAAGCTATGGACTGTGTCGATTGATAACGGTAATTTAAGAACTCGCTCTTTAGATAAATATCTCACTTTAGATAAGATTCCTGCCAACCCAAAATGGCGGAATGTAGCAGGAACTTGTCATTTTGTATTGTCTGACGAATCACTCGACAGTGGCGCACGCTCCCAATTAAAGATGGATTTGGACAATCTCATGCGAGCAGTGAAATCCTTTTCACTCTCAACCCAACATCATTCCTAGCAATTTAACTATCGACGCTATTGTCTAATTCTAAGTAACCACAATTAAAGCTGAGTCCGTCTAACAAATTGTAACTCAAGTGATGATCTGCGCTAGCAGTGTCTGAATCAACGAAAGTTGAAGGCCCAATATATAAAGGTACTAACTCGGTTGGGTAAGCATTTGGCTGCTGAAGCCCCAACTCATAGCAAGTGGTCACCGCCGCACTTCTCGCTTGGCTAAAATGATCGAACTGACCACAGGTCTTGGACCCAATGTTTTCGCAACTAAGTGCAGGGTCTCTGGGTACTGCGACTAATTTTTGGGAGCGATTTTTAATATAGTCAACTTGAGTACCGTGACCATTAATTGCCAAAATCTCACCCTGAGTTAGATGATAGTTTGCCACCGCCACAAAATTACTGCTACCACTTTGTTGAGTCAAGATTTCCGATAAAAACTCATGCGCAGGCGCTATACCAACAAATTGATTAATCGCGACAATAGCCGCAATTTTTTTCAACAACTTAAGTTTGTTCATTTTAAAGTCCTACAATTATTAGTTAAATGAAAGTGCCAAATAATTCGTGTTACATAATAGTCTGCGTTTGTTAGGTGATTGTTAAGTGATTCACTGGTAAATTATGGTAAAAAAGCATCTTTATTCATATTAATCATATAGTTAGCCCACCGTACAATTTCTAGACCCAGTCGAATTCAGCTCAATTTTACCAATCTATTCCTGTGCTTTTTCTGGTTGAGAATTAGCGTTGCCCCTAATATCGATAACGATTTAAAGCGCAAAACATCGGCTGATTGACTTTACTGGACGACAGCCAACCGCGCCTCTTTAATCACTATCTCGTTTTGCTATTCGACATTTGAAGTCGACTTAAAATTATATTGAGGAGTTAAATAATGAAAAAATTCATCTTGGCATTAGTGATGTCTACTGGAATGATGAGTCAGTTAGCGGGCGCTGCGCCAGTGTCTTCTTCGGGTTGGTTTTATACTGCAGTTAGCTATAGCGGTGGTGAACCGAGTTTTCATCATGTTGGAGCATTTTCAAGCGAAGAAGACTGTAATGTTGCGCGTAACAACGACTACGGTGATGGCGGTGCGATACCTTGGGATGGCGGACCAGGCTGTTTCTACTTATACGAATCGGATATCCCATCGTACAATGAGTTATTAGAACACTGGAATATGTCCGCGGGTGATAATAACGGATTACCAAATGTTGGTGTAGATTTTCAAGAGCTTCTAGATGCTGTCACTGTTCTTATCGAGGAGCATGCCATTATTAGATATCGCGCTTCAATGGATAAATTAACTGCGAGCAAAGAGCGATAGCTTTTTATAGTTAGCAGCAATGATTCCTCTGACAAAAGAGGGTTCATTGCTCTCATTATTCCTTGATTGATGTCGATAGGCTGGCTTTGTGTTTGTCATCAATTAGTTCAGATACCAAAGTCTTTGGGTTATAAATCTACAAAGCTAGCTTCAACTTATTCGTCAAAACGTCGCTTAATTCTCTTGTAAGTTTCTTTCAATTCTTCTCCTATAATTTTAGTTTTAGAAATAACTTCATGAGACGTTTCTTTTGTACCATCAGCAATAGCATCCGCCTTAATTTTAAATGATTCCCACTTTTTGTCCGCTTCTTGAATTTCATCTCTTACTTCCATTGAAGCTAGATGAAGTTTTAGATTAATTTCGTCTCTTTCTGCTTTAAGTTTTTGGCTCAAATGTTCAAACTCTTTTTTAAAGTCCATGGTAATCCCCGTTTAGTTTGTATAAAAACTCGGTAAAGTGCCACCAAAGACTACATTGATGACACTTTATATTGTAGCCTTGTAATGACTATAAAGTGTTGACCTTAGTCAAACTTGGCAGGGGAATAACGATTAAATCGTATTCGTTTATTATGGTCAGATAGATAAGTAGTTAATACGCATTTTAGGAAATAATCGAGAAGCAGAAGAATCTGCTTCTCGAGATTCGATACTATACGACGCCTGTTTTCCATTTAGCTCGTTTAAATATCACTACGGAAACTAATGCGATTAAGCTTTCCGCCAGCGTGATAGCGAGAAAAACACCGGTCGCATTCAATTCCATCGATTTAGCCAAAAAGTAAGCCAATGGAATTTGGAAAATCCAATAGCAAAACAGGTTAATCCATGTAGGAGTCATTGTATCACCAGCGCCATTAAAAGCTTGCACAAGGATCATACCGACTGCGTAGAAACCATAGCCATAGCTAATAAACCTCAAGCATTGAACGCCTATTTCTAATACGGTTGGATCATTGGTAAACAAGCCAATGATCGGATGAGCAAAAGTGATAAAAATAATTGCCACTGAGACCATAAAATAGACGTTATATTTAGTGACCTTCCAAACCGATTGCTCCGCTCGATCGGGCAAATTAGCCCCCAAGTTTTGACCAACCAAAGTGGCCGCCGCATTACTCAGCCCCCATGAAGGCAAAATAGTGAAAATAATGACTCTAATCGCAATAGTGTAACCAGCAACAGCTTCACTGCCATAGGTTGAAATTATTCTAACTAAAATCACCCAACTTGCGGTCGCTATTAAAAATTGAGCAATGCCACCGAAAGACGTTTTCAACAATCTTAGAGCAACTGCCGAAACAATTCTTAAGTGAGTAAGACCCACTTTTATTCGGCTACTTCCATCAACTAGATGATAAATTTGATAAAGCACCCCAATACCTCGCCCGATATTAGTCGCAACTGCAGCGCCGGTTACTCCCATTTCAGGAAAAGGGCCGTAGCCATAAATTAGTAGCGGATCTAACACGATATTAATGCCGTTCGCTAACCATAGTGAACGCATGGCGATGTTGGCGTCACCAGCTCCTCTAAAAATAGCGTTAAACAAGAATAAATATAAGATAGTGATTGAGCCAGTTAACATCACACTGGTGTACGAACCACCAATGTCTATGACTTCGTCAGTTGCTCCCATTAGCCTCAATATATCTTCGGCGAACCATAGACCGATACCCGCTACTAATAATGCGGTGAATAAACCTATCCATATAGTTTGGCCGGTGACAATATTAGCTGACTCATAGTTTTTCTCTCCGATCCGCCTAGCGACGGTTGCGGTAACCGCCATACTCAAACCGATAGCCACTGCATAAAGCAATGTGATCACAGCTTCCGTCAATCCAACCACGGCAATCGCATCGGCACCTAAACCGGATACAAAAAAGATATCTGTCACAGCAAATATTGACTCCATCACCATTTCTAGAACCATAGGTACCGCTAATAAAAATGCGGCCTGCCCTATTGAACCTTGGGTAAAGTCTCGTTGGTTATCATTAGAAAGCGCTTGCTTAAATAACTGGAATAAAGAAGGTGTTCCTTCTTTAGGTTTTTTTCTATTAAAAAACATAAGATGTCTCTCTTGCTAATCGCAATTGTACTTAACCAATCTGGTGTTAAATACAACTCAACGACAATTCAATATCATTTAAAAATCAACACGCGTTGACTTCTATTCGAAATATTTTGCTCGAGACGAACTCTGGTTTTATTGACTAAGCTATACCGTTTTATTAACAGGTATTTTTCTTAGCGAGATAGACGAGAACGAATCGGCAAACACAATGCCAGATCACTGCCGGCAAATTCTAAAGTCGCGGTTTGGCTGAGCTTTGAATTGTTCATCGGTCTGTCCTCGATTTGAAATGAACTGGCAGGATGCCAGCCAAATGGAAAAATGTCAAATACTAGAATGACTGAAATAACTTTTGGATCTTTGAGAGTCGCTATTTTGAATAGTATTCAAATATTAGTTGAATCTCGGTGAGAGGAGGCCGACCTAATGAACGAAAAACAGCAAGCTTGGAAAAAGCTATTTAAGAATTTCCGCACTTGCTGATCATTGATTAACGCTCTCTAGTTAAAATTAGAATCTAACCAAGTCGATATTCTAAGCAAAACTTTCTCATCAATGGTTTTCTCAATCGTTTGATATTCGTCTGTTGATCCTGTATTTGCCGGCTGAAATAAATGATTCAGCCCGATAAAAATTTCGCTTTCAACTCTAGCTTGTTTTGATGTGATCGCATTGACAATACCCTCAACATTCAGCTTTGCCGGTACTTGGGAGTCTTTATCACCATTTAGAATGAGTGCCCTTCCATTAAATTTATTCCAGTAGGGCAATGGGTTTTGCTGTAAAAATTTATAGAATGCATCACTTTCCGCTGAACTAATGCTCAATGTGCCGTTGTTTTTGTTGACCCACTTAGCAATAACCTCGGCCTCCTCCCCCTTCAAACTATCATACAAATTAATGATCTTTTGTTTACGTAATTCTGATGAAGGTGTCGCTAGTACTAAATTGTAGAATCGTCGACTAAAACTAAGTAAGATATCCGTCTCTGCATTGCTAGCGCCTTTTGCGGCTGGTTCGGTTTGGTCTTGAAGCAATAAAATATCTAATACCGACATACCTGGCCCGGCTAATGATACTAAGCTTTGAACTTTTTCGATTTCAGCCGTCATGGCCGAGACAAAACTACCTTCACTGTGACCAATCAAGACAATGTTTTCAGAATCTACACGATTGTGTGATTTTAAATATCGAATCGCTGCTTGAGTATCGAGTGCCAAATTAGTTAATGTTGCTTCATCAAAACTGCCACTCGATTTATAGACCCCACGCTTGTCTGATCTTAAAACCACGTAGCCATGTTTTGTTAAGTAATCAGCCAAAACTTTGAAAGTTCGATGTCCTGACAAGTATGAGTCTCTATGGCTTGGGCCAGAGCCTGCCACTAACATTACACCTGGATGCTTTTTTGAGCCATTTGGAATGGTTAAGGTACCAGACAACCAAGTATCATCGTTACCGTTCTTGTAGCTCACTTCCTGCTGAATATAATCAACAGCCTCGGTAGGTGTTTGGGGTCTCGAGATTTCAGGTAATGATGATACTTTGTTTAGGTCTAGATCAAATGCACTACCTCCTTGATTAAATTTTGCGTTAATTACTTTGTTGTCACTATTAATCGTACCGACAACACCTATAGGAGCGCCTGCTACTTGTAATGTGAACACGCTATTCTTCGCGCTGACCTTGGATACCAGCATATAACGTATCCCTTGATCTAGACTCGCTATATTCCCTCCCCAATGACCGTCTGCCTTTTTGAAGATTTCTATGCCGATGCGCAAAGACGGCCCCTCGGGAATATTCATTGAACCTAACCACGCACCTTCAATGTTTTCCATTTGAGAGGTTGCCTGAATGCTTTGACTGCTAATGGCCAACAACCAAACCGTAAAGAACTTGTATATTCTATTTTTCATTTCATTCACCTTGCTTTATACCTTGTATTGCTAGGTATGCTACACGAGAACCAATATACATAGCAATACGATGCAAACAGCAAAACTATGCACTCAATATATCACCTTCGATAAAAATCTTTAAAAACAATGAATTAGATATATGACGCCCGAATAATCCCTTCTATATTTAATGTGTAAATGTTTGTTGCAACCAAATTTATATAGCAATACTATGTACTTAATAGAATCACACTTGAGGCTTCCCTTAATGGAGTCAGATAAAATAATCGAAAGATGGCTTCCTCAATTCAGAAAAGGCCTGCTGGAATACATCATTTTGCTGAAGCTTCAGCAAGGTGATATTTATGGCTATGAGCTAGCCATAGAAATAAAAAAATTAACCTCAATCGAAGTTGCTGAGGGCACTTTGTACCCATTGCTAAACCGACTAAAAAGAGATGGTTTAGTCTCTGCTGAATGGAAGACTCCCGAAGTTGGTTCCCCACGTAAGTATTATGAAATTACTGCATTAGGGATAGAAACATTAGCAAAAATGAAAAACACGTGGCTTGAGACTCATAACTCAATTATTAATCTGGTAATGCAATCATGAATATAAAGTTCCCTATTAAAAGCAAAACTGCACAAAAGGTCTGGAATAATTTTGACCGTGAACTTATTCATAAACTAAAGCAGCTGCCAAAAGAAGAACGTGAAGATATTCGCTTGGAAATATTAAGTCATTTATATGAGTCTACAACGAGCAACACCCTCGAGCCGACGGAATCTGATAATCCCGAAAGCGAAGAAGTAAGACTAATCGACGCTATTTCTCGTTTGGGTTCACCGGATGAATACTTAGAACCTCTCATTGTTGATATTTTGCTTCATCAAAAAGCATCTAAAGGTAACCCAATAGCCATCCTAACCAGTTTAAAGAATAGTGCCCGTAAAGGTCTTTTTCATGGCTTGGCGACACTAGTTCTAGGAATGGGATATTTTTGGGCCATCATGATATTCATTATGTCTGTGATGCATATAGGAAACCCAGACGTCGGTATCTGGTATTATCCAACGGGAGAGTTTTCATTGTCTTTTGATGCTCAACCCGGCGCACAACAGTGGCAAGAAAAGTGGTTTTCATTAATAGGTTTGATTACTAGTACTCTAGTGTATTTTGCATTAAACAAGATATTGAGTTACTTCATTTCGAAAACAAAAATACCATCGCATGATTAATGATATCGGTAGGAATTTAGGTAGAAGTGTTGATTGGCCCGAAGTTTATCTCTGCTATGGCTCCAGAATTGGAGCCCGTCTAGGCTAAACCTACGATAGCCCCAATAGTAAAATAACTTTGACCTAAAACTCGAACTTGATCCCGAATTGGGTCAATTCATTACGACCAAACTCCACGTTAGTATTAGCGTACGATAAAGAAAGTACGACTAATTCGCCGACAGGAAAATCCAGCCTAATTTTGTAAGTTAAGTCTGTTCCCTCAAACTCAAGTTCTTCTTCCGGCCCAGAATTAAGGAAAGCTCCCTCTCTTGTTTCCAACTCCCAATGAGAGAAACCTATCATTGGAACTATCCTAAAATTATCTTTAACTTCAAAAGAGTAGCCAAGCAGCGCTTTAGATTCAATAAGTTCGTAGTTGTCAAACGATCTGAAAAAACTATCATTAGAGGAATAAGAGATGTTTCCTTCAACGACTAAATCGCTCTCAAATCGATAACCAAAAATATACCCAAAAACATAACCATCGTAATCAATATCAACATCCTGCGGTTTAAATTCTGGTTCAACACTAATAGAACTTGCCCCTAACTCAAGGCCCAATATCACTTCTGCGTCTTGTGCTCTTATTGAGAAAGTACTAGTACCAATTACCAACCAGAATATCAATAAAAATCTTTTCATTTGCTTACAAATCCATCATTAAGTTATGTGCGTTTGAGCACGGGTAGACTAGCCTCGTGCGACTATTCGAGATATCATATCTGGCATGAAAAAGTCTGACAACAGACATAAGGGGACATAATTGGGGTAGTTGGACCTTTAAAGGATGAGAGCGAAAATCGTGAGTAGTAAGACGGAGAAATTAAACCGAGAGCAACTGATTTCTGAAATCAACGAAAGCTCGATTAAGCATTTGTGGCTCGCAAACCAGATTGGCGTTAGCGAGAAAACCCTCAGTCGTTGGGTAAGTGGTGATGTTACCCGAATTAGAAGTAGCAACCTTAACAAGCTAGCAATAGCATTGGACTGTAGCCGAGAAGTGTTAATAGCCGAGCCCGATAAGGACGATTTTCCCACTGACAAAAATAGAAACGTATTAGTTAATGAGCTCAACAATGATGGACTACTTTATCAATTATTAGTTAGCAGCAAAATTAAGCTTGCCATATCGCTAATTAAATCGACATTTCATTCAAGTTTACCCAGTGGAGTGATTGCCAACTTTTATATCAAACTTGGTTATGCTTCCTTAATTCATAGAAAGTTTAGGACGGCTAAAAAGTACATTACTAAGGGGCTTACTAAAGCCGAAGTAACAAACGACAATCGATTGATTTTTTCTGCAAACCTTGGGCTGGCGATTACCTATTTTTTTGAGTGCGACTATCATAAGTGCCAAAACTATCTGATAAAATGCGAACAAAACATGCAGTATTCAGGACAAGAAAAAGCACATCTATTCAATACTTTTGCCATGTATTATCTATACACTGGTGAGTTGCAAGCATGCATAGATTATGCGAATAAATGTATCGAGGAATGCGCACCTAATACAGGCTCAATTGAGAAAGAGCTTTTTCTTAGCTCAGCACTTCAGTTGCGTGGCGCAAGCCAATTATTAAGTGGAAATACAGACCAAGCTCGCTTAAGCTGCGTTGAGTCACTCAACGCAGCCGAGCAGTCGAAGTACAAACGCTCCATTGCTGTGTCTAAAGCTTACCTAGCAGCAGTGCATGCAGTCTGCAATAAAACAGGTCTCGCAAGAAAGCTCATTGACGAAAGTTTCAAATTAGTAAATAACGAAGATATTTCATATCCAAGTTTACTTTGTATCAAAGCATTTGTATTCAGGAAATCGGGTGAAGTTCAATCACTCAGAGAATTATCTAGTGAGCTTATTTCAATCAGTAAACCTAATTCCAGCTTAACGGCCTTCATGCACTATCAGGAATATCTTGTCCTACGCCAACAAAAAGATTCCGAAAACGCAGAACAAACCAAGGAACAAATAAAAACAACCTTAAGAAATTTAGAGCTAACTAATTGGATAAAAGCACTCTAACAACTGAATTATCATTTTTTGCCATTTACTAAGCTGCCAGTCGAACCCAAAGACGAAAAATTCACATCGACTGAATAGGGTAAACCTGACTTGCTATATCTTCTCTAACAATCTTGATTAAAAAAAGTTAGAATACCAAATAATAATAAAATCAGAACAGGAACGTCATTATGAAAAACTTCAAAGTCCCACACACTTTAGTACTACTCTTTTCCATGATGATCTTTGCCTACCTGCTAACTTGGCTTTTACCGTCAGGTAGTTTCGATATGGCTACCAATGCGCAAGGTAAACAAGTTGTTGTTCCTGGCACTTATAAAGTTCTCGAAGAACAAGTCAACCTGCCAATCTGGAACTTGTTTACAGTTATTCCAAAAGCGCTAGGTGAAGCTCAAGGAATTATCTTTTTTCTACTATTAATTGGAGGCTCACTAGCCGTCATTCGATCGACCGGTGCTATCGATGCCATGTTAGGCAAAGTACTTAACCGTTTTTCACAACGCCCCGCTCTTCTTTTATTTATGAGTATGCTTGCTTTTATGTTGGGCTCCACTTCAATCGGTATGGCCGAAGAATATATACCACTCGTACTCATATTGATTTCATTATGTGTCGCTTTAAAAATGGATACGGTTTCTGCGGTAGGCGCGATGGTTATCGGCTATGGTATTGGTTACGGCACCGCGCTACTCAACCCATTTACGGTATTAGTTGCGCAAGGAGTCGCAGAAGTGACACCAACATCGGGCTGGGAATATCGACTAGCGTTATTTGTTCCCTTCCTCGCCATCGGATTTCATCATCTTTGGAAATATGCCAAAGCAGTCCGTGAAGATCCTAAAAATAGCTTGGTTCACGATATTCCTGAAGCACAGCCTCCGGCACCAAGCGATTATCCAGAACTCACCGGACGACGAAAAGCCGTTCTATTGATGACTTTAGTGTCTCTAATTGTGATGGTCGTTGGTATTGCAAAATTCCATTGGTACTTTATTGAGCTTGGTGCAATATTCTTTGTGCTTGCTTTGCTGACAGCAATAATCGCAGGTCAATCTTTTGATAGCGCATCAAAAGTATTTACCACCGGTGCAGCAGAACTAACTGGCACCGCATTATTAATTGGTTTTGCCCGAAGTATTGAAATGCTACTGAGCGACGCTCAAGTATTGCACACTATCGTTAATGGATTAGCAGAGCCATTGACTCATTTAGGTGCAGAGTTTTCAGCGGTTGGCATGTTAGCCATTCAAAGTATCTTGAACTTCTTTATACCATCAGGTTCTGGTCAAGCTTATGTCACTATGCCAATCATGGCGCCTATTTCAGATATCGTCGGTGTCTCTCGCCAAGTTGCGGTTTTAGCCTTTCAAATGGGTGATGGCTTTATGAATATGATTGTTCCTTCAAACCCTGTGTTAATGGGAATTTTGGGGATGTGTGGGATACCTTATACCCGTTGGTTTAAATTTATAGGGCCGCTATTGGTGAAGTTGTTTTTAGCAGGGAGTGTTTCTTTGGTGGTGGCTGTTATGATTGGGTATCAGTAATGAGAATAACGGTCTCTTTTAATTTATTTGTTACCAAACTTTATAAAGGTAACTCGTTCTTTATTATTAGTCGCAGCGTGTAACGACATGGCGAAGTAAGACGAGACCCTATTCGCTTTAATGGAACTCGTCAAAACCGGCAATTAAAGACTTGAGCCCAAATATTTCGCTACAAGGTAATGGCCAACATCAGGGAGAACAACTACTCAGTAGCTCATTGCTTTATAAAGCGCTCTTTTATACGGAAGAGAGAGGTCTAAGAGACTGGCAGTTAGATAATGAATTTGGCAACAGTCATTACCTGTTATTCTCTTGGAGCATAGTTTGGACTGATAAAAGTAATTGCAAAGCTGAAATCCCTTACATGAGTGTGCATGGTGTTTTAATCACCCTGTTACCCAATAAAGTTACCGCTGTGCGTTTCGCCGAAGCTAATAATTATGACCCGCTGCCATTAGTAAGGAGCTTAGCTAACATACGAGGGCTGTGTTTTTAATGAATAAGGTGTTTGGATTAGACTTCTTTGCTAGGTCTTAACACAAACTAATATATGTGGCAAAAAAGGAATTGACCCATTAGTTCCTGATGAAGTAGATTGGCACTCTGCGCTCTAGCCGTGTTAGTCTTGCATCCTGGGAGTTGAAATCCTTAGCGACCCTGAGATTTAAGTTCTACTTAATCTCTGATAAACTCCAAGAACATTTTACTCAGAATGGATCGTCAGATGAAACCACTGGTAGCGAGTTTATTGGAATGGAAGAATAAACCCAGCTATACATTATTTAAGATTACAATATTAGTACTGGCTTTCTTTGTACTCTCTAATTTAGTTTATTACTATACAAAATATACGTTTCTCTCATTCGACGCTTGGATTTTAGGTGAGTCAACACGCTCTGTGACTCTTAGAAATATTGTTCTGGCAATAGCCGCCATATTTGGTGTTTTTCTAGCCTTCTATCGCGGGATTATTTCTTATCGTAATAACGTTGAAATGAGGAAGAATACCAAAATTGCGCATGAAGCACAGACTGTTACCGCTTATACTAAAGCATTAGAGCAACTTGCACATGACAATCAAGGTGTAAGAATAGGGTCAATTTATTTGCTTTCAAAAATAGCACGAGACAATGTTGAAGCGTTTCAAGAAACTGTCATCCACACTCTTAGCGCATATTTGAAAGAGAAAGTTCAAACTGACTTTGGTAAAAACAAGAAGGAAGCCTTAGATAAGATGGAAGAGATCTTTACTACCAAAGGTCAAAAAGAAAGTGAAACTACGGCGGAGCAAACAAATCAAACTTCCACATTGAAATCGGTTAACCAAGCAAGTGAACAACCAGATAATCTTGAACATAATAATCGAGAGAAAGATTCTCCCCGGCCACCTCAAAATGATGAAGCATACGCAATATTAAGATATCTGGCCTATTGTCGCTCTGAAAACTTAGAATTGAATCATTTAGATTTGGTAAACACTAGATTTCCCAGTGCCATAATTAAAAATAGTGATCTATCTTTCTCTGTCCTTAACTATTCTAATTTTTCCAATTCAAATTTCACAGGTTCTAGATTTCATAATACGATATGTATTGGAACTAATTTCAGAGATTCTATTTTGACATCCCCCTTATATCAGCCGTGCAAAATTTACTAACTGTGATTTGACAAATTCAATATTCGAAAATTCGAAAATTCACAAATCTGATTTTTATTCGTGTAAACTTATCGGAGCTAGCTTTTCGAATACTAAGTTTTCAAGAGGTTATTGGGTAAACTGTAATATGGTTAATATCTCTTTTTATGGTGCGACATTCCGAGGAGGTATTTTTAACAACTCAGATCTTACAAATGCTGATTTTCGGAAAGTAATAAATCCCCCCCTTCAACAGCTTACCAAGGCCAAGAGCACTAACGGAATTAAATTCGACCCAGAAGTTCAAATCGAATTTCAAAAAATTCTAGAAAGTAATTCAAGGTAGACCTTCCTAATCAATAACGCTCATTAGTCTTTCTAATGACTTGTCAAGTTTACTTTGAATATTGTTTAATTGATCTCGATACTCATCATCCTGAAGCGATTGTGTACGAATTCTATCCTGTATATCTGCTATATATGAACCTGCATGAATTGTCTCTCCTCTCCTCTCATCATACACCGATTTGTCTATTTCTGAGCTGCTCATTATTTGTTGAGCATATTGAATTTGTTGGTAATACAATGCAGTTAAAGAGTGAGCACTTTGCATTTTTGCGTAAATGGATTCCATTTCCACCGATGCTCGAATTATGAGCGCTTGTTTTTGTTGTTCGAGCTGCGTCGACTTAAGTGAATTTGACGCGTCTGCTAATTCACGTCTCTGGATACCAACAGAAATCCAGAGGTAAACAAATGCTGCAAAAGCAATAATTGGGTTCAGTAGCCCACCAACAAAATCACCAAACTGCCCCCACACTTCTTGCTGATTCGAGATCGAGTAGTTAAAGTGGTTGAAGTATAAATACAGTACAAGGGCGATTATCGACATCACTATCAATAACACTATGTAGTCAAAGAGCCCATACCCAAATGTTTTGCTGTTTAATCTTGATTTGTACACAGTTTAATCTCAATTATTATCGAATCAATAAGTAATAACCATGAAATTTCTCGTCGAGTCTACTTCAATAGCATCAAGTGGACTTTTTTTACAACTTCATGTGTATGAATATCAAGTTCAAAATCAACTTATATAGGATATCAATTCAATCGCTAAATAAAAAAGCCCCTCATCACAATCAGCAATGAGAGGCTTCGTCTTAAATCTTATAATTCCACTCTAGAAAGGAATATCATCATCAAATGAGTTATCAAAATCACCTGTTGGAGCTGGTGCAGGTTGTGCACCTGGTTGTGGTTGATGACCTTGTTGCTGATAATTCTGCTGCGGAGCTTGTTGACCTTGCTGCTGCGGACGACCACCGCCTTGTCCAGCACCTTCACCGCGTCCACCTAACATTTGCATAACGCCATTGAATCCATCAACCACCACTTCTGTGGTATAGCGGTCTTGGCCTTGTTTGTCTTGCCATTTACGAGTTTGTAGCTTGCCTTCAACATAAACTTGAGAGCCTTTGTGTAGGTACTCACCGGCGATTTCAGCAAGCTTGCCGAAAAACACCACTCGGTGCCATTCGGTCTTTTCTTGCATTTGACCTGAATTCTTATCTTTCCAACTATCACTGGTGGCGATGCTGATAGTGGTGATCGCAGCACCACCTGGCGTATAACGAACTTCAGGATCTTGCCCTAAGTTACCGACTAATATGACTTTATTGACGCCTCGAGTGGCCATGTACGAACTCCCATTAAACTTTTACATAATCTAGCCGGATACTATATGGGGCTAGGGTATTTTGATCAAGGGGGGATTTTAGCAAACTAAGGGATTAACCGCGATAAGGAATAGGGGTATTTAAAGGAAAAGATTAAAATCAAAAGACGATTCACCAAGGAGGCACAGAGAACACGGAGGAAAAGCTACTTAGGTTGGTGTGTTCTTTTGTAGTTGGGACTTCAGTCCGTCCCCCAACCGTGGGGATATTCGAAACTTTGGAAAAGAACCAAATTGAAAGACCTTTTACCAAAGCTTGCCCCGTGAAACCTTATAGGAACATAGAGCACGGAGGAATAGAAAATTCTTGGTGTGGTGCTCCCCTCTCCAGCGGGAGAGGGTTATGGAGAGGGGGTCTCTTGAACTTAAAAAAAGAAAGATTCTCTTCGACAGGCTCAATGAGCTTGTGGTTTAACTTCTGCCATATTGCGCCAATCGCTCGTTATCCAAAGTCTTCTTATCAACTTTTAAATAAACCGCGCCAGCTTCAGGCAATGCAATCGCTTCAGATACCCCTTCAATCGCTTTGATCTCTTGTACAAGTGATGGGAAGGCGTCTTTAGCAACATCGGGCATCGTTAAGGTGTAAGCGGTTAAAGCAGGGGGATTTTTGAGTCCTAGTAGTAACACAGCCCATAGCAGTGCCATACCCCCTCCAACCAAATAAACACCGTCCATTCCATGATACTGAATGATTAATCCAGCGACTGGTCCACCTAAAAATGCACCCGCAAATTGGCTAGTTGAATAAACACCTAAGGCAGTGCCTTTACCTGACAGCGGTGCAATTCTAGAAATCATTGAGGGTAACAAGGCTTCCATAAGATTGAAGCCAGTAAAATAGATAACCATCGCAACCACAACCAATGTTAATGGAAAGCTAAACATACCAAAACTAAACTGGACGGCTGCGATCAATAAAACACCTAACAACATGACTCTGGCATGCTGTCGATTTTTTTCGGCAATGATAATCATTGGCAGCATAAGCACTACCGCTGCGACCATGGTCAATAAGTAAATCCAACTGTGATCTGCAAGTTGAACTCCCAAGCCTGCTAGTCGATTAGGAAAAGCCACAAAAAAGGAAGTCAGTAAAAAATGCAGAGTAAAGATACCAAAGTTTAACCGCATCAATTGACGATCATTAAAGATTCGGGAAAATTCCCCTCTAGTCGCAATGGCGTCGCGCTGGACAAATTGAGCATCTGGGTTTGGAGTTAAGAAATAGATAACGAGCATGGCAATTAGCGCTAACGCGGCAATCACCATAAACAGTCCGTTGAGGCCAACCAATTCAGTAAGACTAGGACCAAGAATCATTGCTAGGGCAAACGCCGCACCAATACTCATACCGATGCTGGCCATAATTTTAGTTCGCTGTTCATCGCGAGATAGATCGGCAGCTAATGCCATGATAGCGCTAGCGATCGCCCCGCAACCTTGCAATAGACGACCAGCAATCACTCCATAAATATGATCACTGAAAGCAGCCACTAGACTTCCTATGGCAAACAAAACCAATCCAAATAAAATGATTGGTTTACGACCAAAACGATCCGACATCCAACCAAAAGGGATTTGAAAGATTGCTTGAGTGAGTCCGTAGGCGCCTATGGCAAAGCCGATAAGTGCAGGGGTAAAGCCGGTTAAATTTTGACCAACCAAAGCAAAAACTGGCAACAACATAAATAACCCAAGCATACGCAGAGCAAATACGCTGCTTAAGGTCAGCGCGGCTCTTTTCTCGGTGGAATTCATATTGCTTTTAGTTTTCATTTTTGGCTCTAAAAGAGTTAGTATATTCAGTTCAATTTTGAAACGCTGGCATTATACAAGATCCAATATGAATCACATAGAAGTACGGGGCGCAAAAACCCACAATCTGAAAAATATTGACGTAACCATCCCTCGCGACCAACTGACTGTTATTACTGGCCTTTCTGGATCAGGAAAATCGTCATTGGCTTTTGATACGCTTTATGCAGAAGGCCAACGCCGATATGTTGAATCTTTATCGGCCTACGCGCGTCAATTTTTGTCTTTGATGGAAAAACCTGATGTTGAACATATTGATGGTTTATCACCCGCTATTTCTATTGAACAAAAATCGACTTCGCATAATCCACGCTCAACCGTCGGCACTATCACCGAAATTTATGATTACCTCAGATTACTATTCGCTCGGGTCGGCGAGCCCCATTGCCCCGAGCATGAAGTCGCTCTGGAAGCCCAAACCGTAAGCCAGATGGTTGACCATACCCTAGCCTTGCCAGACGAAAGCAAAATGTTGCTGCTAGCCCCCGTAGTAAGAAACCGAAAAGGCGAGCACGTTAATCTTTTTGAAGAGCTACAAGCTAAGGGATTTATCAGAGCTCGAATCAATGGCAAAACCTACGAACTTAGCGAAGCACCAAAATTAGAACTCCACAAAAAACACACCATCGAAGTAGTTGTCGACCGTTTTAAAGTTCGCAAAGATATGAAGCAGCGTTTAGCCGAATCATTCGAAACTGCGCTGGAACTATCTGATGGATTAGCAATGGTCGCTCCAATGGACGAAGACTCTAAAGAAGAGACGTTACTTTTTTCGGCCAAGTTTGCCTGCCCTGATTGTGGCCATAGTTTATCGGAGCTAGAACCAAGGCTGTTCTCATTTAATAATCCCGCTGGCGCGTGTGGTACTTGCGATGGGTTAGGTATTGATCAATTCTTTGATCCCGACCGCATTGTGGTTAATCCTGATGTCAGCTTAGCAGGTGGCGCCATTCGAGGCTGGGATCGTCGAAGTGTTTATTATTTCCATATGCTGAAATCACTGGCTAAACATTATAAGTTTGATATTGAAAAACCGTTTGAAAAGCTCTCCAAAAAAGTTCAAAACATCATTTTATATGGTAGCGGAAAAACTAAAATAGAATTCACCTATAGTAATGACCGGGGTGATGTGATGCAACGCAACCATCGATTTGAAGGCGTCATTCCCAACATGCAACGCCGTTATCATGAAACGGAATCGATGGCGGTTAGAGACGAACTACAAAAATACATGACCAAACAGTCTTGTCCTTCGTGTTCAGGTTCTCGGCTAAAAGAAGAAGCCCGCCATGTACTAATTAAAAAGCGTAATCTGCCTTCGCTGACTCGACTTCCGATTGACGAAGCTTTCGAGTTTTTTAGCAAAATGAAATTGCCGGGTAAACGCGGAAAAATTGCCGAAAAAATCCTCAAAGAGATCTGCGATCGTTTGGAATTTCTGGTCAACGTAGGCCTAGAATATTTATCATTAGAAAGAAGTGCCGATACTCTTTCGGGTGGTGAAGCGCAACGAATTCGACTGGCCAGTCAAATCGGCGCAGGACTGGTTGGAGTAATGTACGTATTGGATGAGCCATCCATTGGATTACATCAACGAGACAATGAGCGCTTATTAAAGACTCTAAGACACCTAAGAGATTTAGGAAATACGGTGATTGTTGTCGAACATGATGAAGATGCCATCCGCACTGCAGACTATGTTTTAGATATTGGTCCAGGAGCAGGAATTCATGGCGGAGAAATTGTTGCTAAAGGCAAACTAAAAGACATTCTAAAAAATAAAAACTCGTTGACCGGAAAATACCTAGCGGGAAAAGAACGCATTGAGATTCCGGAACAGCGAATTCCAGCTAAAGACGGGCAATTCTTTGAGCTAAAAGGTGCGGAAGGTAATAACTTGCAATCGGTGGACTTAAAACTTCCTGTGGGCGTATTTACTTGTGTCACAGGTGTATCTGGTTCAGGCAAATCTAGTCTAATTAACAACACCCTCTATCCAATAGCAGCGACCGATTTAAATCGAGCCACGACTATGACACCTTCTCACTATAGTAGTTATTCTGGGATGGATAATTTCGATAAAGTCGTTGATATTAATCAAAGCCCTATCGGTAGAACGCCACGCTCAAATCCGGCGACCTACACCGGAATTTTTACACCTATTCGCGAGCTATTAGCAGGTACTCAAGAATCAAGAACTCGAGGATACAAACCGGGACGATTCAGTTTTAATGTTAAAGGTGGCCGCTGTGAAGCCTGTCAGGGAGATGGACTGATCAAAGTAGAAATGCATTTCCTACCTGACATGTATGTGCCTTGCGATGTCTGTAAAGGAAAACGCTACAACCGTGAAACTTTAGAAGTGACTTATAAAGGAAAGAACATTCACGAGATCTTAGGTTTAACCGTTGAAGATGCGCGCGAATTTTTTGATGCTATTCCATCGATTTCAAGAAAACTGCAAACACTAATTGACGTTGGTCTTTCTTATATCTGTTTAGGGCAAGCAGCAACAACCTTGTCCGGTGGTGAAGCGCAACGAGTCAAACTTTCTAAAGAGTTAAGTAAGCGGGATACCGGTAAAACTTTGTATATTCTTGATGAACCAACTACCGGTCTACATTTTCATGATGTTAAACAATTACTCGCAGTACTACATCGCTTGCGTGATCACGGTAATACGGTATTAGTCATAGAGCATAATTTAGATGTGATCAAAACCGCTGATTGGATTATTGACCTTGGCCCCGAAGGTGGTAGCAAGGGTGGTCACATTATCGCCGAAGGCACACCAGAGCAAGTTTGTAAGAATAAGAAGTCTTACACCGGAAAATTTTTAAAAGAATTAATTAAATAGAGAGATACGCTTTAATGCAGTGATAGACAAAACTTGCAACGCACGAGTTGAATTCATTGTTTTAAACTAATCTTTTTAATGCACAGGAAAAAATATGACAATTCTAATTTACTGTTTGTTGGTTGCTCTATTATTACCCTTTATTGCAAAGGCACCTGTTGCATTCGCTATGAATAAAGATGACGGCTACGATAATAAACACCCAAGAGCGCAGCAAGCTCAACTGGTTGGCTTTGGCGCTCGAGCACTTGCTGCTCATCAAAACGCTTTTGAGTCGTTAGTTGTTTTCGCTCCAGCAATTTTACTTGCCATAGCGACCAATCATACCGGGCACACTATCCAGTATTTGGCGATAACACATATTCTCGCTCGGGTTGCTTATCAGATTTTTTATTTACTCAATTGGGACAAACTTAGATCGACTGTGTGGGCTATCGGTTTAATCGCTTGTTTTGCGATTGTTTGGCAATGCTTACCTTAAGAGCTCACTAATATTGATGGTCTATAAGATTTTTGGAAATACATGAATAGATAAGGTGTTATATTGGATAACCAAGCTATTCTCTTCTTGATAGACTTACACTCTCAGAGAAACACTAAAACTACTTCCTTGTTTATAAGTGCTGGAAAGTGAAATTTCTCCACCATGCGCCACAGCAACCGCTCGAGCAAAATTTAATCCTAAGCCACAGCCCTTTTCAAGCCTAGCTTGATCGCAGCGATAAAATCGGTCAAATACTTTGGCTTGTTCACTTTCAGGTATTCCAATACCGGTATCGCTAATGGTCAAACGAATTCTATCGCTTTCATGCGCTATGTTTAGTTTGACGCTTCCCCCTTGATTGGTGTACTTAATTGCATTGTCTAGAAGATTAGCAAGCATTCGTTGGAGTTTTTGTACATCACCACGAATGAATTTTGTTTCCTTGGGTTCGAATATTAATACTATATTTTTTTCTTCCGCTAATGGGGTAAAGAATTCACAGGCGTCTTCTATCATCTGGGTGAAGTTTATCTTTTCTCGATGAAGATAGGCTGCACCCGATTCTAACTCCGCCAAATCTAAACTTGCATTGATCATTTCCATAAGTCGATCACACTCATCAATAATATCAGCGGCGGAATCTTTATAGTCGTCGGATGTCATTGTCTTAGAAAGAGCAGATTCCGCAATAACTCTAATTCTAGTTAGTGGACTTCTTAGATCATGCGCAACATTATCTGTAAGCTCTCTCATTTCAACTATTAAATCACGAATTCTATCCAACATTGCGTTAAAAGTATTTGCCAGATTTTTAATTTCATCCCCCCACATCTCTGCAGATACTCGATTGTCGAGAGCATTTATTTCAATTTCTTTTGCTATCTTACTAATCGCATTAATTCCTTTAGTTGCTTTTCGAGACATAAGCCAGCCAACCGCTGAAGCAATTGGCAAGCCAATTAAAGACACACTGAGAATAATGATTTGAATAAGCTCAATCAGCTCTTCTTTTTCTTCCATAGACTCGGCAATGTGCAATACAAGTTCATCATTAATTGGAGCATACATGGCCCGCGATAAGTCTTCCTCGTCATTGGAATAAAGGTCATATAATACTGGCTTTCGGCTCTCAAACACTTTGGATAATTCTTCCTTCGATATAACTAAGCTTGACCAGCCTTCAGTATTGGTTGTGTATAACGGCGTTCCAGCTCTATCCAATATTCGAACGAATGAACTTTCTGAATCTGACAATTCCATTTGCTCTCTACGTATTTCTGAAGCAATTCCATCAAGTCCTTCTTCTTCTAGGAGCTGTTGAAATTCTTCGATATCTTCTATTAAGTCCTCATCAGTTTGATTCAGTAAAACGGATTCAAAGGAAAAGTAAAAAACAGCAAAATTAATAGCCAAGAACAAGGAAAAAATTCCGCTATACCAAAGGGTTAGCCTTGATGATAGGGTCGTTAGCTTAATCATTTGTCTTCTCTTAAAACATAGCCTAATCCACGGACTGTGTGAATAAGAGGCTTTTGGAATCCTTTATCGATCTTAACTCTTAGTTTGCTAATTCTAGCTTCAACCACATTTGTTTGGGGATCAAAATTGTAGTCCCAAACTCTTTCCATAATCATCACTTTAGATACTACATGACAAGTGTTTCTCATTAAGTATTCAAGCAGCGCAAACTCTTTTGGCTGCAGATCAATTTTCTTGCCTTCTCGAATAACCGTTCGAGCTAATAAATCGATAGTGAGACCGCCTACGGTTAAGGAAGTTGACTGAATATCTTTATGAGCCCTTCGAAGTAACGCTTGCACTCTTGCAAGTAGCTCACTAAACGAAAATGGTTTTGTAAGATAGTCATCACCACCTTTATGCAACCCTAAAATTCGATCGTCAATCGAACGTTTGGCACTAAGAATGATTATAGGTAGCTCGAATTTTTCAAGGCGAATGCGTTTAATGATTTCTAACCCATCCAGAGAGGGCAACATTACATCAAAAATACCAATATCGTAGCTATTGGTTAGAGAAAGGTTTAGCCCTTCCCGCCCATCACTCGCATGATCTATGGAAAAACCAGCTTGCTTCATTCCACTGATAATAAAATCGGCAATCGTTTTATCATCCTCTATTAATAAGATCTTCACAGGTAAATAAACTCTTTGTCTCTTTCACTTAGTTAATAATAACTCGTATTGTTATATATTGTAATCGTTATGAACGCTTAACTAATCCATGTTAGGCCCATAAAATAAAAAGGACCGCCATAAAAGTTCTATCGCGGCCAACCAGGGATAAGGAAATGTTTGAAACTAGATGGACATAAAACTAGCTTCAAACAACTATCGAGAAACAACTACCTTAATTTTCCTATCCGCAATCAAAACCCTGAGGCGACCCGGTCACCAGACATATATTCAATGCCATTATCTACTCTCGATACCAATGAGCTTGCGACATATTTGGAGAACCCTTGCTGTTTCAATTCGAAAAAAGAAATCAGATCGAGCATCCAAGTAGGTACTTGTCCTACATTGCACTTTAGCTCTAAAATAACAGTGGCATCACTTAAACAGTTATTGGCATAAATTGTTTCATTGTCATAACTGACCATCGCATCATTTGTCTGCATGTTAAAATCGGATTGAGAACGATATTTCATGCTAATATCCATTGTTACTCGCGCGTAGTCGTCAACCGTAGAAAAAAAAGCGCGGCGTTTATATTGAGTTAGTATTTGCGGCTTTATGTCATAACTGGTGGCCACTCGAATAAATCTTTCTTTTGCAACTCTTTCCTTTAAAGATTCGTTTTCACTCACTCTAAAACTAGGGTCACATATAATATGAGGCCACTCATCTTGGCTAGCGGTCGCTCGAAACTTCACGCCGGTAACGCCTTGCTTACGCTTGATTTCTAAAAAATAGGGCGCAACGCCTTCCTTACCGTAGCACCGCGCTCTGACGTTAAATCGTCCATCTTTCCCGTACAATCTTTGTTGCAAAAATTCAAGGTTGTCAGTATCGAAATATAAGCTGCTAACGTGATAGTAATGGTCATCTTCGACTGCAGAATAGTGATCCAAACTACAATAAGGCGCTATGAAATTTGTGATCGGCTCAACATATGTATACGGGATTGCATACTTAAGTTCATGCCTTTCTATCATGGGTGGTAACTCTTTCAATACGTCCATCTATCTCTCCTGACTCGGTTACAATGATACATCCGTCTTAATATTTCTTTGAGGTAATAAGTTAGTTTTAAAAAACTTGGAATTACCTTCACCTCCTTCGTCGAAAACCACAATTAGCTCATTTTTAGCATTATCAATTAACAAACCTTCTGCTGCCCGGTGCTCAAAAACCAGCCTTTTACTTGGAGTATTTGATAAAGTGTCAAACTGCCACACGGCGCTCTTTTGTTGACCTTTGGTGTTTTCGTTTGAACGGTCAACCGTTAATAGATAAAGCTCATTTCCACGAAGCGCCATATCTGTTAGAAACCACTTTTCAGCTTTTAAGTCGCCGGATTTTGAACCATCATTAAAGTAAGGATCTAACTCCTTCCATATACTAATATTCGTTAGGCGACCTTGCATAAAACTATCTATCTCAGAAATTTTAAGTATTATGATTCGGGAATTATCTTTTCTCGGTGACTTTAATCCGATGAAGAGACTATTGTTATCAACAAAGTGCGACTCGATCTCTAGATCTCGATTATTGATTCGATTTGACAGCAATTTTTTTGTTTTTTGGTTAACTCTCTCCAAAGTCGAAAATTTCACTAATTTGTCATAGATATCGATATGCTGAACCACTTCTAACGACTCTGATTTCTCAACAACCTGAAATAGCAATCTTCTTTTTTGCTTAAGCTTCTTTCGTTTTGAATATGACAGGGAGGACATTAAGTAAACACTATCCTTGAAGTAGCTAATGCTTTCCAAGTCATCAATCTCTGGCCCACCAATTAAGTCAAGAGCCGAGGTTAGCTCTCCTAAACGATTCATCAAAGCAATGATTGGTTTGCCTGCTACCAGTTCATCGGATATCACTAAATAATGGTTCTCCCTCTTAGATGGAATGATCCCTGAAGCCTCAAAACTTACTGATGAGATTAACGGCGATTTGGATTTTATCGAAGTAAGAGCGGACTGGTTTATGTTACGTTCAACTAGCAAATTCTGTAATACTTTTACGGTTGGTAATCCTACTAGCCTTTTAATAAAGTCAGTAGCTTCATCAATAGCTCTGATTTCTAAAAAGCTTTGTGGCTTAGCCAACGAAACTATGACTTTTTCGCTTAATAAAAAACGACTTTCGTCCTTGACTCTAACCACTACCTCTCGCCCAAAAGACAACACATTTTTATCACGTCTTAGTCTAATGGGATATTCGATCATTCTACTACCTAGACTTTGAACTATGCCCTCATATACCCTACTTTTCACTTTCGCGCTAAGTGACTTAACCCAAACAGTTTGGCCAATTTCGATATTATTTAAAATAGATTCGTGAATATAACCCTTTACTATATTAGGGTTTGCGCTATGTAAGGTCACTATAGGTTTGAAAGGTTCTACCGTCTCCCCCGGCTTATACAGAATGCTGCCGACGCTACCTAAAAAAAGTGCCGATACATTTAACTCAGACTGCTGTCTGAGCAATTCGAATTTACGTTTATCGAGCTCGGCTAATTGAGCGTTTGCAGGCCTTTCATCCAGTTCAAGCTGTTCAGTTAAATTATCGATCTGGGCTTGAAAGGAATTGTTTGTATGCCATCGGCTAGCTTTCAAATCTTTCATTTCAGAAACCAATATATTATTTGGCGATATCCTATCTACCACTTTCGAATTAGCTTTACTTTGTAATTTCGTATTTAGCTTGTGTCTTGTTTCTAGCCGATTGATTGCAGTACTCAGCTCGTTGTACTTCGCTCTTTGTTGAGCTTTGAGCATCTTAACTTTAGCCTTTGTCGTTGCAAGAAACTCACTATTGGCCAATTGGATTTCAGAGATTTTGTCATCTAGTATCGCAATGCTAGATGATAAATCGTTTCGCCTAACTTGCAATAGACTCTCTCCTCGTTCAACCTCCTGCCCCTCAACGACATTGATCTTCACAATATCGACCGGATGTTGAAAACTAATTGCCTGTTGCTTGCCTTCCACAATTCCGAAGAAATGAGTTGACTCTGTTTGGATTGCCATTAGTAGTACTGATACAAGTATTATTGCAACAAACCATGCGTACACCAAAATACGACTTTTTGTCCCGCTATTGGCTGGCCGAAAAAACGCACGCAACCTTCCTAACAAATTTTTGTCGTCCCGGTTCACCAATTTTACAAGTTTATTGGTTTCCAAATCTGGAGTTAGCGTTTTTTCTCTGGCACCTCCACGTTCTAATTGGTCACTATTACCCACACTCTGATATTTTTTCTTGGTCAAATTAGTGTGATTCATAGATCCACCGTAGCTTCTTGCATCATCAAGTTAATTTGCTGAAGAGCTGATATGTTTTTAAGGGTTTGTAATAGCTGCTCGCTGGTATAGTTTTTACGCAGTTTTATATGATAAGCATAATCCATCCGCTTTCCTTGCTCTATTTCCCTAATCGTTACCAAGGAAAATGCTTGGCAATAGCGCTGCATTATTGCTTGAAACTCTTCGCTATGTTGATGAACCGTTGGCATGTTAAACCTTAGCATTCCATCAAAATACTTGTTTGGGCCTAACGGCGAGTAAAATAGGAGTACAGCAACCAGAGCAAAACTAATTGTGCCGATGATAGCTGTTGCAAATGCGAATGCTCCGCAAGAAATTCCTGCAGCGAGAGATGCGAATAAAAACAGTGTATCTCTAGGGTCTTTAAAGTTTGTACGAAATCGAATAATTGCCATAGCGGCCATTATTCCCAAGCCGCGCGCTAGGCTATCTCCAATCGCTTGGATAATTATTGCAGCGATTATTGAGATTAATACTACCGACTGAACATAGTTTCTTGAATATGATAGTCCGCGGTAGGTTTTTTGGTAGGTATAGGCAAGTATTGTAGACAATATAAATGAGAGCAAAATAACCAGCAACAAAGTCAATAGACTCGGGTTTTCTGCTATTGTCTGTACGTTAATAGATTCCAACATTTTCTAACCTTATCTCCATAGATTAACTATTTTCGCTATAATTAGAATACCTGACCAAGATTATCTTAAGCTGGCTAAAACATTACCAAACGGTAACCTTGGTTGAATCCATCCCATTAAATAGTCTATAAAAGTGACCTTGATGACATAAATAACCAAAAGAGCTCTTACTTGATGACACTAAAAATTAAAACATATTATCGATGTCTATTAATTTTCACTTTTGCTTTTTCAATACCGCTAAATGCTAATGAAGTTGAGCGACCTCTAAATAATGTTGGTGAACTAAGCATAGAAATCGATGGTGAACTGGAAGAGAGTGCTTGGCTAAACGCATTTGAGTTTGTTCAATTCAAAGTCACTCAACCTCTGTCTTTAGAGACTCCCCCCAATGACACTGAAGTAAAAATTACATCTGATAAAGCAGGCTTATACATTGCATTTATTAACCATCAAACCAAAAACGAAAGTGTTAGCTCTCACTCGCTAAAAGACGCTGAAATTAGCACTGATTTTAATCAAGTGATTATCGATTTTGATGCTCAAGGTGTGAGAGCTTACGGTTTTAAAGTTAGCCGCACAGGCGCAATGCAAGATTCTGTTTGGACCGATGAAAATCGAGAGTCGATAGACTGGGATGCGACCTGGCAGGCCGCCGTCGAAATTGAGGAAGATGAAGACATCTGGATTAGTGAAATATTTATCCCTTGGTCAATCGCAATTATGACTTCGGGCGAGCAAGATAGTCGAACTGTAAAGCTCTACTTTTCTCGCCAACACCAAGGCAAAAGCCTAACCTTTTCTTATCCTGCAATCTCGCCCTCACAAAAATCGTTTATCAGCCACTTCACTCCACTAGAGTTAACTTTTCAACCGGGCTCTGCGTTAGATTTTTTCCCTTATATTGCAGTTAACAGAGATTTGGAGTACTCACAAACTGAGACCCGAGCAGGTGTTGATATTTTTTGGAAACCAACCTCCTCCCAACAACTCAACATGACCTTGAATCCAGACTTTGGCCAAGTAGAATCTGATGAGTTAGTTGTTAACTTTTCAGCGATAGAAACATTCAACTCTGAAAAGCGGCCGTTTTTTAGAGAAAACCATGACTTGTTCGACTTACAAGGCCCAGAAACTTTGCGATTGGTTCATACTCCTAGAATAGGAAGCGTTGCAAGCGCTGATTCAGACAGCGAGACAGCGGCAGATATTGCCGGTGCTGCTCGTTATACTTTAATCAGTGATTGGTTCGATTTTGGATTTCTTTCAGTCTTTGAAGACGACAACAAGAATTATTTGGGGAGTGATTATTTAGCTTCACGTCTGTTGTTTAAAGATGATGAATTAAGATTGGGATTACTACATACTCAAACGGACAAACCCAATATTAACAAGAAATCTAATGTTACTACTCTCGACTTTCAGTTGGAACCTATCGATGAGATTAGCATCAGCGGTCAGTATATTGAAAGCCAGGTCGAACAATTTTCAATCTTAGCGTCGAATTCGATTAAAACTAAAGATGCGGGCTGGTGGATTACAACTGAATGGGAACCTAGCGATGCCTTTAGCCATGAATTGACTTGGCTAGACTATGGTAAAAACTTAGACCTTAATGATTTTGGTTTTGTCTCAAGGGTCAACCGTAAACAACTCGATTACCAAGGCAGCTATCAATGGACAGATTTAAATTTTGGTCTAATCGGAGAATCTCTACGAGACATCGAATGGGCCTGGGAATTTCAATCAAAAAACAACGAGCAACAGCATGCTCTTCCGAATACTTGGGAGTTAGACTTTGAACTCACATTTGATTCGACTCGAGCTTTAGAACTGCAATATGAGCAAAGAGAGGCAGGAATTGACGACTTAATTACTAGGGGATTTAATCCAGTTTATTTTCCTCGAGCCCGTAAAGCTAGCATCGCATTTCATTCTGCCAAAAATAGCGTTTTTACTTTCGAATTGGAATATGCCTCGGGAAAAGATTACCTAGAAGGTAATTTACAGGAAATTGAGTTTACTCCAATTTTTCGACTAGGAGAAAGCTCTGATTTGTCACTCGAACTCGAGTGGGTAAAGAACGACAGTTGGGTCATATGGGATGAGGAGAATGTCCTTGAAGAATTCGAGCGAGATGAGCTTTCACTAGCACTAAATTTTAATTCTGTAATTGGCGATAAACATGAAATTCGAGTAAAGCTAGAGGGTGTTATCTTAGAAGCTGTAGCAAAAAGAGAGTTTGAAGCAGATAGTTTAGGACAACTAGTTTTAAGCAACGAGGCACCAGATAGCTTTTCATTAAGCGAGTTTGCCGCCCAAGTAAGGTATCGATATGCGCTTTCCGATCGTTCTGAATTATTTATCGTTTATAGCCGAGGTGGCGAGTATGAGCGAGAGAGGTTGGGGTTTGATAGAAGCTCGATACTCAATAAAGCTATTAACCAAGATGAAGTGGAGAATTTGATTCTAAAATTGAGATTGCATTTTTAATAGTTTTATAAAATGGTTATTCTTTGGCAGTCTAACATTCTTAAAATTGATGGTGTTAACACTATATAGTATCAAACAACCTCCCAAAACCGGTAAAGAGTTAATTTGATATTCTGGTTGTTGTAGATAGCTAAAAGGTTCCCAAAGGGGGCGAGTTGCTGTCTATATGAGATTCAAGGTCAAAGGTGTCGAATTAAGACTAAACAAGAGCATCAACTGCCCGAAAGAATTTCACTCATAGTCTCACCATCCACATTACCACCGCTTACAATAATCCCCACCCTACCTTCCGCCTTAACCGCTCCACTCAACAAAGCAGCCAACCCCAAAGCGCCTGAAGGTTCCACCACTAATTTCATCCGATAAAACATGAATTTCACTGCTTCCTTAATTGCTTCTTCACTAACAGTTTTCATTTCATCAACATACTCTCTTACCATTGGAAAGGTAATGTCTCCCATAGATGCAGTGCGCGTGCCATCAGCAATGGTCGGCGGGTTAGGATTAGAATGTAAAACACCGGTATAAAATGATTTAGTCGCATCATCTGCCAATTCAGGCTCGATACCGATCACTTTACATTGCGGCTGAATCGACTTAGCCGCAACAGCCGTTCCACTTAATAATCCACCGCCACCACATGGTGCTAATATCATATTAAGATCAGGAATTTCTTGCGCAAATTCATAGGCCACGGTGCCCTGTCCCGCGATAACATCTTCATTGTCAAAAGGTTTAATTAGGGTCAGTGCATTATCGCTATTAACTTGTTCAGCAATCGCCTCACGAGTTGTTTCTTGAGGATCGAATACAACCACTTTCGCGCCATAGCCTTTGGTCGCAGCTAGCTTTAATTTCGGCGCATTATTTGGCATAACAATCGTAATTGAAACTCCAAGCATTTTGCCGACTAAAGCAACTGCTTGGGCATGATTACCCGACGAGTAAGCAATTACCCCTGCTTTTTTTTGTGCGTCGCTTAGCCGCGAGATTGCGTTATAAGCACCTCTGA
Organism: Kangiellaceae bacterium; assembly: GCA_039969155.1. GTDB lineage: Bacteria > Pseudomonadota > Gammaproteobacteria > Enterobacterales > Kangiellaceae. The sequence goes on from JBDVOJ010000129.1 coordinate 98,939, forward strand.
ATTTGAATGCGCCTACTTTCTGAAAATTCTCACACTTGAAGAAAACTTCAGCGCCAAGTTGCTGGTTTAAACTTTGAGATTGCAATACAGGTGTTGGATTGGAAACGTCTTGAAGTAACCGGTGCGCAGATTCTATTTTTCTAAAAAAGCCAGTCATAACCACGTCCTTATTTCTAATTTGATGGGTCTATAATTAATGTTTGAATAGTTTGAAGTTAGCAAAATCAGTGACTATCTCAACCGTAATTGGAGTTATTGGTTCAGGTAAACGGTCATATTCAAACCATTCGATTCGATGACAGCATTCTGGCTCTGCGTTGACTAATTCGCCCCGCCATTTTCGAACCCAAAACACTTGATGCAGAATGCTATTTTCAGAATTGGTTCTAACAAATAGTTCGGTTACTTCCAACGCTTCAATGGATAGCTCTTCCTTAAGCTCTCTGGTGATTGCCTGTAAATTGGTTTCTCCAGACTCGACGTGCCCGATCGGTAATGACCAGTAATCACTATAGTATTGTGTATTTTTTCTGGAGCCGAGCAATACTTGTTGCTTAAGTCTATGGTCAACAGACGCAGCTTGAACGGTATCTTTTAGGATAATCGCGGAGACTAACTTTGTCGCAAATGATTTTTTCAAAAGGTGATGAAAATCTAGGTCAATTCGCAATGGCGTAGTGTATACCTGTTTACCAGTCTGCTCAACTACACAAGCCATAACAAAATAATTCTAAAAAAAGCTTGGGACTACTCATCCTACCACTTACAATGGTTTTATCATTCTTACCTATATATGGAAGCATTAATGTCTTTAGCTGATAGCAAGTTATTTCATCCCATCGAAATTGGCACACTTAAACTCCGCAACCGTGTGGTTATGGCACCGATGACACGAACCTTCAGTCCTGGCGGCATTCCAAACGAGCTAAACATTGCTTATTACCAGCGGCGCGCTAAAAACGAGGTTGGATTAATTATTACCGAAGGAACTTGCGTAGGGCACAAAGCGGCTAACGGTTATGCCAATGTGCCTTATTTCTATGGCGAAAAACCTTTAGCTGGTTGGAAAAAAGTAGTTGATGCAGTGCACGCGGAAGGTGGAAAAATTGTTCCGCAACTTTGGCATGTCGGCGCAATCCGTCAAGCCAATAAAGGTGCTGGTCCGGATGAGACTATCCCGGGATACAGCCCATCGGGTTTAACCCGTGAAGGCAAGCCAAATGGTGAGACCATGTCAAAAGAAGATATCAAAGAAGCCATTGACGCTTTTGTACAAGGAGCGGTCGACGCCAAGCGATTAGGTTTTGATGGCGTTGAATTACACGGAGCACATGGCTACCTAATTGATCAATTCTTTTGGAGTGTGACCAATCAAAGAACCGATGAATATGGAGGGGACCTAGCCTCAAGAACTAGATTTGCTACCGATATTATTAAGGGTATCCGAGCAAAATGTGGTGAAGACTTTCCAATCATTCTGCGCTTCTCTCAGTGGAAACAGCAAGACTACAGCGATAAGTTAGCGCATACGCCAGAAGAGTTAGCGGAATTTCTTAAACCACTGGTTGATGCTGGAGTCGATATTTTCCATTGCTCAACCAGACGAATTTGGGAACCTGAATTTGCAGGCTCTGATCTTAACTTGGCAGGTTGGACTAAGAAGTTAACTGGCAAACCATGTATTTCAGTGGGTAGTGTTGGTTTGAATAATAGTTTTATTGATGAATCCAAACGAGATATGGTGGAAACTTCTAGCGTTGCTCAAGATTCTTTTGACAAGTTAGCAAAGCAACTAGAAAACGATGAGTTTGATATGGTCGCGATTGGTCGTGCGCTATTGCAAGATCCAGAATGGGTCATTAAAGTGCGAGAAAATAGAATTGATGAATTAGCCGATTATTCTAAAGAGTCTTTAAAGGAATTAGTTTAGGCGCTAATCTAAAGTCCCCTCTCCCAAATACTCAGTCTCTAGAGAGGGGATCATCCAGATAAAGAAATTCCTTTTCTTTGCATCTGTGGTGAAGTGTTTTGTCTCTTTGCTGGGTGAGGTTGTGACCGCGTAGTTCGACTCCGCTCACCACGGCTTGTAAAAAAGATCACCGAGCGCAGTCGAAGTACAACCTTTAGGTTAGAATGTTTGGCTTAAATCCACCAAGGATTTCACTCTCTAGACTGCGTGTTTCAGTGGTGAAAAATTATTTGATTTTAGTCTTTAGAGGAGGAAGCAGTATCTGATTTAGACTCCGACTTTTTACTGCCGCCCTTAAAATCTGTTTCATACCAACCCGTGCCCTTAAGTTTAAACGACGATGCCGATACCACTTTGGCTAGGGCAGGCTTTTCACAGCTTGGACAGTCTTTTAGCGGGTCGTCACTCATCTTTTGGATCTTCTCTAAACGATGGTCACATTCTTTACACTTATATTCGTAAATTGGCATAACTTAAAAACTTCTCTATTAATAATCAGACAAAATCACCTTTTATAGAGCACAACGCCCTTAATAGGTTTTATAACTGTCCAATATAGGGACTTTTAGGCATTTTTAAAGGAATATTTTCGATTTTTTTGACACTAACGCCATTTATTCCATTTTAAGCTTAAGATCCATTGCTTAAGCCTAGGCTCGAAAGTAAAATAGCCCGCTATTGCTTGTAGAACATGGACTAGGCAACCGCTATTAGACTTAGTCATTACTGCTGACCCATTAACAGCTTATCAATTAAGAAGTACCGAGATATTCTATGAAAACCAGTCAATACTTATTAGCCACACTTCGCGAAGACCCTAGTGATGCAGAGTTAGCCAGCCACCGCTTAATGCTTCGCGCGGGAATGATACGCTCTCAAGCTTCTGGTCTTTACACATGGTTACCGACTGGTTTGCGAGTGCTAAGGAAAATAGAAAATATTGTACGTCAAGAAATGGACGCAATAGGTGCTGGCGAAATACTGATGCCAATGGTACAAGCAGCCGAGCTTTGGCAAGAGTCAGGACGATGGGAAGAGTATGGCGCAGAACTACTGCGAATGAATGACCGCCATGGTCGTGAATTTTGTCTCGGTCCGACTCATGAAGAAATCATCACTTCAATGATCCGTGATGAAATTAGAAGCTATAAGCAGTTGCCAGCAACCTACTACCAAATTCAAGGTAAATTCCGTGATGAGCGTCGCCCAAGGTTTGGGGTCATGCGCGCCCGCGAATTCTTAATGAAAGATGCTTACTCATTTCATACCACTGAAGCGTGTTTGGAAAAGACTTACCAAATCATGTATCAAGCCTATACTCGTATTTTCGAGCGATTGGGTTTGGAGTTTCGGGCGGTAATGGCAGACAGTGGCGCCATTGGTGGAAATAACTCCCATGAGTTTCATGTTTTAGCCGACTCTGGTGAAGATGCAATCGCCTTTAGTACCGACAGTGACTACGCTGCAAACGTTGAAAAAGCAGAAACACTTGCCGCTGATATTTCAACACGTTCACCAGCGACTGCGGATATGACCACCGTTGAAACGCCAAAGACGCGTTCAATTGAGGCGGTATGCAAACGCTTGAAAGTCAAACCAAATCAGGTGCTCAAGACGCTCATCGTAAGAGGAACAGAACAGCCTTTAGTCGCCATCTGTTTACGCGGTGACCATCAATTAAATGAAATCAAAGTAGAAAAGCATCCTTTGGTGGCTTCACCATTGAAAATGGCGAACGATCAAGACGTTAAATCTGCCACAGGAGTAAATCCGGGTTCGGTCGGTCCTGTCAATCTTACTATGCCGATTATTGCTGATCATCAGGCCGCACTAATGAGCGACTTTATCTGTGGTGCTAATGTAGAAGATCAGCATTTAACCGGAGTCAATTGGGATCGCGATGTTAACTATAGCGAAGTCTTTGACTGCAGAAACATCGTGGAAGGCGATGCCAGCCCTGACGGAAAAGGAACTCTAACCATTAAACGAGGCATAGAAGTTGGTCATATTTTCCAACTTGGTACTAAGTACAGTGAAGCAATGAAAGCGAATGTGTTGAGTGAAAATGGTAAGGCAGTCACATTAACTATGGGTTGTTATGGCATCGGCATATCACGAATTGTTGCTGCGGCAATTGAGCAAAATCATGACGATTATGGCATCACTTGGCCAGAGCAAATTGCGCCGTTTCAAGTGGCAATAGTTCCAATGAACATGCAACGTTCACCAAGAGTGGCAGAGCATGCACAAGCGCTTTACCAACAATTACTAGATGCGGGGGTAGAAGTTATTCTGGACGATCGTAAAGAGCGCCCAGGTGTAATGTTTGCCGATATCGAGCTGATTGGCGTGCCTCACCGCATAGTGATTAGCGAAAGAGGGATTGATGCAGGTAACTTCGAATACAAACACCGTCGCAAAAATGACAAAATAGATGTAAAAATTGATGAGGTTTTTTCGACTCTGATGGATAAAATCAACTAAAATTAGGATTAAACCACCAAATACACTGTTTTTGCATGAATCGGCTAGCTAGCATCAATCAACAACTCCCCAATAGACTATTGGGCTTTATGCTTTGCGGCTTTTTGTTGCTGTCCGTTTCGCTGACAGTTCCTGCGAAAAACATCGGTGGTTTAACTAAGACCAAACAAGCCTCTCAACAAGAGCGGCCAGATTCAGATTTCAAGAAAAAACTTATTGCTACTATCGCTAAAGCAGAAAGCTCATTCAACGATAAGTTTGATGCCGAAGTTTGGTTATTTGAACAAGCCACTCGGTTAGCCAAGGCCGCACCGCATATCCCCGAAGACGAACGCTTCACTATCTTAAGATTGGTGCATCGAGAAGCCAAACGATTTGATTTAGACCCAATGTTAGTACTTGCGTTAATTGATGTAGAAAGTGACTTTGATCACTACGCCATTTCAAGTGCTGGCGCGCTGGGTTTAATGCAAGTGATGCCATTTTGGAAAGATGAAATTGGCCACCCTGATGATAACTTACATGAAATAGAAACCAACCTGCGCTACGGTTGTGCCATCCTTAAACAGTATTTAGAAATGGAAAAAATGGATACAACTTTAGCCTTGGCCCGATACAACGGAAGCCGCGGACAAGTTTGGTATCCAATGAGAGTTTACAAAGCGATGCGTAGGATCTGGCGTCCATGAGCACAACTACCGCTAATATTGATGCTCATCATAGCGGTAACCCAAATTTCATCGAGCGACGTTCGTCGGTTCAAACCGATAAGGTCTGTTACAACGCCATTGGTCAGCCTAAGACCGGCTTAGTACTAACGGGTGGTGGTGCTCGAGCTGCCTATCAAGTAGGTGTTCTCAAAGCAATTTCAGAATTGGTGTTTAAACCTCATTGCGGTAACCCGTTTCCGATCATTACAGGCACTTCCGCTGGTGCAATTAACGCCACGGTGTTTGCTAGTTATGCTCAAACACCTCGAGTCGGCATTAAGAGCTTAGAGAGAGTTTGGCAAAGCTTTACGGTTGATCAGGTGTTTCGCTCAGACTTTAGAGGGATCGTTAAAAACGCGGCGCGATGGACTAAATCGCTGTTTGTTCAAGATTATCATAAGACTCGGCAATTAAGTTTGTTGAACAACCGTCCGTTAGTTGAACTGCTATCGCGAGTTGTTCATTACGGTAACTTACAAAAGGCTATCGACAATCATTGTTTGGATGCTATTTGTGTAACCGCTAGTGGCTATACCTCGGGTCAATCCGTATCATTTTTTCAAGGGAACGAATCGATTCAAGGATGGAAGCGGCATCGCCGAATAGGGTGTAAGACTCAACTCGAACGAAAACACTTACTAGCATCAGCGGCAATCCCTTTGGTTTTTCCTGCGGTAAAAGTCAATCGCGAATTCTTTGGCGATGGCTCGGTTCGTTTCTTATCGCCACTCAGTCCAGCAATTCATTTGGGGGCAGAAAGAATATTGGTCGTTGGTGTTGATCCTATCCGAGAAGAAAACACCGCTCGTCCGAGGGAATTGTTTTACCCAACAACAGCTGACATTGCAGGGCATGTTTTAGACAGTGTCTTTATTGACAGTTTAGATAGTGATCTCGAGCGAATTAAAAGAGTTAATAAAACGTTAAATTTAATTCCTGAGGAAATCCGTAAAACCAAAACCAATCTAAGACCGATTGAAACGCTCTCCATTTCTCCGTCTCAAGATCTTTCTGAGTTATCGAGCAAGTACTTTCACACATTACCAAGAATGGTGAAGTTCTTTTTTCGACGAATAGGAATAGACAATACCGAAGGCTCAACAGTTTTAAGCTATCTACTGTTTGAAAGCCTCTATACCAAAGAGTTGATTGACTTAGGTTATCATGATGCCATGCAAAAGAGCGGTGAGATTAGAGCTTTTTTTAAAGACTAGTTAAACCTGCGAAATAGCAAAATTTCTCCAATCAATTTTTTATCATTTAGCACAGCCAACGCACTCTCAAATCTTTCTTATTTAGGTGGCGCGTAAAGAGCAAATAACTCTTCTCCAGTGAGACACTCCGTTTTATTGGAATAGGCATAGTAGTTTGGTTTTTCGTCAATAAACACTTGTGTGGTAAATTCAAACTCAGCATCATCTTCGAATAAACCTACCGGCATCATATGCAGTTGCTCTGACTTCAGTCGATAAAAAAGGTGAGTACCACAACATTTACAGAATCCTCTTTCCGCCCAATCCGAAGATTGAAAAAGAGATATATTTTGCTCTCCTGAAAACTCAACTTCGTTGCCACAGTCTACTTCCATAAAAGCGGAGCCACCCCACTTTCGGCAAGTTCGACAATGACAAGTACCAACATGCTGACTCGCATTTTTCGCGACAAAAGATACTTTTCCACACAAGCAAGAACCTGAATTACTTTTACATTTAGACATCGATATTTCTCCTAATTTCGAATAATTAACTGAATAACCAACTATCTATCTAGATAGTCACATTCAGAATCGATTAGAATGTTTAATTGCATTTGACTGCTTTCATCCCTAAATGCCTTATCAACAAATACCCCAGGAATACAGGCAATCTTTTGGTCGAAGTAAACAACGGGTAACCACTTCCTTTTCCATGGAGGAACCTTTAGCTCCTGAAAAATTTTCTTTAAGTCTGCACTATGTGATCGATAACTGGGCTTAGCAATTTCACCACCCTGTCGAGCTCTAATAGTCACCGTTTCAGTTGGCTCAGGGTACCGAATAAAAAGTGCGGGATCTGCTTTAGATTCCTTCGCTTTCACAAATTCTAATTTAACACCATTCTGCAATACTAGTGGCTTCGAAAAGTCTTCCCAGTGATTAACACCGTTCAGTTGTGCAGGCTCACTACCCAGACAATAATAGACATGTTTATCATAGCTTCGCAACCAACCCTGTCCAAGTTTGACTTTGATCGAACTAGCAGCATTGTCCTTTTTAATTTCGACACTCAATTTTTCTAGCTGATTAATTGCTTCATTGATTTCGGTCGAGGATGGAGAGTTTTCAGTCTGAAAACGAACCCAATAATGTAATAGATTTTTTCGTCTAACTTTAGAGAGTTGATTAAATCCTTCAATCTTCAGACTCGAATTGGCCAGCTTAATAGCTTTCACATCTTGCGCTGCGAGTTCGTCCATAAGCAAATTTTGTTCACTCGCGACTTCACTTAACTGCTTGAAGGAACGAGAGAACTCCGGCCATTTTGACTCAATATTTGGAATAACTTTGTTGCGTAAATAATTTCGAGAGTAGAGATTTTTCTGATTGCTAGGATCTTCAACCCAGTTTAGCGTAAACCGCTTGGCGTATTGCTCAAGTTGTCGACGTGAGTACTCTAACAAAGGACGCGCTAACCAACCACTGGCAAGCTGACGTAACTTTGGAATCCCTGACAAGCCATGCACACCAGTGCCTCTAATCATTCTAAACAGCATGGTCTCTACTTGATCATCGAGATGGTGAGCGAAAAGCAATACCGCAGGAGTTGCCAGTAAATACTCGAAAAACTGGTATCGAGCTTGTCTAGCCTCATTCTCGCTAACCGTTTTACCCTTTGAAAGACCAAATTGTTTACACTGAATATCTATTTGATATTGCTCACACTGCTCGACGCAATGCTGCTCCCATGAATCATTCAACTGCTGAATTCCATGATTCACATGCGCTGCAGCTAAATGGGCAATTTTGCCTTGTTGTTTTAGCTGATGACAAACATGCAATAACACTGACGAGTCTAAGCCACCGCTATAGGCAACAATTATGGGCATTTGAGTCAAGTCGGTTAAATTGAACTGTTGATGAGCGATCGATGTCAGTTGCTTTAAAACAACGGCTTGAATTGTTTCCATCAATAAACCTAGGTTTGTTTATTATTTATGATCACTTTTGCGCTTAACATTATGGCAGTGCGCAGCCAACAAGTTAAGCGAGTTTACAATACAAGGACTAGAAGTAGGGTTATTTGAAATGATTTAAAAGTTGAATGCGCCGAAACTAACATAACGACGCATCGACTAAATTACTGCTTCCACTCATCCTGAACACCAAACGACATCAACCGCTCATATCGATTATCCAGTAAATCGTCTGATTCAAGCGCTTGTAGTTCAGCTAAATCACTGCAAATTTGAGCTTTTAAAGAAGCCGCCATTTCAGGGTGATTCTTGTGCGCTCCACCTTCTGGCTCTTTTACGATCGAGTTGATCAAATCAAGCTCTTTAAGTCGATCGGCAGTAATCCCCATGGCTTTGGCCGCGTCTGACGCTTTTTCAGCACTTTTCCATAGAATAGACGCACAACCTTCAGGGGAAATTACCGAATAGGTGCTGTACTGCAACATATTAACTCGATCTCCAACCCCAATAGCTAATGCACCGCCAGAGCCCCCCTCACCTATCACTGTACATATTACAGGCACCTTAAGCTGTGACATCACTTTTAGATTTCTGGCTATCGCTTCGCTTTGCCCACGTTCTTCTGCGCCCACACCTGGATAAGCCCCAGGAGTATCAATAAAAGTGATAATGGGCCAGTTAAATTTTTCTGCCATTTCCATCAATCTTAAGGCTTTGCGGTAGCCTTCTGGTCTTGGCATACCGAAATTTCTTTTAACTTTCTCTTTGGTATCACGACCTTTTTGGTGACCAATAACCATTACAGGCTTGCCATCTAGACGAGCTGGGCCACCGATTATTGCTAAATCATTAGCGAACGCGCGATCCCCCGCTAAATCATCATAATCGGTAAAAATAAGGTTTATATAGTCCTTGGTATAAGGTCTTAGAGGATGTCTAGCGAGCTGTGCCACCTGCCATGCATCTAGCTTGGCAAAGATTTGAGTGGTTAATTCTTTGCTTTTAGTTTGTAATCGTTCAATTTCTTCAGTGATATTGATTTCACTATCATCACCCATCAAACGTAGTTCTTCTATTTGTGCTTCCATCTCTGCGATGGGACGTTCGAATTCTAGAAAATTCATAGCTTCTATTTGATTCTCTTTTTATCGTATACAGACACTAGCTAAACCTTGCTAATCGAGGTCTAGGCCAATTTGCGACATTCTAACTGTTTTATGGCACAAACAAAATACATGAAGGACTCATAAGACCATTTCTAGCTGAATTAGCAAGTCAATTAACAAACTTCTAATGGTATTTGAGACTTCCCCCACGCTACAGACATTTTGATCGAGGCCCCAAATTAAGTAACTCATCACATTCATGCCAAATATCTACGTAAATCAATCAATTATCGTATTAAATTATTGGCGGATATCTGCCACTGAACTATATTTATTACACCCTCAGTGGATAGTTTGACAAATGTCTCGAAAGCTTCGAACACTCTTAAAGCAAAATAGGCGCCTTGAAGAAAAAATCTTCTATGAACCACGGAAGTATGACTGGCGTAAGGACCTAATCACTCATAAAGAGTTATCAGGCGCTTTGACTCGCCTAGCAAATAAGATAATCGGTAGCAAAGAAAGTGAACTGTCAGTGCTTAAGATGCTTAATGAAGTCGATGCTATTACCGGCCGTCCTTTAGCTGCATTTGAAAAAAACGCACTTCAAGTCGTCGAAATATTGTTTAACTACCTTAGAATTCACACTGAATTTGATACACGTTTTTTTCATATATTAAACTCATTACAACTTTCCTTTACTCGGCTAGCACTAGACGATCTTAGCTTCCTTGATAATGCCAAACACCCTGCGGTGACGTTCTTAGAGAAACTGTTAAAAATTGGTTATCACTTTGATGAAAATGCCGGCAAGCTAACCAACTACTTTATCCATGCCATAGAACTGCTAGTCGACCGGCTTGCGAGTAAATCGGAAGTCAATAGCCAACTATTTCTGCAAGCGCATAAGCGACTGGCTGAATACACTCAAGGTTTCGAAGAGAAAAGCGGTCTTAGTAAAAACAAACTGATATCGGAAATACAAAAAAAATCGCGTCAAATTGAAGCAGATTATTATACTTCTCATTTGATAAAATCGAAAACTGATGGCGATGAAATCCCTATTTTTCTGTTGGATTTTTTTGAGAATCAACTGTCGAGCATTCTTCATCAAATCATTTTAAATCATGGTACTCAGAGCAAACAGTGTCAACAGCTACTAACTGATATGGATACCATAGCTTGGAGTATAAGTTGTCCATTTGAAGACCCTGACTATCAAACTAGATTTGATGCAGATGTTAATCCAACTATGAAACGACTGTACGGCTACTTTATGGAAGCTGATTCGCTAAATGATTACGTACAATCTTTTTTTCTAGAGCTGGAAGAATTACACCGAAACAAACTCGCTGGTAAACGTGTTCATCTTGACGTTATGATTTCGGCCGACATATTTTCTGATGATATTTATAACGATGAGGAACTGGACGTATGGGGGCAAAGACCTCAAGAAAAAATTGAATTAAAAACGCTTACCGAAGGCGGTTGGTATTATCTTGAGATAGATGGAACAAAAGTGAGAAGCCATCTATTGATGATCAACGAGTTAACCGAAGAGCTTTATTTTGTGAATTCATCTGGAGAGCTGCTAACCACCATCAGTTTTGATGAACAGGAGTTTTTGACCCGTAATTTGGAAGTATTTACTTTAAAAGAAGATATACATTTTGATTCGGCAATAGAATATTTGGAACAAGACTTAACAGGTAAACTTAGCGTATTGCAAATAGAGTACGACCGCTTCTTGCAACAAGCCAAAATTGACGAAAAACAAAAAGAACAACTCGAAGAAAGAGCTCGACTTGCAGTGCTA
>JBDVOJ010000130.1:0-17041 GCA_039969155.1 Kangiellaceae bacterium
TAAAGACCTTAATTGAGCCAGCCGTCAAATTAGCCCAAAACCTCCCAATGAGCTTTGCTATGGCGGAGTCTCTTAATAGAAAGAAGCGATATTTATCGCGATCTAAAGAATCTATTCGTAATTATTATAAGGCTGATGGCAGCGAGTGGACGATTTACGATACTTTGAAACAAGAGAATTTGGCAAGAGTTTTACAAGCAATTGCTGATACAAATGGGGAGTCGTTTTATCACGGAGATACCGCCGAAAAGCTAGTACGCTTTATTCAGTCTAAGGGTGGTTTAATGACCTTGGAAGATTTTAAGTCCTATCAACCAGTATGGAGAGAGCCATTATCAGCAAACTTTGGTGATGCTACGATTTATTCTATGCCACCACCTAGCTCTGGCGGAATACACTTAGTGCAATTGTTAAACATCATTCAGGAATTTCCGATCAAGAAAGCTGGGCCTAATAGCGAATATTCTGTACATATGATGACTGAGGCCATGAAGTTTGCGTATGCCGACAGGAGCAAGTATTTGGGTGATCCTGATTTTGTCACAATTCCTGTAGAAAAACTAACTTCTACAGACTATGCCAAAAAAATCGCCAGCAAAATATCTATTGATAAGGTATTAAAATCAAAAGATGTATTGCCTGGAATGTATATAAGTCAAGAGAGTCCACAAACCACTCACTACTCGGTTGTCGATAAAGATGGCAATATGGTCTCAAACACTTACACGCTTAATTTTAGTTTTGGTTCAGGAATTACAGTTCCAGAAACAGGTATCTTACTTAATAATGAAATGGATGATTTTTCTGCTAAGCCCGGAGTACCAAATGGTTATGGGCTTTTAGGTGGAGAAGCTAATTCGATTCAACCTGAAAAACGCCCGTTAAGCTCGATGACACCTGTTTTGGTTTTAGATAAAGGAAACCCTTGGTTGGCCACAGGCAGCCCTGGAGGAAGTCGCATCATCACTATAGTGTACAACGTATTAATGAATCGTATGGTGCATGATATGAATATAGCTAGTGCTACATTAGCACCCAGAATTCACCATCAATGGTATCCTGAATTGTTAATGTTGGAAAAAGGTTTTCCTGTAGATACGGCAGAGCGCCTAAAAGAAAAGGGTCACAACATACGATTCTTCAATTCGTGGGGTAGTGTACAAAGTGTTGAAGTAGGTAATGGAGTATTTTTTGGATTTGCGGATACTCGGCGCCCTGGGGCGAAGGCTAAGGGGATAAACAAAATAGACAAAGAATAATTCATACCCAAAGCTCACTAAGGCAGTCGAAGCATTAACAGTGCTTCATACAAGTTGTGCTAGTTGGGCTAATTTGTATAGTTGGGTTTTGTGTCGATTTTGTATTTAGGCCTTTTGTTGGGCCATAGATGTCCAATACTGAAAAAGCTATATTGATATTGTGGGAAAACTCGAAAAGCATTTCGAAATCAAGCTATTCTGAATTAATACAAACACTCTGACACTTTTTGGTACGGTACGAAAAGGATTGCGGGCTATTACCGGAAATTAGGTAATAAGAAACTCTTCTTACAACCACTTAAAACATAATGCAAAAAAAAGAGTCTGTAACAACACGAGGTGAGCGTGCTGTTATTTGGAGACTCTTTGTATAACTATTGTTTAGTATTACTACCAACAGAAACTCTATTAGGCTGACAAGTAACGCGTTGATATCGCTGCACGAATATTGATTTCACTTATAATATAGGTTTCTGATGCAATGAATTATTTTTCTAACTGAATAAGCCTTTTTGAGGCGTTTTCACACCAAAAACAATTGTTCGATGTCTTTAGTTCTATAGCTTTTTTGAAGCTGGCTCTTGCTAAATCTAGCTGGTTATTCGCCAGATAACCTTCACCCAAACTATCCCAGGTATTTCCATCCTTAGGGAATATTTCACTATTGAGCTTATATACTGCGAGAGCTTTACGGTTTCGTTTTTCTTCGATTAGTAAGTTGCCCAATCTATTTAAGTAGAAAGCCGCATTCAGTTGGTTTTTGAACCTTTCTCTTAAGTCGAGTTTCATACTATCGACTTCTTGTGAATATTCTAAAGAATACCGTAATAGCGTAGTCATAAAGTCGACTTCTACCGGCGGAGGAATATAGGACTCGTCAAAAAGCATTTTTTCAATTCGCCACGCTATTGCTCCAACTTGTCGACTCAATGAATTAGTTGAATAAATAATCACTATATCTTCTTCTGGCAACCAGATAAAATCATGAAAAAATATACCATTAGAGCCATTGTGCGTGACCAATTTAGTTTTTCTGCTGCTATTAAATATGGCCCAACCATAAGAATAAAAGCTCGAATTATCTTTGTCTTCAGCAATATAGGGTGTAGTGAATGTATTAGTTTGTGATTTCGATAAAACTTTGTTTGTTCTTAGTGCCATATACCACTTAAACATATCTTGGGTAGTAGAGTTAATCCCACCATTCCCTTTTAAGACCCAGGAGACTTTTCCTTCTTTTTTATAGCGCGCAGCCATCGAACCGATATTTATAACATCATATCTATATCCTAGAGCGAACAACTTTTCATTCCACAGTGGCTTTAGGTAACCTGTTTGTTCCATACCGGCTGGCTTGAACAAGTGCTGGTAAAGAAATTCTTCGTAGCCTTGACCCGATACAAGTTCAATTATTCTTGCCAAAATACTATAGCCAGAATTCGAATAGTAGTGCTGTGTACCTGGCTTATGAAGTAGCTTGGTTGCGAATAGTTCTTCGAAAAATAATGCGGTAGGAATATGATCGAAATCGTCTTTTCCAATCCGATCAATTAAACCCGCTGAATGAATAAGGAGTTGATGGATGGTAATGTCTTTCTTATCTTTCGGCAGATTTTGAAAAAAGTCGCTCAAATTATCTGAAACCTTTAGTTTTCCTAGCTCAACTAATTTTAGAATAGCTGCAGCTGTGAACTGTTTAGAGACTGAGCCTATATCAAATATCGTTGAAGGTTTAATCAGAATATGGCTTTCTTTATTGGCCATTCCGTAACCTTGATTAAAAATGATTTCACCTTCTTTAGCGACTAATATAGCCCCAGAAAATCCGGTTGAAACGCTCATGCTTAAGTAGTCATCGAGCCTTTTATTTAGTCGGTTATTTTCGAGATTCGATTCTCCGTTCGATACACAAGGTAAAGATAGCAATATTATAATTAACAGTATTCGATGTAACATGATTGTTTGTGCCCTTAATTAGTTGTGTTTTATCTAGTTTATGGCAAATATAGTTGATTCTAATATGTAGAAAAAGAAAGGCACGGTTATCGCACCCAAAGATTTCGCATATTAATATTCTAATTAGTCTAGCTTTCGTCCGATTCGTTGTCTTTATTGATATTAGGCTGCGTGAAAGTCAGTTTAACCGTAGTTCGGGTAGAGTCTTCAGCGAAACCAAATGCCAAATCGTCAAAGAACTAAGATGGTCATTGAACCAACTATCGTATCAGGTTTTCTTCGCCTACCGACCTACGGGTTACCAAATAGAAAATTTATCTTCAATAGCCTAAGACTAGTTTTTTACTAACATAAGAAAGGCGTCATTTATTGACGCCTCTATACTGTGCTATTGCTCTATATTAATGGTCACTATCTTCTTCAACTCTATCGATTACGATAAACTCACTCTTCACTTCCATATGCTTCTCTTTGTCTCCCATTTTTATGATTTTAATCTGATTGTGTTGACCGTCTTCAGTGACCCAAGTATTTAAATCAGTAGTGCCTTCGCCGTTAAATTCAAACTCAAAGTTGCCGTCTTTGTCATCAATGCTGATGAAACGCATTTCGTGACCTTTTGTAAACTTGATTTCCTTATTAACTCCAGCGGCTGCAAAACCATCCTTGATAATGGCAATTTGCTCATCAGTTAAATCACCTATGACTTGAATTTCATCTTTGGCGCTAGTATGCAGTGGCATCATTTGCTTCACGATATTTGCCGACATTTCACTACCGGCATTAGGTAAGCTGATTTCCTCGCCATCGATTGTCACAGTGTAGCCGTCGTCAGTTCTTGAGACGTCGATAGTATTTCCGGATTCCGTCACAATATTTTTGGTTTCACCTATACTCAGTTCCGGAAGGTTGAATACTTCTGCGTTACCATTAACGTCAATATCAACTTTGGTATCCGCGTCATGTAATTTGTGAATTTGAACCATCACATTCTTTTCCTTAATTTCATCAGCGCTAATCGAGACTGCAGCAAAGCTTAAGACACCAAAAGTCAAAGCCGCTATTGTTGAATGAATTTTTTTCATGTTATTTCCTCTATTGATGTAATTTAAATTGGTTTTCAATAATGGACTATACAAATGCCATGCCAACTTCACTTTTCTCTGTTAAATCACTGTAGTTATCGATTCTGTTCTGCAAGTGATCCCTGTTCGGTCTTTTGATTTCCCCATATGGGGAAAGTAGTCTCCATATCAGGACGTTGGTTGATTGAGTCATTAGCCATTGATAATTGGTAATTCACAAAACACACAAGGTTATAGTTTGTATTTCTCAAGGCGGTATAAAAACGCTTTATAGCCGAGACCGAGTAGTTTTGCAGCTTGAGTTCGATTGTTATTACAATGACTAAGCGCTTGGGCTAAGCATTCTTTTTCATGGGCTTCCCACTCTAAACCTTGTTCCGGTAGTAAGAACTGATTGGTTTTATTTTTGTTGGTTAGTTCTAAATCTTCAACATCTTCAGGGGATATGTTGTCACCAACTGAAAGTAAAACTAATCGCTCAATACTGTTGCGTAGCTGACGAACATTTCCTGGCCACGGGTAACTCAATAACATCTTCATAGCTGATTTAGTAATTGTTTTATTTTCGCATCGATGCTGCTGACCAAAATGCTTTAAGAAATGAGTAATGAGTAAGGGGATATCTTCTTGGCGCTGCCTTAGAGGTGGTATCGACACAGGAATAACATTGAGTCGATAGTACAAGTCTTCACGAAAGTTGCCGCTCTCAACTTCTTCTAATAGGTCTCTGTTAGTGGCTGATACTACTCTGACATCGAGCTCTATTTCCTGGTTTGAACCAACACGAGTGATCGTTCCTTCTTGTAGAAATCGTAATAGCTTACTTTGAAGGATAGCCGGTAATTCACCAATTTCATCTAAGAAAATAGTGCCGCCATTGGCCGCTTCAAACTTTCCAATTCGTGTTTTGTTCGCTCCAGTAAAAGAGCCTTTCTCGGCACCAAATAATTCTGCTTCTGCTAAGCTTTCTGGGATGGCTGCGCAGTTTACTGGAAGAAACACTTTTTCATTACGGTTCGATAATTGATGTATCGCACGAGCAGCCAGTTCTTTACCTGTGCCACTTTCTCCAGAAATCAATAATGTAGCATTGGTAGGAGCTGCTTTTTCGATTCTAGCAAAAAGTCGATTCATTGAAATGGACTGGCCTAGCATGTCAACAAGCTGTGTTCGTTGAGATGTTTGCAGTTTTAGCTGGTTATTTTCGGACTCAATACTTTTAGTATAGATCAGTTTTTTTACAGCAAATAACAACGACTGCTTGTCAAAAGGTTTAGGTAAGTAGTCATCGGCGCCTGCCCTGATTACATTGATTGCATGTGATGCCTCACTATGCGCTGTAATCAAAATAAAGCCCGTTTCGGGATTGCTGTTGATAACTTGTTGTAGCAGTTGTTCACCATTCATCCCCGGTAGCTTCCAATCAGAAATAATAATATCAAACGAGCCTGAACTTAATCTATCCATGGCAGTTTCGGCATCTGCTACGGCTTCAACTAAATAACCTTGCGAGCGTAAAATAGACTGAATGATTTTCCGTTGATCAGCTTCATCTTCAACTAGTAAAATTTGGTAGGTCATTCGCTTAAACTCTATTATTTAAGGTTAAAGTGACAGTGGTGCCTAAGGTGCCTTGATTATTTGCCTTTGAATTTTCAGTGATTTTTAAATCACCATTGTACTTTAAGGTCGCTATTCGATGTGCCAAATAAAGACCCATTCCTGCGCCATAGGTTTTGTCAGTATTATGAGGAGTGAACAGCTTATCTAAGACTTTTTCACTAAACCCAATGCCTCGGTCGACTATGGCAATTTCTAAACCTTTGTCATTTCGGCTCAATGTGATTTGTATATCAGAAATACTTTGCGTATTATCTGCGCTAGTTAAACGAGTTAACTCGGTTGCTTCCACGGCATTAGTGACTAGACTGATTAAGAGGCTTTTTAACTCCGGAATGATACCTCTCAATTCATAATTCGTGGAACCTGAGCTTGATTTATTTTCGGATAAGTTAATTTGAATATCCGAGTTATTGTTGATGCTGATTTCATCGATGATTGTTTTTAGCAATTTGGATAAATTAACTTGTTCAATAAGGCTCTTATCAGTCGACATTATTTCCATTAATGAACGTACCCATTTGTCTATTCGTTGTACTTGGTGTTTTGCAATGCGACCAAGTTCGGGCTTTTCCGAATCAACTTTAGTCGTAGTCAATTCATCAACCGCTAAGTTAAGGGTAT
The DNA here is from genome assembly GCA_039969155.1 of Kangiellaceae bacterium. GTDB lineage: Bacteria > Pseudomonadota > Gammaproteobacteria > Enterobacterales > Kangiellaceae. Next base: position 6,545 of record JBDVOJ010000130.1, read on the forward strand.
TCAGCGGGTTTCTAATGGTATGTGCTAATCCTCGGGTAATTTCTGCTAGCTCTGAAAGCTGTGCCTGTTTTTGCAGATTTTCATTCTCAGTTTGTAGCTGTTTTATTTGTTTTGACATGTGATTAAAAGTATCAACGGTTTCTTTTAATTCGATACTTTTGAATTGTTGATCCAGAGGCACTTGAAAACCAAATTCTCCTCTGCCAACACGTTCAGATGCAAACTGTAAATCTTTCAACGGCTTTGCGATCCGCTTGGTAAAATAACCCGCAGCGATTAAACCGACAAAGATAAACATCAAAGCGCTCAACAAGATCTTGTTAGACATTTCATCTAATGATTGTTCGATACCTGTTCTAGGAATATCAACTTTATAGCTCGAACCAGCAGAGTTAATGGTAAGGAAATTATCTTTTTGACCATCCTTTAAACTAATACTAACTTCGCTACTTAAACGAGTAATACTATTGAGTATTTCTAGCTGTGCCTCTTCAGAAATTTGGCCATTAAAGGCAAACCGTTTGACTTTTAAGTCGGGTTGTCGAAAGACCAATGTCTCGATTGTAGAACGGCTGACTTCAAAAGCCGCTTGGCCAATTTTACTGGAAACATCATTGGTAAAGCTTTGTATTAGCCAATACTGTAATAACAGCAGCAGGCTCAATAACATTGCGATAAATACGAAAGTAATTTTTTTAAAGGTCATTTTTTAATCTGCTTGCTAGTTTAGAAGTAACGGGTTCTGCGTTTACATCTAAGGTCTTTTTGGATTGATCGATTAATGGAGTTCAATCAAACTTAGCAGATATCATGCCATATTTATAAAGTAAGATGTAGTGTGAGCATCGTCAGCCCACCTAGCAACATGCCAGTGAACTCCCACCGGTCAGGGATCTTGTTTAATAAGCGACTTTTTAGACTCTCGGAATGAGCAGCATGAGAATGATGCGTGGAGCCATGATGTGCGTGTTTCAATTCGTGCGTCTGGCTGGTATGTAGGCAGCCATCTTCATGAGGTTTGTGCAGCACTACATGTAAAAGTGAGCCGGATATAAAGGCTTGTAGCGCCACGAATGCAGGAGTTTGGTGATAGGCGATTAGCTGCATACTTAAAGCATACCCACCTGCGGTAGCTACTCCCATCATTACTAAGGTGGCCAACGCCATGCGCTCGCCGATTAAAGGTTTTAATAGCCACCAAATGGTTAATCCTACCGGTAATCGATGCAGAATGATCGCAAGGGTTAGATTTTCGTGCTGATGATGAGAAGGATCCGATTCTAATAATGCCGCGCCATCAATGCTAGCATGAATAATTAACCCCAAAATACCTAATAGGATAGTTAACAAGTGTGTCTGGTTAGCCGCTTTAGTAAATAGTCTTTCAATCAATGTTGGACCGGCAAAACCAACTAAACTCAGAACGATTGCCACAGAGCCAATGATCTGAAAGGCTTCGGGCAGGACTTCCAATAATAAGGTAGCCGTGATCACGACCAAAATAAAACCGCTAACCAGGCGATCGGTGCGCCGCATTGGTCCGAAAGTTTGATAGATAAGCGGGCCAACCCCTAGCGCAAATATACTCGCGATTAAAGGTATCATTTAAATAATTTGCCTGGATTGAGTAAATTCTTAGGATCAAACAATGACTTTATGGATTTCATCATCTTTATTTCTAGCGGTGAGCGAGAATACTCTAGATAATCTTTCTTCAATAAGCCAACTCCATGCTCAGCAGAAATACTACCGTCAAATTCTTTCAGAATATCAAAGATTTGTGGATTGGCTTCAGCGCATTGTTGCTTAAATAGCTCAAGTTCCATCGCTGCAGGTTTTAAAATGTTTAGGTGAAGGTTGCCATCGCCTATATGTCCAAACCAGATATTTTCAAATTCCGGATAGTTGTTAGTGACAAACTGGTCAACTTTGGTTAGAAATTCACCGACTAACGAAGGCTTAACGGCGATATCATTTTTATAAGGTGGGTAATGAGATATCGACTCGGAAATACCTTCTCGATACACCCATAACTCCTCAGCTTGTTGCTGGCTTTGGCTAATAATGCCATCGACCAGCCAACCATTTTCAGCCGCTGATTCAAAAGCGCTTAAGGCGGAATCCATTGCCTGTTCTGAATCTGCTTCAAATTCCATTAATACATAAAAATTAGCGGAGTCTGCAAATGGCGGTTTAATATCACGATGTGCCAATACTTTTTCAAGCGCTTGTTGAGAGAAAAATTCAAAGGCTAGCAGGGTCATTTGAGACTGAAAATGCACCAATAAATTGGAGACATCATCTAGCTCCTCTAACGCTAGTAGCATGACGGTGGGATCCTTAGGAGGCTTTGTCATCGCCATTTCAGCTTCAGTAATCACCGCAAGCGTGCCTTCGCTACCTATCATCAAATGGCGTAAATCATAGCCTGTGGCATTTTTTACTAGGCCATTATTTAAGTGAAGGATTTCACCTTCAGCAGTGACTGCCGTTAACCCAACCACCCAGTCTCTAGTTAAGCCATATTTTAAGACTTTGATTCCACCGGCGTTGGTCGCGATATTTCCACCTATTTGGCTGGAACCTGAGGACGCAAAATCCACGGGGTAATAAAGCCCTTTATCCAGCGCAAATTCTTGCAATTGTTGAGTGATCACCCCAGCACCACATTTTACGGTTCTGTCAGTTGGGTTAAATCCAGATATTTGGTTCAGGCGATCTAGCGATAAAACAACTTCACCATTAGTTGCAACCGCGCCACCTGACAATCCGGTGCGCCCGCCTGAAGGTACAACGGCTAGATTATGCTGGTTGGCTAGTTTTAAGACTTCAGCGACTTCTTGAGTAGAGCCAGGTCTAACGACAAAGGCTGGATCTGGCTGATAAAGCCGACTCCAATCCTGTCCATAATTAAGCTTGTCAGCTTGCTCAGTGAGAACGTATTGATGACCAACAATTTCTGAGAAAAGGGGTGCTAAGTCAGACATGTGAAACCTGAATTAATTTAGGGTGTCATAAAGCGCGCATTGTAGCAGATTGCTTCGCTCGGTATCGACATATAATAGTGATTGAATGATGAATTATAAAATATCAACCGGTCAAAGATTAATTGGTTCTATATGCTAACCCACACAGTAGGCTAGCTTTTTTGGCTCTTTTGGTAATAGGCCATTAAACTGGCTGTTGAGCTGTCATGCATGCTTTTGGAACTAGTGTTTTCGTCTTGCAGTTCCGAAAAGATGTTCTTGGCCAGTTGCTTGCCTAATTCAACACCCCATTGATCGAACGAATTGATGTTCCAAATAACTCCCTGAACAAAAATTTTGTGTTCGTAGAGTGCTATTAGTTTTCCCAGAGTTTTAGGGTCTAACTTGTGGTAAAGAATGGTGTTACTCGGACGATTACCAGCAAATTCTTTGTGGGAAAGTAGGGCATCAATAGCTTCTTGGCTAAGGCCTTGAGCCTCCAGTTCCGATTGAACTTGGGGTTTTGTCTTACCAAGCATCAGTGCTTCAGTTTGTGCAAGCACATTTGAAATCAGCGCGTCTTGATGCTTATTTTCGCCACTTACGCGATTGATTGCAGCTAACACATCAATCGGTACTAATTTAGTGCCCTGATGAAGGAGCTGGTAAAACGCGTGTTGTCCGGGATTTCCAAGCTCGCCAAAAATAATTGGGCCAGTGGAATAGTCAGTATTATCGCCATCTAATTTGACTGATTTACCGTTACTTTCCATATCTGCTTGTTGCAAATAAGCAGGGAAGCGATGCAGATGTTGATCATAGGGTAGCACCGCATATGATTCGGCCTGATAAAAATTGTTATACCAAATGCCCAACAACCCCATCAGTACTGGCATGTTTTGCCCTAAGGGCTGTGTTTGCAGGTGCTGATCAACTTGTTCTGCCCCAGCAAGAAACTCTGCAAAACGATCGCTGCCAATGGCTATCATGACTGAAACACCTATAGCTGACCAAATAGAGTATCGTCCGCCAACCCAGTCCCACATCTTGAAGACATTTTCGGGTTGAATACCAAATGACAAAGTTGCTTGAAGGTTAGATGACACCGCAACAAAATGCTTGGCTAGCATTTCTTCATTGTTGACCTGTTTCAAAAACCAGCTTCTTGCAGTGTTGGCATTAAACATAGTCTCTTGCGTGGTAAAGGTTTTTGAACAAATGATAAACAGACTAGTTTCCGGATTTAATTGGGCAAGACAGTCATCGATTCGATCTTCATCCAAATTAGCTACAAAATGTAATTTTAGATCGTTGCTGCAATAAGGATTGAGTGCCTCAGTTACCATTTGCGGGCCTAGGTAGGAGCCGCCTATGCCTATATTAATAACGTCAGTGATTGGTTTGCCGGTATGTCCGAGCCATTCACCGGAACGAATCTTATCGCTCAGTTCAGCGATACGAGCTAATTCCTGAGAAACCTCTTTCCTGATATCAATGCCATCAACCACAAGCGGTGAAGAATTGCTCGAGCGTAGTGCCGAATGAAGAACCGCTCGTTTTTCTGTAGAGTTTATTTTTCTACCAGCAAATTTGTCTTGTATACGTTTTGGGAGCTGGCAGGCTTCAGCCAGATCAGTGAGTAATTTAATGGTTGTTTTATTTATTCTATTTTTAGAATAATCAAACAACAGGTCATCCAGTTGCAGAGAAAAATCATTAAAACGATTCGGTTCCTCAGCAAATTGGTCCCTCATGTGAATCGCTTTGGTTTGTTCAAAATGTGAACAAAGAGCACGCCATTCAGGCATGCTCTCTAAGTTGTGGGATTGTTGAATCACTTTTGTAGGCCTTCCATACCACGCAATTATTGTCAGTCCTATGGTGTCTGAATCAAGTTAAACAGCTTGCTGTAATCGTTGCTTAGATTCTGCAGCCACTAGCGCTTTGCAAGTATCTAACATACGATTTGAGAAGCCCCATTCATTGTCATACCAGGACATTATTTTAACCATATTCCCTTGTACTTTAGTCTGTGCAGCATCAAAACTAGAAGAGGCGGCATCGTGATTAAAGTCAATAGAAACTAATGGCTCATTAACGTAGTTGAGTATACCAGCCAGCTCATTTTTTGCAGCTTTTTCAATCAAACTATTAACTTCTTCGATGCTGGTGTCTTTTTTGGCTATAAAGGTTAGGTCAACGACAGAGACGTTGATAGTTGGCACTCTAACCGCCATGCCGTCGAGTTTTCCTTGTAATTCTGGGAGTACCAAACCTACGGCCTTCGCTGCACCAGTTTTCGTCGGAATCATTGAATGAGTTGCAGAACGAGCTCGGTAAATGTCGCTGTGAGCGGCATCGATTAGTTTTTGGTCGTTAGTATAGGCGTGGACAGTTGTCATTAATCCCGATTCAATACCTATGGCATCGTTTAAAACTTTGGCAACGGGTGCTAAACAATTGGTGGTGCATGAGGCGTTAGAGATAATATCGCACTCGCTATCTAATACATCATGATTTACGCCATAAACAACTGTTGCATCCACATCACTTCCTGGCGCTGAGATAATGACCTTGCGAGCTCCCGCCTCAATGTGTTGTCCGGCCGACTTCTTATCTTTAAATATTCCGGTACATTCGAAAACTACATCAACGTTCAATTCTTTCCAAGGCAAATTACTTGGTTCACGTTCGCTACAGACTAAGATGGGATCCCCTTCGACATCCATAAAATGATCACCGGTGGATTGTTCCGTTCTCAGTTTTACATCACGATTAAATCGACCATGAACAGTATCGTATTTGGTAAGATGGACGTTATTTTCAGCATTGCCTAAATCGTTGATGGCAACAATTTTCATATGCTCTCTGTTACCGCTTTCATATAGCGCCCTTAAGACGTTTCTTCCTATTCTTCCGTATCCATTTATTGCAATATTAATCATTGTGTTTACCTTTGGTCCAAAGTTAAAATTTTAGTTCTTGATTCTGAGGTTTCTTTGCGATTTATAATTGACTTGCTTGTTTTGCAAGCTCTGAAATCGCTGACCAATCTTTGTTGGTTATTAATTGCTTATCGAGCATCCAAGTTCCACCAACACATGCAACGTTGCTTAAACTTAAATAATCGTTTGCGTTGGAAAGTTTTATGCCACCGGTTGGGCAAAATGTTATTTGAGGAAGTGGGCCTGCGAATGACTTAAGCATATTGACTCCGCCTGCCGCCGCAGCTGGGAAAAATTTCATTGCTTGGTAGTCTAAATCTAATAATCGCATGACCTCTGAAGCTGTGGCTGCACCGGGTAAAAGTGGTGCATTATTTTGCTTAGCCGCATCAAGCAAGTTGCTAGTTACGCCAGGCGAAACTAAGAAGTCGGCATTAACGTTTAATGATTGCTCTAATGTTTTGGGACAGATTACTGTTCCGGTTCCGACAATCGCTTCAGGGATTGCCGCCTTAATTGCGGAAATTGATTCTAGAGCTACTGGTGTTCTTAAAGTGACTTCTAATACTTTTAAACCGCCATCGACTAAGGCTTGAGAAAGCGGTACTGCATCTTCTAGGTTATCGATGACTACAACCGGAATCACTCGAGTGGAATTCAAAATGTTTAGTACGGAGTTGTTCAAAATTGTATACCTGTTGTTAGTTTATTCGCACCAGTGTATTTCTATTGGTGTTTCAGTTTGATTTAGTAGCACGGATATTGGAAACTTCAGCGGGTCGGTATTGTTAAGCGCCTGATTGATGACTTCAAATTTAGCGTTTCCAATCATAAGTATCAGAATTAACTCACTGTTTAAGATCCCAGAAAAAGTTAAACTCATTCTTTCTGGGTAATCGCCAGCTACTTCGCATCCTGTTGCATCAATTGCCATACAGAGTTTTTCTTTGTTTTGTATGAGCGCACTGTCAATAATCTTTTTATTTGGAAACAATGAGGCAATGTGTCCATCTAACCCCATGCCCAGCATGGTGAGACTAAAAGGGTTTTGCATTGCTCGGTATTCAGAGTCACACTGAGCTTCACCCAGCTTCGCGGAGGCTTGTTGATTTTTCATAGCAATATAGTTGGCGTGCTTTGCTTGATTGATCAGTAACGTTTGTTCAGTTAATCGCTGGTTGCTCTGGGGATGTTCCGCAGCAACCCAGCGTTCGTCTGATTGGGCGATAGTGATATTTTCCCAAGCCAAACTAGCCTTAGATAATTGTTCAAATGCGGGGCCAGGTGTTGTACCTCCAGGGATAATGAAACTCGCTTTGCCGTTCTCAGCAAGGCTTTGTGTTAACTGTTCTAGACAGCGATTAGCTGTTTCAGAAAACAATTCAGTTTTATTTTTGTGTTTGAATATTTTAACGTTTTCTTGAGTCATAATTCTTGGTGTTAAGTCTCTATATTTATTTATTTCGTGGGTCTAATGCTAAGATACTAAAAAGCTGCTAGGCCTCTATATCAATCCATTCTCTTTTATCTTTACTTAATAAATCATCAGCTTCGGAAGGACCCCAAGTGCCGGCTCGATATAAGAACGGAACGACATTGTTTTCTTTCCAATAGTCAATGATTGGGTCGACCCAATGCCAAGCAGCGCTTCCTTCATCTCGATGAATAAATAGCGAAGCATTGCCAGCGATTGCATCTAGTAGCAAACGTTTATAGCCAAAACTCTTAAAGCCTTTTGAAGACTCAGTAAAGTTTAAGTCCAGCTTAACCGGCTTAAGAATGGTTTTAAGCTGTGTCATATCTTTGGCCATAAGAAGTAATTGCATTCGTTCTTCGGGTTGTAACTGAATAATCAAACGATTGGGCACAAGCTGCCCTGCTTCATCATCAAATGCGTTGTGAGAAACATCTTTGAATTGAATAACAATTTCCGCACTGCGACGTTTTAATCGTTTTCCGGTACGAATGTAAAAAGGCACTTTAGCCCATCGCCAATTGTCGATGTTAGCTCTAATTGCAACAAAGGTTTCAGTTTGGCTATGACCGCAGCCGAGCTCTTCGAGATAACCCGGTTCTAGCTTGTTATCAATGTTTCCGGCTACATATTGACCTCTCACTGTATACCGCTTAACTGCATCGCCAGTGATTGGTCTTAATGCTTGAAGAACTTTGATTTTTTCTGTTCGAATATTATTCGCGCCCATTTTGTTGGGCGATTCCATTGCAACCAGTCCAAGTAATTGCAATAAATGATTTTGTACCATATCTCTCATCGCACCAGCGCCATCATAAAATCCGGCACGACCTTCCAGCCCAACTTTTTCGTTGATACTGATTTGAATATGATCGATAGATTTCGAATCCCAGAACTGTTCAAATAGTGAGTTGCTAAAGCGCAGGGCTAGTAAGTTTTGTACGGTTTCTTTTCCAAGATAGTGATCAATTCGATAAATTTGTTCTTCTTGAAAGTGCTGAGCGATTTTTTGATTAATCGCTTCTGCTGATTCTTGGTCGTACCCGATTGGCTTTTCAACCACCACGCGGGAATCTTCAGTCACTAAAGCTGCTTTATCAATATTTTCACAGCAGTCACCATAAATGCTTGGAATTATCGCCAAGTAAAAAATTCTTGGGATAGACTCTCGACCTTCAAATTGAGTTTTTAGTTCATGCCATCCTTTCGAATAATCAGCAACGTCAACTAAAACTGGAACGATATATTTTTCAAAATCTGAGAAACTCTTTGCATTAAATTCATTTTTTAACATGAATTTTTTAAATGCATTCTTAATGGTTTCAACGGTATTATCAAAGTCGGTTTGCTTACGCGAGCTAACGAGAATCCGAGAGTTTTCAGGAACCTCGTCTTCCATAAAAGCTCGAAACATTGAGGGTAAAAGTTTTCGTAAACTTAAGTCACCCGTACCGCCAAATATGATCAAGTCGAAAGGTTTATTTAGTACTTTTTCCAAAATAATTCACTCTATATAGTTTTATAAGACATGGCTTTAGTTCACAGAATTTTAAGGCTAAGTATCACCGCTATACTCCAAAGCTGGTTGCTCCGGTTTCTGCATCTGTAACGCATGCTCTAAATTGGCTAAACAATTCTCTGCCCATTCCTTGTTGGTCATGTTCGCTTGGCTTTTTAGCCAGTGAACGTTGTTCAAATTCTTTTGAGTCGACCTTTGCTTCCAAGGTTCCTTTAACTGCATCTAAGCGAATTAAATCGCCATTGTTGATTTTGCCAATGTAGCCACCAGCAAGTGCTTCTGGGACTAAATGAATTGCTGCCGGGATTTTTCCAGAGGCTCCAGACATACGGCCATCAGTAATCAGTGCGACTCGATAGCCCGCAGATTGAAGCGAACCGAGGATTGGTGTCAGTTTATGTAGCTCTGGCATTCCATTAGAACGTGGACCTTGGAATCGGATGACAGCGACAAAGTCTTTGTTTAGATTTCCATTTTCAAACTCTGTTACCAAATCATTCTGATCATCAAAAACCACAGCCTCTGCTTCGATAATCAAGTTCTCGTCGGCAACCGCTGACACCTTGATCACACTTCGCCCTATATTACCGGTCAATAATTGCAGTCCACCATGTCCGCTAAAGGCTTTATTGGCTGGTGCTAAAACGGTTTCATCGAGCGATTGGCTGATTGCTTGTTGCCATTCAACCCTATACTGAGATTGTTGAGTTTGACTTTCTTGTCTAAAGATTTCTGATTGGCTATTCTTGACCAATTTTGGTTCTAGGAAGTATTTGTCTAAGCCTTCGCCTACCACGGTTTTTACGTCTTGATGTAATAAACCCGCTTCACTTAACTCCCTCATTAAGAAGGTCATTCCGCCGGCTGCTTGAAAGTGGTTTATATCAGCGCTTCCGTTCGGGTAAATTCGACAGAGTAGGGGGACCGCCGCTGATAAATCAGACATATCTTGCCAGTCAACAATAATTCCTGCGGCTTTCGCGATGGCGATAATATGTATGGCATGGTTGGTAGAGCCACCAGTGGCTAAAAGACCAACCAAACCGTTAACGATTGTCTTCTCGGTGACAATATCGGCAATTGCGAACTTCTCTTGCTGTTTTATATTGCTGATTAGCTGTTCGACAGCGCTAGTCGATAAGGCGTCTCTCAATTGAGTATTCGGTGGGACAAAAGAGCTGCCCGGCAATTGCAGACCCATAATTTCCATCAACATCTGATTGGAGTTGGCCGTTCCATAAAAGGTACAGGTTCCTGGGCCGTGGTAAGAAGCACTTTCTGATGCTAACAACTCGTCTCTTCCTGCTTTGCCTTCCGCATAAGCTTGTCTTACTTTTGCTTTGGCATCATTACTTTGTCCGGTGATCATTGGGCCAGCCGGCATAAATAAAGTTGGTAGATGACCAAAACTCAATGCGCCAATCATTAGTCCAGGGACTATCTTGTCACATACTCCTAAACAAACCACACCGTCAAACATATCGTGAGAAAGTGACACCGATGTCGCCATCGCAATTAAATCACGACTAAATAGTGACAATTCCATGCCATCTTGGCCTTGAGTGTCGCCGTCACACATGGCAGGCACTCCGC